>UQIH01000039.1 GCA_900541145.1 uncultured Collinsella sp. | reverse complement strand
TTGATCCCGATGTGTTTACCATCACGGATACGATTTTGGACCCGCCGCGGTTTACATTTTTGCCGGCTATCTACCAGGATGCCACGCGCCGCAAGTGGGCCGTGCATCAGCGTGGTGCAGAGCCTAAGATTTTTGACTATGCGGATGTGCTGCAGTGCGAGATTGCCGAGACCGGAAATCCCGAGGATGTGCCGGAGCTCAGCAAACGCGAACTGGCTCAGCAGATTTTGATTAATCCAGCTCAGGCTACCAAAAACAACGCTGCCAAGCGTAATATGTGCCTTGGTATGGGTGTCATCGTTGCCGTGCAAACCGGCAAGGATGAGATTTCGAAGCTTGAGATTCCGGTGACCGCGGGCGAAGTCAAGCGAGACTCCGGCCTATATCGGTCGTATCGGAACGTTGCGGAGCAGATCAAAGAAGCCTTCGACGCCATGAGGCGTCCGGAGCAATGATTCCTGCAGCATCAAGCGGTTGAGGAGTCTTGCCCATGTCGAGTGAACCATATGCGATTCCGCCCAAAGATCGCGCCTTTGAGGGCATTCTTTGGTATATCAAACATTATGACCTGCAGAGTGGCGACCGGCTGCCCGCCGAGCGTGTGCTCTGTGAAGAGCTGGGCGTGTCGCGCACGGCGTTGCGTGCTGCGATCACGCGCCTTATTTCGTGCGGAACTTTGGAAAGCCGCCGCGGTTCGGGCACCTATGTGTGTCCTCCCAAACCGCTGAACATCTTTCAGGAAACATGGAACTATACGCAGGCGGTGGAGAGGGTTGGCTCAAAGTCGACCGCGCGCCTGGTTTGGTCCAAGGTCGTGTATGCCGATATCGATCTTGCCCAAAAAGCCCAGATCGACCTGGGCATGCCGCTCTTCTGCATTCGGCGCGTGCGTGTGGTCAACGGTTCCCCGGCATCGATCGAGACGGCTTACGTCAATCTGTCTTTGTGCCCCTCGCTTCCCGATCACGATTTTGAGCAGGAAAGCCTCTACGACGTTTTGCTCAAGGAGGGGAATGTCCATGTGACGCACGGCAAGGAGCATATTTCCATCAGCCGTCTGAACGCCGACGAGGCCAAGTTGCTGGGTGCTCAGGAGGGCACGCCGGTGTTTTACAAGGCTTCGCACGAGCGTGACGAGAACGATGGCTTTGTCGAGTATTGCAAGTCCGTGATTCTGCCGACCAAGTATCGTTTTGCCGATAACGGCGAGGCAGACGGCGTTGCGACGAAGGTAGGTGTCGAATGGCTGATGCAGTAGAAGACTTGCCGGTTTACAAACAAATTCGCCGCTGCATTGCGGAGCGAATCGAGCGCGGCGACTACCCGACGGGCTCGATGATTCCGTCCGAAAACGAGCTGGCCGAGGAGTTTGGCACGACACGCCTGACAATCCGAAGCGCCATGGACGAGCTGGTCAAAAGTGGCCAGATTCGTCGCGTGCAGGGCAAAGGCGCCTTTGTGGGACACAAGTGGTTTGACGAGCACGAACGCAAGGGCGGCTTCCGCCAGTCGGTTCTGGCATCGGGCGCGACGCCGTCGGTGCGCATCCTGGCGCGCTCCAAACGCTACGCCGGCCCGTATTATGCCGACTTGTTTGGCATCGCCGAGGACGATCTGCTTTACTCGGTGCGCCGCCTCAACTGCATCGATGGTGAGCCCGTATCGATCGAGATGACACTGATTCCGTGCCTGCTGTTTCCGGGCATCGAAGACGTGGACATTTCGGTCTTCAGCCTGTTCGAGACCTACGATATGTTGGGACGCAAGCCAGATCAGTCGGTAGAGAAACTCGATATCGAGGCGCTGGGCGCACGCGATGCGAGTTTGCTCAATCTTGAGCCGGGCGATCTGGCGCTCGTGCTGGAAGGCCTGACCTATGACTCGAGTGGGCAGGCAATCGAGCATGCCAAGTCTTTTACCCGCGGCGACGCCGGCGGATATACCTACAACTATTAGCGTCTAGAGCGTCCCTGCGCATGGCGGGGGCGCTCGTTTTTACGGATATATGTCGCTTGACCGATGAGCGGCAAAAACTGACCGTCTACCGAGAGGGGAGGATGAAATCATAAAATCGGTATTAAAAACGGCTAACCTGTAATCGTTCACTGGTATTAAGAACCTTTGAATTGTTGAGCTTGGGGCCAAGATGTCCACAAGGTTAAGCGGTGCGACGGGGCGGCAAGCCCGTTCATTCCGTGCGACAATTCAAACTGCTCGTGAAAGGAGCGGGAATGAAGGAGACCGAGAAGATCGAAATCATGCACTTCGACCAGGAGGGCTACCTCG
>UQIH01000038.1 GCA_900541145.1 uncultured Collinsella sp. | reverse complement strand
ATGCACAACAGCGTCGACCACGCGCCCGCGCTGCCCGAGGGCTCCGCGCTCGTCTACGGTCACACGCACATCAAGGTCAACGAAGCGAGCGAGGAGCATCCTGGTCTGTGGCTCTTCAACCCCGGCAGCGTGAGCATCCCCAAGGACGGTACGCACAGCTACGGCATCTACGAGGGCGGCGCGTTCCGCCACGTGATCATGGAGGAGGACTAGCCATGGCCGAGCATATGGCTCAGCAAAATGCCGAGGGTTCGCGTGACCTGTCCACGCTGGTAGATGCATCGGCCGAGCTGCAGCATCTGGTGCAGACCATCTGGCGTCTGCGTCAGCCCGACGGCTGCCCGTGGGACCGCGAGCAGACGCACCGCAGCATTGGCAAGAACATGATCGAGGAGGCCTACGAGGCGCTCGACTGCATCGAGGCGGACGACGCGGTTCACCTGCGCGAGGAGCTGGGTGACGTGCTCATGCAGGTCGTGCTGCATGCGCAGATTGCTGCTGACGCCGGCGAGTTTACGCTGGCCGACGTGGCGCACGATATCGACGCCAAGCTCATTCGCCGTCATCCGCACGTGTTTGGCGATGCGGATGCCGACAGCTCCGACGAGGTACTCAAGATTTGGGACGAGGTCAAGCTTGCCGAGAAAGCCGCCAAGGACAAGGCCGTGGCGGCGGGCGAGGCCGCGCCCGAGGGTCTGCTCGATGGCGTGCCCACGCATCTGCCGGCGTTGATGCAGGCTCAGAAGGTGTCGCGCAAGGCGGCTGCCGTGGGCTTTGAGTGGGAGACGGTCCAGGACGTGTGGGACGAGGTCGCCGAGGAACGTGCCGAGTTTGAGGCCGAGGCCCCTGGCTCGCCCGAGCGCGAGATGGAGTTTGGCGACCTGCTCTTTGCCCTGGTCAACGTCGCGCGCAAGGAGGGGATTGACGCCGAGAGCGCCCTGCGTGCCAGCACAGCAAAGTTCCGCCGCCGCTGGGCCGCGATGGAGCAGATGGCGGCCGATGCTCACGTGGATCTTGCCGAGCTTTCGACCCACGGCCTCAACGACCTGTGGGACGCAGCAAAGGCAGGGGAGTAAGACTGCGGGAACGACGGGCTGACACGCCTCATCGTTCCCGCTAATTTTTTCGAAAATCAAGTGTATCCCTCGGCTAACTTAGGGCATAATGCAAAAAGTGCGACATGGCTAACTTACGGAGGCGCACCGACGGTGCACGGTCAGCCGGTCGCTTGCATCCACTACGTTTCCAAGTGAGAGGGAGACAACATGAGTGACATTTTGGACGTCTACGGTCGTGAGGTGCTCGACAGCCGCGGCAACCCCACCGTCGAGGTGGAGGTCGTGCTCGAGGATGGCAGCTTCGGTCGCGCGATGGTGCCTTCGGGCGCTTCGACCGGCGCCTTTGAGGCATGTGAACTGCGCGACGGCGACAAGGGTCGCTACCTGGGCAAGGGCGTTTCGCGGGCCGTCGAGCACGTCAACAACGAGTGCGCCAACGCCGTCGTGGGCCTCGATGCCTTCGATCAGCGTGCCATTGACGCCGCACTGATTGCCGCCGACGGTACGCCCAACAAGACCAAGCTCGGTGCCAACGCCATTCTGGGCGTGTCGCTGGCCGTCGCCCGCGCCGCTGCCGAGTCGGCGGGCCTGTCGCTGTACCAGTACCTGGGCGGCGTCAACGCCCACCTGTTGCCCACGCCCATGATGAACATTCTCAACGGCGGCGTGCATGCCGACAACAACGTTGACTTCCAGGAGTTTATGATCATGCCGGTGGGCGCCCCGAGCTTTGCCGAGGGCCTGCGTTGGTGCGCCGAAGTCTACCACACCCTCAAGGGCGTGCTGCACGAGGCCGGCCTGGGCGGCGGCGTGGGCGACGAGGGCGGCTTTGCGCCCAACCTCAAGACCAATGCCGAGCCGTTCGAGTACATCACCAAGGCCGTCGAGAAGGCTGGCTTTAAGCCCGGCGTCGACTTTATGTACGCCATGGATCCGGCGTCCACCGAGTTCTACAACGCTGAGACCGGTATGTACGAGCTCAAGGGCGAGGGTGTTGAGTACACGAGTGCCCAGATGGTCGATTACTGGGAGAAGCTCGTCGACACCTATCCCATCATCTCCATCGAGGACGGCATGGCCGAGGAGGACTGGGACGGCTGGGTTGAGCTCACCCGTCGCATTGGCAACAAGGTGCAGCTGGTGGGCGACGACCTGTTCGTCACCAACACCGAGCGCCTCAAGAAGGGCATCGAGCTGGGTGCCGCCAACGCGATCCTGGTCAAGGTCAACCAGATCGGCACGCTCACCGAGTCGCTCGAGGCCATCGAGACCGCCAAGGAGGCCGGTTACGCCTGCATCGTGAGCCACCGCTCCGGCGAGACCGAGGACTCCACGATCGCCGACCTGGTCGTGGGCGTCAACGCCGGCCAGATCAAGTCGGGCGCCCCGTGCCGCAGCGACCGCATCGCCAAGTACAACCAGCTCATCCGCATCGAGGACGAGCTCGAGGGCAGCGCGCGCTACGCCGGCAAGGCCGCGTTCTACAACATTCGCTAAACAAGTGGCGTACGCGGGGGCGGGGTTGACTCGGCTCCGTTCCACTTCTGATGGCCGCCATTGGGCGCTGGGCCATATGGCTCAGCGCCTTTTTTATGTCGAGCAAAGGCTGGCGAAGGCGGTGCGCACGCTCGTGCTATAACTAAAGGACTTAGCGCAAACAAACCTCAACCGCACAAGGCGCACATGGATCAGATTTACGACAACAGGTACTATTCCGCCGGTTCGCGTGAGCCGTCGTCTCGTCGTGCGCGTACCGCGCAGCTTGGCGGGTCCGCCTACGCCGGCGCCGACCGCTCCATGCAACGCCCGACAAGTACCTCGCGCCCCAATGCTCAAGTGAATACTTCGACAGATGGACCAGTGCGCCCGGCACGTTCGTCGCATGCTCAGCGCTCGTCGGCTCAAACGCACGATAGGTCGAGCAGGCCCTCGAACCGTTTTTCGGGCTCGGACTTTATGCACTACGCCAACGACAACGCGGTGGTCAAGGC
>UQIH01000037.1 GCA_900541145.1 uncultured Collinsella sp. | reverse complement strand
AACAAATCCAAGTTAGACCATTTCAAATGGTTCGATGTCTGCCCGGATGCGACACTGAAGTAAGTGTCCATCCTCGCAGTATCCGGTTCTCAAGGTGCACGCCTGCGCTGGTTCCCGGTTCCACCGGGCCGCGCGGCAAGGAGATATATTGCCAGACCGGAGGGGCCCCGCGGGCGGGAATCTGGGCGTACACATTTCCTACACATCTTGTGATCCGACTAACGTTTGCCAGCCGTTAACTACCGCTCGCCGAGCATCTCTTTATATAAGGCAGTCTCATGGTTAAAGCGGATACGTCCCCCTAGCTAAAGCACAGCCAGCATCGAGCAACTCATCACGTTCTTCCACCGAGAACCCCTCGGCGTAGACGCGCACCACTGGTTCGGTCCCGCTAGGACGGACCAACAGCCACGTGTCATCCTCGAATGCTAAACGCAAGCCATCCATATGACTAACGTTTTGCGGCACCTTGCCACAAATCGACTTGGGGTTTACGCCCGGCAGCAGGGTTCGTAACGTTTCGGCATCTTCGGCCTCAAGGCGCAAATCGCGTCGACCGTAACTCGTCTTACCAAAACTGTCCTCGAGTTGGTCGACCAGAACGCCCAAAGGCGCGTCCGTCTTTGCCATAAGCTCACACAGAATCAGACAGGCGAGGATTCCATCGCGCTCGGGCATATGCGCGGCGATGCCGATACCACCGGCTTCTTCGCCGCCCATGAGGACGCCGCCCTTCTTCATCTCTGCCGCTATATATTTGAAACCGACTGGTTTGACGGTCACGCGGCAGCCAAGCGCCTCGGCAATGCGACGCACGAGCGTCGAGCATGAAAGATTGACGACGACGCGCCCCTCCAAATTACGAAATTGAACCAAGTCGCCCAAAACGAGCGCCATGATCTGATGCGGATGTATATATCTGCCGCGCTCGTCAACCGCGCCGATACGGTCGGCGTCGCCGTCGGTCACCAGGCCAGCGCAAGCTCCGTCCTCGATAACCGTGCGCTCGCAAGCGTCCACCCACGGTTCAACGGGGTCGGGGCAGATATCTTCTTGGTCAGACGCCTGCCCGGCGTGAATCTCGTGCACCTCAACGCCAAGCTCGCGCAGCAAGTCGGCTAGATAGCCCTGGGCTGCGCCGCCCATGGGATCGACAACCACGCGCAGGTGCGCGGCGCGGATGGCTTCGGCATCGACAAACGATGCCACCGCCTGCATATAGTCAGGAATGATATCCGCGGTGCGATATTGCCCCTCGATCCCCATTGGCTCGGGAGCCATAGTCTCTTCGAGCTCTTCGATGACATCCTGGTTGGCGGTCGAGCCGTCACCCATGCGAATCTTGAGGCACAGATAGCCCTGCGGATGATGGGACCCCGTCACCATGAGCGCGCCGCACGCTTCACCGTCATAAGCCGCCGCCCACGTAAGGGCAGGGGTCGGAACAGGTCGCGAAGCGAGCACAGCGTCCAGCCCGTGCGCTGCTAGCACGCCCGCCGCAAGCTCAGCGAACTCGCTCGCCAGGGGCCGGGTGTCGAACCCTATATATACCGTTTTGCCCGGATTGGTCTTTTGCCACAACTCGCCAACGGCATCGGCGATACGGGCAACGTTATCGGCAGTGAAGTCCTCATCGACGCGAGCGCGCCAACCGTCAGTTCCAAAATGAATTATCGCGCACACGCGCAGACACCTCACAGCGTTTGGATCATGGTACGCGTGAGGTATACCCGCAACACGCACTCGGCAACCTGCCGGCACCAGCATTCACCATTTGGGCAAATGCTGCCGAGGACATGCAAGCAATAAAAAAACCGCCCCGTATGGAGCGGTTTTGCCCTTTATATATCGAGCGCCTCGGCCATCGCGGCCGTAGTGATTGCCGTGGTTCCACAGCAACTGCCCACCATTGCGGCACCGGCATGTCTCCATTCGATGCATGCGCGCGCGAAAGCTTCGGGATTCTCGTGCCATACGGGGCCATCCTGAGTCTGGACCGGGTCGCCCACGTTGGGACGCACCGTGACGGGAGTAGTCGCCGATGCAACCATCCTGGGCACCGCCGCGTTCGCGGCCGCAAGCGAACAGCAATTAACACCAACCGAGTTTGCGCCGTGTTTTTCGGCGTACAAAACGGCTGCCTCGATGTTGAGGCCATCGCCCAACAGGTCGCCTTTATCGTCAACGACAAAACTCACCAGAACAGGCATGCCATCGGCGGCATCTCGGGCGCCGGCAAGCATGGGCTGCAAATTACGGATAGACGTCACCGTCTCGATCAGCAGACCGTCAACACCAGCATTGAGCAAGGCGTGCGCCTGTTCGCGCGCAATGCCTCGGATTTCACGATACTCGGCAGAGTCCTCGGCAAACCACTCAATACCGATCGGGCCCATCGAGCCCAGCAGCAGCTGAGGGTGCGCCTGGCGGACATCGTCGACGGCCCCGCGATTGACCTCCGCCACGGACGGCGCAATCTGGTCGTGCTTGAGGGCATAGCTCGATGCCTGAAAGGTGTTGGTAATGAGCACCTGTGCGCCGGCGGCGACATACAAGCGATGGATACGATAAACGGTCTGCGGCTCTGCCAGATTCCAAAACGCCGGTGGAATGTCGGCGGCATCGTACTCACTCAACAGAACACTGCCCATGGGGCCCTGCGCCAACAAGGTCTCGCTCGACAAGCGGCGCGTAAGTTCCTCGGCACCAAAGCGGTTGTAATAACTCGTATCCATATATATCCCGCTATTCCTCGACGCTGATTCCCTGCTTTTCGAGATAGGCGAGCCAGCGGCTCATCGTGTCCTCGGATAGCGCATGCTCCATCATGCAGGCCTCGGAATCGGCTCGCTCAAATTCGACACCGAGCTCCTGAACCAAAAACGTGCGGATGAGGCGATGACGGTACCAGATAGCCGTGCCAACCTCGCGGCCGCGATCGGTCAGGATCACCTTGCCGTAGTGCGATTGCTCGACAAGCTCGGATGCCTTGAGCGCCGAAACCGCTTTATTGACCGATGCCTTGGAGACGCCAAGGCGCTGCGCGATGTCGACCGATCGCACGCCGTTGGTTTCCCCCTCTTCGCTTTCAATGCGAACCATGCACTCCAAGTAGTCTTCGTTCGCCACCGTCAGATGTAGTTCGCGCGAGCTATTTGTCGTATCCATGATCTTCCGTCCCTTCTGCATTCAATGGCTGATTCTACCCCATCCAAGCGTCGTGGTATGCCGTGGCATACCGTGCTAGAGTTCTTGTTGCACACGACGACCAAGATTGGAGCGGTCTTTATGGAAAACACCACCACGAGCCCCGATGTCCTCGAGCGCTTTTTGCGCTACGTCCAGATCAACACGCAGTCCGAGGATGCAAACTGCGACCAGGTACCCTCGAGCGCCGTTCAGTTTGACCTTGCCAACGTGCTGGCTGAAGAGCTGCGCGAGCTTGGTGCGGAAGATGCCTACGTGACCGAGCACGCCTATGTCTGCGCGCATATCCCCGCAAGTGCGGGCGCTGAGGACAAGCCCGCCCTGGGCCTGATCGCCCATCTCGATACCACCGAAGTTGCACCGGGCGCCGGCGTGAAGCCGCACATCGTACACTACGAAGGCGGCGACCTGGTCTGCGGCACGGTTGACGGTAAGCCCGTTGCCATGAGTACCGCCAAGCTTCCCGCCCTGAACGACCTCGCGGGTGAGGACCTGGTCTGCAGCGATGGCACCACGCTGCTGGGCGCGGACGACAAGGCAGGCGTCGCCGAGATCATGTCGCTTGTCGCGCGTATCGCTCAGGACCCTTCTTTGCCCCATCCCGCACTCGGCATTTGCTTCTGCCCTGACGAGGAAATCGGCCACGGAGCCGAGCTGTTGGATATCGCTACCTTTGGCTGCAAGTACGCCTACACGGTCGACGGCGGCCCCATCGGCGAGCTGGAGTGGGAGTGCTTTAACGCCGCCGAGGCGACCGTCCGTTTTGAGGGCCAGTCCATCCACCCGGGCGACGCTAAGGGCCGTATGGTCAACGCAGGCAATCTGTTCTGCGACTTCAACGCGTTGCTCCCCTACGCGCAGCGCCCGGAGTATACGGAAGGCTACGAGGGCTTTTATCACCTTGAGGGTGTATCTGCGACCGTCGATCACGCCACAGCGCGCTATATCGTCCGCGACCATGACGCCGCCAAGTTCCAGCAGAAACTCGACCTTATTGATGCCGCCGC
This sequence comes from uncultured Collinsella sp., assembly GCA_900541145.1. GTDB lineage: Bacteria > Actinomycetota > Coriobacteriia > Coriobacteriales > Coriobacteriaceae > Collinsella. The sequence goes on along the minus strand of UQIH01000037.1, from coordinate 483 downwards.
CTCGATGCTCAACCAGCGTCTGGGTGAGGAGCGCGTGACGGTCGAGATTAAGCAGCAGTATCGAAATATGGCCGAGATCGTTCGTGACTATCCCGAGCTTATTGATGTTGCCAAGGAAGCCTACCTTGCCTGCGGCGTTGAGCCCCAAGTGCTGCCGATTCGTGGCGGCACCGACGGCGCCCAGCTGTCGTTCCGCGGTCTGCCCTGCCCCAACCTTTCCACCGGCGGCTATTGCTACCACGGCATCAACGAGTTCGTCCCGGTCAGTTCGCTCGTCAAGATGACCGACGTGCTCCAGGAGCTCGTCGCCCGCTTTGCATAAGCCTGGCTGCACAAGTCCAAAAGACGAATTGCCCCGTCCTCAACCAAGAACGGGGCAATTTTTTTGCTGCAATGAGAACAGGTTGACGCGCGCCAGCCTATTAACGCAAGGAGTGTCCCAAACTGCCGGCACAGACGATATGAGCAGGACATAAAAACATT
>UQIH01000036.1 GCA_900541145.1 uncultured Collinsella sp. | reverse complement strand
GCGGCTGCGAGAAGGGCTACTACCTCGCCGACTGCTTCGGCCTGCGCCTGCTCAACCGCCGCGGCTGCTTCCCCAAGTTCGACCTGTTCATCGAGCAGACGAAGGACGTCTGGAAGGACATGCTCGACATCCGCAAGCGCTTCGAGCCGCGCGCCGAGGAGCTCGCCAGGAAGTACGCGCTGGCCGACTACACCATGTTCATCGGCTCGGGCGCGCTGTGGGGCGAGACCATCCTGTACTCCATGTGCCTGCTCGAGGAGATGCAGTGGAAGCGCATCCGCCACATCACCTCGCACGACTTCTTCCACGGCACGCTCGAGCTGCTCGAGCCCGGCGTCCCGGTGTTCCTGTTCATGGGAGAGGACGAGTGCCGCGCCCTCGACGAGCGCGTCCGCGCCTTCCTCACCAGCGGCGTGACCGGCGACGAGGACTACGTCATCATCGACACCGCCGAGTACGCGATCCCGGGCCTGGACGACGACTTCCGCGTCATCGTGTCGCCGTGGATCCTGTCCGTGCTGACCACCGACCGCCTCTCGCGCAACTACGAGCTGGTCACCAAGCACAACCTCAAGTACCGCCGCTACTACCACCAGTTCGACTACTAATTTCATTTGGGGGAAACCGCAATGAGGCAATACATCTTCGCCAGCCACGCGCATTTTGCGACCGGCATCAAGGAGAGCACCGAGCTGCTCTCGGGCGCGCGCGATAACGTCCACGACCTGTCGATGTTTGTCGACGGCCGCACCGACGTCGCCGAGGAGGCCGCCAAGCTCCTGGCGACCTTCGACCCCGCCGACGACGTAATCGTGTGCACCGACCTGTTTGGCGGCAGCGTCAACAACGAGTTCACCAAGATCGTCCAGACGCGCCCCAACACCTACCTGGTTGCCAACATGAATCTGCCGCTGCTGATCCAGCTGCTCTTTTCGGACCAGGAGGCTCCCGCCGATCAGGTTATCCGCGAGATCCTCGCGGCTGACGACACGCGCGTCAAGTTTGTCAACGACCTGCTGACCGATGCGGATGACGAGGAAGAGTTCTAGTCACCGCCTGCTATTAATGGGGCCGGGTTTCCGGCATGAGACCTTTGGGGGTCAATCATGATTCAACTGCTTCGCGTCGACCATCGTCTGCTTCATGGCCAGGTGGCCGTCTCTTGGGTCCAGGGCTTGGGCTCTGACTGCATCTTCTGCGTTGGCGACAAGGTTGCCAACGATCCCGTCTGGAAGACTACGCTCAAGATGGGAAAGCCGGCCAACGTCAAGCTCGTCATCAAGGACATGGAGCACGCCATCGAGGCCATCAACTCCGGTGTTACCGATAAGTACAAGATGATCATCTGCGTCGCCAGCATCGCCGAGGCCAAGCAGCTTGTCGACGGCTGCCCGCAGATCACCTCCATCAACCTGGGCAACACCAAGTCCAAGGACGAGCGGCGTCCCGATGCCCGTAAGATCTCCCGCCAGATCTTTGTGACTGCTGCCGAGGAAGAGGACATTCGTGAGCTCGTCGGCCGCGGTGTCGAGGTCGAGATTCGCGCTCTGGCCGACGACCCCAAGGTCGATGCCCTAAGCGCCCTCTAATTGAGAACCACGGGCGGCGCGCACGGCGCCGCCCCTATTCGTGGGCGTACCGGATAAACGCTTTACCCGTTACCCCCATCTACCGTTCACCGGGAGTACACGCCCGTTGAGCGATTGGTATTAAATAGTTTTCTCATGACTATATAATTGGTATCAAATCATTTGCACCGGTTTAGGTGTTAACAGCACACCGGTACAAGCTGGATCTGTCTAGGCGATTGTCGGCATGGAAAAGGGCGCGCTGACAAGTCGAGAATCGCCGCGCGGATCCAAGAGGGATCAAAGGGAGGAACAATGCTTGTTCAAGCGATCCTCATCGGACTTATCGCTGCCTTCGGTAAGCTCGATTATCAGCTCGGTACGCTCTATGCGTTCCGCCCGATCGTTCTGTGCCCGCTCGTCGGCATAGTCCTCGGGGACCTGCAGTCCGGCCTCGCCATCGGTGCGAGCCTCGAGCTGCTCTTCATGGGTTCAATCTCCATCGGCGCTTACGTGCCGCCCGATGAGTGTATTGGCGGTGTGCTCGCCTGCGCCTTCGCTATTCAGCTGGGTCAGAGCACCGAGGCCGCTATCGCGCTCGCGATGCCCATCGCCACTCTGTGCTTGGCCATTAAGAACGTCGTCAACGCCGGTATGCCCCTTCTGGTCGACCGTGCCGACGTCTTTGCCAGCAAGGGTAACCTCAAGGGTATCTACGCTATGCACTGGATTATCGGTCTCGTGATTGTCGTCCTGGCCTTTATCCTGTGCTCGGTCTCCTTCTATCTGGGTGCCGACGCCGTTCAGGGCCTGCTCGACTTCATCCCGACGTTCGTCCTCGATGGCTTTGGCGTCGCAGCCAACATCCTGCCTGCCATGGGCTTCGCCATGCTCGGCCGTCTGGTGCTTACCAAGCAGCTCGTGCCGTTCTACTTCCTGGGCTTCCTGCTGTGCTCCTATGCCAACGTGCCCGTCCTCGGCGTAGCCCTGATCGCAATCATCATCGGCATCGACAAGTACGACCTGCTGGGCCTTGGTGGCGCCCAGTCCCAGCTTTCTGTGGAAGGGGATGAGGACGATGACTTCTAATTCCGAGAACCAGATTACTCGCTCCGACCTCATTAAGAGCGCCGTGAACACCGGCGCCCTGGGCATGGAATTCTCCTGGACCTACTACAAGCAGATGAACATTGCCTTCTGCCTGATGGTCGCCAACATGCTCAAGAAGATCTATGCCGGCCGTCCCGATGATTACGCCGAGGCCTTGCACCGTCACAGCGCATTCTTCAACATCACCCCGCAGCTCGCTCCCTTCGTGGGTGGCATCGCGATGGCCATGGAAGAAAAGGTCGCTCGTGGCGAGGTTGAGCCCGAGAGCGTCAACGACATCAAGGCCGCCCTCATGGGTCCGCTTTCCGGCCTGGGTGACTCCTTCTTCCTGTCCACCCTGCGCGTCGTCGCCGCTGCCGTGGGCATCAGCCTGTGCCAGGCCGGCAACGTCTTTGGCCCCATCGCCTTCCTGCTCGTCTACAACATCCCGGCGTTCCTGATTCGTATCTTTGGCGCTATCAAGGGTTATGAGCTAGGCATTGGCTTCCTCGACGAGGCTCAGAAGACCGGCCTGATGCAAAAGATCATGGCCTGCGTCGGCATTGTCGGCGTCATGGTCGTCGGCGCCATGAGCAAGGACATGTTCTGGGCTTCGTTGCCCATCGCCATTGGTCAGGGCGACTCCGCCCAGACTCTCCAGGACATCCTGGACGGCATCATGCCCGGTATGCTCGGTATGGCCGCCTTCTGGCTCTACTACTGGCTGCTCTCCAAGAAGATCAACCCGATGGTCCTGATCCTCTGCACCATGGTCGTGGGCATCATCGGCGCTTACTTTGGCGTGCTTGCCTAATATGTTCGAATCGCGCTTCCATCGCGTCTAACGGTTGCGTCGATCTTTGGGGGCTTGTCGCATCTGCGGCGGCCCCCTGTTTTTTAAAACTCCGTACGAAAGGGGAGGGCTATGGTCGTACCCGAGCTTTCGCTCATGAACATCAACCATCGTTACTACAGCATCGAGACGTTTTTTAAGGCTGCAGGTGAGGCCGGCTATCGCAATATCGAGCTGTGGACCGGCTCGATGCACCTGTATGTGGATTGCCATGAGCACGATTCGGTGGATAAGATTCGCGATCTTGCCGCCCAATACGGTATCAAGATCGTGTGCGTGTGCCCCGAGCAGAACAACCCCAAGCCGTGGAACGTCGCGGTGCGCGGTGAGGCGGGCCAAAAACGCATCCTCTCGTACTTTAAGAATGTGATCGACGTTGCCGTTGAGTTGGGCGTGCCGCAGATTCTGGTGACGAGTGGTTGGGCCTATCTGGACGAGCCGGCTGAGGACGCCTGGGCCCGCAGCGTTGCCATGCTGCGCTCGGTGTGCGCCTACGCCGATACGCGCGGTATTCGCGTCGCGCTCGAGGCCCTGCAGCCGTCGGAGTCCGTGTTGGTCAACACCGCACAGGATGTCGCGCGCATCCTCGAGGCGGTCGATCGTCCCAACCTGAAGGCCTGTATCGACTTTGGCGCCATGGAAGTTGCCGGCGACACGATCGACGGCTACTTTGAGGTTTTGGGCGACAAGATCGTTCACACCCACTTTGTAGATGTGGGCGGCGGCACGACGCATCTTGCCTGGGGCGACGGCGAGCGTGATATGCGTGCCGACCTCGAGGCACTCATGCGCCACGGCTATACGGGCTATGTCTCGGCCGAGACGTGTGATGGCCGCTACTATCAGGATCCGTCCAAGGCGACGACTCAGGTTATCGAGATGTATCACCGTGTGACAGCGGAGATGGAAGCCGAATAACTAAACTGCGCGGTTGCGCCGGAAACGCTTGGGCGGGTCTGGCGCAACGCTTTTATAGCTGGCGAGTTGTGGGGAACCCGTTGGCAGTAGCGCTCGAAATAGACAACTATTGGCGTTGTAATACCACTCGGGCGAGGAAACCGACCGTTCGCCGCAAATCTCCGTGAGTTTGGATTGGTATTAAATAACAAGCAATCGTATGGCTATAATTGGTATCAGCAAGAAGCGCGATGTATAGAATTGCGCACATGTGATGGGAGGACACACATGAAGGAGACCGAGAAGATCGAAATCATGCACTTCGACCAGGAGGGCTACCTCGAGGACGGCAGGAACGTCTACGAGGCCGGCAAGAAGATGACCGCCCTGGCCGACCGCGTGCACGAGGAGGGCTACGACGCCGTCTTCCTGATGGGCGTCGGCGGCACCTGGGACGAGTTCATGCAGCTCGAGTACCTCATGAACAAGTTCGGCGACCGCGACCTCGAGGTCTA
>UQIH01000035.1 GCA_900541145.1 uncultured Collinsella sp. | reverse complement strand
CGAGATAGCCCTCCTGGTCGAAATGCATGATCTCGATCTTCTCGGTTTCCTTCATGGCTTTTCCTTTCTGTCCTGCACGCGACTCTATACATCGCGTTTCTTTTCGATACCAATTATAGACATACACCTAAGGTGTTTTTAATACCACTTATCAATCTGTTCCAATCCTCGGTGAACGGTCGAAATTCTCTGGTGAGTGGTATTAAATCAGAATTGAATGTATAGCTAATACCTCTGGCGCCTCCCTTGTGTGACAAAGAACAGCGTTCCTACCAGCGCAATAATGGTCGATGCCCCAAATAGCACCGCCTGGACGCCCAAAGCCTCCGCCAAAAACGGAGCCGCCAGCAGCGGCAGCACGCCGGCGCTCATCAGGCCAAAACGCACAAAGCCGGTAATGCGCCCCAGGTATTTGATGTCGGCACGCTCCTGAATCAAGATCATCTGCAGCGGCTCCAGGAACCCCCAGGCCAGACCGTTAATCGCCTGACCGATAATCGCGACCCCCAGCATATCGGTGCCCACGTACACCATGGACCCAATGCCCACGGCCATGAGCGCGCCGAGCAGCAATCGCAGGTTGACATGGCGAGCAGAAAGCTTGGTCAGGATGAACGCACCCACCGAGGAAGTGAGGCCCACGACCGAGGACAACCAGCCCAGCCAGACGATATCCACGTTGAGTACATCACGGTAGAACAACGACTCCAGCGAATCGAACGCGCCAAACGCAAAGAAACCCAAAAAGCCCGAGATAAAGATGAGGCGCAAGTCGTGGTCGCGAAACGTAAGTCGCGCACCCTCGGCCATGCCGCCCAGAATACCGCCCTTCGGCTTCTCCCCTTTTGCGGGAGCAACACACTCGTGACAGCCCAAGGAGAGCACGGCCGCCACACCCATCATGCCCGCCATGAGCAGATAAACCGATTGCGTGGCAAAACAGCTCACGATGGCACCGCCGAGCAGCGGGCCAGCGGTATAGGCGATATTGCTGTAGAACACCATGAGGCCGTTCACGCGGGTACGACCCTCGGTGGTCGACTCCAGGTATCCCGGAAACGCATGCGTGCAGGTGTTGATAAAGCCGCCCGCAAGTCCCAAGACGCACGCGGCAAACACAAGCCCGGGGACAGACAACGGCGCTAACCCCACGCCAAGCGATAGCACTGCCGTAATCACGCACGTCACAAACGACGTCCGGCGCGGTCCAAAGCGATCGATGACCGAGCCCGACACCATATTGCCCACCGACGTCATAAGATTGCGCGCGAGCGTAATGGCGGCAACCAAAAAGGCCGTGCCGGCCAGATCATACGTGGCCGCACCGATAAGCCCCAAAAAGTAGACCGCGTTGTTGGCGCACCACTGCAGGGACTCAATAAGAATCAGCCTGACCTCTGCCGGCGTCAGACGCATTGCTTCGCGACCCTTCGCGAACATACGAACTCCTTCTATACAAAAAGGGGATGGAGGGCATAGGCCTGCTCCATCCCCTTTCCAGGTTGCAACGAAAATCTATGCAGCCGGACCCTTACGCCAGCACGCCGAAGAACGCGCCGATGATGCCCACGACCATGGTGGCCACGATCAGCACCATGGGGTTGATCTTCTTGGACAGCAGCCAGTAGTACAGCCAGAAGGCGATCATGCCGAGCATGCCGGGCATGATGCCGTCCAGGATGTCCTGGAGGGTCTGGGCGTCCTCGCCCGAGCCGATGGCCACCGGGATGCTGGCCCAGAACATGTCCTTGCACATGGCGCCCACGACCATGACGCCCACGATGCCCACACAGGTCATGATCTTCTGCATGAGGCCGGTCCTCTGGGCCTCGTCCAGGAAGCCCACGCCCAGCTCGTAGCCCTTGACGGCGCCCCAGATGCGCAGCGCGAAGCCGGGGACGTTGTAGATGAGCAGGAAGGCGATGGGGCCGAAGGGGTTGCCGGCCTGGCACAGGCTGATGCCCACCGCGGCGGCGACCACGCGCAGCGTCGACAGGAAGATGGAGTCGCCGATGCCGGACAGCGGGCCCATGAGGGCGGCCTTGACGTCGTTGACGCTCTCGGGCTCGATCTCGCCGCGGGCGACCTTCTCCTCCATGGCCATCGCGATGCCGCCGACGAACGGGGCGAACTGGACGGTGATGTTGAAGAACGCGCAGTGGCGGTGCAGGGCCTCGGCGTAGTCGTCGGGGCGGCCGGCGTAGATCTTCTTGAGCATGTTGGCGACCATCAGGCAGAAGGCGATGTTCATCTGCTTGTAGTAGGTCCAGGAGAACTCCATGCCCAGGGCGCCGACGTTGACGGCGCTCTTGACGAGGTCGGAGCGCGTGATCTTGTTCTCGGGACTAGAAGTCATCGTCCTCATCCCCTTCCGCGGAGAGCTGGGGCTGGGCTCCGCCCAGGCCGAGCAGGTCGAACTTGTCGATGCCGATGATGATGGCGATCAGGGCGACGCCCAGGACGGGCACGTTGGCGTAGGAGCACAGCAGGAAGCCCAGGAAGTAGAAGGGCACGAGCTGCTTGGTGAGCACCAGGCGGCCGAGCATGGCGAAGCCCATGGCCGGCAGGATGTTGGCGGCAACGCCGCAACCATCAATGATGAAGGACGGGACGAAGTCGAGCAGGCCCTGGATGGCATCGGAGCCCAGATAGAAGGCGCCGCCGCACAGCAGGAAATACTCAAGGCAGCCCCAAAGACCCATGCCCCAATGAACGGCGTAAATGCCTTTAAGGTTTCCCTTGAGGGCGAACCTGTCTGCCATATCGACAAACACGGTGAACAAGGCACTAGTAATGTTGCCGATCGTCAGCGAAAGGACAGCGATGGGCATGGCGAGCGCGATGGCCGTCTCGGTACCCTGACCGAGCTGAATGGCAAACGCGCAGGCGAGCACGCCGCCGATGGTTTCGTTAGGCGGCACGTAGGCGCCGATGGAAACCGAACCCATGAACAGCAGCTCCAGGCTGGCGCCAACGGCAAGACCAGTCTGCAGGTCCCCCAGCACCAGGCCCACGAGCGGGCACAGGACGATGGGGCGGAACGCGTAGAGGGTGCCGAGCTGGTAGTCGAGGCCTCCAAAAGCTCCGACTAAGCCGACGAGGATTGCTTGGGTAAGCATGGTTCCTCCAAAATAGGAAATCTCGAGTCATAGCCGGTCACCGTCGCGCGCGCTGTTGATATCAATCCGGAAACTCGACCACACGGCCCGAAGCGTACCTGGTGTGCTGTTAACACCTATGCCAGGCACAAATGATTTGATACCAATTATAGATATGCAGGTTCTTACTATTTAATACCACTCGCTCAGCGGGGTGTTTTTTACCGTAAACGGCAGACGTATCCCATCAGGCGCGCTCTTTGTTTCGATGGCGGACAAGCGCCACCAGAAAGCCATCGCCAAAGGCATCGTATGCCAAGTTGCCTACAATCACCAAAACGATTATCGCCGCGCCCAAAAACTCGTTCCAGCGAAAGACCTCGCCAAAGAGGAGCGCCGACCAGCAGGGAGCGAGCACGACCTCGCTCATGCAAACCAAGTTGGCCGCAAACGCGTTAGTGCGCGCAATCCCCTTGGCATACAGCACACTCGCAAGGCCGCTGCAAAAAAGGCCATGCACCAGCATAAGCCCCCACTCAAAGGGTTTTACGGAGCCTAGGTCGCCGGCAAAATAGACGATCGGCAGTATCGAGATGCCGCAGGAGATGAGCGAGGACACCATGGGCGACGCATCGGGGCGAGAGTTTAAAAAGAAACACAGCCCAAAGGTGGCTCCCGAAATGACGGCAAGCAGGTTGCCGAGCATGCCCTCGGCGCTCAAATCGCCTAAAAAGAAAAGTCCCATACCCGTAAAAGCAACCACCACGGAGGCAATCTTCGCAGGCGAGGGCAACGTGCGAGTTGCGAGCGATTGATACACGATAACAAAAATCATCGAGGTGTACTGCAGGACGATCGCGTTGCCGACCGTCGTGAGCTGGTTGGCAAAGTTAAACGTGGTGCCCGTCACGAAGTTGCAGACGGCCACAAGGACAATAAGACGGCTGACGCGGAGGACGGGCCTGCCGACGAGCAGGATAAAGAGCGCCATAAATATTGCCGTAACGGCACCGATCAAAAGAGCTGACTGTGAATTGGCGCGAACGAGGATGCCGATAAAACTCCACAAGAACGCCGTGCCAAATAGATACATCGCCCCGCTCACGCCATTATCGGGTGGATTGTCAGATCGAATCACGAAGCACCTCCAGCTAACTTTCGGTAATAAAAAACGGCGACCGCAACGGGTCGCCGTTTCCCTTGGGGGCAGAATAAAACGCAGGAACCTACGCCAGCACGCCGAAGAACGCGCCGATGATGCCCACGACCATGGTGGCCACGATCAGCACCATGGGGTTGATCTTCTTGGACAGCAGCCAGTAGTACAGCCAGAAGGCGATCATGCCGAGCATGCCGGGCATGATGCCGTCCAGGATGTCCTGGAGGGTCTGGGCGTCCTCGCCCGAGCCGATGGCCACCGGGATGCTGGCCCAGAACATGTCCTTGCACATGGCGCCCACGACCATGACGCCCACGATGCCCACACAGGTCATGATCTTCTGCATGAGGCCGGTCCTCTGGGCCTCGTCCAGGAAGCCCACGCCCAGCTCGTAGCCCTTGACGGCGCCCCAGATGCGCAGCGCGAAGCCGGGGACGTTGTAGATGAGCAGGAAGGCGATGGGGCCGAAGGGGTTGCCGGCCTGGCACAGGCTGATGCCCACCGCGGCGGCGACCACGCGCAGCGTCGACAGGAAGATGGAGTCGCCGATGCCGGACAGCGGGCCCATGAGGGCGGCCTTGACGTCGTTGACGCTCTCGGGCTCGATCTCGCCGCGGGCGACCTTCTCCTCCATGGCCATCGCGATGCCGCCGACGAACGGGGCGAACTGGACGGTGATGTTGAAGAACGCGCAGTGGCGGTGCAGGGCCTCGGCGTAGTCGTCGGGGCGGCCGGCGTAGATCTTCTTGAGCATGTTGGCGACCATCAGGCAGAAGGCGATGTTCATCTGCTTGTAGTAGGTCCAGGAGAACTCCATGCCCAGGGCGCCGACGTTGACGGCGCTCTTGACGAGGTCGGAGCGCGTGATCTTGTTCTCGGGACTAGAAGTCATCGTCCTCATCCCCTTCCGCGGAGAGCTGGGGCTGGGCTCCGCCCAGGCCGAGCAGGTCGAACTTGTCGATGCCGATGATGATGGCGATCAGGGCGACGCCCAGGACGGGCACGTTGGCGTAGGAGCACAGCAGGAAGCCCAGGAAGTAGAAGGGCACGAGCTGCTTGGTGAGCACCAGGCGGCCGAGCATGGCGAAGCCCATGGCAGGCAGGATGTTGGCGGCAACGCCAAAGCCAGCAAGGACAAAGGGCGGGATGAAGTCGAGCAGGCCCTGGATGGCGTCAGCACCCAGATAGAACGACAGCGAGCACAGCAGGAACGCCATGATGATACCGGTCAAACCGATCAGGAAGTGCATCGCATAGACACCCTTAAGGTTGCCCTGGCCGGAGAAGACATCAGCGCGGTCAACCAGGATCGGCAGGGCGGCGTTAAGGATGTTCTTGATGGCAAGGCACAGCGTGGCGATAGGCATGGCAAGCGCGATGGCTGCCTCGGTGCTCTGGCCCAGCTGGATAGCGAAGGCGCAGGCGAGCACGCCGCCGATCGTCTCATCAGGCGGCACGTAGGCGCCGATGGAGATCGAGCCCATGAACAGCAGCTCCAGACTCGCACCGATCGCGAGGCCGGACTGCAGGTCCCCCAGCACCAGGCCCACGAGCGGGCACAGGGCGATGGGGCGGAACGCATAGAGCGTACCGAGCTGGCAGTCGAACTTACCAAATGCGGCGATAAGTCCGATGAGGATTGCTTGGGTAAGCATATATCCCCCTTTCCTAATAGGACACTACGAAGAGCTCAGACTCTTCGAAATTGAACGCCTAGAGCACGCTGGCGCAGTCGACCTTGGGGTCGTCGGCCAGGGGTCGAATCTCGACCTCGACGCCACGATCCAGCATCTCGCGCACATCGGCTTCCTCGGCCGCGGTCAGGAAGATCTGACGAGAGACCTGACGAGCATCGGGACGTTTCTCGTCCTTGGGCTTGGTGTTGCCCAGGTTGACCGACTTGATCTGCGGGCAGCCCTCAACAAGCTGCTTTGCCTCAGCAATAGTGGCGACACAGATGATCATCTTGTACTTGTCGGTCACGCCCGAGTTGATAGCTTCGATTGCATGCTCCATATCTTTGATGACAAGCTTGCAGCCGGCAGGCTTGCCCATCTTGAGCGTCGTCTTCCACACCGGGTCGTTAGCGACCTTATCGCCCACGCAGAAGATGCAGTTGGAGTCAAGGCCCTGAACCCAGGAAACTGCGACCTGGCCATGAAGCAGGCGATGGTCAACGCGAAGTAGCTGAATCATAATGTGACCCCCCAAAGGTCTTGTGCCGTCTTACGGCGTGTCAGTAGGTGCTGCGGATTAGAACTCTTCTTCCTCGTCGCCATCGACCAAAAGATCGTTGACAAACTTCACGCGCGTATCGTCCGCAGCGACGATGGCGCGAATCGTCTCCTCAACCGGCGCCGACTCGTCAGAGAACAGCAGCTGGATGAGGAGAGGAAGGTTCATGTTGGTAACGAGGTACGTGCGGGGACGCGTCTGGACGATCTTGGTGAACTCGTTGTTGACGCTGCCGCCAAAGAGGTCGGTGCAGACAACGACATCATCGTCAGCAGACATGCCTGCCAGCAGTTTTTGGGCCTCCTCGGCCACGTCCATGCGGCCATCGACGAACATCGAAAGATCGTGGACGTTGTCGCGAGCGCCCGAGAGCAGCTCGACGCTCTCCTTGATGCCGGTAGCGAAGTGCGCATGGCTGGCGATGATGTACTGTCTCATTCTGTGTTCCTCTCAATAGCCCGGCACGTTCCCGCACCCGTTTTCTTTAGTAGTCGAACTGGTGATAGTAGCGACGATACTTGAGGTTGTGCTTGGTGACCGTCTCGTAGTAGCGAGCCAGGCGGTCGGTCACGA
>UQIH01000034.1 GCA_900541145.1 uncultured Collinsella sp. | reverse complement strand
CCGAGCCGTACGCTTGAACTGAGAAGGGGGAGGCCTCGCGGCCTCCCCCTTTTTTTGTTTAAGTCAGATCTAACAAACTCGCTGTGTTTTATGACCCTCGTTTGTCGCATCTTCCGTTAACGGGCTACAATAACTTAGTCTGTGCGATATGGAGGTGAACATGGCTGAAGCTGGTATCGGCGTTGATATCGTCGAGATTTCCCGCATGAAATCAATTCTTGAAAAGACGCCGTCGTTTGCTCGGCGTGTGTTTACCGAAGAAGAGCGTGCGTATTGCGATGCATCATCGCGTCCCGCTGCTCACTATGCGAGCCGCTTTGCTTCGCGCGAGGCGGTGCTTAAAGCTCTCGGCACGGGTTTTAGTCAAGGCGTGGGTCGCAAGGATGTTTCGGTTACGCGTGATAAACTCGGCAAACCGAAGGCGCTGCTTTCGGGCCGTGCTCTCGAGATCGCTCAAGAACTGGGTGTTGTTGAGGTCGCTCTTTCCATTACGCTTACAGGAGACTTGGCCGTTGCGAATGCCATCGCGATTACCGAAGATGCTCGGCCTAAGCCAAAAGAGGAAAAGGTGAGCACCAAGAAACGCGTAGCGCAGACATTTAAAGAGGCTCGCTCTGTTTTAGATGAGCTTGAGCAGCTGCAGAATTCAGCATTGACGGAGCACCTGGGCGATGCTTCGCAAGATAAGCTAGGAGCATAGATGAAACCGGTTTTGAGTACCGAAGAAGTCGTTCGTCTCGAGGATATCATCGAACGCGAAGGGACTTCGAAGGCCGAGCTTATGGAGCTAGCGGGTGAGTTTGCCGCCAACGAGGTCTTGAAGCTCAATCCCGATCGGGTTCTCGTTCTGGTCGGTTTTGGTAATAATGGCGGCGACGGTTGGGTTGCCGCCGATATCCTGAGCCATAAGGGTGTGGACGTGGATATCGTTTCTCCGGTTGAGCCGGATGAGATTCCTGCTGCTCTGGCACGTCATGTTGCTCGTCGTACTGCCGGCCGCGATGTGCACGTTTGCGTCGGCCCCTCGCGTGACGAACTCGAGGTTTTGATCGATAAGGCCGATGTTGTTGTCGATGCCATTTTTGGTACCGGTTTCCATGGAAATCTGCGTGCGCCGTTCTCCATCTGGATTCCTACGGTCAATGAATGCGCCGATTGTGTCGTATCCATTGATGTTCCCTCGGGCCTGAATGCCGAGACGGGCGTTGTTGATGACGACTGCATTCGTGCCGAGCATACGGTGACGATGATTGCGCCCAAGATTGGTCTGTATAGCGCTGATGGTCCTGAGTATGCTGGCGATTTGATCTGCGGCAATCTTTACGACCGTCTTGACGAGGTCATCGATGATGTCGACCACGCCGCCGAGATTGTCGAGCCCGGTGACTTAGTTGATTACTTTGCCCCACTACCTACGAATATCGATAAGTATTCCCGTGGCTCTGTGCTTATTGTCGCCGGATCTGCGCAATATCCTGGTGCTGCCATTATGGCGGCCAAGTCTGCAGCTCGCGCGGGTGCTGGTTACGTGGCAGTCGCGGCTCCTGACGCCTGCGCCAATCTTATTCGCATGGCACTTCCTTCGATTCCCGTCTTTGCTATTCCGTCTGATTCCCGCGGCTCCTTTGGCGCCGCTGCGCGCATGACGGTGTGCGAGATTGCAAAGAAGTACAGCTGTGTACTGTGCGGTCCCGGTATGACGACATCTGCCGGCGCTATGCAGGTGGTTTCGGGCTTGCTCGAGCTTGATGTGCCGCTTATCTTGGACGCCGATGCACTCAACTGCCTTGCTAAGATTGCCATTGACGGTATTGATAGTAATCCCGAGATGTATCGTCGCGAGCAGCCGTTGGTTATGACGCCGCACTATCGTGAACTTTCGCGTCTGGTTGCCGGTGACGAGGTGAACGACCTTGGTACTGCGATTGCAGCCGCGCAGAAGGTTGTCTGGGCTGCAGGCTCTGACAATCTGGTGGTCATTGCCAAGGGGCCGACGACGGCTATCTGTGGCGTTGAGCGTGTGCTGCTGCCGCTCTCGGGTCCGGCTTCTCTGGCAACTGCCGGTTCGGGTGATGTCCTCGCGGGTATTTTGGCCGGCACGCTTGCCACCATGCGCGACGAGATGGATCGTTGGGAGTTGCTGTATTCGTACGCCGTCGCACTTCACAGCTACGCCGGTTTTGCCGCGGCGACGGAGTATGGTGAGAAGAGCGTCATCGCGACCGATCTTATCGACTTGATCGGTCCGGCCATGGAACTGGCGGCAAAGGATGCGCTCGAAGATCTGGGAATCATGGACGAAGGGTCGGATGACTAATCATGAATAAAGCCGATTTGACGCGCTGGTCCTGGGTCGAGATCGACCGCGGGGCGCTCCGTCGCAACACGAGGGCCTATAAGAACTTGCTGAATCCACGTCAGCGCCTGTGCTGCGTGGTCAAGGCCGATGCTTATGGCCATGGAGCTGTTGAGTGCGCTAAGATCATGTATTCGGCCGGTGCCGACATGTTTGCCGTGGCGACGGTTAACGAGGGCGTTGATCTCCGACAGGGCGGGATTACGAAACCCATCCTCATCCTAAGCGAGCCGCCTATCGAGGCCATTCCGACGTTGCTCGAGTTTGATATCATGCCTTCGGTCTATACGTCTGACTTTGCTCTTGCGTATGGCGAATGTGCCGTCGCGGCGGGCAAAGTGGGCAAGTATCATCTCGCCATCGAGACGGGCATGAATCGTATCGGCGTTCACTACACGCAGGTGCTCGACTTTGTCCGCGGTATAAATTTCCATCGCGGTATTCAGTGCGACGGCGTATTTACGCACTTCGCCACGGCCGATGAACCTTCGGGCTGGGACTACAAGCTGCAGTGTCAGCGCTTTACCGAGGCCGTTCAGGCCATTAAGGATGCGGGTTTTGAGTGCGGTATCGTGCACTGCGCCAACACGCCGTCCTCGATGCTCGACCCCTCGATGCATTTTGATATGATCCGCGCCGGCGTTGGCTTGTATGGCATGCAGCCGTGCGAGCTGAGTGGCCGCGTGATGCAGCTTGATCCCGTTATGAGCGTCCATGCGCGTGTGACGCGCGTGGCACACCCTGCGATGGGTGAGGGCGTGGGCTACGGTTTTACCTACCGCGTACCGCGTACGCGCGTTCAGATCTGCACGCTGCCGATCGGTTATGCCGATGGCCTATCGCGTACGCTTTCCAATCGTATGGATGTGCTGTATCGCGGCGAGCGTGTGCATCAGGTTGGCAATATCTGCATGGACCAGTTTATGGTCGCCATTCAGTCCAACCCGGCACACGAGATTCCCGAGGCCGAGTATGGTGACGAGATGATTATTGTCGGCCGCGATGGCGATGCCGAGATCACTATGGACGAGATGGCCCGACTGCGCGGAACGATTAACTACGAGGTCGCCTGCGGCTTTGGCATGCGTCTCGACAAGGTCTACGTGTAGGAGCCGCTATGGGCGTCATGCACATCCCCGGCCATACCCATCAGGCACCACGTGAGGTCGCACTCGAGGAAATTGAGGCCGTTCTGGGCGATTGTCACCTCTGCCAGCTCTACCAGTCGCGTCACAATATCGTGTTTGGCGTGGGAAACCCCCGCGCCCGCGTCATGTTTATCGGTGAGGCGCCGGGCCGCAATGAGGATTTGCAGGGCGAGCCCTTTGTGGGGGCGGCAGGCGAGGACCTCAACGGCATTTTGTCGCTGGTGGGCCTCAAACGCGAAGACGTCTATATCGCCAACGTGCTTAAGTGCCGCCCGCCGGGAAACCGCAATCCGCGTCCCGAGGAAGTGCTGGCTTGCTCGCCGTTTTTGCGTGAGCAGATTCGAAGCATCTGGCCCGATATTATCGTGACGCTCGGCAACCCCGCGACGCACTTTGTGCTTAAGACCGAGATTGGCATTACTAAGCTGCGCGGCAGGTTCCACCAGATGGGGCATTTTGTAGTAATGCCCACGTTCCATCCGGCAGCAGCGCTGCGCAATCCGGCGTGGCAGGAGCTGCTGGAGGAAGACTTTAAGATGCTGGGCGACTATCTGGAGCGACATCCCGCACCAGAGGACGCCTCGGAATAATAAGGAGCATATATGTCCCTGGAGCGCCTGGGGGTAGGTACTTACAAAACGACTTGCGCTGCCGATACGGAGTACTTTGGCGAGCTAATTGCACCGTGCCTTGAGGACGGCGATGTGCTCATCCTGACCGGTGGCCTGGGAGTGGGCAAAACTCACTTTACCAAGGGCGTCTCGCGCGGGCTGGGCGATGAGCATATGGTTACGAGCCCTACGTTTGCGCTCATGGCCGTTCACGATCAAGGTCGTATTCCGCTGTTTCACTTTGATCTATACCGCCTGGAGCATGCCTACGAGCTCGAGGATACGGGCATTTTCGATGTGCTGGGCTATGAGGGTGCTTGCTTGCTGGAATGGGGCGAACAATTCCAGGACGAGCTGACGGATGAGTATCTTTCGGTGACGCTCAAGCGTGATGAGGGCGACAGCGATGTGCGAACGATAACGCTCGAGGCACACGGTGACCGCGCAATGGAGCTTTCCCATTTGATTGATAAGGCTGTACAAGATGAGCTTGCATAACGACAACGCGCTGGTGGTGGCGCTCGATACCTCGACCGACATGCTTGCCTGCGCGGCAAGCTGGATTGATGGGCAGACGGGCGAGACGAAGCTCGTGAGTGGCGACCACATGTGTCGCCGTCACGCCAACGTTGAGCTCGTGAATACCGTTGATGGCGTGCTGGCTCAAGCCGGTCTGGATCGCAGCGATGTTGGTTACTACGTGGTCGGCCGCGGCCCGGGGTCGTTTACGGGTGTGCGCATCGGCATCTCCACTGCCAAGGGCCTCGCGCGCGGTGCCAATGTTCCACTGCTGGGCGTGTCGACGCTCGACGCTTGCGCTTGGACGGCGTGGAAGGCTGGCGTGCGCGGCAAGCTTGGTATCTTGGCCGATGCCATGCGCGGTGAGGTATATCCGGCACTATATATGCTGGGCGATGAGGGTCCCGAGCGTCTGTTTCAGCGCGAGCGCGTGGTCAAGGCCGCCGTGGCGCTTGATGAGTGGCGTCAGACCGCGGGCTGGGATCAGGTTCAGCTAACTGGTGACGGTCTCGTGCGTTATGGCAAGCTGCTGGGTGAGGACGAGACGGCACGCTGCGTGGAGCGAGGCCTGTGGTGGCCTTCGGGCGAGGGCTTGCTGCTCGCGCACGCTGCGGGTGACGGCGATCCGGCTCGCGTCCTGCCGATTTACACGCGCCTTTCGGATGCCGAGGAAAACGAGCGCAAGCGCCTGGGCCTTGCCGAGAGCGCGCAGAGTGAGGTGACAGGTGTTGCCGACGAGCTCGCTGGGCGTCATCTGCAATTCCGCCCCATGGGCGCGGCGGATGCCGAGGGCGCGAGCGCGCTAGAGGCTGCCTGCTTTGAAGGTGCCGGACACGAGGCGTGGACGCCGGGCATGTTCCTGTCCGAACTGGGCGAGGACGTTGCCGCTCCGCGTAGCTGGTGGGTGGCGCACGACGACGGTCAGTTGCTGGGCCTTGCCGGCGGTATGGTCGTGGACGGTGATGTGCAGATTCTGGATGTCGCCGTCGACTCGGCACATCGCCGTGAGGGCATTGCCCGCAAGCTGCTGTCGCATGTGAGCTATGACGCGCAGATGCTCGGCTGCACCACGGCTTCGCTTGAGGTTGAGGACGGCAACGAGGGCGCAATTGCACTCTATGCCGCCCTGGGCTTTACCGAGGCGGGTCGTCGCCGTGGCTACTACGGTGCCGGCAAGGATGCCATCGTCATGACGGCGCCGCTGCCCCTGGTGCTTCCGGTCGACAATGCTTCGCCGGAGCCGACGGCGGCAGAGCAGCGCGTATGGCCGCTGCCTGCGCCTGGGCGCTCCGAGGGGGAGCGTGCCGAAATTGAGCGCCGCCACCTAGTGCTCGCTATCGAGAGTTCCTGCGACGAGACGGCCGTGGCGATAATCGATGCAGATGGCAATATGCTGGCCAACCAGGTGTCGACACAGATTGATTTTCACGCCCGCTTTGGCGGCGTGGTGCCCGAGATCGCCTCGCGCAAGCACGTTGAGGTGATTGTGAGTGTCGTGGATGCGGCGCTCGAGGATGCCGCAGCATCGCTGGGCCTTACGGGCGGAGCCATTGCACCAAGTGAGCTTGCCGCCGTGGGCGTGACGCAGGGTCCGGGCCTGGTGGGCGCGCTCGTGGTTGGCGTCGCCTTCGCCAAAGGCTTTGCCTACGCTGCCGGCAAGCCGCTCGTGTGCGTCAACCATCTGGAGGGGCACCTGTTTGCCAACTTGCTAGCGCAGCCCGACCTCAAGCCGCCGTTCATCTTCACGCTTGTCTCGGGCGGGCACACCATGCTCGTGCACGTGAAGGCGTGGGGCGACTACGAGGTGCTCGGTGAGACGCTCGACGACGCCGTGGGCGAGGCCTTCGACAAGGTAGCCAAGGCGTTGGGTCTGGGCTATCCCGGTGGCCCCATCATCTCCAAGCTGGCCGAGACGGGCAATCCCCGCGCGATCGATTTTCCTCGCGCGCTTAACAGCAGGGGAGATTATCGTTTCTCGCTTTCGGGTCTTAAAACCGCTGTGACGCTCTACATCGAGCAGGAGACCAAAGCCGGCCGAACGATCCATCTGCCCGACCTGGCGGCTTCGTTCGAGGCGGCAGTCTTTGACGTGCAGTACAAGAAGGCCAAGAACGCGCTGCATGCCACCGGATGCAAGGAGTATTGCATCGGCGGCGGTGTCTCGGCTAATCCGCATCTGCGCGAGATGATGATCAAGAAGCTCGGTCGTCAGGGGATCCGCGTGACGGTGCCGCCCTTGTCTGCCTGCACCGATAACGCCGCCATGATCGCGGAGGTCGCCCGCCGTAAATTCGACCGAGGCGAAATCTCGCTGTTCGACGTCGACGCCGACCCGAACATGACGCTGTAGTCGTATGGGTGCGGTCCCCGACGCTGCCCGGGTGCCAGCGGCCGCATATGAACCTGTCTCTTATACACATCTGACGCTGCCGACGATATGCAGTGTGTA
>UQIH01000033.1 GCA_900541145.1 uncultured Collinsella sp. | reverse complement strand
GGCGCGACCAGAAGGTCAGCGCCCTTTCGTTTCACGTCACCTTGTCTCAAATGCGGCCCGCTCGCTGTCGTTGCCAAAACATCGGCGTTTTTGTTGTCGGGACGGCAGTTAGTAGTCGTCGAGTAGTCATTGGTGCTCAGCGGCAGTCCCCATTGCACCAAGTGGCGTGTGCCGTTAAGCGGAGGGGCGTATTGTTGGCCCATCGTTTGGGCATACAATGGCTATGAGCATGCTGCGGTGAAGGCTTGTCCGCTCCGCAGCTTTTTTCTACGGTTAAAGGAGTATGTATGTCCGTTGAGGTCATGAGGTCTGTGATCGAGGCCGCCGAGGGGCGCGTGCCCGTCGACACGCTGTTTACCAATGCGCAGATTGTCGACGTGTATGGCCAGCGTGTGGCGCCCGGTAGCGTTGCCGTCAAGGACGGTGTGATCGTCGGCGTGCTCTACGATGGTCGCGACGATGCCGCTGGCACCTACGAGGCAACTGAGGTCATCGACTGCCAGGGTCGCTATCTCGCTCCCGGTTTTATTGACGGGCATTTGCATATCGAGTCCTCGAACATCCGTCCCGCCGAGTATGCTCGCATGGCCGCGACGCGCGGTACTACCACCGCCATTGCCGACAGCCACGAGATTGCCAATGTTGCCGGTCTCGACGGCTTGCGCTTTATGATTGAGGACGGCCGCCGCGCACCCATCTCCATCAAGTACATGATGCCCTCGTGCGTACCCGCGCTGCCCGACGAGCAGGCCGGTGCCGTTATTTCGGCTGCCGATATGCAGGCGTTTTTTGCCGAGCATCCAGGCGATGTCTTTGGTCTGGGCGAAATGATGAACCTGCCGGGCGTCTTTATGGCCGACCCCGAGACCTGTGCTCGCATCGATGCTGCCAACCAGACGCCGTCCAAGCAGGTTGACGGCCACGCGCCGCTCGTTGCCGGCAAGGACCTCAACGCCTATGCCGCGGCGGGTATTATCGCCGACCACGAGTCGACGATTCCCGAGGAGGCGCTCGACAAGCTGTCTCGCGGCATGTACGTGATGCTGCGCGAAGGCACGTGCAGCCATGACCTGGCCAATTTGTCCCCGATGCTGCTGGAGAATCCTGCCCGCGCGCGCCGCTGCTGCTTTGCGACCGACGACCGCGCCCCTTCCGATGCGCTTGCGACCGGCATGATCGACAATGCCTGCCACGTGGCGATTGAGGCCGGTATCGACCCCGTGGTCGCTATCTCTATGGCGTCCCTCTCCACGGCCGAGGCGTTTGGCCTGGATCACGGCTGCCGCGACCCGCACGAGCTGCGTGGCGCCATCGCCCCGGGCAAGCGTGCCGACCTGCTGTTGCTCGATGACCTGACGTTTGCCAAGGCTCCGCATCGTGTTTATGCCGCCGGTGCCCTGGTGGCGCAGGACGGCACCTTTGTGGGCGAGATTGCACCCGAGAGGGCCGAGGTTGCGGCCCTTGCCGATGAGCTGCGCGCCTCTGTTAAGCTGCCGAAGCTTTCGCTCGACGTGTTTGACTATGCCTTTAAGCCGGGTGAGGCGGTTATTGATGTGATCCCGGGCATGGCTATCACGGGCATGGTCCGTCCCGAGACTGACGAGGACTTGCGTCGCATTATGCTGATTGAGCGCCATGGCCGCGGCGTGTCGCTGCAGGCCGAGGGCGTCGACGGCGATGGCCCCGCTGGCCTGGGTCTGGTCGGCAAGCATATCGGTCGCGGCTGGGTGCGCGGTTTCACCATTACCGGTGGTGCCATTGCCTCCACGATCGGCCACGACTCGCACAACGTGTGCGTGGTGGGCGACAATGCGGCGGATATGATGGCTGCCGTTGAGGCCGTGGGCCAGGGTGGTCACGTGCTGGTGCGCAACGGCGAGGTCGTGGCGCGCATTCCGCTGGCGCTCGGTGGCCTGATGAGCGAAGGCACGGCCGAGGACGTTGCCGCGCAGCACGACGACTTTATGGTCAAGGCGCGCGCCATGGGTATTGAGCCGCCGCTCGACCCCATCATGGGCATCATCTTCCTGCCCCTGCCGGTCATCCCGACGCTCCGTATCCGCCCCGAGGGCATGTTCGACGTCACAACCTTCACCTACGCCGACTAGTCATCGGGGACGTTCTTAAACGACTAGTCGTCGGGGTGGCGTGTCGCCTGACGCCGCGACCGTGAGACCTCTGGCATGTGTGAGCTATTTGCTAGGTCCTTGTAACGTTTACGC
Organism: uncultured Collinsella sp.; assembly: GCA_900541145.1. Taxonomy (GTDB): domain Bacteria; phylum Actinomycetota; class Coriobacteriia; order Coriobacteriales; family Coriobacteriaceae; genus Collinsella. Next base: position 9,216 of record UQIH01000033.1, on the reverse strand, counting down.
CCGCAGAGTCTTATTTGAGCTCCCTTTGGGTACGTTGGAATTGGATATACGTCCGATTCCATCAAGCCCGAAGGGAGCTTTTCTATGTTTAAACTGATTGCATCCGATATGGACGGCACACTGCTTGACGAAAACGGCCAGGTGCCTCCCGAGACCTACGAACTGATTCTGGCGCTACACGAGCATGGCGTGCATTTCGCCGCATCGTCAGGTCGTCGCTACGATCGCCTGTGCGAGTTCTTTGCGCCCGTTCGCGACAAGATGGACTTTGTCGCCGCTAACGGCGCCCAGGTCTACGCCGACGGTAAGATGGTGGACCGTGAGGTGTATTCCCACCTGGCGATTCGAAGGCTCGCCCAAGCCGTCAGGACGTTTCCCAATCTGCATCTTGCGCTCTTTGACCGAACCAAGTCCTTCCTGCTCGATGACGAGTGCAAGTTCGTGCGTGAGGTCGATAAGGACCTTCCCAATGCCGAGCGCATTTGGGAGCTGCCCGATCCCAGCGTAAATATCATCAAAGCGAGTATCTTTTGCGACGACAGTGCGGTTATGGACAGCGCGTACGTGCTACAGCGCGAACTTGGTCAGCTCTTTACTTTTGCGCCTTCGGGCAACGCGTGGATCGATGCCATGCAGCCTGGTGTGTCGAAGGCCTCGGGTATCGCGCAGCTCGCGGAGCATTACGGCATTGGACGCGACGAGGTCATGGCGTTTGGCGACTCGATGAACGACTACGAGATCATTCGCTTTGTCGGCACGGGCTGCGCGATGGAAAACGCACGCCCCGCGCTCAAGGCGGTGGCCGATCGCGTCGTAGGCTGCAACCGCGACCACGCCGTTCAGCATGAGCTCCGTCGCGTGCTAGAGGGCCTCGCTTAATCCGGCAGCTGGGGACGTTCCCGTTCTGCCGGCAGTGGGGGACAGTCCTTGCAGCTTTTCACGAAGAGTGTCCCCAACGACTAGTCATTCAAGAACGTCCCCAATGACTGGCCAGTGGCTAGGCGAGGGCGGCCATGATGGTCCGGGCGACGCCGTCGTGGTCGTTGTCGTATTCGGTGATGGCGTCGGCGGCCTCGCGGTCCTCGGGCTCGGCGTTGATCATGGCCATGCCGTGGCCCGCTGCCTGCAGCATGGGGATGTCGTTGATGTTGTCGCCGAACGCCCAAGCGTCGGCGAGACGCTCGCCCAGGTGCTCGCAGAGCCACGTGAGGGCCGTTCCCTTGGTGGCGCCCTCGCCCATGACCTCGATATTCATGGCGTACGAACGCGTGACTTCAATGCCTCCGAGCGTGTCGAGTTCCGCCGCGATGGCGTCGCGATCAGCCGGGTTGTGCCAGTACATGGCGATGCGCTCGAGCGTCTCGACCTCGTCGATCTTGCTGTCGATATCCATGTCGATCGGTGTTCGTGTGCGCTTGAGCGAAGCCGCGATGTGGGGGTCGCCGCCGCAGAATTCGTCCAGGCGCGTGTAGAGCGAGCGGGGGAGGAAGCACTGCCCATCCGCGAAGATATCGAAGGTCACATCGTGGCCGGCGGCGATGCGATGGATGCGATGGGCAATGCCGCAATCGAGCGGACGGCTCAAGATGCACGTGGCGCGCGAGGCGTCGGTGGGCACATCGTCGTCGAGCTGCCAGACGCTGGCGCCATTGGCGCAAACGGCATAGTGCACGGCGGTATGGGCGAGGATGGGCTCAAAGATGCCCGACAGCGGACGTCCCGTGCAGGGCACAAATTCAATCCCGCGTCGAGCGAGCTCGTCGAGCATCGCCCAGGTGGCATCGCTCATCTGCTTATCGCTCGTCAACAGCGTTCCATCCATATCGGAAAACACAATCATTTGATGCAGCCCTTTCTGCTGGCATAAAAAGCGTGGCCGAGGGCGATGATGCCCTGGCCACGCTCGGGTTCTATAACGGTCCGCGTCCTAGCGATCGGCGAGCGGCTTGTACTCCAGCGGCTCGATAACCGGGCGATACGCGGGGCGAATAATGCGGTGCGCGCAGAAGAGCTCTTCCATGCGGTGTGCCGACCAGCCGGCCATGCGGGCGACGGCGAATAGCGGCGTAAAAAGCGTCTCGGGTACGCCGAGCATCTTGTAGATAAAGCCCGTGTACAGGTCGATGTTGGCACAGATGGGCTTGGTCATGCCGTGGTCGCGCATCACCTGCGGTGCCAGGCGCTCGATGCGCTCGATGAGCGCGAACTCCTCGCCCAGGTCCTTCTTGGCGGCAAGCGTGCGCGCGTAACGGCGGCAGACCTCGGCGCGCGGGTCGCTCAGCGTGTAGACGGCGTGGCCCATACCGTAGATGAGACCCGTGCCGTCGAAGGCCTGCTTGTCGAGGATCTTGCCCAGGTAGGCTGCGACCTCGTCCTCGTCCTCCCAATTGGAGACGTGCGCACGGATGTCCTCGTGCATGGACACGACCTTGGCGTTGGCGCCGCCGTGGCGCGGGCCCTTGAGTGAGCCGATAGCCGCGGCGTAGGCGGAATACGGGTCGGTGGCCGAGGAGGACAGCACGCGGCAGGCAAACGTGGAGTTGTTGCCGCCTCCGTGTTCGGCATGCAGCATGAGCATCACGTCGAGCAGCATGGCTTCGTCGCGGGTGAATGCCATGCCGCCGCGCAACACCTGCAGGATGGTCTCGGCGGTGGAGAGACCGGGTGTGGGGTGCGGTACATGAACCTCGGAGCCGCGGCGCTTGGCGACCGAGGCCATATGCGCGAAGGCGGCGATGCGGGGGAGACGGGCGAGCATGGAGATGGCGACGTCGATTTCGTGCTCGGGCGTAATGGCGTCGGGCTCGGCGTCGAAGACGTAGAGCAGCAGCACGGCGCGCTGAAGCACATTCATGATGCTCGACGACACCGTGGTCATGGGGAACTCTTTGACGTACTCATCGCTCAGGTGCCTAAAAGCGCCCAGACGTCCGCAAAAACCGTCGAGCTCCTCTTTGTTGGGCAGCGAGCCCGTGATGAGCAGGTAGGCGACCTCTTCGTAGCCATAGCGATTCTCGGCCTGGGCGTTGTTGACCAGGTCCTCGATGCTGTAGCCGCGCAGCGTAAGCTTGCCCTGGTCGGGCACGACTTTGCCGTCGACCTTGTTGTAGCCGTGCACGTCCGAGATGCGGGTAAGGCCCGCGACCACGCCCGAGCCGTCGGCATTGCGCAGGCCGCGCTTGACGTTATGCTCTACGAACAGGCCCTCGTCGTACGGGGCGGTCGGCAGGCCGTGGTAGAGGTTTTCGCTTTCGGGCGAAATCTGACGGCTCGCCTCGTAATCCAGAACCAGGCGGCTCGGGTGATCGTCGAAGCGGTAGTAGATTTTCTTGGCGTCGTAGGCCATGCGCGCTCCTCTCCGGTCCGCTTTGGGGCCGCGCGCTTGGACGATATGACGTCAAGCTGCCCCGAGCGGCTTGTTCGCTACAGGCGGTACATAAAGTTAAAGACGTCCTCGCGCTGGATGGACACGTTGACGCCCGAAAGCTCGCCGGCCTCGGCCAGGGCCTTCTGCAGCTCGGCGAAGTCGAGCTTGGACTCGGCGGTGTCGGCCAGCATGGTCATGGTAAAGATGTCCTCGATAATGGACTGCGTAATGTCGCGGATGTCGACGTTGGCCTCGCCCAGAACACGGGTGACGCCGGCGACGATACCGGGGCGGTTCTTGCCAAGGACGGTGATGACGATACGGGAGGACGAGATCTCGGCCATGGGAAACCCTTTCGCGTGATTGCGGCGCGCGCGGGGCGCTCCGCTACGGTACAGTGTTCATCATTGTACCTGTCTGGCGCAAAAAAGGCGCGCTCGCTGCGGCGTTACATGCCTGCAACATGAGCGTAAGGGGGAAGGCCGTACGGGGAAGAGCCGTCTGGCGCGTGTCCGGCTCGTGTTGGGTTGATTTCCGATCTCAGCCGAACACATTGAGCGGACAGGCCGTTCCCGCAGTCAGCCGAACGCCTCCGACGGCTGATTCCGAACTGGAAGCGGAGGGCATCCCCGCCCTTCGGTAGGGGATACCGCTCCGCGGCGCATGCCGCGGGCGGCGCCCCTATCGGACCACCGTGACCTCAGTTGGGATGGGCCCAGCACTGCCGCGTACTCGGTGAGCTAGAGCCAACTGTTCGTCTTCACGTCGCGTATGGCGATATTTCGGTCGTCCGGCTCGGTGATGCCGTAGCCGAACGCCTGGAGCGTCTCGATGGACTCCTGGATCCTCTGTTGGAACATGGGACCCGGATCGACCCTCGGCCCGAGGTGCCCGCGCCAAAGGCACGGCGTGGCGCGCAGCATGTTATGGATTTTGGAGATGGGCTCGATGTCGGCGTAGACGTTGAGCGTCGCCATGGCGTCCTTGTGGCCGAGGATCGATTGGAGCGCCTTGATATCGCCGCCTTGGCGGATCCACTGCGTTGCGAACGTGTGGCAAAGGCCGTGGAACGTGATCAGCTCGTCGTTGGTGCCCATGAGGCCGTTGGTCTCCGAGAACGTCTTGAACGCCCTGCGGATATAGCTTGTCGTCGCGAAGGTCGCGCCCGGCTCCGACAGGATGTAGCAGTCCCCGATCTCGACCGCCCCGGTAAGGCCGCGCAAGCGCAGCTTTCCGCAGTCGATCTCGTGGGTCTCCTTCAGGAAGGGGAGTAGGCCGACCGGGTCGATGGGGATACCCCTGGCGTCATGGGTCTTGGTGTCCTTGATGAACGAACCCATTCCCTTCGCGTACGCCACCGAGTGTCTGATCGAGATCAGGCCCGTCTCGAAATCCACATCGCACCACCGAAGGCCGCAGACCTCGCCGATTCGCATCCCCGTGTGCAGGGCGAGTACGACCGCCCTCTAATCCTCGGCGGACCAATCGAGTCCGAACTCCTTTCGGGCATCCTCTTCGCTCATGACTTCGAGAAGGTCTCCGGGTTGGCAACGAAGGGCGAGGCATAGCTGCTCGAGTGTGTTGAAGCGAATGCCGCGAATATGCCCTTTTTTAATACGGGACAGGTTCACGGGCGTGGTTCCAATCCTTTCGGCAAGTTCGTTCGAGGAAATCTTTCGCTCGGCCATGATCTTGTCGAGGCGAACAATTACGGGCATGGCGTTTCCTTACGCAATCTCGTCGGAGTCGAGGTACAGCTCTCGGGCGTACAAGAAGAGCTGGGAAAGCATGAACAGGACGATGCCGAGAACCAGAGAGGTCCAATCGAATGATGAAGCGATCTCTTGGGCGCCGACGGCCCCCTCGCCGCCAAACATCGAAACGGAGGTTTTGAGTGAGCCGGCGTAGAGGCTGGTGGCAGCTTGAACAACGAAGAGAATGCCGAGCACCTTCAAGCATGTCGCAGACCCTTTCTTGAAGGGGTCTCCGCTCTTGATCGTCCACACGAGAACGGCGCTGAGGATGGTCGTAGCGATACCGATGACGGCAGGGACCAATGTCGAGATCGCAAGGGCTGGATACGCGGGGGAGTCTGCAATTACAGGGTTGTCGAGCATTTCGATTGCTGGCTTTAAGGAGAACGCCACTTGTGCGATGGCGGTGGCGCAAAGGGTCGCAGAGGCTATCGCACATGCGATGCGGAAGGAATGAAGCCGGGGAGTGCGATTGTCGGAACTAATAATAACCTCCGAAAAATTTAAAAAACTCAGGTTACTATTTAACAGTTTATGTTAAATTGACTTTGCCGGCAAGTAATCACAGCATGCTGCAACCGAAACCCCTCTAGATTGGAGAGGATTATGTTCAGTACTGTTAAGTCGTGTTAGCTCTTGGTTTTCCTCGGCCTCGCTCTTTGTCTGTTGCTGCCGGGAGCCCCCGCTTTTGCGGATACCCCGATGCCTCCTTCCCAGGAGAGCAGCCAGTGTGCCCTCGTTGAGCCCCTCGGGTATACGGACGACGTCGTCGATTCCTACTGGAGCTACAGCTGTCCTCGCGGCGTAAGCGGGCACAGCATCTCGATGTTCAACATCTCTTACAAGACGATCTCCTACCGAAATGGCTATCGCCGATCCGCGCATCATAGGGAATCCCGCCTCGCTGCAATGTGCTCCTGTGGTGTTCTTGGCACAACTGATAAATGGCAATTTGTCTATAGCACCTACTAGATGCGAGGAAGGGCCGAGCATTTTGTTCGGCCCCTCTGTTCCGACTGGATGAGGTTAAGGTTGGCGATGAATATGCTCAAAATCTCGAAGGCGATCTTTAGGTCGCTTCTCTCCTCCAGGTCGCTCTGTGTTGTCGTTGTTGCGTTGATGGTTCTTTGTGCTCTGCCCGTCTTCAGGAGCGCGGCTGGCATCGACGGACGGGTCGAATACCTCGAGTCGGGAATAACCCGTGTTGAGCAGGAATTGTCAGCATCCTATGTGGATGCGCTTGTGAATGCGGGGGAGGACGGTGTCTATACCTCTTCATCAAGCATGCCCGCGCTTCTGTACCCTCTTGCCGCGGGACGTCTTATCTTGGCACCGCTCTCTCCCCTACTTCCGTTTCTGCAGATATCGGATGGAGAGTACACCTATTATGACGGATCGAAGGAGTACTTGCTATGGGTCGCAACGGCCGTTGCCGTCTCGTTCCTTGCCGCGCGTCTTAACAAACGTGAAAAGCTCATCATCCAGGCACCGATGGGCGAGCTGGGTAGACTTGTTGCATCGAGCGTATGGGCGAGTGTTTTTGCAATGCTTGCCGTCCTCGCCATCAATCTTCCAGGGATAATCGCCGCGCTTGTGAAGAATGGCCCGGGCTCGCCGTTCTATCCGATAGGCTACATTCAATATGCGACTCCGGTTATCAAACCGGCTTGGCTGGTGTTCGCGCAGACGGCCATCTTGCAATTCTTGGTGGCAGCGTTCATCTCGCTTGTCGTTCACCTTGCCGTGAAGATTGCCAATAACCCTACGCTTGGAATCGTGTTCGTATGTGCCCTGATGGGGGTGACGATGGTTCCCGGGTATTACGGAAGATCCATCGCTTTACGTGAGTTCGCCCTGTTGAATCCCCTTACGTATGCGAACACTGAGTTGACCGTCGGCGCCTATAGCCCGTACCCGACAACGCAGATAGTGAATCTGCCTGGACTTTGCTTCGAGCGTGGCGCGATTGCCCTCGTATGCGCAATCGGGATCGAGGTGCTGGCAATTAGCCTGCTTTGCGTTGCTGGAAAGAGCGGCTGCGCGTGCCCGATATCCCCGATTTGTCTTGAGAGAGGTTCCTTCACTGCATCGAGAACGGCAACTCGTTCGAGCGCTTGTGCCTCCGCCGTTGCATACGTAAGAACGATGGGGAAACTGCTCCTGCGTTCTCCTACCCTCGCCGTATGCGCGATTGCAATGTCGACGACGATGCTGGCCCCGGCTCTGGTCGAGATGTTTCCTGACGCTGATAACGTTTCCGCTGTTCGGTATAGGGATGGGGAGCTCCGTTCAATAGATCGGTATCTAGAGCAGAACGCTGCGAATATGGACGTCGAGGGCAAAGCGGCCCTGGAAGACATGCGGGATGCTCTTTCGGGTTTCGTGTACGCGCCTATGCCTGCGGAGGGGTTTCGAAGCCTTGCGACGTACGAGCGCGCTCGAGGTGAGCTGGGCGCGGCAGATGCGACTCTCCTGCAATCGATCGGAATCGAGCCGGAGACTCCTTCTCGTGCGGAGGCGCGCGCCCTTCTGCTTGAGTCGATCGCGAGCTTGCCGGACCCCAAGGTTTACGAGTTAAGTACGAAGATGCCCCCATTAATCCTCCTTTCGTATCTCCAGGCAGCGCTTCCCTCCTTATTTTTGCTGTTGCCCGTGGTTGTCACATCGCTCGCGTGCACCCACCTGCAGTGTCGTTCCCTTCTGGTTCTCCAGATCCCCGCAACAGCGCATGTGCGTTTTCTGACGGCTGTTGCGCTGGCTCTCCTGCTTGGCTTGGTGCTGCTTTTGGTGTCGATGGTTCCCGCTGTCGTTGTGTCCGTGATTAAGAACGGTGCGGGTGGATCGGAGTATCCCGTCGCTCTCATTCGGGCGGGAGCTTCGACAACGTCCACGGTGGGGGAGGCGGTGTTGTGCAGTATTCCGTTGCTGGTCATGGCATACGGCGTGATTTCCGTCGTCGCTGCGTTGACAGCAGCGATTAGCCGCAACCCCGTTGTCACCGGAATGGTTTGCGCGGTTCTCTTGGTGTTGGGTTCGTTGAGCGCTCATGTTGAAAGCGTGGGCATGGGCGTCGCGCTGCTGGCTCCATTCGCCTCGTTTGATCCCGCTTCCCAGGTGGGGACGATTGGGTTCCTTGGGCGAGGGACGAACGCGATGCCTTTTGGAGAGGTCGTCGGCGCATCGGGCGCTCTGCTGGTGGTCTTGGGCGCCGTATCTCCGTTGATGGTGCGCCTGAGTGTTCCAAAGATCGAAAGGGGATGATCTCGATGATTGACCTTCAAACGCTGACGATCTCTTATGGAAAGAAGGTGCTCGTAGATTCGGTGAACGCTGAGTTTGCCCCGGGTACGGTCTACGGTCTCGTCGCTCCGAACGGGCATGGAAAGACGACGTTGCTGCGTGCGATGGCAGGTTTGCCGGGTCCTCGCGTGGACGGGAGCATCGTTCTGGATGAGGTGCAGGGTACGGGTGCGAGAGAGGTCCGTTCTATGATCTTCTATGCACCTGGTGAGGGGACGCTGCTGTATCCCGGATTGCGTGCGGAAGATCACCTCAAGATGGTTTGCGATATGTGGCCGCATGCTCGCGATATCGAAGAGATAGTGGAACGAACGCAGATAGGCGAGTTCGCGAAGATGAGGATCCGCACTCTGAGCCAGGGCATGAAGCAGCAGCTTACCCTGACGATTGCGTATGCGACGGGCGCGCGGTACCTTCTATTAGATGAGCCCATGAACGCGCTCGACCCCAGCAGGGTGGACTTGCATTCCGAGATTCTCAGGAAGCTGGCCGATTCTGGTACGTGCATCATCATGTCATCCCACATCTTGGATTCGGTCGATAGGCTGTGCGATGAGATTCTGTTTTTGAAGGATGGGAGGCTCATTAGAAGCATTCCGCAAGATGATGCTGCGCCGAAGTCTCCTGGATCCCATTTCGCAAAGCCTGCCGGACGCGCCGAGGGTGCGCTAAGCACGTATCGGCGACTCTACGAAAAGGGCGGGTAGAAATGCAAGTTAAAAATCTATGTGGTCGATATGCCGTTGAACCCGCATATCGATACCGCTCAGCCATTCGCCTCGCCCCCGCCGCGCG
>UQIH01000032.1 GCA_900541145.1 uncultured Collinsella sp. | reverse complement strand
GCGGCTGCGAGAAGGGCTACTACCTCGCCGACTGCTTCGGCCTGCGCCTGCTCAATCGCCGCGGCTGCTTCCCCAAGTTTGACCTGTTTATCGAGCAGACCAAGGACATCTGGAAGGACATGCTCGATATCCGCAAGCGCTTCGAGCCGCGCGCCGAGGAGCTCGCCAAGAAGTACGCCCTGGCCCCCTACACCATGTTCATCGGCTCCGGCGCCCTGTGGGGCGAGACGATTCTCTTCTCGATGTGCATCCTCGAGGAGATGCAGTGGAAGCGCACCCGCTACATCACCTCGGCCGACTTCTTCCACGGCACCCTCGAGCTCGTGGAGCCCGGCGTCCCGGTCTTCCTGTTCATGGGCGAGGACGAGAACCGCAAGCTCGACGAGCGCGTCCGCGCCTTCCTGACCCGCGGCGTGACCGGCGACACCGACATCAACATCATCGACACCGCCGAGTTCGCGATCCCCGGCCTTGACGACGAGTTCCGCGTCATCGTCTCCCCGTGGATTCTGACGGTGCTCGTGACCGACCGCCTGGCTCGCTACTACGAGACGGTCACCAAGCACAACCTCAATTACCGTCGTTACTATCACCAGTTCGACTACTAATCGGTGACAAATAAGCTACTGATCAAGAAGTACCCTGCCCGGGCGCATGCGTCCGGGCATTTTTATGCCGAAATTCGCAAGAAAGGGGAATCGAATGAGGCAGTTTATCGTTGCATCCCATGCTCATTTTGCGTCTGGAATCGTCGAGAGCATTGGGCTGCTCTCCGGTGAGCGCGAAAACGTCCATGCGCTGTCTATGTATGTCGACGGAAACGAGGACCTGACCAAGGAGGCCGCAGCGGTTCTCGATGGGTTTGCTGCGGACGACGAGGTTGTCGTGTGCACTGACCTGTTCGGCGGCAGCGTCAACAACGAGTTCACCAAGATCGTCCAGACGCGTCCCAACACGCACCTGGTGACCAATATGAACCTGCCGCTCCTTATTCAGCTGCTGTTCGTGCCCGACTCCACCCCAATTGATGAGGCCATTCGCCAGATCGTCGAGGCGGACGACACCAAGGTCAAGTACGTCAACGACCTGCTGGGGCAGGCCGAACTCGATGAGTTTTAATCGCTAGGGAGCACATCATGATTCAGATGATTCGCGTGGACTATCGACTGCTGCACGGCCAGGTTGCCGTTAGCTGGACTTCGGCTCTGGGTGCCGACTGCATCCTGTTGGTAAGCGACACGGTCCTCAATGACAAGCTTCGTCTGCAGGCCCTGTCCCTTGCAAAACCGGAGGGCTGCAAGGTTGTCGTCAAAAACACCGAGGATGCCGTCAAGGCGCTCCAGAGCGGTGTGACCGATAAGTACAAGCTCTTCGTAGTTTGCGAGACGATTCAGCAGGCCGGTGCCGTCGCCAAGGCGATGGGCGTCAAGAAGATCAACCTCGGCAATGTTGCCTTTAGCGAGGATGCCCGCCAGGTCTCGACGAGCGTGTTCCTTACGCCCGAAAACGAGGCATACGTCAAAGAGCTGCTCGGCGAGGGCTACGAGCTGTTCATTCAGATGATTCCGGCAGATGCGAAGACTGACGCCGCGAAGGTCATCGGTTAGGGGCCATCATGGTTATCAAGACAATCCTGATTTTCCTGATCGCCCTTTTGGGCTATTCCGAGTGGCTGACCGGTACGAGCTACCTCCAGCGCCCGATTGTGCTCGGGCCTCTGGTTGGCCTTGTCATGGGCGACATGGTGACCGGCACGATCATGGGCGCCACGATGGAGCTTGCCATGGTCGGCGCCATCTCGGTCGGTGCGTATAACCCGCCCGATACGATTTCCGGAACCATCCTGGGTGTGTCGCTTGCCATGCAGGCCGGCGCGGACGCTTCGGCGGCCCTGACCCTGGGCATTCCCATCGCAACGATCGTCCTGGCGCTCGATACTGCCCTGGGCCAGCCGGTGATGCTGCTGCTGGTGCACCGTATCGACAAAAACGTCGAGGACGGAGACACCAAGGCCATCACGCGCAACATGCTCATCGCCGGTTACGCGCAGAGCTGGTGCGGCCTGCTGATTATTCCCCTGGCATTCTTCTTTGGCGCCGATGCCGTCGCCAGCCTGCTCAACATCATCCCCGATTTCGTTCAGACCGGCATGGATGTTGCCGCTGCCTTCTTGCCCGCACTCGGCTTTGCGATGCTGGCGCAGATGATTATGAACAAAACGGTGGCTCCGTTCTTCTTCGCTGGCTTCTTCCTCGTCGCCTACTTTGGCATTAGCACGACGGGCGTGGCGATCTTTGCCGCGATCATCGTCGTCGCGATGACGGTTTTGGGCGAGAAGAAAAAGGCGGAGCAGCCCGCAGTGGCAACCGAGGATCCTGCGATTGGGAGTGGGTTCGATGAGTTTTAAGTTTGAGTCTTCCTACGACGGGTTGATTACCCGCGCAGATCTTAAGAAGCTGTTCTGGCGCTCGATTCCCTATGAGCACTCCTGGAACTACGAGCGTATGGGCCATATCGGCTTTATGTGGGCCCTTATGCCGATTCTTCGCAAGCTGTATCCGCAGGATGCGGACTTTAAGGCCGCCCTTAAGCGCCATATGGAGCTCTATAACGTCACGCCGTACATCTCGACGCTCCCCATGTCTATCGCCGCTGCAATGGAGGAGGTCAACGCTACTGACGATAGCTTTGACACGAGTGCGATCTCTAATGTCAAGCTTGCTTTGATGGGGCCGCTGTCCGGCGTGGGCGATGCCTTCTACTGGGGCACGCTGCGAATTTTGGCAACGGGTGTCGGCACGTCGCTGGCGCTACAGGGCTCTATTCTTGGCCCGATTTTGTTCCTGCTCGTGTTCAATGTCCCTCACTACATCATCCGTTACCTGCTGACGTTTGTGGGGTATCGCTTTGGCTCGGACATGATCAGCAAGGTCCAGGAATCGGGCATTATGGACACGATCGTCAAGATGGCCTCTATCATGGGCGCCATGGTGATCGGCGCTATGACCATGGAGATGGTCACCGTGGACATTCCGCTCATGGTCGGTGCGGGCGATGGTGCTCAGACGCTGGCCGAGCTGCTCAACGGAATCTTCCCGGGCTTTGTCACGATGGGGCTGTTTGGAATCGTCTATCTCATGCTCAAGAAGAAGATGAATCCGCTCGTGATCATGCTCGTGATCCTGCTCGTGAGTATCGCCGGCGCGTTCTTTGGAGTGCTTGGTGTTCAGTAGGGCATCCGTCATAATGAGAATAATGTAAGAGGGGGCGTCGCGCACACTGTGCTGCGGCGCCCTTTTGCCGAAAGGTGGACAAGATGGAGTATCCGCAGCTTGCCGTCATGAATATCAGCCATCGTTATTTTGACCTTGAGGAATTCTTTTCTTCGGCAGCGGCCTCGGGCTACACGTGTTGCGAGCTTTGGACCGGGGCGATGCATCTGTATGTCGATTGCCATGGATACGATTCGCTCGAGCAGGTGCGGGAGCTGTCGCAGCGGTATGGGGTTCGGATTGTGGGGCTTTGTCCCGAACAGAACAACCCCAAGCCGTGGAATATCGCGGCGCGTGGGAATGAGGCGCGTGCCCGCACGCTCGCGTACTTTAAGAACGTTGTGGATATCGCGGCGGAGCTTGGAGCCGAGCAGGTCATGGTCTCGAGCGGCTGGGCATTTTTGAACGAGCCGATCGAGGACGCGTGGGGTCGCAGCGCCTCGATGCTGCGTGCGATTGCCGAGCATGCGGGAGGGCGCGGCGTGCGACTGGTGCTCGAGGCCCTACAGCCGGTTGAGTCGATGATCGTAAACTCGGCGGCCGACACGAAGCGCATGATCGAGGCAGTTGATCATCCGGCACTTAAGGCGTGTCTGGATTTGGGCGCTATGGCGGTGGCAGGGGATACCATCGACGATTATTTCGATCTGCTTGGCGATGATGTCGCCCACGTGCATTTTGTCGATGTTGCGGCAGATGGCACGACGCATCTTGCCTGGGGTGACGGCGACCGCGATATGCGCGCCGACCTGGATAGGCTGGTGGCGCGCGGCTATCGCGGAGTTGTTTCGGCCGAGACCTATGACGGGCGCTATTTCGCCGACCCCGCAGCTGCCGATGCGCAGGTAATGGCAGAGTATCGTCGTGCGATTGGCGCCTAGGTGGGGTTGGGCTGCGGCAACCTACCCTATGTTTCCAAATGAATACGGTGTGAGCGGCTGCGACGGATTTTCCCCGCAAGCACTCTAGTATGCTAAAGTACTCAGAAGACCGGCGGAGCTCTGCCGGTCTTCTGTTCTATATGAAACACAGCATGAGGAGACTCACCAGATGACGGCCACACCGTGGGGATTCCGGGACATATTGCCCGAGGAGGCTCAGGCGCGCGAGGAGATTGCGCTGACGGTGAAGGGCTGCTTTAGGGAGCATCATTACCTTCCGGTCGAGACGCCACTGCTCGAGGACAAGGGTTCGCTCGAGGAGGGCGGCCGCATTGCGGACACGCCGTTTAAGCTCTTTGACGATGATGGCCGCCTGCTGGTGGTCCGTCCCGACAACACATTGCCGATCGTGCGTCTGGTTTCGACCCGCATGCGCGCGGCCGACCTGCCCCTACGCCTTCGCTACGAGGCGCCGGTGGTTCGCGAGTGCCAGCGCAATGCCGGTGGCTCGCGTCAGTTTACACAGCTGGGCTTTGAGCTTATCGGTGCGGGCGATACCGCGGGCGATGTCGAAATCGTCTCGCTCGTGGCCGAGGCCGTGCGTAAGCTGGCACTGCCCGATGCGCGCATTATCGCAGGTAGCGTACGTCCGTTTAAGGAGCTGCTTGCGGCGTGCGAGGATCGCGAGCTGGCCTCTGAGGCCCTGCGCTGCGTGCACGCCAACGACTTTGTGGGCCTCGATGCCCGCGTGGCGGCAAGCACCGAGTCCGATGCCGTCAAGGCCGCCATTAGCGAGCTGCCGCGTCTGCACGGCGGTGCCGAGGTGCTCGACCGCGTGGACGCGCTGCTGGAGGCTGCCGGTATCGTCGCGCCGCTGACGCGCGAGCTGCGTGCCCTGGTCGAGGGCCTGGCACCCGAGGACGCCCAGGTGCTGTCGTTTGACTTCTCTATCATGAACTCTTTCGATTACTACACGGGCCTGGTCTTTAAGGCTTATGCCGGCGGACTGCCCGATCCGGTCGGTTCGGGCGGACGCTATGACTCCATCTTTACCGGCGCATTTGGCGACGGTATCGAGGTGCCGGCGGCGGGCTTCGCCTTTTCGCTCGAGCGCCTGGAGGCCGCGCGCACCTCGGCCGAGGATGCCGCTTCCGACGGCGATCACGCCGCGGACCGTGGCGCCGAGGGTCCGCTGCGTATCGCCGTGCCCAAGGGCTCGCTTAAGGCCGACACCCTTGACGTGCTCGAGGCAACGGGCTTAGACGTCTCCGAGCTGCGCGATCCCGGCCGTCACCTGATCGTGCGCGGCCGCGACACGCGTGCCGGCGAGGGCGCGGTCGGCGATATCGAGTTTGTCATCGTGCGTCCCAGCGATGCGCCTGCCTTTGTGGGCTGCGGTGGTGCCGATTGCGGCATCTGCGGTTGGGACTCGCTCATCGAGGCGGACCTCAACCTGCTGCAGCTGGTCGACCTGGGCTATGGCCTGTGCACCTTTATCGAGGCGGAGCCCGCGTGGCGCGCCGGTCAGGCCGAGCGCAACTATGCCCGCCGCGGTTCGTTTCGCGTGGCCACCAAGTACCCGCGCATCGCGAGCGCGTGGTATGCCGAGCGCGGCGTGAATGCCGACATCGTTTCGCTGCACGGTAACATCGAGCTGGGCCCCATCGTCGGTATGACCGACCGTATCGTGGACATTACCGCCACGGGCGCCACGTTGCGCGACAACGACCTGGTCATCACTGGCCGCATTATGGACTGTACGGCCCGCTTCTTCGTCAACCCAGGTGCCGCGCGCATGGATCCGCGCGTTCGCAACCTGGCGGATCGCCTGGCAGCTGCCGTGAAGGACAAGCATTTTGAGCCCGTCGCGGGCTCGGCACAATAGCGCGAGCGTGCACGGGCGCCCCAACGTACGGGCTGCGGGCCGATTGGCGCCGCCGCTCGGCCTCTCGTTTTTCGAACACAACCTCGACCGATAGGGGATACCGATATGAAGACCATCAAGCTTGCTCCCGGTGAGCGCCTCGTTACCAACCAGCTCAACCGCAAGGGTGTGCTGCCGCAAAACATCGTCGACGCCGCCCGCGATATCGTGGCCAACGTGCGTGCCAACGGCGATGCCGCGGTGCGCGATTACTGTCAGCGTTTTGACGGTGTCGAGCTGCAGAGCTTCCGCTTGCCGCAGGAGCAGATCGATGCCGCGCTCGAAGGCCTCGATCCCGCTTTTGCCGCGGCGCTCGAAAAGGCCGCGCGCCAGATTCGTGAGTTCCACCAGCGCGAGGTCGAGCAGAGCTGGTTTACCACGCGCCCGGACGGCACGATGCTCGGCGTTAAGGTGACCCCGCTCGCGGCGGCCGGCATCTACGTGCCGGGCGGTCGCGCGCAGTATCCCTCCACGGTGCTCATGAATGCCATTCCCGCCAAGGTTGCCGGCGTCAAGCGCGTGGTCATGGTGACCCCGCCGCAGAAAGATGGCCTGATCAGTCCGTATACGCTCGCCGCGGCAAAGCTCGGCGGCGTGGACGAGATCTATATGGTGGGTGGCGCTCAGGCCGTGGCCGCGCTGGCGTACGGCACCGAGACCATTCCGCGCGTCGACAAGATCACCGGCCCGGGCAACGCCTTTGTCGCTGCGGCCAAGCAGATTGTCTCGGGCGACGTGGGTATCGACATGGTCGCTGGCCCCTCCGAAGTTTGCGTGCTGGCCGATGCCACGGCCAAGCCCATGGTGGTCGCGGCCGACCTGATGGCCCAGGCCGAGCACGATCCGCTGGCAGCCTGCTATCTGGTGACTTGCGACGAGCAGTTTGCGCGCGAGGTCGAGGCAGGCATCGATATCCTGGTGGCGCAGTCGCCGCGTGCCGAGATCACGCGCGCCTCGCTCGACAACGAAGGCACCATCGTGGTGGCCGCCGACATGGCTGCCGCCGTCGAGGCCGTGAACACCGTGGCGCCTGAGCACCTTGAGCTGCACTGCAAGGATGCGATGGGCCTGCTCGGCGGCATTCGCAACGCCGGCGCCATCTTTGTGGGCGCTTGGAGCTCCGAGCCGCTCGGCGATTACGTCGCCGGTCCCAACCACACGCTGCCGACTGGCGGCACGGCCATGTTCTCCAACCCGCTTTCGGTCGAAGAGTTCGTTAAGCGCTCGAGCGTCATTTGCTATACACCCGAGGGCCTGCTCTCCGACGCTCCCGCCACGCAGCGCCTGGCCGAGGCCGAGGGCCTGTGGGCGCATGCGCTATCCGCCGCCCTGCGTCGCCGTGTGCTGGAGCAGGGCGAGGATGCCGTGAGTGTCGAGTCTCTGGCCGCGGCCGACCTGACCAAGGTCGCCTGGCCGGGCGATGCGACCGCGACGGTCGCCGAGGGTGTGGACCTGGCGGCTGCGGGCGCGGATGGCGCTGGCGCGACCGGCGAGGAGGTCTAACATGGCCGAACTCACGCCGCGCATGAAGGAGCTCGTCCAGCCCTACTTGACCGGCATCGAGCCCTACGATCCCAACTTTACGCCCACGCGCATCAATCTTTCGGCCAACGAGAACACCTATCCCGTGCCGGCCGGCGTGCGCGAGGCGGTTGATGCGGCCTTGGCTGCCGCACCGCTCAACCGCTATCCCGATCCCATGTCCAACGACCTGCGCGACGAGCTTGCTGCCTGGCATGGCGTGACGCGCGAGAACATCTGCGTGGGCAACGGCGGCGACGAGCTACTCTATAACTTCCTGCTGGCGTTTGGCGGCGCAGGGCGGATCCTGCTCAACTGCCCGCCGTGCTTTAGCGAGTACGCGTTCTTTGCGTCGCTCTGTCAGACCGAGGTGCGCGACGTGTGGCGCGACCCGGCAACTTTTGAGCTCGACCAGGCGGCTGTGTTCGCGGCCGCACCCGAGTGCAACCTGGCGATCGTGACCTCGCCCAACAATCCCACGGGCGACGTGGCGCCGCTCGACTTTGTCGCGGCGCTGTGCGATGCGTGCCCCGGCATGGTCATGGTCGACGAGGCCTACGTGGAGTTTGCCGACGATTCGTTTGGCGCGGCAACTACGGCGCAAGGCCTTATTGCCGAGCATCCTAACCTGGTGATTCTGCATACACTGTCCAAGGCGTTCGGCGCCGCCGGCACGCGCCTGGGCTATGTGATCGCGGCGCCCGAGGTCATCGACGTGTTCGCGGCGATTCGCCAGATCTATTCGGTCAACGTGTTGAGCCAGGCGGCAGCACTTGCCTGCGTGCGTGCCCGCGATGCGTACGCGCCCGTGGTGGCACAGGTCGCATCCGAGCGCGAGCGCGAGTTGTGTGCCCTGCGCGCAATGGCTGCCGAGGGTCTGCCCGTGGAGGCGTGGCCGAGCGCGGCGAACTTTGTGCTTGTGCGCACGCCGCATGCCACGCGCGTGCGCGAGCGTCTGCGCGACGAGTATTCAATTTTGGTGCGCGACTTTAGTTACGCGCCGGGGCTCGCGGACTGTCTGCGCATTACCGTAGGCACCCCGCAGGAAAACGACGAGGTGCTGGCCGCGTTTGCCGCGCTGGTGAAGGAGGAGATGTAGATGGACCGCTATGCCGAGGTGACCCGCAAGACGGGCGAGACCGACATTGTCGTAAAGCTCGACCTGGACGGATCTGGCGTGTGCGATATCTCGACCGGCGTGCCGTTTTTCGACCACATGCTCAACGCTTTTGGCCGCCATGGTCTGTTCGATCTGACGGTGCGCGCGGTGGGCGACGTGGAGGTCGATGCGCACCACACCGTCGAGGACACGGGTATCGTGCTGGGCGAGGCGTTTTGCCAGGCGCTGGGCGACAAGGCGGGCATTACGCGCTTTGCCGACGCGGCGATCGCCATGGACGAGACGCTCGTGATGGCTGCTGTTGATATTTCGGGCCGCGGGCAGGCCTACTGCGAGCTGCCCGTGCCGACCGAGCGCGTGGGCAGCTTCGATACCGAGCTGGCCGTCGAGTTCTTCTACGCCTTTGCGCGCGACGCCAAGCTCACGCTGCACGTGCGCGAGCTGGCGGGCGGCAACTCGCATCACATTATCGAGGCCGCCTTTAAGGCCGTGGGCCGCACGATGCGCCACGCCTGCGAGCTCGATCCCCGCGTGCAGGGCATCCCCAGCACCAAGGGCTCGCTGTAACCGCCACAAAGGCAAAAACCACCACGAAAGTGCCTGTCCCCTTTGTGGTGGTTTTGGATGATGAGAAGAGGAGGGGTCGCGTGGGCGAACCGAAGATCGTGGTGGTCGACTACCACAAGGGCAACTTGTCGAGCGTCGTGCGCGGGCTTGCGCGCGCCGGTGCCGCCGCCTGCACATCGGACGATCCGGAGCAGATCCGCAACGCCGACGGCCTGGTCATCCCGGGCGTGGGCGCGTTCTATGACGCGATCGCCTTTATGCGCCAGAGCGGCGAGGCGGACGCGATACTCGATGCCATCGTCGCCGGAACTCCGTTGCTCGGCATCTGCCTGGGCCTTCAGCTATTTTTTGAGCGCGGCAACGAGGGCGTGCCCGCGGACGAGGGCGCGGTCGCCGACGGCAACGCCTCCGAGCAGGCTGGCGGTCCCTGGGTCGATGGCCTGGGTATTATGCGCGGCTCGTGCACACGCTTGGAGTCGAGCCGCCTGAAGGTGCCGCACGTGGGCTGGGACCAGGTGCACATGACGCCCGCCGGCGCGGCCGATCCGCTGCTTGCTGGTTTTGCCGAGGGTGCCAACATGTACTTCACCCACAGTTATGCGGTGGCCGACGACGCCGATGCCGCCGATGTGCTGGCGCGCACGCACTATACGCGGAGCTTCCCGTGCATCGTGCGCCATGGCAACGTGTGGGGCTGCCAGTTCCATCCCGAGAAATCCTCCGCGCTGGGTCAGCGCATCCTTAAGAACTTCGTCAACATCGTCGAGGAGGCTGGCCGATGATCCTGTTTCCCGCAATCGATCTGATCGGCGGCAAAGTCGTGCGCCTGGAGCGTGGCGACCGCAGCCGCTGCAAGGTATATTCCGACGACCCCGTGGCCGTTGCTCGCTCGTTTGCCGAGCAGGGCGCAAGCTGGGTGCACGTCGTCGACCTGTCCGCTGCCTTTGGCGAGGACGAGGACACATGCGCTGCCAACTCGGCGGCGATTAAGGCCATCTGCGGCGTCGACGGTCTGTCCGTGGACGTGGGCGGCGGCGTCCGCTCGCTCGCGCGCATCGACGAGTTGGCCGGCTACGGTGCGCGCCGCATCGCGCTGGGCACCGTGCTGGTGACCGAGCCGGGTTTTGCCGAGGTGGCGGCCCAAGGCTTTGGCGAGCTGCTGGTGGCAGATATTGCCGCACGCGACGGCCAGGTCAAGGTGAACGGCTGGCGTGATGGCGCGGGCGTGGCACTCGACGATGCCGTGGCACAGCTCACCGAGCTGGGTTTTAAGCACCTGGTCTACACCGACATCGCGCGTGACGGCATGCAGACGGGCATCGATGTGGCGGCGTATCGCCATGTGGCCGAGGTCGCGGGCTTTCCCGTCGTGGCATCGGGTGGCATCTCGACGCTCGACGACATCCGTGCGCTGGCCGCAGTGGGTGAGGGCGCGATTGAAGGCGCCATTACCGGCCGTGCGCTCTACGAAGGCAACTTTACGCTGGTACAGGCGCTGGCCGCCGCCCGAGGGGAGGAGTAGCCCATGCTTACCAAACGTGTGATTCCCTGCCTGGACGTCAAGGACGGCCGTGTGGTCAAGGGCGTCAACTTTGTGAGCTTGCGCGATGCGGGCGATCCGGTGGAGCTGGCGCGCGCCTACGACCGCGAAGGTGCGGACGAGGTCGTATTTTTGGACATTACCGCGACGAGTGACAACCGTGCGACGACCATCGAGATGGCGGCGCACGCGGCCGAGGAGCTCGCTATTCCCTATACCGTGGGCGGTGGCTTTCGCGACTTGGCGGGCATGCGGACCATGGTTGCCGCCGGTGCCGACAAGGTGTCGCTCAACTCGGCGGCCGTGCGTGACCCGTCGCTGATTAGCCAGGCTGCCGCGGCTTTTGGCAGTCAGGCCGTGGTCGTGGCGATCGATGCCAAGCGCGTCGGTTTGCCCGGAGAGCCGGGTGCCGACAAGTGGGAGGTCTTTACCGCAGGCGGCCGCAACGCCACGGGTATCGACGCGGTGGCGTGGGCCGAGGAGGCGGCCCGTCGCGGCGCCGGCGAGATCTTGCTCACCAGTATGGACCGCGACGGCACCAAGGCCGGCTTTGACCTGGCGCTCACCCGCGCCGTGGCGCGCGCGGTGCCGATTCCCGTCATCGCGAGCGGCGGCGTGGGCACACTCGAGCATTTTGCCGAGGGCGTGATCGAGGGCGAGGCCGATGCCGTGCTGGCGGCCAGCGTCTTTCACTTTGGGACGTTCAGCATTCGCCAGGTGAAGGAGTATATGGCGTCGCAGGGTATTCCTGTGAGGTTGGACTTCTAATGCTGCGGGCTTCGCTGCGGCTTGTCCAGGCACCGCATCTTGCCGTTCAAACCGTCGCTCGCGTACCAAAGTACGCGTCGCTCCTCTTTCGCGGCAACCTGCGGCACCTGGACAACCCTCACCGACCTGCGAAGTTTGAATTTGGGGAGAGAAATGGAAGAGATAACCGATCCTTCAAAGCTTACATACGACGCCAAGGGGCTGATTCCTTGTGTGGTTCAGCAGTATGACACCGGCGAGGTGCTTATGGTTGCTTGGATGAACGAGGAGTCGGTGGGGCTGACGCTCAAGACCGGTACCACGTGGTTTTGGAGCCGCAGTCGCCAGGAGCTCTGGAACAAGGGCGCGACGAGCGGCAATATGCAAGCGGTCAAGGAGCTCTGGGCCGACTGCGATAGCGATACGCTGCTGGTCAAGGTTGACTCGCCGGGCCCGGCTTGCCACACCGGCAACCGTACCTGCTTCTTTAAGAAACTCGCGTAGGGCGGGCGCTCGATTAGACGCTCGGCCACCAGAAAGGATTGAACTATGGGTGTGCGCACCGCAAACGTTCAGGATGGAAATATCGGTGAGACGTTGACAGGTCTGGCCGAGGTGATTCACGGTCGTCGTGATGCGTCGCCACAGGAGAGCTACACCGCTCGTCTGTTGACCGACGTCGAGGACGAGCTGCTCAAGAAGCTTGCCGAGGAGGCGAGCGAGGTCATCATGGCCTGCAAGGATAACGACCACGATCACATTCGCTATGAGGCCGGCGACCTGGTCTACCACTTGCTCGTGACGCTTGAGCGCTACGGCATCACCCTCGACGAGTTGGCCGGCGAACTCAACGCCCGCCGCCACTAGTCGTTTGGGACAGTCTTTGTTGGTGTAACGGGGTCATGGAAGTTGCGGTGAAATAGGGACTGTTTAAGCGCTTCATCAGGCAAAACAATTCCTATTCCACCGCAACTTATGAAGGGATGGCTAGTCGAGGGGTGTGGGTTCCCATTCGCCGTTGGGGTGGGGGATGTCGAAGGTTCGGTAGCCGCAGTCGTAAGCGTGGGCCTGGGCCTCGCGGATGTTCCAGCAGATGTCGCAGGCGCGGTGTGCGTCCGAGCCAAAGGTGATGGGTACCTCGGCGTGGGCGAAGCAACGCAATAGCCCGGTCGCGGGATAGTAATCGTCGAGCCCCTTGCGCGGCGCGGCGGTCGAGACCTCAACGCGGCGGCCCGTGTCGTGAGCGCACTCGGCCATCTGCCCCCAGAACGGCGTCGGGTCAAAGTCGGGCGCAAAGCCTTCCTTCGAAAAGCGCATGACCAGGTCGGGATGGGCCATTACGTCAAAGTTGAGTGAGCTTTCGCAGGCGCGGCACCAGTCGTCGACGTAGCGCTCCCACACGCCGTGTACCCCCAGGTTTTCCCAAACATGCAGGTTGGTGTCATCATCGATCCAGCCGCAGCGCGAATCGGGTGTATCGGGGCGAGCGACGTTTTCCGTTCCCGCCGTACCCGCGGCGCCGGCCATGATATCGCCTGGGTTGCCAATCCAATGCACGCTGCCCAGGCGCACGACGGCGCCCCGGGACCAGCGCTCAACCAAAGGCTCGCAGCCCTCGTACCAATCGCATTCAAAGCCATAGATAAGCTCGAGCTCCGACGCGATCTGCGCGGCAAGCTTGCGGGCATCCTCAAAAGCCAGACGATGCGCCGGGAGGTCACCCTCAGTAACCTGCACCTCGCAGTTAGCATCCATGCTGGCGGGCAGGGTGAGATGGTCGGTCGAGACCATGACGCGGCAGCCGGCCGCAGCAGCGGCACGGACGTTGTCCTCAAACGAGGCATGCCCGTCCGAAAACGAGGTGTGGGTATGGCAATCGACCAGCGGGCACATGGGCATAGCGGCTCCTTTGCGTCAAGCGAATCCGCTTCATTGTAATGGCGCAGCTCTCAACACGCCGGGCACGCCGGGGATCGAAATCGATTGGAAAGGTTGCGCGGCGCGTGGTGCGGCCTCGCTTGCTCTCAAAACGTGTACGTCAGCCTCCAAAACCGACAAATAATGACATGTTTGGAGGCTGACGTACACGTTTGGATGGGGGCGAGGGCGGCGACGGACGAAAGTCACGCTTGTGCCACGTCCGATGTGCTAGCGTTTGGATGAACAAAACGAGCCCGCGCGGAAAGGATCCGGACCGTATGCAATGCGATAGCACATCCCCGCTGTCCCGCGAGACCGATGCGCCCGAGACCATCGTCAAGCTGGAATGCGACATCGACGACGCGTCGCCTGAGGTACTCGCCTACGCCGCCGACCGCCTGCGCGAGGCGGGTGCGCGCGAGGTGCACTGGCTGCCCCTCTATTGTAAGAAAGGCCGCCCCGGCTGGCAGCTGCAGGTAATCTGCACCTACGAGGATATCGAGCGCCTGCAGACGATCATCTTCTTGGAAACCACGACCAACGGCATTCGTCGCCAGGTTATGGAGCGCGTTTGCCTACCACGCCGCTTTGAGCGCGTAACGACGCCATGGGGCGAGGTGTTCGTCAAGGTGGCCACCCTGCCCGACGGCAGCGAGCGTGCAGCGCCCGAGTACGAGGACTGCGCTCGCCTTGCCCGCGAGCACGGTGTGCCGCTCCAGCGCGTGATGCAGACAGCACAAGCCGCGGCTCTGCAATTTGAGTGACACGGTCGGCGACGCGCCACACCCGCCCCATCAACCTCACCGAAAGGACCACCATGAAATACCTCATCGCCTCCGACATCCACGGCTCGGCATATTGGGCCGAGCGCCTGGTTGCCGCCATCGAATCCGAGCAGCCCGACCGCATCGTGCTGCTGGGCGACCTGCTCTATCACGGTCCGCGCAACGACCTGCCGCGCGATTACGCCCCCAAGCGCGTGATCCCGCTGCTCAACGCCCTGGCCGACCGCATCATCGCGGTGCGCGGCAACTGCGATGCCGAGGTCGACCAGATGGTCCTCGACTTTCCCGTCATGGCCGACTACGCCACGCTGTTCGACGAGACCGGCCGCGAGCTGTTCCTGACGCACGGCCATGTCTTTGGCGCCGGCATGCACAACAGCGTCGACCACGCGCCCGCGCTGCCCGAGGGCTCCGCGCTCGTCT
>UQIH01000031.1 GCA_900541145.1 uncultured Collinsella sp. | reverse complement strand
AGCGCCCTTTCGTTTCACGTCACCTTGTCTCAAATGCGACCCGCTCGCTGTCCGTCCTCTACCTGCGGCGCTGCCTTGCTCCGGATGCGGTATGCTCAACCTGCGGCGCCTTAGAGGTAGTCATTGGGGACGTTCTTAAATGACTAGGTTGGGCACATTGCTTTGAGATGTTATTTAATCGGCTTTGATGGCCATTAAGCCGGCTACCTGCTCAAAGAAATTAGCGGCATTCATCTGCTATCGAAAATAATGCTCAAAAAATCGTCCAAGAAGTCGCGTGTCATTTTTTGATGCGTCGCGCGTCAAGTGATTTGGCATGTTCTTGGTTAGATATTGGTCAGTTTTGGGCAACCTTGCCAAAAGCTTGACGAATGCAAATCTGGACGTCGGCGAATGAACACTTTGAGCGAGCCCGGTGCAAAATTCTGGGCTGATTCTCGATAATCGCCTTCAATCGCCCCTTGCCAAGCGCTAGCCTCGCTTACAATCTGCTCCGACATTCGCGCGCCGTCCGGCGCTTAAGAGGGGAGGGCCCCATGGCAAACGAGATCTGGACCATCAAGCGTTGTCTCGAGTGGACCAAGGAGTACCTGGCCGAGCGCGGCGAGGAGCACCCCCGTCTTTCTGCCGAGTGGCTGCTGTGCGCAGCTACGGGTCTGGCGCGTATCGACTTATATATGCGCATGGACGAGACGCTCGACGCAGCGCAGCTCGAGACCATGCACGCGGCGGTCGTCCGTCGCGCGAAGGGCGAGCCGCTGCAGTACATCACCGGTAGCACGCAGTTTCGCATGATCGACGTCGCGTGCGCCCCCGGTGTGCTCATCCCGCGCCCCGAGACCGAGATGCTCGTCGAAGAAGTTCTGAACTATCTGGATGCCGAGGTGCTGAGCCCCGAGGCCGCTGCCCGCCAGCGCGTGGAGCTGCCTTGGAACGATGAGGTCGAGCAGGCCCGCAAAGCCGAGGCGGCGCTGGCTGACGAACGCGCGGCCGCCGAGCGCCGTGCCGCCAACCTGACGGCCGCCGATGAGGCTGCGCTGGGTAGCGACGTGCTCGGTAGCCGCGCCTATGCCGAGGAACTGGCCGACCGCGAGGCCGAGGAAGCCGCCGCGCAGGCAGCAGAAGCCGAAGCGGCAGAAGCAGAGGCCATGGAAACCCCCGAGCCCGAGCTCGACGAATACGGCATCGCCATTGAGGACAACGACCAACAGGCGACTCCCGCGCAAGATGCCGCCGAGGCTAACGTATCTGCCCCAGCCGAGCCCCGCACTGCCCGCGTTCTCGAGGTCGGCTGCGGCACGGGCTGCATTTCGCTCTCCCTTGCCTGGGAGCGCCGCGGGCACGTTACCTGCACTGCTACCGATATCGAGCCGCGCGCCATCGACCTTGCTACCAAAAACCGCGATGCGCTTGGCCTCACGTCCGACGAGGTCGCCTTCAGCCTCACCAACCTGGTGAGTTCCATTCCCCGCGAAGAGTGGGGCACCTTTGACGTACTCGTCTCCAACCCGCCCTACATCCCCACCGATGTCATGCGCTCGCTGCCGCATGAGGTCAAGGACTTTGAGCCCGATCTGGCGCTTGAGGGCGGTGCCGACGGTCTCGATATCTTCCGCCGCCTGCTCAACGCGGCGCCCTACATGCTGCGTGCCGGCGGCCTGTTTGCCTGCGAGCTCTACGAGGGCGCGCTCGACGCCGCGGCCGAGCTCTGTCGTCAAGCAGGCCTTTCGGACGTGCGTATCGTCCACGACCTCACCGATCGTCCCCGCATCGTTCGAGCCATCGTCACCGAGCCCAAACAGCGTATTTAAGCTGAATAAATAGACATTTGCGCAAGTTTGTCCTTGCAATATACCGTAAAACTTCTACTATAGAAGGAAAAAGGTATGTCAAATCAGCTGCATCGGTACCGTATCGTGCTTGATTACATTGAACCTTGGCTTGATGAGCAGGATGAAGCTACGCTGAAGCAGATTTATGCAGACCTTTTGGTGCTCGAGAAGGAAGGTCCCAGCCTTGGTCGTCCGCTGGTTGACCGCGTAAAGGGCTCGAAGCTTCATCATTTAAAGGAGCTGAGAGTGACGTCGTGTGGTGGGCAGGTGATTCGCATCCTCTTCGCCTTTGACCCCAAGCGCCAGGCGGTATTGCTATTGGCGGGTGATAAGTCGCGAGCGGGATCGTCAAGGGCAAAATGGAACGGTTGGTATGCGATCAACATTCCAAGGGCCGAGCAAATATACCGTCGCCACGTAAGGAGGCTCGATCGAGATGGAACTGCATGAGTATATGGAATCTCGCGGGATAACACGCGACTCCATTACCGCCGAGCAGGAGAGGACTCGCGATCGTATCGAAGCCTATAAGCTTGCTCAGATTCGCAGGTTAAAAGATCTAACACAGGCGTCGGTCGCCCAGTCGATGGGCGTTTCTCAAAAACGTGTATCCGAGCTCGAGCGTGGGGAGTTGGATTCGATGAGGCTCGACACGCTGAGCAGGTACGCAGAGAGCCTCGGCGGGAAACTGGTTGCAAGCATCGAGTTTCCCGATCGTACCGTTACGCTTGCGCGCTAAAAATCTTCAATTAACCCCCTCACTTTCACCGACTACTAGAGCCGCTCACCAAACCAACATGCGCTCTGGGCAAATAGGTTGAATGTTTCGTGCGAGAATGCCCCACAGTAAACAAACTTGCACCGGAGCGTAAGGGGCTGGCATACACATGCAGACGGTCTATCGGGTATACGAGGGAACGCGCGAGCCGCATCGGCTTGCCGTCGAGCGCACGGCCGAGGTGCTCGGCCGCGGCGGCCTGGCCTTGATTCCGACCGAGACCGTCTACGGTGTTGCCGTGGCAGTCAACGCCTTCTCGGACGCCGTGCCCCAAGATACAAGCGAATTCCCATCGTGGCCGCGCGATCCGCAGGCTGCCGTCAATGGCGCCGCAGTTCCTGCGCTCGGCACCGGCTATCGCCGTATCTTCACTCTCAAGCAACGTGAGCTCACGCAAACCGTCGCTTGGCTGGTCGATGGCGTCGAAGCACTCGACCGCTATGGCGTGGATATCCCGGAAGATGCCCGCGTACTCGCGCGACGATGCTGGCCGGGAGCCCTGACTATCGTGGTCAAGGCAGCCCCCTGCGTGCCGACCTTTATGCGCGCTGCCGACGACACCGTGGCCCTGCGCGCTTCGGCCTCTCCCGTGGTCCAAGCGCTCATCCGCGCCTGCGGCAGTCCCCTTGCCTGCACGAGCGCCAACACGCACGGCGCGCCTTCGCCGGCAAGCTTTGCCGCCGTCGAGGGTCGCATCCTGGAGGGGGTCGATGTTGCCGTCGACGCCGGTGAGACCCCGTGTCGCGACGCCTCGACCATCGTGTCGTTCCAGCACGGCGGGCTCCAGATCCTGCGCCAAGGCGCACTTCCCGCATCAGAGATCGAGCGGGTCCTGTCCGACCCGATGCAATAGAAGGGTGTAAGCGATGTCGTTGAATCTGGGCAGCCTGGGCATGGAAGATGCCTCGTTTAACTTTGGCGGTTCCTACATCATGGCGCTCGACTGCGGCACTACCTCGGTACTCGCGGCCATTGTCGACGAATACGGCTGCATCGTTGCCCAGGCGCGTCGTAGCGTCAAAACCAGCTTCCCGCGCCCCGGCTGGGTGGAGCAGGATCCCACGGAGGTGCTTGCCAGCCAGATCGGCGTGATGATGGAGGTTCAGTTTAAGAGCGGCATCCATTCCGATCGCATCGCCGCCATCGGCATCTCCAACCAGCGCGAGACCACGGTGGTCTGGGACCGCGTGAGCGGCCAGCCCATCTATAACGCCATCGTATGGCAGTGCCGTCGTACCGCGCCGGCGATCGACGCGTTGGTTGAACAGGGTTGCGAGGAGCTGGTGCGCTCCCGCACGGGACTCACGCTCGATCCGTATTTCTCGGCTTCCAAGGTGCAGTGGATCCTCGACAACGTCGACGGTGCGCGTGAGAGCGCGGCGGCGGGCGACCTCATGTTCGGCACCATCGACACCTGGCTCATCTACAACCTCACCGGCAGTCAGGTCTTTGCCACCGACTACACCAATGCCAGCCGCACGGCGCTCTTTAATATCCATACGCTCGATTGGGACGACGACCTGCTGGTGCTCTTTGACGTTCCACGTTCCATGATGCCCGAGGTTCGTTGGAGCTCGGGCGACTACGGCCGCGTCGCGAGCGACATCATGACCAACATGCCGCCCATCATGGGCGTGGCGGGCGATCAGCAGGCGTCGCTGTTCGGCCACTGCTGCTTCCATCCCGGCCAGACCAAAAACACCTATGGCACGGGTTGCTTTATGCTCATGAACACCGGCGACGAGGTCGTCGAATCCAAGAACGGTCTGGTCTCCACGATCGGTATCGCCGCGGACGGCAAGATCAGCTATGCGCTCGAGGGTTCTATCTTTGCCGCCGGCTCAACCATGAACTGGCTGCGCAACAACATGGGCATCATCTCGAGTGTGAGCGAGTCCGCGCAACTCGCCGCTTCGATCAACGACAACGAGGGCTGCTACTTCGTCCCCGCCTTCGCTGGCCTGGGCGCTCCCTGGTGGGACCCGCGTGCCCGCGGTATCGTGTGCGGCCTGACCGGTGCCTCGAGTCGCGCGACCATTGTGCGTGCGGCCTGCGAGTCCATGGCCTACCAGAGTTATGACGTGCTGCGCGCCATGGAGCAGGACGTGGGACTTTCGATTGAGCGCCTGTCCGTCGATGGCGGCGCCTCACGCAACGAGTTCATCATGCAATTCCAGGCCGACCTGCTGGATATCCCCGTGCTGCAATGCGAGACGGTGGAGACCACGGCAATCGGTGCCGCGTACTTGGCGGGTCTTGCCGTCGGCTATTGGGAAGACCTGGAAGAGCTGGAGCAAAATGCCCAGATCGTTAGGACCTTCCTTCCCCACATGTCCGCCGAGCGCCGCGAACAAAACCTTGCGGGCTGGTGTGATGCAGTCAGGCGCTCGCTCAGTACCGCACAGTAGGGCTGCGATGGGCTGCTCGATACAACAAACCGCTAAATTAATGTATGGCGTGCGGCGGCAACATTGCTGCGCGCCTTGTCAGCAAGGCCGTTTTGCGGCCGCAACGAAAGGGGCAATCAACCCATGACCGTCACCTACGATACGTCCCGTGTGACGCTTGTCGATCACCCGCTCGTCCAGCATAAGCTGTCGATTCTGCGCGACAAAAACACCGGCACCAACCAGTTCCGCCAGCTCGTGCGCGAACTCGCACTTTTTGACAGCTACGAGGCCATGCGCGACCTGCCCATGGAAGACGTCGAAGTCGAGACCCCCATCACCACCGCAACGTTTAAGCAGCTCGCCGGCAAAAAGCTCGCCATCGTTCCCATTCTGCGTGCGGGCCTTGGCATGGTCGATGGCATCCTCGACTTGGTACCCTCCGCTCGCGTGGGCCACATCGGTATGGAGCGCGACGAGGTTACCCACGAGCCGCATGAGTATTACTGCAAGATGCCCAAGGATATCGACCAGCGCATCTGCCTGGTCGTCGACCCCATGCTCGCCACGGGCGGTTCGGCCGAGATGGCCATCAGCTACCTGCGCGAGCGCGGTGTCAAGGACATCCGCATGCTGTGCATCGTCGCGGCCCCCGAGGGCCTCAAGTCGCTGACTGAGAAGGACCCCGATGTGCATATCTATACCTGCGCCATCGACGACCATCTCAACGAAACTGCCTACATCGTTCCCGGCCTGGGCGACGCCGGCGACCGCATCTACGGCACGCTGTAATCTCTGGGCCATACCGGCTAACGTCGAAAATACGAAGAAATGGTGCGCGCGGGCGAGCAAAAGACGACCGAGCGCACTCCTGTTAACGGACGTTTTGCCCTGCAGGGTTCGAGAAAAACGTATTACCGTACCTGCGGCATAAAGAAGGTCTTAAGAAAACGAACAGGTGCGTATTAACCGATGCTTTTTCGGTTGTACTTTAGCGATTGGCTCGTACAATAGTCACCAATGTTTGGCGGGAACTGTTCTGTGAGGCGTTAAAAAGGAAAGTGAGGACGCCAGTGTTTCAGATAGCCGATCTGCTCGCTATCGTTGCAGGTGCCATCGCGGGCGCGATTGCCTTCCTTCCCTTTGTCTTTACGCTCAAGCCGGTTCTTGACGATAAGCAGAATGCGGACATGCTCAAGGGTATGGTGAGTCTGGCGGTCTCGGCAATCGCCCTGCTCGTCTTTACCTTGGTTGTGTTTGTGTTGTTCGGAGAGGCATTTCGCATGTTCCTCCTGGGCGAGGCGATCGGCTTCGTGGCCTTTATGGCCGCCTGCACGGTTCGCGTCGTCAAGGCGCTGCGAGATCCTCATGAGGTCGAAAGGTAAGTCGTGGAAATTTTTGAAAAGCTGCCTGATGAGATTAATCATCTGGTCAGCGAGTTCAGCTCCACCCCTGTCGTGGGCGATCTGAGCTGCGGCATCACGCAGTACTCGTTTTGGCTGATCGTCTCCACGATCGTGCTCCTGATCGTCCTGGCCGTGTTCAAGAAGAAGCAGACCCTGGTTCCCAAGGGCTTCTTCGTCAACGGTTTCGAGTACATCATCGAGTACGTCGAGAACGATATCGGCAAGGGCGTCGTGGGTGAGAACTGGAAGAAGCACTTCCCGTTCCTGTGCTCGCTTTTCCTGTTCATCCTGATCAATAACATGATCGGCCTGATCCCGGGAATGAAGCCCGGCACCGGTGCAATCGGCTCCACCGCCGCGCTCGCCATCTTCGCCTTCGTGTACTTCATCTACTACGGATGCAAGGCTCACGGCGTGATCGGCTACATCAAGAGCCTCGCCCCGCAGGGCGTGAGCTTCCCGATGAACGTGCTCGTGTGGGTCGTCGAGCTCTTCTCGACCTTCCTGCGCCTCATCACGCTCGCCGTCCGTCTGTTCTGCAACATGTTCGCAGGACACGTGGTCATGGGCTCGTTCGCCATCATGGCGAGCATGTTCATGCAGCCGCTGCTTCAGCAGGTTTCCGCGGCCCACGCCGTCGGCGCCCTGCCTTCGCTGGCCTGGCTTGCCATTCTCATCCTGATCTATGCGATCGAGCTTGTGGTCGGCGCCATCCAGGCTTACGTCTTCACGGTCCTTACCGCCGTGTATGTCTCCGAGGCAGAGGAGGTCGCGGAGGAGGAGTAGTCTTCCGTTCGCGCCTTAAAGGTAAGGCAATTCGTTAAACCGCCGGTGCCCGTACCCATGGAGCCCGGCAGTTATAAAAAGGTTATCCTGCGTGAAATAAGACACGCACGACAAAGGAGGAATCGTGGGAGTTATCGGTTACGGTCTCGGTGTTATCGGCGCTGGTCTTGCTATCGGCCTGTCTGCTCTGGGTGCTACGGGTGCTATGGCCCGTCAGCCTGAGGTCCAGGGCCGCGTGTTCACCGTCTTCATCATGGGCTCCGCTTTCGGCGAGGCTCTGGCTCTGATCGGCTTCGTTGTCGCGCTGATCGTTAAATAGCACGGAGCATCAAGTATGAATCTTTCATCCCAGAAGAGCGCGATCGCACTCTCCGCGTCCGCGGCCGCGCTGCTCATGCCGGTTTCCGCGTTCGCCGAGGACGGCGCCGCCGGTGCGGACATCCTCATCCCTAAGATGGCGGAGTTCATCCCGGCGCTTATCGCCTTCCTGATTATCTGGATCGTGCTGGCCAAGGTCGCCCTGCCGGGCATCATGAAAACCATGGAGGAGCGCGGCAAGAAGATCGAGGAGAGCCTCGACGAGGCCGAGAAGACCAAGCAGGAGGCTATCGCCAAGCGCGCTGAGTCCGACTCGATCGTCACCGACGCCCGTCGTCAGGCTGCCGACATCGTTCTCGAGGCCCGTAAGGACGCCGAGTCCGAGCGTGCCCGTATCATCGAGGCTGCTCACAAGGAGGCCGAGGAGATCATCGCCAAGGCCCATACGACCGTCGAGGACGAGCGCAAGTCCATCTACGCCGGTGCCGCGAGCTCCATCGCCGACCTGTCCGTTGCCGTCGCCACCAAGATCGTGGGCGAGGCACTCGAGGACGATGCCGAGCAGAAGAAGCTCATCGAGCGCTACATCCAGGAAGCAGGTAGCCTGAATGCCGACTAGCCGCTATCAGGACAAGGTGCTCGAGACCTACGCGCGTTCCCTTTTGGAAGCCGCCAAGGCCGAGAACCATGTGTTCGAGGACCTCGAGATGATCGAGCGCTTGGCTTCTGCCAGCCCCGAGATCATCGCCGTGCTCGACACCATGTCCAAGCGCGACCAGCTCGACCTTCTTCCCAAGGTGGCAGCTGCCTTTAAGTATGTTGCCGAGGAAGACGAGGATGTAGTGGGCGTGACCGTCACCACGGCGATTCCGCTCGACGACGAGCTGCGTCAAACCATCACTAAGAAATGCGAGCAGGACTTCGGCCGCAAGGTATTCCTTATCGAGCAGGTCGACCCGTCTATCGTGGGCGGCCTGGTGCTCGAGGCCCGCGGCGAGCGTCGTGACATTTCCGTCAAGACGCAGCTGCGCATCGCGCAGGAGACCCTCGCAAACTCTGCTAATTCGTACGGAGGTGAAGCCTAATGTCCGAAACCCTCAATGCCCAGGATATCGCCAAGAAACTGCAGGAGCAGCTCACGAGCCTCTCCGCGACGGTCGATACGCATGAGGTTTCAACGGTCGACGAGGTAGGCGACGGCATCGCGCGCGTCTCCGGCCTCAAGAGCGCCATGGCAGGCGAGCTTCTGGAGTTCAAGAGCTCCGATACCGGTGAGACCGTCTTCGGCCTTGCCCAGAACCTTGACCGTGACGAGGTCGGCGCCGTTCTGTTCGGTGCCGTCGACTCCATCAAGGAAGGCGACGAGTGCCGCACCACTGGCCGCGTTATGGATATCCCCGTGAGCCGTGCCATGCTCGGCCGCGTCGTCAATCCGCTCGGCCAGCCCATCGACGGCCTGGGCGACATCGTCGCTACGCACCGTCGCCCCATCGAGTTCAAGGCTCCCGGCGTCATCGATCGTACCCCGGTGTGCGAGCCGGTTCAGACCGGTCTGCTCGCTATCGACTCCATGGTGCCTATTGGCCGCGGTCAGCGTGAGCTCATCATCGGCGACCGTAAGACCGGTAAGACCGCCATCGCCATCGACGCTATCCTCAACCAGCGCGGTAAGGGCATGGTCTGCATCTATGTCGCCATCGGCCAGAAGGCCTCCACGGTTGCCAACATCCGCGAGACCCTCGCTCAGCACGGTGCGCTCGACTACACCATCATCGTTTCGGCCACCGCTGCCGATTCCGCCCCTATGCAGTACATCGCGCCTATGGCCGGTGCCGCTATTGGCGAGTTCTTTATGTACAACGGCGAGGACGGCAAGCCCGCCAGCGAAACCAACCCCGGCGGCCACGTGCTCGTCATCTACGACGACCTGTCCAAGCAGGCTGTGGCCTACCGTCAGATGTCGCTGACGCTGCATCGTCCGCCCGGACGCGAGGCCTATCCTGGCGACATCTTCTACCTGCACTCTCGTCTGCTCGAGCGTGCCGTCAAGATGTCCAAGAAGAACGGTTACGGCTCCATGACGGCACTGCCGATCATCGAGACCCAGGACGGCGACGTCTCGGCCTACATTCCGACCAACGTTATTTCCATTACCGATGGTCAGATCTACCTGCAGTCCGAGCTCTTCTTCCAGGGTCAGCGCCCGGCAGTCGACGTGGGTATCTCCGTGTCCCGCGTCGGTGGCGATGCGCAGACCAAGGCCATGAAGCAGGTCGCCGGCAACCTCCGTCTGGACCTCGCTTCCTATCAGGAGCTCGCTGGCTTTACGCAGTTCGGCTCCGACCTCGACGAGGCTACTCAGAAGCAGCTGACCCACGGTGCTCGCATGACCGAGCTCCTGAAGCAGCCGCGTTACAAGCCGTTTGAGGTTGGCGAGCAGATCGTTACGCTGTTCGCTGGCAACGAGGGCTTCCTGGATGACCTGGAGATCGCCGACGTGCTGCCTTTCCGTGCCGAGCTCATCGAGTACATGGACAATGGCTTTGGTTCGCTGCTCGACAAGGTTCGCGCCAAGAAGATCGATGATGACACCAAGGCTGAGCTCTTGCGCGTCATCGGCGACTTCAAGCAGCAGTTCATGGCCAAGCACCATTCGGATGTTTCTGGATCAGAGGAGAACTAAGCCCCATGGCCAACCTTCGCGACATTAAGAAGCGAATCTCCTCGGTTACCACGACCAAGCAGATCACGCGCACGATGGAGATGGTCTCTACGGCCAAGATTCGTCGTGCCCTCGATCGCTCCAAGCAGGCCGAGCCCTATAAGGAGGCGCTGACCGACGTCATGTTGACGGTCGCCGGCGACGCCTCCTGTTCGGGCACCGATCCCATGCTGCAGAAGCATGAGAGCGTCAAGCATGGCCTGATTGTCGTTATTGCCTCGGACCGCGGCCTTGCCGGCGGTTTCAATACGACGGTGGAGCGCACGGCCGAAAAGCTCGCCGCTTCTTGGGCGAACGACGGCATCGAATGCGAGATCATCGCGTGCGGGCGTAAGCCGGCCACGTATTTCCGTGACCGCGCAAATGTTGTCATGCACTTTGAGGGCAACTCCTCTGAGCCCGATTTCAATCAGGCCCGCATGATCTCCTCTCATATCTGCGATGCGTATCGTGCCGGTGAGTTTGACCGTGTCGAGCTTGTCTACCACCACGCCAAGAACCGCGTGGATCAGGAGCTTCGCGTCGAGCATCTGTTGCCGCTCGACCCCGAGATGATCGCTATGGCCCACGGTCCGCGTAAGAACGAGACCGACGCCCCTAAGCGCATCTCGTCCACGTTCGAGTTCGTGCCCTCTCCCGAGCATGTTCTCGGCAAGCTTGTGCCGTCTTATATCCTGACGGTCATCTACCAGGCCCTGATCGATTCGGCGGCTGCCGAGCAGGGTGCACGCCGCAAGGCCATGCACTCCGCGACGGAAAACGCCACCGCGATCATCTCGACCCTTACCCGCACGTATAGTCGCGTGCGCCAGGCTTCGATCACGACCGAGATTAACGAGATCGTCGGCGGAGCCTCAGCATTGGAGGAACAGTAATGGCTAATAACACCGTAAAGCTTGCGGTCGAGGAAGCCACCAAGAAGACGACTGCCGGTGATGGTCGCATCGTGCGAATCATCGGCCCTGTCGTCGACGTCAAGTTTGACGGCGCGGTGCCCCCGATCTACAACGCGCTCACGGTCGAGGCCGAGACCCCGATCGGTCATCTGAGCACGATCCTCGAGGTCGAGAGCCAGCTTCCGGGCGGCGTCGTCCGCACGGTCGCCATGTCCTCGACCGACGGCCTGCAGCGCGGCCTCATCGCCACCGATACCGGTGAGCCCATGAAGATGCCCGTTGGTCCCAAGACGCTCGGCCGCATTTGGAACGTCATGGGCAAGCCCGTCGACGGCAAGCCCATGCCCGAGGTGGAGGAGTTCTACCCCATCCACCATGCAGCGCCCCGTTTCGACGAGCTCACCACCAAGACCGAGATCTTCGAGACCGGCATCAAGGCCGTCGACCTGCTCGAGCCCTACATCCGTGGCGGCAAGACAGGCTTGTTCGGCGGCGCCGGCGTCGGCAAGACCGTTCTGATTCAGGAGCTCATCAACAACCTCGCCCAGGAGCACGGCGGCACCTCGGTGTTCACCGGCGTCGGCGAGCGTACCCGCGAGGGCACCGACCTGTTCCTCGAGATGAGCGAGTCTGGCGTTATCGACAAGACCTGCTTGGTCTATGGCCAGATGAACGAGCCGCCCGGAGCGCGTCTGCGCATCGGTCTGGCCGGCCTTACCACCGCTGAGTATTTCCGTGATCGTGGCCAGGACGTTCTGCTGTTCATCGACAACATCTTCCGCTTCTCCCAGGCAGGTTCCGAGGTTTCCGCACTGCTGGGCCGTATGCCGTCCGCCGTTGGTTACCAGCCCACGCTGGCAACCGAGATGGGCGACCTCCAGGAGCGCATTACCTCGACCAAGACGGGCTCCATTACCTCCGTCCAGGCTGTCTACGTCCCCGCAGACGACCTGACCGACCCGGCGCCTGCCACGACGTTTACGCATCTCGATGCCACCACGGTTCTTTCGCGTAGCATTTCGTCGCTCGGCCTGTTCCCGGCTATCGACCCGCTTGCGTCTTCCTCTGACGCTCTCGATCCCTCGATCGTCGGCGAGGAGCACTACCGTGTCGCCGTCAAGGTCCAGGAGCTCCTGCAGGAGTACTCCGACCTTCAGGACATCATCGCCATTCTGGGTATGGACGAGCTGTCCGAGGAGCAGCGCCTTACGGTCAACCGTGCCCGTAAGATTCAGCAGTTCCTCTCGCAGTCCTTCCACGTCGCCGAGAAGTTCACCGGCAACCCCGGTGTCTACGTCCGCGTCGAGGATACCGTCCGCTCTTTCGCCGAGATTGTCGACGGCAAGGCCGATGACCTGCCCGAGCAGGCTTTCCGCTATGCTTCCACGATTGAGGACGTGCGCGAGCGCGCCCGCAAGATGGGGGAGAAGTAGGTTATGCGTATCCGCATCGTGTGCCCCGTGAGCTGCGCCTATGAGGGCGACGCTGCGTTTGTGTCGATTCCGTCCACGGATGGCGAGTTTGGCGTTCTGCCTGCTCACTCCAGCGAGATCTGCACGATCGACCGCGGTTACGTTCGCGTTTCCGATAAGGCCATGGGCACTGTCGACCACACGTTTGCCGTGGCCGGCGGCTATGCCCAGGTTGCGGACGATGTCGTGACCGTTCTCGCCGAGCGCGCTTGCGATTTGGCGACCGTCGATGCCGACAAGCTTAAAGCTGATATTCAAGGTTTTGAAGAGAAGCTGGGTAATTTGTCGGAGGATGATGCACGCCGCGCCTACCTCTATAATGAAATCGCATGGTGTAAGCTCAAGCTTGCCCAATAGTCAAACGATTTAGCGTTCGACCATTTGCGAACACATCATGCCCGGGATGGCCCAGCCATCCCGGGCATGCTTTTTGAAAGGGTAGACCTTGGATATTATCCGCGTTGAGGGTGGCCACGCCATCGGAGGCTCCGTGCCCGTCTCGGGCGCCAAGAACTCCGCGCTCAAACTCATGGCGGCAACGCTTCTGGCGCCGGGCAAGACGACGCTGCAGAACGTGCCCGATATTTCCGATGTCCATGTGATGGGCAAGGTGCTCAAGGGCATGGGCGCTACGATCGATGTTCTCGACGAGCACACGCTCGAGATTGATACCTCTCAGGTCGATTCTTGGGAGGCCCCCTACGAGCTCGTTGCCAAGATGCGTGCTTCCACCGCCGTCATGGGACCCCTGCTGGGCCGCTTCCATCGCGCCAAAATTGCCATGCCGGGCGGCTGCAACCTGGGTGCTCGCAAGATCGATATGCACATTCTTGGTCTTGAGGCCCTGGGCGTTGAGTTCGATACCGCCCACGGTTACATCAACGCTAATGCGCCCCAAGGTCTGCGCGGTACCACCGTCACGCTCGAGTTCGCCAGCGTCGGTGCGACCGAGAACCTCATCATGGCATCCGTGCGCGCGCAGGGCACCACGGTTATCGACAATGCCGCCCGCGAGCCCGAGATCGTCGATCTCGCCAACATGCTCAACGAGATGGGCGCTAAGATTGTCGGCGCCGGCACGCCTGTCGTGACCATCGAGGGCGTGGAAGAGTTGCATCCTGTTACCCATCGCGTAGTGGGCGACCGAATCGAGGCCGGTACCTTTATCGTTGCCGGTGCGTTGATGGCCGACGATCGCGGTATCGATGTCACGGGCTTTTGCCCCATTCACTTGGGCATGGTGCTCAAGAAGATGGAGCTCATGGGTATCGACTGCGAGCGCGTCGAGGATGGCGTCCATGTGAACCGTGCCGAGCGTATCAAGCCGGTCGACATCCAGACGCTTCCGTTCCCCGGCTTCCCGACGGACATGCAGGCACAGATTATGGTACTCTCCGCCCTTGCCGACGGCAGTTCCGTTATTACCGAGAACATCTTCGAGAATCGCTTTATGTTTGCCTCTGAGCTGGTGCGCATGGGTGCCGACATTCGTATCGAGAGTCATCATGCCATGATTCATGGCGTCAAGGGCTTTTCGGGTGCACAGGTTACCTCGCCCGATCTGCGTGGCGGAGCGGCCCTCGTCGTAGCGGGCTTGATCGCCGACGGGACGACCGAGGTTTCGGCCATTCATCACATCAAGCGCGGCTACGAGCAGTTTGTCGAAAAGCTGCAGGCGCTCGGCGCGCATGTCGAGCATGCTACCGTCCCCGATCCCGTCATCTACTAATACAGGTTGCCTATGTTTAATAAAAAGCCCCTCGCGGATACCACCGCCCGAAGACCCTCAACTGGTGCGCAGGCCAAGATCTACAGTCGCGATAACGTGGCTCGTTATTCCGAGCGCGCTCGCCAACGTCGTCGTAGCCACACGATTCGTCACGTCGCGCTCATTGTCGTGCTTGGCGTGCTGCTGAGTGCCACTACCGCTGCCGGCCTGTGGTTTGCCACCATCATGGGCAAGCTCGGCGATTCTAATGTCATTACCGACAATCTGCGTCGGGTTCTGGTTGACACCGATGAGGCAAAGGATCCGTTCTACGTGCTGCTTCTTGGCACCGACGGCCGTCCGGGCGAGGATACGTATCGTGCCGACTCGATTATCCTGGCACGCATCGACCCCACGCAAAAGCAGGCGACGCTCATTTCCGTTCCGCGCGACACCAAGGTCGAGTACAAGGGCGAGACCATGAAGATCAACGCCTGCCATACCGTTGGCGGCGCCGAGGCCATGGTCGAGGCGGTCAACGAGCTGTGCGGTGTTCAGATTTCCCACTATGCCGAGGTCAGCTTCGACGGTATGCAGGCGCTGATTGATTCGGTTGGCGGTATCGACATTAACGCAACCGATGATGTTGACGACCCCGAGCACCTGGATATTAAGATTACCGCTGGCCAGCAGCATATGGACGGTGCCACCGCCCTTACCTATGCCCGCTGCCGCTACACCTATGCCGACGGCGATTACACGCGCATGCGCCACCAGCGTCAGGTGCTCGGCGCCCTTGCCAACCAGATTCTCAATAACTTCGATGCCACGAAGATCTTTGGCCTGGTTAATTCGCTGTCCGATATGCTCGTAACCGATATGAGCGTTCAGGATATCGTGGCTACGGTCAACGCCATGCGCGGTATGGATGTCGACGGTATCTACTCGGCCAACCTGCCCTCGTATGCCGACGACAGCACCATGATCGACGGTGTGAGCTACGTCTTTGTCTACGAGGACGAGCTCAAGGAAATGATGGAGCGCGTCGATGCCGGCAAGGATCCCAAGGGTCCCAACACCATGGGTCTTTCCGACGGTTCCAGCTCTACGATCGGCGACCTGAACAACAACACGTCTGACGACTACGCAAACGGTACCGCAACCTCATCGGTCAGCTCTGACGATTCCGATGACTCAAACGATTCGAGCGATTCGGACTACTACGAAGAGCCCACCGGCGACGGCAACGGCTACGAAGCCAACTACTAAGTTGCGCGGTTTTACCAAACCGCGTAACGGCTTGACGCTGCAAACCCGCCAGAGCGGCAATCTGCCTTTCAACTTCGGCGGCATGATCAAAAGATCAATGCCACCTCGTTTCAAGGCACCTTGCTCGCTCTGGCGGGTTTTCGCTGTCGGTGCCAAAACATCGGCGTAACACTTGGCACATGGGTAGTCATTGGGGACGTTCTTAAACGACTGGTCAAAGGGGGCACTCTTGATGCACTTGGCACTTGGGGACGTTCCTTTTAATATGAGCAGGACATTGTCAAGAGGCAAAATC
>UQIH01000030.1 GCA_900541145.1 uncultured Collinsella sp. | reverse complement strand
TGCCGAGGCCGCGCGTGAGGCCGAGAAGCCGGCTCGCCGCCGTCGCGGCAAGTTGCTGGGCGAGCCTAAGCCGGAGGCCAAGCTTCCGGGCGGCGTGGTGCAGCCCTCGTTGCCGTTTGGCGAACCGGAGCCCACGTCCGAGCCTTCAAGCGAGCAGGAGACGCCGGCCGCCGAGCAGGCTACTGCCGCCGAGACCGTCGCGCCCGCGCCCGAGGCCACTCCCGCAGCCACCGAGGCCGCATCGGAGTCCAATGACCGCCTGGCCGCCATGATGCGCCGCAGCGCCCGCCGCGAGGAAGCCTACGTGCCCACCTCGCAGCTCCGCCGCTTCACCCTGCCCGATTCGGCGCCCATCATGCGCCGCGTCATGGGCTTTCTGTCCGACCAGGCCCGCACGCTCATCCATGCCGGCGTGTCGCGCGACCGCATCTGCATTGATCCTGGCCCGGGCTTTGGTAAGTCGGCTAACGAGGACATCGTCATCCAGCGCGAGACTGCCAAGATGGCGTCACTGGGCTATCCGCTCATGTGCGCCGTGTCGCGCAAGCGCTTTGTGGGCGCCGTCTCGGGTGTGACCGAGGCCGCCGAGCGCGATGCCGCTACGTTTGGCGTGTGCCTGGGCGCCATCCAGGCCGGTGCCAACATCGTGCGCGTGCACGACGCCGCGGGTTTTGCGCAGTTCCTGAACGGTTACTGGGCGGTTGCCAAGCCGCAGCCGCGCCGCGCGTTTGTGGCTGTGGGCTCCAACCTGGGGCATCGCTGCGACAACATCCGCGCTGCACGCGAGATGATCGCCGAGATTCCACTCACCTGCGTGTCCAACTCCTCCAAGATCTACGAGAGCGAGCCTGCCTACGAGACGCGCCAGGACGCGTTTGCCAACGCCGTCATCGAGATCAAGACCGAGCTGGCGCCGTTGGTGCTGCTCGACGAGCTTATGAAGATCGAGGCCGAGCTGGGGCGCGACCGCTCCAAAAAGGCCAAGGCCAACGGTCCGCGCACCATCGACCTGGACCTGCTGTGGATGGACGGCGAGACCCACGGCGGCAAAAAGCTGCGCCTGCCGCATCCGCTGATCGGCGAACGCGATTTTGTGCTGGTGCCGCTCGAGGACCTGATGCACGACCCGGCGCGGTTCTTCCGCTACAACGGCGTCGAGGTCAAGGAGCCCGAGGACCGCGTGGGCCATATCGTGGGCGAATTGGGGCGTATGTAGATGATCGAGATGAATGCTGTTGCCGCCGGCACCGAGCTCGACGCGGCGCGCGACGCGGGCCGCGAGGGCATGTCCGCGGGCTGGTGCGCGTGGAGCGCGGGCGATGCATCGCTGATGTTTTCGCTGGTCGTGCGCCCCGATGTGAACATGCATGCCTTCCACGGCCTGCCGTTTGTGGCGGCTATGGGCATGATGGACGCGCTTGTGGGCACGGCTTCGACGCCGGGGTTGGGCCTTGCCGGTAAGGTGGGTATCCAGTGGCCGAGCGATATCGTGTGCGGTGCGCCTGCGTTTGAGACGTCGCTCGCGCGTGTTGCCGTGAACGGCGGTGCCGGTGCTGCGGGCATGTTCGGTGCCGTGACGGTGGATATTGAGCGTTCGGCGCTGAGCGAGCTTGGTGTGGACGTGGCTGACGAAGCGCTGGTCGAGACGCTGGCCGCCGCCGTGCTGGCCCGCGTGGACGCCTGGGCGGTTGTTGCCAACACGCCGCAAGGCGCCGCAGGGCCGCTGGCTCCCGTGCTGGGCGAGTACTTCGACATGGTGCCGCTGCTGGGCCGCCAGGTTGCGGCGGTGTCTCCCAACGGCTTGCCGCTTGCGGTCGGTGTGTTTGCGGGCCTGGACATCTGGGGTCGCGCCACCATCAAGACCGATGCCGGCGAGCAGGAGTTTCCGCCCGAGGCTGTACGAATTCGCGGACTGTAACGCGAGGCGCCAGCGCTCAAAGATAACGATGGCAACAAGACCCTTCTCGGCCTGTGCCGGGGAGGGTTTCGCCTATCTGAGGAATAGGCTTGGCGAGCCTTTGCGGGGACTGTGGCATCGGGCGTGCTCGACTTAAGCCCCTGCTCTATCCCAGCTCCTGCATGCGGCGGTAGATTTCGCAGATACCCTTGATGGTGAGCTGTCCGTCGACCACGTCGAAGGCATCGGTCGAATCGGCGACGATGCCGGCGAGACCGCCCGTGGCGATAACGGTGGCATCCTCGCGGCCCAGCTCGCGCTTCATGCGCGCGACCAGGCCCTCGGCCATGGCGGCGGCGCCCGTTACGGCGCCGACCTTGATGCATTCCTCGGTGTCACGGCCGATGGCGTGCTCGGGCGCCTCGAGCGGCACGCTGGCGAGCTTGGCGGCACGGGCAGCAAGCGCGTCCATGGAGATGCGAATGCCCGGCGCGATCGCTCCGCCAATGTAATAACCGTCCTCATCGATGACGTCGATATTGGTCGCGGTGCCAAAGTCCACCACGATTGCCGGCGCGCCGTAGAAAGTTTCGGCCGCAACGGCGTTAGCGACGCGATCGGCGCCTACGGCTTGGGGACGCGCCGCGCGCAGCTTGGTCACCGCGGCCGTCTGCGGCCCGATGACGATGGCGTCCGCGGCAATGCGGTCGGCCACGGCGTGCCATTCGCGCGAGAGCTGCGGCACCACGCCGGCAAAGGCGATCGCGTCGACCGCGTCGAGCGAAAGGCCGTACATCTTAAAGAAACCCATCAGGCGCACATGGATCTCGTCGGCGGTATAAGAGCGGTCGGTGGGCATGCGCCACGACTGCACCAGCTCGTCTCCGTCAAACAGGCCCATGGCCGTCTGCGTATTTCCCATATCGATAGCGAGCAGCATGTCTACTCCCGGTGTCGGCGTAAAAGGACGCGCACCATTGTATACGTGCCGTCGACGGCGCTCGGCTGTGATTCGTTTACGGTGATAGGGGCTGAGGAGTTTAAATATGAAGGAATTATGCTCTACGAGATTTTTCTTGCCGGTTGCCGAACTCCCGCGTAATATTCTTTCTTGCGCACATGAGGCGCCCAGACATTGCGGGGTGGAGCAGTCTGGTAGCTCGCCGGGCTCATAACCCGGAGGTCGTAGGTTCAAATCCTGCCCCCGCGACCAAGAACTTGCAGCTCGTCGGCCTAGCCGGCGAGCTTTTTTGTTATTTCGGGACCGTGTTTTCGGTCCAATTCTCGGCCTCTCAAACAAAATCTCGATCTGTAACATCTAGACCCGATTTGGGCGGCTAGGTGTTACAGATTGAGATAAACCGACGGGCCGCCCCGTCCCATCCACCAGCCGGCACCTGATATTCGCCGATTTCCGTTGTGCCGCTGTACCCCCATGCCATATCCTCTAGACAACTACGCGGCATCATCGCCGCCGCGCCTACAAGAGAGGAATGTCCATGACCGCACCCGCATCCAAACTGCTCCAGCCCATTACGGTTGGCCCCCTTGAGCTTAAAAACCGCATTATGTTCCCGCCGCTGACCACCGGCTACGAGGAGCGCGACGGTTCCATTGGCGAGCGCAGCCTGGCTTTTTACGAGCGCCTGGCCCGTGGCGGCGTGAGCTACATCGTCATCGGCGACGTTGCTCCTGTTATGACCGCAAGCCCCACGCCCAAGTTAGCGACCGACGCTCAGATTCCCACGTTTAAGGCGCTGGCCGACGCCGTCCACAAGCACGGCGCCAGGGTCGCGCTGCAGCTGTTCCACCCCGAGTACGACGTGCCCGGTGTCGGCCGCATGGTCATGGGTTCCATGGCCGCCGCCAAGGCCGCGCAGGAGGCCAAGGCCGCCGGCGACGAGGAGACCTTCGCCGCCAAGATGGCCGAGTCCAACGAGATCCGCAAGCAGG
This sequence comes from uncultured Collinsella sp., assembly GCA_900541145.1. Lineage (GTDB taxonomy): Bacteria > Actinomycetota > Coriobacteriia > Coriobacteriales > Coriobacteriaceae > Collinsella. The sequence continues at coordinate 15,711 of UQIH01000030.1, read as the reverse complement.
CCTACGCCAAGTTGCACCACGATATGCAGCACTTTGTGAACGAGGCGAGCGTAGAGCAGCTCACCCAGATCAAGGAGGCCATCGCCGCCTCGGCCGCCCGCGCGCAGCAGGCCGGCATCGACGCCATCGAGGTCCACGGCGACCGTCTGGTGGGTTCGCTGTGCTCGGCCATCCTCAACCAGCGCACCGACGAGTACGGTGGCTCGTTCGAGAACCGCGTTCGCTATGCGCTCGAGGTCGTCGCCGCCATTAAGGAAGCCGCGCCGCAGCTGATGGTGGAGTACAAGCTCCCCGTGATCATGGAGAACCCCGACGGCACGCCGCGCGGCAAGGGCGGCCTGCTGCCCGACGAGGCCTGCGAGTTCGCCAAGCTGCTCGAGGGCGCCGGCATCGACATGATCCAGGTGGCGCAGGCAAACCACACCGGCAACATGGGCGACACCATTCCGCCCATGGGCGCCATGCCCTACAACTGGACGCTGCCCGTGGCCGAGCGCGTCAAGGCCCTGGTCTCCGTGCCGGTGGCAACCGTCGGCCGCGTTGTCTCGGTCGAGGCCGGCGAGAAGATTCTGGAAGACGGCTCGGCCGACATCATCGCCTACGGTCGCTCGCTCATGTGCGACCCCGACATTGCGCTGAAGGCTGCCACGGGCGAGCCCATCCGCGAGTGCCTCAACTGCAACAAGGGATGCGTCGACGCGATTCAAAACCGCAAGTACATCTCGTGCGTGCTCAATGCCGAGAACGGCGACGAGGCGACCATCGCCATCAAGCCGGGCGAGGGCGACAAGAAGATCGCCGTGGTGGGCGGCGGTATTGCCGGCCTGGAGGCCGCGCGCGTGGCGTCCAAGCGCGGCTACGACGTGACCGTCTACGAGGCGAGCGATCATCTGGGCGGCCAGATTGTGCTGGCGGCCGCGCCTCCGCGCAAGGACGAGATCATGCGCTCGGTGGAGTACTACGAGAAGATTCTGCCTGGCCTGGGCGTGAAGGTCGAGCTCAACCATGCCGCTAGCCCCACGGATCTCAACGCCGCCGACGCCGCGATTGTGGCTGTGGGCGCGCACGACGTGGTCATCCCCGTTCCGGGTGCCGACTCGGACAAGGTCGTCTCGAGCTGGGACGTGCTGGCCGGCAAGGTGGAGCTCAGCGGGCGCGTTGCCGTCATTGGCGGTGGCCTGGTGGGCACCGAGACTGCCGAGTACCTGCTGCAGCACGGCTGCGAGGTGGCGATCGTCGAGATGCTCGACAAGATTGCCGCGGGCGAGTCCGAGACCATTCTGCCGCTGATCATGAGCGACTTCGCCGCCCACAACGTGGAACAGCACGTTAAGACCCGCCTGACCGCCGTTACCGACGAGGGCGTGGAGGCCGTGCACACCACCGAGGACGGCCCCGAGGAGCCGGTGAAGATCGCCTGCGATTACGTGGTGATGGCCGTGGGCTCCAAGGCCAACGCGTTTGACCTGGATGGCGTGACGGTGCCCGTGACCTGCGTGGGCGACTGCTCGGGCGAGCGCACCGCCGACATCGCGAGCGCTATTCGCACGGCGTATCACGCGGCCAACGAGCTGTAGTTGAACATCGCGGCCAGGCGGGGCGGTAGCACGGATCCGCCTCGCCCGGCTGTGTCCCGTCGGGTGTCAACCAGTGCGGGGCCTGCAAGCGCAGCAGGCCCCGCCCTTTTTGTTTTGCTCCGGTGGATGGCAATGCGCGGTAATCATGAGGAGTAAGGACGTCTACTGCCTTGCCGATTACTCAAAATTATTGGGGGAGGGGTTAATAATCATATCCGCTATAGCAAAGGACATAAAGAGGTGTCAATTTTGTTGACAGGCGAATGACGATTGGCTGCGAGTCAGCTACCAGCGTAAATAATCGATAAAGAAATGTCGTAAATTGGTGCCAAATGCCCAGATAACGCCGCGTCTATTTTAATTAACTGCTTTGAGCAAACAGTAAAATGCTACTATCTAACTTGCACGTAAGAAAGCAGATTAACGGTTAAGGCTAAGAAGTGGCAGGTATGTCGGAAGCAACTAGGACTCGCACGCATGCGCCCGAGGTTAGGCAGCGCGCCGTCGAGATCCTCCAAGAGGGGGTCGGTCATCGCGCCCTCGCCGCGGAGCTTGGCATTCCCCAGGCCACGGCTCGTCAGTGGGCCCGCGCGTATGCCGTAGGCGGTGCCGACGCCGTTCTCAACGCCGGTTCGCATCATCACACCTATTCGTACGAAGTTAAGCTCGCCGTGGTCAAGGACCGCTTGGAAAACGGCTTAACGGTTCGCGAGGCCATGATCAAGCACAAGATTCCCAGCGAGTCTTCGGTCAAGGCTTGGTGCCGCCAGTATCGCGAGAGCGGTGAGTCCGCGCTGGTTGATAAGCCGCGCGGTCGCAAGCCGCGCGTTAAAAAGGCGGAATAGCGAACGGGATGGTGCGCCCACAGGGGCGCATTTTTCTTGCCGCGCCATCTTTTTGGACCGTCGTGAGCCTACTGGAACATCCTCCAAAGTGGTTAATAAACCGCGCGCAGTGGCCCGTGCGCCCGCCGCCGCGATAGGGGGAGCGTCGCCTCTCTGCTCCAAAGCGGACAGACTCGTTACCCCGTACGCCTAAAACTCCCCAGTTGACCGAAAACCTGCCGCCGCTACTCCTCAATTGAGCTATAACGTTAAACAATTGCAGCGTTTTTGCACGGGGGAGTGATGGTATGACGCTACTGTATTTCCTTACCCTGTTTCCGCTGGTACCGGCGCTGGGCATGCTGCTCGCGCGCGGTGACCGCGCCCGCGATGCGGTAGGGCTTGTAGGCTCTGGCATCATTATGGCGGTGACGGTTGTAGTCGCCGTCATGTTTTTTGGCACGGGCCCGCAGAGCTTCGAGGTTGCCCCCGGCACCTCGCATGTGCTCTCGATCATCAGCTCCGTCATCGACGTGATCCTGTGCGCCGTCATCCTGTACAACGCGCGTAAATATAAGAGCACGCTCACCACGGTGCTCGGCGTGGTGCAGCTGGTGGGTTCGGTTGCCTTCGCTGCTATGACGTTGCCCGCGGCCGAGGTTGTCACCGCCACGCCGCTCTACCTGGATTACATGAGTGTGATCATGGTGCTTGCCGTCGGCATTGTCGGCAGCCTTATCTGCGTGTACGCCCTGGGCTACATGAAGGACTTCCAGGCCCACGACGAGCACGAGGCAGCGCTGCGCGGGCAGGCGGCGCCCGACCGACGCCCGCAGTTCCTGGCGCTTATGTTCCTGTTCCTCTCGGCCATGTTCGTCATCGTGACAAGCGACAACCTTGAGTGGCTGTTCTGTGGCTGGGAAATCACCACCGTGTGCTCGTTCCTCATGATTGGCTACACGCGCACGCCCGAGGCCATAAAAAACGCTTTCACCCAGATCATCCTCAACATGCTGGGCGGCATCGCGTTTTTGGCCGGACTCATGTACCTGCACGTTAACGGCATGCCGCTGACCATCTCGGGCATGATCGAGCTTTCCGGCGCCGGAACCGCGCAATCCGCGCTGCTGGTTATGCCGGTCCTGTTGCTGTCGCTTGCCGCGCTCACCAAGGCCGCGCAGATGCCGTTCCACACTTGGCTGTTGGGTGCCATGGTTGCCCCCACGCCCACGAGCGCCCTGCTGCACTCGTCCACCATGGTCAAAGCCGGCGTGTTCCTGATGGTCAAGCTGAGCCCGCTCTATGCCATCTATCCCGTGACCGGCTTTATGGTCACGAGTGTGGGTGCCATCACGTTTTTGCTCGCTGCCCTCATGGCCATCTCGCAGAGCAACGCCAAACGCGTGCTCGCGTACTCCACCATCTCCAACTTGGGCCTTATCAGCGCCTGCCTGGGCGTCGGCGCGCCCGAGGCCGTGTGGGCCGCAATCTTCCTGATCCTGTTCCACACGGTGGCCAAGTCGCTGCTGTTCCTGTGCGTGGGCACCGCCGAGCATCATATCGGTAGCCGCAATATCGAGGACATGGACGGCATGTTCAGCCGCATGCCGCACCTGACGCGCCTGATGATGCTGGGCATTATGGGCATGTTCGTGGCCCCGTTTGGCATGCTCGTGTCCAAGTGGGGCGCCCTGGTGGCGTTTGCCCAGACCGGCAACGTGCTCATGATCATGGTGCTTGCCTTTGGCTCGGCCGCGACGTTCTTCTTCTGGGGCAAGTGGCTTGCCAAGCTTTCGGGCGTCGACCCCACGGCTCAAAACGTTGAGGTCAATGTCCATAAGACCGAATGGATGGCCCTCAACACCATCGCCGCGCTGCTGATTCTGTGCTGCGTGGCGTTCCCGGTTATCTCGAGCGGTCTGGTGTCGCCTTACTTGGCCATGGTGTTTGGCCGCGTGCCGTACGTTATTGGCAAGGACTCCATGTATCTGATGGTGGTTATCGTGGCTTTTATCGCCGTGGTGCTGCTGACTTCATTCCGCGTGAGCAACAAACCGCACGTAAACGTATATCTTTCGGGCGTGGGAACCGACAATTACCGCCATTTCCGCGGCTCGATGGGGCACGAGCTAAAGGCCGAAAAGCGCAATTGGTACTCGGAGGACGCCCTTGGCGAGAAGCGTATTGGCCCCGCGGGTAGCGTCGTGTGCTGCAGCATTATCTTGTTTGCGCTGCTGTGTTGCGCGTGGATTGGGCCCGAGCGACTTGCTATGAGCGCGCCCTCGGTGCTGCGCGGCAAGTATTTTGAAGGTTCGGGTGTCGTGGGCATTTTTATTGGTACCGTGGCGTTTGCCTTGATTGCGCCGCTTGTGGGTGGACTGATCGACGGCCTTGACCGCAAGCTTTCGGCCCGCATGCAGGGCCGTGTGGGTCCGCGCCTGCTGCAGCCCTTCTACGACGTTGCCAAGCTGCTGCGCAAGGCCCCCGCCAGCGTAAACACCATGGACGATACCTATATGGCGTGCGCGCTCATCTTTACCGTCGTGGGCGGCGGCATCTTTGTGTCGGGCTCTAACACGCTGCTGTGCGCTTTCATGGTTACGCTCGCTGCAATCTTTGTGGTGCTGGCGTCCGCCTCGACGCAAAGCCCGTTTGCGCAGGTCGGCGCGGACCGCGAGCTGCTGCAGGTCATGAGTTACGAGCCCGCCGTTCTGTTGATGAGCGTGGGCCTGTACCTTGCCACCGACAGCTTCGATTCCATCGCCGTGACGGGGCAGTCAGCCCCCATCATCGTGTACAGCGCGCCCATTTTCCTTGCGCTGCTCGCGGTGCTTACCATCAAGCTACGCAAGTCGCCGTTCGACCTTTCGTACTCGCATCACGCGCATCAGGAGATTGTCCAGGGCGTCGCCACCGAGATGAGCGGCAGCACGCTGGCCAAGATGACCCTTATGCACTGGTGCGAGACCGTGCTGTTTTTGATGTGGGTGGGCATGTTCTTTGTCTGGGACAACCCGGTGAGCTGGGCCGTAGCCCTGGTCGTGATGGCCGCGACGTATTTTGTCGAGGTACTGATCGACAACACCTTCGCACGCAGTACCTGGCGTAGCTGCTTTAAGCTCGGCTGGGGCGTGGCACTGGTGTTTGGCCTGCTCAACCTTATGCCCATCCTCGTCGACGTGTTTATTTAGGAGGCGGCATCCATGGATCATAAAATGTCGCGCTCGCCGTGGGTTATTCATTACGACGGTTCGAGCTGCAACGGATGCGATATCGAGGTGCTGGCCTCGCTCACGCCACTGTTCGATGCGGAGCGGTTTGGCGTGGTCAACACCGGCAACCCCAAGCATGCGGATATCTTTTTGGTGACGGGGTCGGTCAATGCCCAGAACCTGCCCGTCGTGCGCCAGATCTACAACCAGATGCTCGAGCCCAAGTGCGTGGTGGCGTGCGGCATCTGCGCGTGCTCGGGCGGCGTGTTCCGCGATGCCTACAACGTGATCGGCGGCGTGGACCGCGCGATTCCCGTGGACGTGTACGCGCCCGGGTGCGCCATTCGCCCCGAGACCGTGATCGATGCCATCGTGGAGGCGTGCGGCATCTTGGACCAGAAGGAGGCCGTGATGCGCGCCGGCGGCGATCCGCTCACCGTGGGCGGCGCCGCCACCTGGGACGGTGGCGTTGAGCTGGGCGAGGACGGGTTTGTGGCCGCGGCTGAGGCCGGCGACGCGCCCGCCGCTGGCGACGCACCTGCTGGGACGCCCGCCGCGTCCGTCGCTGCAAAGGAGGCCGAGTAATGCAAGAGGCAATCTATACCATCGTTGGGATCGACGAGCTCCTGTCGCATGTCCAGGCGCTTAAGGGCGTCGGTGCGCGCTTTGTGCAAATGCACGCCGAGCGCAACGTCGACGACGGCTCGTATCGCTTGGTCTATACGTTTATCAACGTTCACGCTGCTCAGGAACATATTGCGCAGGACGGCAGCTATGCGATCGAGAACCTGGTGGTTGAGGGAATTGATCGGCACCAGGAGATTCCGTCCATCAGCTCGTACTATCCGGCGGTATTCCCGTTTGAAAACGAAGCGCACGACCTATTCGGTCTTGCCATCACCGATATGCAGATCGACTTTAAGGGCTTTTTCTACCAGGTCTCGACTGCCGAGCCCATGAGCGTTATCACGCCCGAGGTGAAGGCCGCGCGCGAGAAGGCCATGAAAGTCCGCGCGGCTGCCGAGGCCAAGGCGCGCAAGGCCGCTGCCGAGAAGGCCGCCGCGGCTACGGCTGCTGCGGGGGAGAGCGCTGCGAGCGCCGGCGATGCCGCGGGCGCCGCTGCTCAGCCCACTGCGGCTGCCGGCTCCGATGCTCAGCACGATGAAGCCGCTGCGAAGGCCGCGCTCAAGGCCGCCGAGATGGAGGCAAAGCTCGCCGCCATGGATCCCGAGAAAGCGGCCAAGGTCCGCGCGGCGTTTGCCGCCAAGGCCGCCCGCGATAAGCAGAAAAAGGAGGCGTAAGGTCCATGGCACATCGCTCCGTTATTCCGTTTGGCCCGCAGCACCCGGTGCTGCCCGAGCCGCTTCATCTGGACCTAGTGATCGAGGACGACCGCGTCATCGAGGCAATTCCGCAGATCGGCTTTGTGCACCGCGGACTCGAGAAGCTCACCGAAAAGCGCGATATGCACCAGTTTGGCTATATCGCCGAGCGCATCTGCGGCATCTGCGCCGTGGGCCACAGCTACGGCTATGCCAGCGCCTGCGAGTGCATGCTCGGCATCGAGGTGCCCGGGCGCGTGCAGTATATCCGCACCATTCTGCATGAGCTTTCGCGCATCCACTCGCACCTGCTGTGGCTGGGCTTGCTCGCCGACGCCTTTGGCTTCGAGGCGTTGTTCTATCGTTCGTGGACGCTGCGCGAGCAGATTCTCAAGATCTTTGAGAGCACGTGCGGTGGTCGCGTGATTCTGTCGATCAACGAGATCGGCGGCCTTAAGCACGACATTGAGGACTCCGAGCTGGCCGGCATTGTCCAGACGCTCGACGCCATGCGCCCCGACTACGAGGCCCTGGTGCATACGTTTTTGGACGACGACAGCTGTGGCGAGCGTCTGCATGGCGTGGGCGTGATCAGCAAGAAAGACGCGCTGGAGCTTTCGATGGTCGGTCCGTTTGGGCGCGCCTCGGGCGTGGATTACGACGTGCGCATGTTTGGCGACGGCGCCTATGCGGATCTGGCCGCGTTTGAGCCGGTTGTCGCTACCGATGGCGACTGCTATGCCCGCTGCCAAGTGCGTTGCGCCGAGGTCACGCAGGCCATGGACATCATCAAGGAGCTTGTGGGCAAGATTCCGCACGACGGGATCGGCGGGCGCACCAAGCTTACGCCGGCCGACGGCGCACGCGGCGAGGTTGTGATTGAGCAACCGCGCGGCGAGGCGTATTACTATGTGCGCGGCAACGGCACCAAGAATCTGGACCGTTTTCGCGTGCGCACGCCGACGTCGCAAAATCTGGCGGGTCTGACGCATGCGCTGCAGGGCGTGCTCATTGCCAACGTGCCCATGATTATCCTGACCATCGACCCCTGCATTAGCTGCACGGAAAGGTAGGCGCGGCATGAGTTTGCTGACATTTGCCAAGACGGCCTTGGGTTCTATGGTCAAGCAGCCGGTAACGGTGTGCTATCCGCAGGAGAAGCTCGCGGCACCCGAGCGCCTGCGTGGGCACATCGTTAACGACATGGACGTGTGCATTTGCTGCGGCATGTGCGCGCGCCGCTGCCCGGCGGGCGCGCTCGCGGTCGATCGCAAGGGAGGAACGTGGTCGATTGACCCGTATGCCTGCGTGGTATGCGGCGAGTGCATCGAGAGCTGCCCCAAACACTGCCTGACTATGGACACCGCCCGTACTCCGGTTGCGGCGGACAAGACTCCCACAGTAGAAACCAAACCGGAATAGAGCTGGAATAGAGCTGGAATAGGGGCCGGTGGGGCAAGAATGCCCCACCGGCCCCGCGCTTAAACGCGCGGTGGAGCCGTCGCGAACAAAACTATGCCGGATTACTACGATAAATCGCCTACCCCCAACCACACCGCATTTGGCAAAATCAAAACCGCAGGTAGGCGGCTTGCGGTTTTGCGAAAAAGTCACGCGTGGTTGGAGACCTCATTTTTATCGTAGTAAACCGGCATAGTTTTGAAATACCACCATATCCGTAGCATCCCTTGATCTCCCGTGGACAGAGGGAAACGGATTATTTTGGCCTTGCGAGGGCTGCCGCGTGACCCGTCTACCACGAAATGGGCCCATCTACTACGTTTAGGCCGCTACCCTCAACCATGGCAAGTAATGTGAAATAAAAACCGCAGGTAAAACGCCTGCGATTTTTCATGAAACGCGGGTATGGTCGGGGGTATCGGGTCAAACGTAGTAGATGGGCCAGTTTTGTGACGAGCGCCACCAATTGATTCCCCGGGGACGGAGGAAAACGGGTCATTTTGGCCTGATGGCTCCGAGTCGCACCCGTTTTCCTGCGAAAACGCCGTGTCTCAACTTTGGTGAGACATTTGTCTCACGCCCAAAACAGAATCTGGAACATGTGTCACCTGCCCAAATTGTGTCTCATTTCGTAACTTTAGGCTGTTGCAAGGTCTGAGACCGCGAGAAGGGAGACGCGATGAGTAAGTACACGAGGGGTCTCTTGGCGGTGATACTTGCCGTAGTGCTTGTGTTGCCGGCTGCAGCATTTGCCATGCTGCCCGAGGCCAACGCCAGGTCCAGCACAGGAATGGACGGACCGGCCATGACCGGAAAAACGGTCGTCGACCGCGATACCAGCAACTACTGGAAGTTCTGGGCCGGCGGCTATGACGGCAAGGAAGTAACAACTCAAAACGTCGGCCGAATCTGGACTGATAAGACGGTCAAGGCAGTCGAGAACGGGGATTCTGATTTCCTGACCACGCTGTCTGCTATCTCTTCGACATCCGATACGACGGTCTCCGGCAAGCCGCTCGACATCGTGCTGGTGTTGGATGCTTCTGGCTCGATGAAGGATGACATGAGCGGAAACGACGGAACCAAGCGTATTGATGCGCTGAAGAAGGCCGCCAATAGCTTTATTGACACCATCGCCACGCAAAACCAAGGTATTGCAGATGAGTCCAAGCAGCACAAGGTCGCCATCGTTAAGTTCGCGGGCACAAAGTCCACTGATGTCGGCAACGGTAAGGATAGATACGGCTACAACTATTCGCAGACCATGAAGAAGCTGACGCTCTGCAAGGGCGAGGACGCGGAGAGCCTTAAGAGTACGATCGACTCCATCAGTCCCGCTGGCGCCACGCGAGCCGATTACGGCTTACAACTGGCTGAGGGCATTTCGTCTGATCGCGCCGACGCCAAGAAGGTCGTCGTCTTCTTCACCGATGGCTCGCCCACGAGTTGGGACGAATTCGAGAACGAGGTTGCCAATGACGCTATCAACAGCGCCAAGAAGATCAAGGATAAAGGTGCCGACATTTATACGATCGGTATCTTTAGCGGCGTAAACCCCAGTGCCATCCCCACGGCTGATGGCACAAGCAAAGAGAATAAGTTCATGCATGCCGTGTCGAGCAACTATCCTGCCGCCTCATCCAGCATTTCTGTCTGGGACGAATGGACCATCAACTTTGGTGCGCGCGCAGAAAACGCCAATTACTACAAGTCGGCAACCAGCGCTTCTGAGCTCGAGAAAATCTTCGAAGAGATCTCGGGAAGCATTATCCAAGCCGGTTACCCGACCGAAGTTCACGGCGGTTATGGCGAGCATAAGTCTGGCTATATTACGTTTACTGACGAGCTGGGCGACTTTATGCAGGTCGACAACTTTACGTCTGTCGTGTACAACGGCGAGACGTTTACTGGCCCGGCAATGAAGGCCGAGGGCAATGTCGATACCTATACATTTACTGGTGCCGCCGCGAACTTGGTTATCACCGTTCAGCATGCCGGAAAGGGCGAGCCCCAGACCGGCGATATCGTAACGGTCAAGATTCCCGCGTCGCTGATTCCGCTGCGCCACTTTAAGATTACCGATGGCGTTCTTACGGTCGACGATACTGAGCCCATCCAGGTGAACTACACCTCGAGTGTTAAGAAAGACGCGCTCGATAACCTGTTTACACCCGAGCAGGTAGTGGGGCTTAAGGACTACATCAAGAGCAATACGATCACCGCGGAGAACGGCTCCAAGACTGTTAACTTCTACGCGAACAAGTGGAATGGCGGTACGCTGGGCGATACGATTGCGAACTTTGAGCCCGCCGATTCCAACCGTTATTACTATTTCCAGAAGCAGACTCCCATTTATGTGGATAAGAACTGCACAACGCCTGCGACGGGCTCGCTGGCTGCCGAGGGCATCTATTACTACAAGGATGAGTTCGAGGCGCTGGGTGCAGGCGGTAAGGCCGAATCCCGTACCGCTGTTATCAAGTTTAAAGGCGGAGACGCCGCGAGCTCTGAGGACGCCTTCGTGCGCGACGCGAACGGAAACCTGTCGTTTAGCAAGGGAACCGCGCGCCTGGCCTTTATTGACGAATTGCATACCACCAAGGAGCGTGTGGGCGGTGACAACCCCACCCGCACCGCGGCCGACGTGCTCAACCCCAAGTGGAACAACAACGCCACGGAGGTTGACGTTCACCTGGGCAATAACGGCAAGATCAGCTTTGATATGACGCCGGCAACGGTGGATACCAAGACGAGCTTTGGCCTGACCAAGGTGCTTGAGGGTCGCGATTGGACGGATACGGACGAGTTTAAGTTTGAGCTCTCCGCGACGTCCGAGAATGACGCCCCGATGCCCGCACCCGCGACCGCGATCGTGCACAAGGCTGACCTAGACAAGGGCAAGGCAGCTATCGACTTCGGCGAGATCACCTACAACAAGCCGGGCGAGTACACCTATGAGGTCCGCGAGGTCAAGGGCGGCGCCGGTGGCATCACCTACAGCGAGAACGTTGCCACGTTCAAGGTGACCGTGGCGGTTAAGGCCACGGGTGGGCTTAAGGCTGATGTTGAAAAGATCTCGGGCGAGACCGAGTTCAAGAACACCTATAGCGTGAAGCCTGTCGAGGACCAGATCACCGCGACCAAGGTCCTGACCGGGCGCGACCTCAGGGACGGCGAGTTCTCCTTCGAGCTCGTCGAGGGTAACGATGTCGTCGTCACCGGCAAGAACGATGCCGACGGCAAGATCGTCATGGACAAAATCACTTACGATAAGCCCGGCACTCACACCTACACGCTGCGCGAGAAGCTCCCCAACGAGGCGGGGCTGAGCAACGGGATCACGTACGATAAGACGAGCTACACCATCAAGACGAGCGTCATCGACAACGGCGACGGCACGCTTAAGGTGACCCATGCGCTCGAGGGCACCGAGCCGGCACGCTTTGAGAACAAGTACAACACTGCCCCGAACGAGTCGAGCGTCACCGACCAGATCATCGCGACCAAGTCCCTGACCGGCCGCGATCTCAAGGCCGGCGAGTTCTCCTTCGAGCTGGTCGAGGGCGAGGGCGCCAAGGTCGTCGCCACCGGCACCAACGATGCCGACGGCAACATCAAGATGAGCACCGTGAAGTACGACAAGGCCGGAACGCACACCTACGCGCTGCGTGAGGTCAAGGGCGACGCCGACAACGGTATTACCTACAGCACCGCTGAGTACACCATCGTGACTACCGTCACCGACGATGGCAATGGCAAGCTTGCGGTTGAGCACAAGCTGCAGGGCGACGAGCCCGCGGCGTTCGAGAACGCCTACAACGTGACTCCCGTGAGCTCCAGTGTCACCGACCAGATCACCGCGACCAAGGTCCTGACCGGGCGCGGCCTCAGGGACGGCGAGTTCTCCTTCGAGCTCGTCGAGGGTAACGATGTCGTCGTCACCGGCAAGAACGATGCCGACGGCAAGATCGTCATGGACAAAATCACCTACGATAAGCCTGGCGAGCATACCTATATCCTGCGCGAGGTTAAGGGTGCCGAAGGCAACGGCATCACCTACGACGACAAGACCTATACCGTCGTGACCACGATCACCGATAACGGCAAGGGCAAGCTCGAGGCGAAGCACGAGCTGAAGGATGCCACGACTGCTGAGTTCAAGAATTCCTACAAGCCGAATCCTGATGAGTTCAGCGTCACCGACCAGATTACCGTGACCAAGTCCCTGACCGGGCGCGATCTCAAGGAAGGCGAGTTCTCCTTCGAGCTCGTCGAGGGCGAGGGCAAGGACGCCAAGGTCGTTGCCACCGGCAAGAACGCCGCCGATGGCAAGATCACGATGGGCGCCGTGAAGTACGACAAGCCCGGCAAGCACACCTACACGCTGCGCGAGGTCAACGGTGGAGCCACCAGCAAGGGCGTCACCTACAGTGATGCCAAGTTCACCATCGTGACGACCATCACCGATAACGGCGACGGCACTCTCAAGGCCGAGCATGTCCTGAAGGGCGCCGAGCCCGCCGAGTTCAAGAACACCTACAGCGTGACCCCGCTCGACACTGAGCTCGACTTTGGCCTGAGCAAGGCCATTGACGGCCGCGACTGGACGGACGCCGATAAGTTCAGCTTTACCATCAGCGCAGCCGAGGGTACGGACGCCCCGCTGCCCGACCCCGCAACCGTGACCGTGAGCAAGAAGGACGCGAAGGACGGCATCGCCGCCATCAACTTCGGCGAGATACGCTACACGGCTGCCGGAACCTACAAGTATGAGATCCGCGAGAACGCGGGCAATGCGGCAGGCATGACGTATGACGGACATGTCGCGACCGCCGAAGTGACCGTGACCGAGAACGGCGAGGGCAAGCTGACCGCCAACGTCACCAAGAAGGAAAGCGGCCGCTTCACCAACACGTACCGCACTGAGCTCGATTACGCCGCGGCCGGCGGCCTCAAGCTCAGCAAGACCCTCTCCGGACGTCCCATGACTGAGGGCCAGTTTAGCTTTACCGTGACGCCCGCCGACGAGGCTTCGGCCAACGCACTTGGTCTGCTGCCCGGGGCCAACAACTTTGAGTCCCCCGCAACGATAGAGGGAACAGTCGGCCAGATTGACATTCTGGCGGGCCATGAGGTCAAATTTACGCAGGCTGATGCCGGCAAGACCTTTACGTACACCGTGGCCGAGAAGAACGACGGCCAGCCGGGTTACACCTACGACGACGCTGTCCGCACCGTGACGATCGCCATCGCCGACGACACCGCCGGCACGCTCACCGCCACGACGACCGTCTCCGGCGGTCCCGAGGGCACGCACGAGACGATCCACAAGAGCGGCGAGAACAAGGTTGAGAGCGCTCTGGTCCCGTTCAAAAACAGCTATAGCGCATCGACCGATAACCCGGGCGTTTCTGCACAGATTGTCGCCACCAAGACCCTGACCGGTCGTCCGATGGTCGATGGCGAGTTCTACTTCGGCATCGCCTATGCAGGCGAGACGGAAGCCATCGAGGGTACGTGCGTTACCAACGTTAACGGCCAAGTGAGTTTTGGTGCTCTGCATTACACGACCGAGATGCTCGCCGACCTGGTAAACGCCAACCGCGCCATCCGTACCGACACGGATGCCAGGCTTACGTGGACCATCAACTACACGGCCTTCGAGTACACGTCTCCGCTCGCAGCAAAGGGCATTACCGCCGCGAAGCCGAGCTTTAGCTTTAAGGTTATCGTCGTCGATAACGGTGACGGTACCCTGACGGCAACGGTCGACTACGGTGGCATCGAGCCCTTGTTCGAGAACGTCTACGGCACCGATGCCGTTGATGCCGCGCTCGCTGGCACCAAGAAGCTCCAGGCTGCCGAGGGCCTGACCCCGGCCGATATCACGGGCAAGTTCACCTTCACCGTGACTGCCGACGAGGCTGGCGCCCCGATGCCCGAGCACACAACCGTGACCAACGACGCGGCCGGCAACGTGGACTTTGGCAAGATCCACTTTACGCTCGACGACCTCAACCGCGCCCTGGGCGTGACGACCGATGCTTCTGGCGATGCATCGAGCGACGCTGAAGCCAACGCCGACGAGGCCGAGGTTGACGCTGACGCCAGCGGTGACGAGACCAAGGACGAGTCCAAGCCCGAGGCCCCCGCTGCTCCGCGCTCGCACACCTTTACCTATACGGTGACCGAGTCCGGTAGCGCCCCTGGCGTGACCAACGACGCTAACGTAACGCGCAAGGTCTCCTACACCGTGACCGATGACGGCGCTGGACATCTGAGCGTCAAGCGCGACGGCGGCGACGGTGCGGACTTTACGTTCACCAACACGTACAGCGTGGCACCCACCGATTCTTCCGTGACCGATCAGGTCAAGACGGTCAAGCGTCTGACCGGACGCGACCTTGCAGCCGGCGAGTTCACGTTTGATCTGCTCGAGGACGGCGTGGTTGTCGCTAGCGGCACCAACGACGCCAACGGCACCGTTACGCTGAGCCCGATCCACTATGAGGCGCCCGGCACGCACACGTACACGCTGCGCGAGGCTTGCCCCAACGCGCTCGGCCTGTACAAGGGCGTCACCTATGACGGCGCGACCTATACCGTCGTGACCACCGTCTCCGACAACGGCGACGGCACGCTGACCGCGACGCACAAGCTCGAGGGAACCACCGAGTCGGCTGGCTTTACTAACAAGTATCACGCCATGCCCACGCAGGTTTCCATCGGCGCCATCAAGGTGCTCGAGGGACGCGAGCTCAAGAAGGACGAGTTTAGCTTTAAGCTCGTTGGCGAGGACATCGAGTCCACCGTCACCAACGATGCCGACGGCAAGATCAACTTCGACAAGTTCGAGTACGACGAGCCCGGTACGTACGTCTACACCATCAGCGAGGTCAAGGGCGACGAGGCCGGTATGACCTATGACAAGTCCGTCTTTACCGCGACCGTCAACGTGGTCGACGACGGCGAGGGCAGCCTCAAGGCGAACGTCGCCTTTACCAAGGGCGACAAGAGCGTCGAGGGTATCGTGTTCAACAACACGTACAAGAAGCCCGAGACCCCTACGCCGACGCCCGACCCCGGCACGCCCAAGACCGTGACGAACATCGTCAAGACGGTCAAGGGCTTCCTGCCCACTACGGGTGACCAGCAGGCCGCCGCACTGCTCATGGCATTTGTCATCGCCATGGCCGGCGTCGGAGCCCTGGTCTGGGGTATCCGTAAGCGCTAGGCACGCTGGCAGCGCCCGGGGCCAAAAGGCCCCGGGCGGCCGGCGGGAAGCCAGAACATAGCCCCCACCCCCACCCCCAGC
>UQIH01000029.1 GCA_900541145.1 uncultured Collinsella sp. | reverse complement strand
ACGAGATGCAGCGTAGTCTCGTGGGCTCGGAGATGTGTATAAGAGACAGGGATGCTGCCCATTGCAGGCAGCGCCTCGAGCACGCGGTCCTGAGCCGGGCGGATGCAGGGAAACGGAAGTGCTTTCATGGGCGGTCCTAACGCACGAGTCGGTTTGTTCGCGGCTTATTATGCCCCAACTTGGCCGCTCGCGTCCCAGAGCACGTTATCGGCGAGCGCGATTAGCACCTGCTGACAACGAACGATATCGGCGTGGGGCACATATTCGTTGGGCTTGTGCGCGAGCGCGAGCGACCCGGGACCGTAGCTCATGCAATTGCGGTTACCTGTCTTGCCGGCAATGACGGCGGTGTCGGTGTAGCCGGTAAAGAAGCCGACGGTCGTGTCCGCGCCCGTCACGTCATCGGCGGCACGCTTGAGCACTGCTAGAAGGGGAGAGTTTGGGTCGCGCTCGATGGCGGGGCGGTCGCCCGTCACGACGTAGCTGCCGTGGCAACCGGGAACGGCGGCTTCGGCGCTGGCGATGGCCTGCTCTACCATGCGCTTCGCGACGGCCGTATCAGTCGGCGGAGTCAGGCGCATATCGACCCAGACCTTGGCGCGGTCGGGCACGACATAGGGGCGATATCCGCCCTCGATTTGGCCAAACGTGATGGTCGAAGACCCCAGTTCATCGTGCGCGGGCAGCGCCACAAACGCGCGACGGAGCGAACACACGACCTCGGCCATGGCGGCGACGGCATCCGCGCCCTTCCACGGCTGGCTCGCATGCGCCGTCACGCCAGCCATTTCAATCTCGAACCACGTACGCCCCTTGTGCGCCACCTGGATCTGTCCGTCGGTGGGCTCGGTGTCCAGCACCCATTCGCGCGAGCCGACCCAGCCAGCATCGATCGCGGCCTCTGAGCCGCGCATAAAATCTTCCTCGTCGACCGAGCAGATGAGCGAAAAGCCGCGACGCGGCAGCGCGCCATCCGCCACCACGCGCTCGAGCGTATGGACCAGCGCGGCAATGGCGCAGGCCAGGCCACCCTTCATATCGCAGGCACCGCGGCCGTAGAGCTTGCCGTCGCGCACGACCGCCCCGAGCGGCGTAATGTCCGCGTCCCAGCCGTCGCCCAAGGTGACTGTATCCATGTGGCAGATGTAGACGAGCCGTGGCTCGTCGCTCAAACCGGGCACGGTGACCATAAGGTTGCGGCGCCCGGGGAGTACTTCGAGCTTTGCAATCTGCACGGCATCGAGTACCGGATGGCTCAGCTGCGCCAATCGTTCCTCAATCAACGCGTTGATATAGCGTTCAATCTCGCCCTCGTACGCACCTGGGTCGGAACTGTCGATCCGCACGAGCCCTTGCGTAAGTCGCCAAGCAAAATCTGTATCAACCATAGGCACCTCACAGATAGTTAGGTCAACATACAGATTGTATGCCAAGAAGCGGCTCGGTGCATTTAATGGAGTGCTCACAAAAACGGGGGCGCCTCTCGTGCGAAAGGCGCCCCCGCGGGCATTCGATGTCAGTGACGGGCAGGCCACATGGGGAACTGCCCGTCAGATCAGCCGGCGCTATTTAATCACACGCACGCGATACATCGACGGAATTTGCTTAAGCGCCTCGATTGTGCTGCTGTTCAGGTGCTCATCGGTGTCGAACATGGTGTAGGCGTTCTCGCCGGCGGACTCGTTGGTCATACGCTGCACGTTGGCGTTGTCCTTGGCCAGGATGGCCGTGATCTGGCCGATCATGTTGGGCACGTTGGCGTGCAGGCAGGCAATGCGGCTTGCGGCGCGCGCCTTGCCCATGCTGCAGGCGGGGTAGTTGACGCTGTGCGCGATGTTGCCGTTCTCCAGGTAATCCTTGAGCTCGCTGATGGCCATGTCTGCGCAGTTGGCCTCGGCCTCGCCGGTGCCGGCGCCCGAGTGCGTGGTGATAAACGTATTGGGCATCTTGACGGTCTTGGGAGTGGCAAAGTCGCAGCTAAACCAGCTGAGCTTGCCTGCACGCAGGGCGGCGTCGACGGCGTCCTCGTCAATGATGGTCTCGCGTGCGTAGTTGATGAGCACGGCGTCCGGTGCCAGCAGGTTAATCTGCTCGGTGCTGATCATGCCGATGGTGTCGGCCTTGCTGGGCACGTGCACGGTGAGGTAGTCGCAGCCGCGGCAGAGATCCTCGAGCGTGCCCACGCGCTGCACCTCGCGCCTCAGCACCCACGCGTGCTCAACGGAAATGAACGGATCGTAGCCATAGACGTCCATGCCCAGATCGACGCAGGCGTTGGCGACCTTGGAGCCCACGTTGCCCAGGCCGATGACACCGATGCGCTTGCCCTTGAGCTCGCGGCCCACAAAGGCCTTCTTGGCCTTTTCGGCATCGACCTGAATCTCGGGGTCGTCGGCGTTGTCACGCACCCAGTTCATTGATTGCACCACGCCGCGGCTCGAGAGCACCAGCATGCCTAGGACGAGCTCCTTGACGGCATTGCTGTTTGCGCCGGGGGAGTTAAAGACGACGACGCCCTTCTTGGCGTACTCCTCGACGGGGATGTTGTTGACGCCGGCGCCGCAGCGGGCGATGGCGCGGATGCCCTCGGGCAGCTCGTAGCCGTGCAGGTCGGTCGAGCGCATCAGGATCGCGTCGGCCTCTTCGGCGGTGCTCACAAATTCGTAGCCCTCGCCAAACTCGACTTTGCCGTCCTTGGTAATGTCATCGATGGTTTTAATCTTGCGCATGGAAAACTCCTTAGCAGGTTTGTCTAAAACAAGTGGTTTGAAGTGGCTGGTCGGCCCGCGCGTTGCGGGCTAGTTAGATCGCGGGCTCAAACTATGCTGCGCTTCGAAGTCCTTCATGTACGAGGCCAGTGCCTGCACGTCTTCCATGGTTACGGCGTTGTAGACGCTGGCGCGCATACCGCCCACCAGGCGATGGCCCTTGACGTTTTGAATCTGGTGCCCGGCCGCGCCTGCGACAAAGGCCGCGTCGAGTTCGGCGTCGCCGGTGCGGAAGGTGACGTTGGCGATGGAGCGGCTGTCGGCCTGCGTAGTGCTATGGAACAGCTCGCTGTGCTCGAGCAGGTCATAGAGCAGATTGGCCTTGGCCCAGTTGCGCTCGGCCATGGCGGCAAGTCCGCCGGTTTTCTCAACCCAACGGAACACCTTGCCGCATACGTAGATACCAAAGGTGTTGGGCGTGTTGAGCATGGAGCCCTTGGCGGCCTGGGCCTTGAGGTCCATGTACTGCGGCGTTTGCGCAAAGGCGGAGCCATCTGCGATGAGGTCGTCGCGCACGATGACCACGGTCACGCCCGCGGCGCCGGCGTTTTTCTGCGCGCCGGCGTAAATGAGCCCGTAGCGCTCAACGTCGAGCGGCTGCGACAGAAAGCAGCTCGAGACATCGGCGACCAGCGGTACGTCGCCGCAGTTGGGCAGCTCGTGGTACATGGTGCCAAAGATGGTGTTGTTCTGGCAGATGTAGACGTAGTCGAGCCCGTTGCTTGCGGCCTCGGCGGCAATGCGCGCGTTGACGTCGGCCATGGTGGGTATGCGGTCGAAATTGGTGTCCTCGGAGCTCGCGAGCAGCACGGCCTCGCCGTACTTGGCGGCTTCTTTGTATGCCTTGTTGGCAAAGTTGCCGGTCACGATGTAGCCGGCGCGCCCGCGGCGCATGAGGTTCATGGGGATGCCCGCAAACTGCAGCGTGGCGCCGCCCTGCAAAAACAGGACACGGTAGTTGTCGGGGATGCTCAGCAGACGACGCAGGGCTGCCTCGGCGTCGTCGATAATCTGCTGGTACATGCTAGATCGATGGCTCATCTCGAGCACGGACATGCCACAACCGCGGTAGTCCATCATCTCGTCGGCGATCTCGGCGAGCACGCTGGTAGGCAGCGCGGCCGGGCCAGCTGAGAAGTTGTGCACACGTGCCATCTTCTAGTTCCCCCTCGTAGTCGTTTGAACGTTCGGGATACTTTAGCACAGTGGAGCGCCAGGCGCGACCGCATCACGGTAAAACTCGACTGCGCCGCTATGATTTACAGGATGGTTACATGGGGAAGGGGTGCTTTACTCCTCAGGCAAATCCAAATCTGCGAGCGAAGGCATGAGGCTTTCTAGGCGCTTGATCTCTTCGTCGCAAATTAGCTACCTCCTGCCCGCTACGACGCGAGCGTGGCGATGACGGCTTCGTCGCCGGCGTATATTAGGGTGTTGCCGTCGGGGATGATCGTTTGGCCTTCGCGCTTGAGCATCACCACAATAAACGGATGCTTGCCTTGCGGCACATCGCGCAGGCGCTGGCCGGCCAGGCGACCGTGGGGCGTCACGGTGACCTCGCGCAGCGTAACCTCGGCACGTTCTTCAAACGTCGGCGCTGCCATGACCAGAAGGTCGCCTTCCTCAATTACAGTATCGCCGTTGGGCAGCACCGGGTGCGCGCCATCGCGCAGCACCAGGACCACGAGCATGTCTGTGGCGCTGCCAATGTCGGCGAGCGAGCGACCGGCAAACGGATGTCCAGCGCCTACCTTGAGCTTGACGAACGACATGCCGTCCTCGTCGCGGTAGTCGTTAAAAGTGCGGCGCACATCGCCTTCCGCATCGATCATATCGAGCTTCTTGGCCACCGCCGGCAGCAGCGAGCCCTGCACCACAATGCTCGACACGGCAATCACAAACACCAGGTCAAATAGGTCGTGTCCGCCGGGAACGCCGGCCACCACGGCAAAGAGACTAAAGACGACCGAAGCTGCTCCGCGCAGGCCAGCCCAGCTTACGAGCGCGACCTGGCGGGGGTTCGTCTTAAAGGGCGCCAGGAGCACGCCGACGGCGATGGGGCGGCTCACGAAGAGCATAAACGCCATGAGCGCCAGGCCCGGCAGCAGCATCTGCGGCAGGCGCGCGGGCGTCACGAGCAGGCCGAGCAAGAAGAAGATCGTCATCTCTGCCATCTCGGTGAGGGTGTCAAAGAAGTGCGCCATCTCGACTTTGCCGGTGATGTCACTGGCGCCCAGCACAATGCCGGCCAGGTATACAGCCAAAAAGCCGTTGCCGTCCAGATAGCTTGGTAGCGCGTAGGCGACGATCGCCACGGCGAACAAAAAGATGGTCTGCGCGCCCTCGGCCGTTGCGTGCGCGCGTTCAATCAGGCGGCCCGCCGCCCAGCCGATGGCGAGGCCCAGGCCCACGCCCAGGATAATCTGCTTGGCCAGCAGCACGGGGATGTTAATGTCGCCGTCGGCCGCGAGTGTGGCGAGCACGGCGGTGAGCATGTAGGCGACGGGATCGTTGGAGCCCGATTCGACCTCGAGCAGCGAGTCGGTGCCGCCCCTCAGCGACAGGCTGTGCTCGCGCAGAACACTAAAGACGCTGGCCGCGTCGGTGGATGCCACGACCGAGCCCAGCAGCAGGCCGCCGATCCAGTCGAAGCCCAGCACAAAGTGGGCGAACACGCCGGTGATGCCTGCGGTGATGACGACGCCGAGCGTGCTCAGCAGCACCGCCGGCGCGGCGACGGGCTTGGCGCGGTCGATATTGGTGTTAAAGCCGCCGTAGAACATGATGAACAGCAGCGCCGTGCTGCAGACGGTTTCGGTGAGCGCATAGTCGCTAAAGTCGATATGCGCCGGGCCGTTGACGCCCAACAGCATGCCGAGTGCGATAAAGATAAGCAGGGTGGGGAAGGGGAGCTTTTTGCCGACGGGTTTGATGGTCAGGCACAAAATGATGACGAGGCCGATAAAAAGAAGGATCTGGTTCATGGATGGTGTCCGCTCCTGGGTGGTTGGCGTGGCACGGTTAGTTGTCTGCGGTTATTTGTACCCAAAGATGGTGGGTTTATGGGGTTGGATTGCGGGCGTGCGCGATATCGTCATAGACGGCAGCCGTCTTTGCCTCTGCTCGGAAACCCTTTCCAGCTTTATTGCAACGGAGTACAATGGGTAACGTTTAAGTTCAACTTGAAGTTTTAGTTGCGGCGCCGGGCTTCGGCCGCAATGCAAGGAGAGGCGTACCATGGCGATCTATGTGACATCTGATGCTCACGGGCACGTGCGTGCGCTTGACGAGGCCCTGTCTAAGATCTCGTTGACGTCCGACGACACGCTGTACGTGCTGGGCGACATGATCGATCGCGGGCCCGATCCGGTCGGCGTTATTAAGCTTGTGCGCTCGCTGCCCAACGCCCGCGTGCTCAAGGGTAATCACGAGCAGATCATGCTCGATGCCATCATAGGCCAGGATCCGCTCGATGCCGAGACCTGGGATATCAACGGTGGTTGGACGACGCGCGAGCAGCTCAACGACATGGAATTTGAGGCATACGAGGAGCTCGTGCGATGGATGGCCGCGCTGCCGCTCTACGCGGTGGCCGAGACCGAGGAGCGCCCGTATCTGCTGGTGCATGCCGGTATTGAGACCGAGGCGGCCCGGGCGTTTTTGCTTGAACACGACGTGGATTGTGCCGATGGTGCCGGAGCGGTTGGTGCCGATCGCGAACTGCTGAAGCAGATGCTTGCCGTTCAGTCATCCGATGACCTGCTGTGGATTCGCCATGGCTATTGGGATGCGCCGACGGGGCTGCTTTCTGCCGAGGGTAAGGGTCCGGTCGTGGTGAGCGGCCACACGCCAACGGTGTCGCTCGGGCGTTATTGCGAGGTGGGCGGCCTGGCGGGACTCGACGAGGAGTCGGGGCGCGGACAGATTGTTCGCCTTGGCGGCGAGGATACCGCCGGCGTTCCCGACCGCATCGACATCGACTGCGCCGCCGCCACCGGCTCCGAGTTCGGCCGCGTGGGCATCCTGCGCCTGGATGATGGTGCGGAGTTCTACGCGAACATCAACCCGGGCGAATAATCGGTGTAAAGGGTAGCTAATTTGGGATGGGGTTTGGCTACTTTTGCCCTTCTGCCCATCGAATGATTTTTCTGGGACGGGGATTACATAATCATTTGGCTGCCCGCTGGCTAAGTGAGTAGACTTTTTTGGAAATGCCGAGCACCCAACATATTTGCCTCAATAAAACCGCAGGTCACAGACTTGTGCTTTGTCGGTGTGGTCGGGGATTCGGTAAAAGTCTACTCACTTAGTTTTGCGTGATGCATATTGTTCGCAACGAGACCCCAACCGGGGTGATTCCATCGCAAATTCCGGTATCGGGGGCAGTAAATTAGGCGCCGTACGGATTCCGGTCCCTCTCTATGCGTTGGCGGATGCGGCGGTACTCGATTATCAGCAGCACCAGGAGTAGGGCCATGATGGCTAGGTAGCTCGCCACAGCGCCCATCAGACCCAGCAGCTTAATCAGGATCACCGGCAGCACCACGCTTACGGCGAAGCAGATCAGGTAGATCTTGGTGACGTCTCCAGCGTGGCGTAGCACCGTGATGATGGCGTAGATAAAGTCGATGGCCGCGGTGACGCCGCCGGCGACGACCATTAGCAGTGCCAGCGTACGGTAGCGCTCAAAGCTGAGGCCGTACATAAAGCTCATGAGGGGGATGCCGGGGCCTGCCATAAATGCGGCGCACACGCCGGTGATGACCACGATCAACGCCATAACGGCAACAATAATCAGGTCAAAGCGACGACGCTTGCGAGGATTAGCCCAAATGCTCGACAAGCGCAGGAGCTGCGGTTTATAGATAAATCCAATGCTCAACAGAATAGCCTGAGCCGGAAAGAACAGGGCATTAAAGTACAGCTGGTATTTGTAGGCCAGTGTGCCCTCCATCACAAACTTGGGCATGCTCTCGATAAGGTTGAACAGGAACAGTGCACCAAAGAGTGGGGCGCACTGGACAAACAGGTGGCCGACCTCGCGCAGGCTCACGCGGCGCGATTTTTCGGTTTCGAGCAGGGCGAGCGGCGCGGTGACCAGCACGAGCGAGGCGATGGCGGCGATGCCCATGGCCATGGCCGCGATGGGCATGCTGCGCGTGAGGAACAGCGCCACGCTAAAGACCGCGATGACGCCGGCGGAGCGCAGCGTTTGGCTCATGCCAGCCAGGTAGAGCTTGTCGGCCTGCTGCAGGCGGCCTTCGTACACGTCGGCGACGCCGTCGATCACCTTGTAGAGGTAGACGCCCAGGCCGATCGTCGCCATCTGCGCGTCATAGCCGCGGGCGCTGCTGTACATGAGGCCGCAGCCTAGGGCGAGCGCTCCACAAAGCCAGCGGTTGAGCTGGTAGGAGGCGAAGGACGTCTTTTCGTCGATGTCCGAGACCTGGAAATTGCGCACGCCGTAGTTGCATGCGATCATGATGAGCGTGCCGGTGGCGAAGGCGATGGAGAACTTACCGGCTTCCTCGGCGCCCACAAGCTGCGTGGACACAATGGTGAGCAGGGGAAACGCGAAGCCCCACACGGCGGTGCCCAGGGTATTCCAGAGATAGTCGCGACGGGTGGCGTGTTCCTCGTATTCGGCTTCCTGCGTGGAGAAGCCGCCGCCGTAGACAACGCCGAGCAGGCGGTTCCACCAGGCGTTGACCATGCGGTGGATGGGGCCGGGCTCGCGATCGCGTTCGCGCCGGCGACGGCGCGTGGCCTGGCTGCTGTTGGGGCCGCCGGCGTTGCGCTGGCTCAGCTCTTGGATGCGTGCGAGTTCCTCGGCAGTGTGCGAGTCAGGGAAGAGGCCGTTCTCGATGCGGCCGCCCTGGGCCTTCGCGGCGCCGTCTCTCGATGCAGCGGGGTTGGAGACGCCGTTGCGGCGGGCGATGGCGCGGCGAATGCTATCGAGGGGCGTGATGCTCAAAGCGGAGTCCTTTCTATTGCTGCGCTCTAGTATAGACACCGCGGTGTCCGCTCGTGTTTTTGAACAGGTTGTTCGATAATTTCGGCGGCGCCATTCGGTAGTCGGCACTTAGGGACGTTCCTTATGTGCAGGCACTTTGGGAACGTCCCTAAGTGCCGGCATCCGGGGACACTCCTTGAATGTTGCCTGTTCAAGAGTGTCCCCAATGACTAGTCGTTTAAGAACGTCCCCAATGACTGGGCCGCTTGCCTGCGATTTTTGACCGTTGGGCGGGCTTGCCGCCCTTGCCGCAAAAACGTTTTTGCATATCGGGTACAACGGGCTTTACGTGAGTAAAGTGCGCGCCGCGTCCACGTGCCGCGTTTTTAAAGGAGGCCCCATGCCTGGTGTTACCCCTGCAGAAGTTTTGTCCAACTTTGGTATTACGCTGGTCGAAGATCCCGTCGAGAATCAGCCCCGCCTGCTGGTCGATCTACCCGCCGCGGAGCTCGTCGAGCACGCCATCCGCCGCGAAGAAGGCCGCATGGCATCCAACGGCGCGCTGGTGATCGAGACGGGGGAGCGCACTGGCCGTTCTCCCAACGATCGCTTTATCGTTGACACCCCCGATGTTCACGACAAGATTGCCTGGGGCGCCGTCAACCGCCCGCTGTCCGTCGAGAGCTATGAGGCCATCAAGGCCGGCATCGTCGACTATCTCAACGAGCGCGACGTGTTCGTCACCCGCGGCATGGCAGGTGCCGACCGCAACCATACGCGTCGACTGCTCGTTGCCTGCGAGCGTGCCAGCCAGGCACTCTTTATTAAGCAGATGCTCGCCCGCCCGCTCGCCCGTGAAATCGCGCGCACCGGCGAGCCGGACTTTTGCGTGCTCGCTGCCCCCGGTTACCAGTGCGATCCTGCTATCAAGGGCCTCAACTCCAGCGCCGCCGTGGTCATCAACTTCCAGGAACGCGTGATTCTGGTCGCCGGCACCGGCTACTCCGGCGAGATTAAAAAGTCGATCTTTAGCGTCATGAACTATCTGCTGCCCGTCGAGGACGACGTGCTGCCCATGCACTGCTCGGCCAGCATGGATCCCGTCACGCACGAGACCGCCGTGTTCTTTGGCCTGTCCGGCACCGGCAAGACCACGCTTTCGGCCAATCCCACGCGCCTGCTGATCGGCGACGACGAGCACGGTTGGTCCGACATGGGTATCTTCAACATTGAGGGTGGCTGCTACGCAAAATGCGAGGGCCTGGACGCCTTCCACGAGCCCGAGATCTTCAACGCCGTCCGTTTTGGCGCCATTTGCGAAAACGTGGTGCTCGACGAGAACCGCAAGCCCAACTACGACGACATCTCGATCACGCACAACACGCGCGTGGCCTATCCCGTGGAGCACATTCCTAACGCGTGGACTAAGGGCATGGGCACCACTCCGAGTGTCGTGCTGTTCCTGACTTGCGACGCTTTTGGCGTGCTGCCGCCCATCTCGCGCCTGACGGCCGATGCCGCCATGTACCACTTTGTGACGGGCTTTACGGCTAAGATTCCCGGCACCGAGGTCGGCGTCACCGAGCCCACGCCCACGTTCTCTTCGCTGTTCGGCGAGCCGTTTATGCCGCTCGACCCCATGGTTTACGCCAAGATGCTTGGCGAGCGCATTGCCGACGGCCGCACGCGCGTGTACCTGGTCAACACCGGCTGGATTGGCGGCGGCTACGGCGTGGGCCATCGCATCGAGCTTGCCTACACGCGCTCGCTGGTCGCGCGCGCCCTCGACGGCACCATCGAGGACAGCGAGTTCGTGCACGACGACATCTTTAACGTCGACATTCCCACGACGTGCCACGGCGTGCCCGATGGCATCCTGGTGCCGCGCCAATACTGGCAGAGCACCGCGCGCTATGACGAGGCCGCGCACAACCTGGCGGTGATGTTCGAGGAGAACTTCGAGAAGAAGTACTCGCACCTGCCCGAGTCCGTCAAAGCCGCCGGCCCGCACGCCCAGGTGTCCGCCGAGGCCCGTCATCGCGGCCGCGGCCTGCTGGGGCTCCGCCACTAGCGTCGCCTCAGACTCAAAACCACCATAAAGGGGGCACCTTTATGGTGGTTTTGCTCGCGTGGATGACTCGGGTTACAATACGCCTGACATATCGTCCCCTTCTCCGGATGGGGACAGCGCAAGCGTTCTTGTGACGGCACCGTAGGACTTTGAAGGTGGCCGTCGTGAGGGCGCTTTTTGTTTAGGCGCCCTCACTCGGGCGCGCATAATGAAGGGAGAGCGTATGAAGAGCTTTATTGCCGAGGATTCATTCTGGGAGCTGTTTCCGCAGGCAGCGGTCGGTGTTGTGGTCGTGGAGGGCATGAAGCCCACGGCTCAGATTCCTCAAGAGGACGTGGATGCGATTGCGGCGTTGCTCGACCGCGCCAATATCGATGCGGAGCGTCATCTGACCAGCGACACTATCAGCGAGAACGCACCGGTCAAGGCATGGCGCGAGGCCTATCGTCTGTTCAAGACCAAGAAAGGCGCGCGCTGCTCGATCGAGAACTTGCTCAAACGCGTGCTCAAAGGCAAGCCGGTGGGCCACATTACGCCCGCGGTGGATATTTACAATACGGTGTCGCTGACCTACGCGCTGCCCGTGGGAGGCGAGGATCTGCATGCGATCGAGGGAGACCTTCGCTTGAAGGTGACCGACGGTGGCGATGCGTTCTTGCCGCTTGGCGAGGAGTCGGACGATCCGACGCTGCCCGGCGAGCTCGCCTACATCGACGATGCGGGCGCTGTGTGCCGCTGCTGGAACTGGCGCGACGGCGTTCGCACGGCGCTGTCCGACGATTCGGCCGATGCGTTCCTGGCGATTGAGTGCGTGGAGTCCGAGCGGATGGGGGATTGCCAGGCTGCGATCGATCGCTTAGCCGAGCTGCTTGAGCGCTATCTGGGAGCGACGGTTGTCATTAAGACGCTTGTGACCCGCGACAATCCTTGCGTGGAGCTGTAGCGGCGCCTAGAACCTATTGATGCCCCAAACCACCACAAAGGTGCCTGTCCCCTTTGTGGTGGTTTTTATGTTGATGGGTTAACAAATAGGGCGTGCAGGGCTGGCGGCCGTTAAGTACGGCTAAGATGTTTACCCGTTAGCATCATGCAAGCGAAAGGCGGTCGTCTCCCATGCAGCAGAGCGACGAGACACGTTTTGAGGACTTTGTCGGACTGATCAGCGGTCTCTACAAGGAGATTCAGCGCATCAAGACGTCCGAGGGTGCAAGGCTCGGCCTTAAGGGCTCCGACGTCATGTGCCTGTACTATCTTGAGCGCAGCAAGGACGGCCTGACTGGCGCCGACCTCGCCCGCATGGCCGGCGTTACCCGTGCCGCCGTTTCGCGCACACTGGCACATCTGGAGGAGGGTGGCTACGTCGAGGTCGACGACTCGGGCGATGCTGCCGTCAAGTACCGCGCTCCGGTTCGCCTGACTGCCCTGGGCGGCGAGAGCATGAGCGAGGCCGATCGCATCATTCGCGAAGTTCTCGACACCACCGGTAAGGCCATGGGCGTGGAGCAGCGCGAGCAGATGTACGCGTCGCTGCGCACGATTCTCAACACCCTGCGCGAGATCTAAGGCCGCCAAGGCATTTGCTTCCCATTAACAACTGCATCGTCCCGTTTGAGCGCGTATGCCGTGCTGGGACATTGTTGTCAAAATTCCCTGCGCGGGACCTGCGCAAGAAAGGATTCGCTATGTCCATTCGTATTATTACCGATTCCGCGAGCGATATGACGCCGGCTGAGCACCCCGCGCTGCGTGTTCTGCCGCTGTCCGTCACCTTTGGCTCCGACGTGTACATGGATGGCGTCGACATCGATCACCAGCGCTTTTACGAGATGCTCGTGGAGCGCGACGAGTTGCCCAAGACCGGTCAGGTCAACCCGTACGCCTTTTCGCAGGCGATTGCCGAAGCACGTGAGGCCGGCGACGAGGCGGTGATTATTACCGTGGGCGCTAAGCTTTCGGGCACCAATCAGAGTGCTCGCACCGCACTTGCCGAGGCCCCGGGCGGCGACGTGTTCGTCGTGGACAGCAATAACGTCACCTTGGGTGAGCGCGTGCTGGTCGAGTATGCGATGCGCCTGGTGGACGAGGGCCGTAGTGCGGCCCAGATCGCGGCGGCGGTCGAGGCCGTGCGCGACCGTGTGGTGGTTATCGGCCTGCTCGAGACGCTGGAGTATCTGGTGCGCGGCGGCCGTCTGTCTGCTGCGGCGGGCGCTGTGGGTACGCTGCTCAACGTGAAGCCGGTCGTGGCCGCCGAGGACGGTCTCATCGTGCAGTTGGGCAAGGCGCGCGGTTCCAAGAACGGTCGCAACCTTCTGAATCAAAAGGTCGAAAAGGCGGGCGGCGTCGACTTTTCCATGCCGCTGGCGCTCGGCTATACGGGTCTATCGGACGCCGTGCTCAAGAAATATATCGAGGACAGTGCGGCGCTGTGGGCCGGCCATGCCGAAAGCGAGCTTCCCATCCATACCATCGGAGCCACTATCGGCACCCATGTGGGTCCCGGCGCCGTAGCCGTAGCCTTCTTCCGCCCCGCCAACTAACCGACCTGCCATATACCACCACAAAGGGGACAGGCACCTTTGTGGTGGTTTATGCTGGTTTCGGTTGAAAGGAGCGCATGTTGGCGTCTGAGGGTTTTTTTGAACGGGTGTACGAGGTGGTCGAGCAGATTCCCGAGGGGATGGTCGCCACGTATGGTCAGGTGGCGCTGCTTGCCGGTCGTCCACGAAGCGCGCGCTATGTGGGCTATGCGTTGCACAGCAATCCGCGCCCTGGTCAGATTCCCTGCCATCGTGTGGTGTTTGCCGATGGCCGTATTTGCGAGGGCTTTGCGTTTGGCGGCCCCGATGCTCAGCGTGAGCTTTTGCTAGGGGAGGGTGTGGCGTTTAAGGACGACATGCACGTCGACTTGGACGCCTGTCGCTGGCCTGCCGGACTCTAACAGCTCCGCCATGGCCAAAACCACCACAAAGGTGCCTGTCCCCTTTGTGGTGGTTTTCCGTTGCAGGTTTACTGAGGTTAACTTATGGAGAAGCTATGGCGGCGCACTTTGTCGTCAAAAAGTAAACCACGGCGAACTATATTGGTTTCAGCAATGGAGCAGGCAATAGGCGATGAAAAAGCCTGCCCTGTTGAGTTTGATTCGCATTCCTCCCCTCTGTGCGATTCAACGGTGTACTTCGGGAACAGGCCCGCTGGCAACTAACTGCCAGCGGGCCTGTTCCTGTTTTGGTGAGGATTCAGCCTCACCGTCTATGTTGTGCAAAGTGCTTTGCCTAGTACACCATGCCCATGGCGTCCTGAACCTCGGCCAGGGTCTGCTCGGCGATCTCGTTGGCGCGGCGATTGCCCTCGTGCAGCACGTCCTTGACGTAATCCAGGTCGTTCTCGTAGCGCTGGCGACGCTCGCGGATCGGGGCGAAGTACTCGTTGACGGCCTCGGTCACGTATTTCTTGAGCTGGCCAGAGCCGCCCATGCCAATCTCCTCGGCAATCTCGACCTCGGAACGACCAGTGCAGATGGCAGCGGTCGAAAGCAGGCCGGACACGCCGGGGCGGTTCTCGGGATCGAACGTGATCATGCGCTCGGAGTCGGTCTGGCTCTTCTTGATGCGCTTGGCCGTCTCCTCGGCGGTCATCGAGATGTTGATGGCGTTGCCGTAGCTCTTGCTCATCTTGCGACCGTCCAGGCCGGGCAGCAGCGGGGTCTCGGACAGCAGCGCGTCGACCTCGGGGAACACCTTGCCGTAGCGGTTGTTAAAGCGGCGGGCGATGGTGCGGGTGAGCTCGATGTGCGGCAGCTGGTCGCGGCCGACGGGCACCACATTGCCCTTGCAGAACAGGATGTCGCAGGCCTGGTGCACCGGGTAGGTGAGCAGAAGGCCGGTGAGCTCGTGCCCCGAGGCCTCCATCTCGGCCTTGACCGTGGGGTTGCGCGCCAGCTCGGCCTCGGACACCAGCGACAGGAACGGCAGCATGAGCTGGTTGGCGGCGGGCACGGCGGAGTGCGCGTAGATCATGGTCTTGTCGGGGTCGATGCCGCAGGCAAGGTAGTCCATGACCATGTTGTACACGTTGTCCTGGATGTGCTCGGTGGTGTCGCGGTCGGTGATGACCTGGTAGTCGGCGATGAGTACGTTGGTTCTGGCGCCCATGTTCTGCAGCTCCACGCGGCCCTTGAGGGTGCCAAAGTAGTGACCCAGGTGCAGACGGCCGGTGGGGCGGTCGCCGGTAAGCATGGTGAACTTCTCGGGCGTCTTGGCCAGGCCCTCGCGAATGGCGTTGCTCTTTTGCAGCGCGACTTCGTAGCTGTTCTCGTTTGGCATGATTGCTCCTAACGTTCGTTCGCAGGTTTTGATGATAGCGTGTTTATTGAGAGGGGTGGGCGTGAGTGGGTGAGGGACTGCCAGGGGCCGGCTTTCAAGTCCGCCGCGGCGTTCGCGCGAACGGCTGCCAACGCCTTGGTACATCCTCGGCAGCTTGCCCTAGAGCTTGTGGTGGCGCTCTTCTTTGCGCTCCTCGGCTGCCTGCTCCTCCTGCTTAAAAGCGGGGTCGTCGGGGGTGACCAGCTCGTCCTCGTGCGTGCGCTTGTTGTAATGGTGGCGCAGCACGGGTTCAAACAGGTGCAGGTGCTTGGCGAAGGCAGCCGAGCCAATGGCGAGCACGGTAAAGATGAGCACACGCATGGGCACCTCGACCTGGTTAATCGCGGCGGCGCCGGCCGAAAGCATGATGCACCAGGCATAGATGAGCAGCACGGCCTGTTTTTGGTTGTAGCCTTCTTGGATCAGGCGGTGGTGGATGTGGCCCTTGTCGGCCTGCCCGATGCTAATGTGGGCGCGCTTGCGGCGCACAATGGCGCTAAACGTGTCGATGATGGGCACGCCGGCAACGATGAGCGGGATGATAAGCGAGGTGAGTGCGGCGGTGCGGCTCACGTTGAGCAGCGAGATGGAGCCCAGCGCAAAGCCCAGAAGCAGCGACCCCGAGTCGCCCAAGAAGATGCTTGCGGGGTTGAAGTTGTAGCGCAAAAAGGCCAGACAGGCGCCAAAGAGCGCAATGGAGAGCGCGGCGGCGTCGATGCGGCCCGAGAGAACGGCCATCGAAAACATGGTGAACGACGCGATGCCGCAGATGCCCGTGGCCAAGCCGTCGAGGCCGTCGATGAGGTTAATGATGTTGGTGAATGCCACCAGATAGATTACGGTGATGGGGTAGGCGAGCCATCCGAGCATGATCTCGCCGGGGGCAAACGGGTTGACGATGACGCCGATTTTTAGGCCGCCGATACAGGCGATAAGCGCGGCGAGGACTTGTCCGGCCAGCTTTTGCTTGGGCGTGAGCTGGAAGACGTCGTCGATAGCGCCGGTCGCAAAGATGACGGTAAAGGAGAGCGCCAGCATGGGATAGCTAATGTGAAGGCGCGGGTGCGGCACCAGGACGGGTGGCCAGCCTAGGTACCAGGTGCCTAGGATTTGCACAATGCAGGCAACGACCAGGCCCAAAAACACCGCCGCTCCGCCCAAACGTGGGATGGGCTTGGTGTTGATGCGGCGCTTAGAAGGATAGTCGACGGCGTCGAGCTTGATTGCCAGGCGCTTGACCAGGGGTACCGTGAGGAAGGTCGTGATAAAGGCCGCCGCTGCCACGCATAGGTACGGTATGTAGCTCGGGGATGAAGCCATGAATCTAAAAACCGCCAAGCGTCGAAGGAAAAGGTCAGAAGAACGCCATGCGCAAAGGGCATAGCCGAACCATAATACTCGACCAAGGGGGGTGCATGGAATTGCACGCAGCGATAATCACGCGCTTACCAGATATTGGGATGTTGTCGATGGCTTGTCGGGATGCCGGCGGGGATCCATATGGACTGTAATGGTGATTTTCGGCAAAAGAAAACCACCCCCCACGTTACGAAAATGAACCCACCTAAAACAGGTGGGTGCCCTCATCGACTGTTCCAGCGTCCTTAACAACGAAGGATACCTGTACTAGGTACGACTGTGTGGGCTCCCTAAATAAACGCGACGGTTCACCCAGTTGCTCCGCGGGGGGCGGAATACCTACATCATAAAGCGGCACTTTATCGATTCCAGTCTTGACATTACAAAAATCGTGTCGGACGATTACGGCGCCTTGGGCTCGAGCCGTCTGTGGCGTTGATCCCTTTACGTTTGAGCTGCTGAATCGTTGTTTTGGAGCATGGTTTTATGCCGACGTCGTTGACCGAACTTTTTTCGCCCGCCTGCCATTTGTGTCCGCGCCGTTGCGGTGCGGCGCGCGATGAGGGCGCGCACGGCGTCTGCGGTGCTAACGACACGCTCAAGGTGGCCCGCGCCGCGCTTCATATGTGGGAGGAGCCGCCTATCTCGGGCGAGGCCGGTTCGGGCACGATCTTCTTTAGCGGCTGCTCGCTCAAATGTATCTACTGCCAGAACCACGAGATCTCGACCGGCAATTTTGGCCTTGAGATTTCGCCTGAGCGCCTGGTCGAGATTATGCTGGAACTGCAGGACCAGGGTGCCAACAACATCAATTTGGTGACGGCGACGCACTATGCGCACCTGTTGCCTGCCGCGATTGCCGCGGCACGGGCGCGCGGACTGGTTATCCCAATCGTCTACAACACGAGTGGTTACGAGCGCGCGAGTGCCGTGGCGGCGCTGGGCGACCTGGTCGATGTGTGGCTCACCGACTTTAAATATGCCGATGCCGGGCTTGCGCAGTCGCTCTCCCATATAAAGGATTACCCGCGTGTGGCCGTGTCGGGTCTGGCCCAGATGGCGCGCGAGATCGAGCGCCGCGGGGGAGAGTTGGTGGACGAGGACGGGCTTATGAAGCGTGGCATGATCGTGCGTCACCTGGTGCTTCCGGGGCATGCGGATGACTCGTGCCGCGTGTTAGACCTGGTGTGGCAGACGGTGGGCGACGTGCCGATCTCGGTCATGAACCAGTACACGCCCAATACGCTCATGCGCGAGCAGGGCGGCGAGTTGGCGCGCGCTGTGACGCGCGAGGAGTACGAGCAGGTGCTCGACCATGCCGACGACCTGGGGTTTACGACGATGTTCTGGCAAGAGGGCGGCGCGGTAGACGAGAGCTTCACCCCGGCCTTCGACACCACCGGTGTTCTTACCAGCGCAAAGTAGTGCGTTCGTCGATGATTTTTCTGGGACGGGGATAAAAAATCATCGAGAGCATCGCCTGTTCGAAAAGTTGCCAAAATAGCCGTGCCCCAAAAAGACTGGTTATTGGGCGTTGACAGTTGGCGAGCCGTAGGTAAAATATCAACTTGTCCTGGGGACGTAGCTCAGTTGGGAGAGCGCTGCCGTCGCATGGCAGAGGCCGAGGGTTCGACTCCCTTCGTCTCCACCCTTGGATTTGATAAGCCGCTGACATTGTGTCGGCGGCTTTTTTTAAAAGAAAGGGCTTTACCATGGCCGAGCTTGAGTCCCAACCATTGTCCGACGAGGAGCGCGCTGAGTTGGAAGAGCTCCGCGCTGAGAAGGCCCGCCGCGAGGCTCGGGAAGAGGCCCGTCGCGAGCGCGAGGAGCTGGCTGCCCTGCGTGCCGAGCGTGCGAAGGCCGAGGAGGTCGCCTCGAACGCCGCATCCGAGCGCAAGCCCGCGCCCGCACCCAAGCCCGCTGCAGCGAAGCCTGCACCTGCCGCGCCCAAACCTCAGCCTAAAAAGGCCGCTCGTCCCAAGTCCGTCGAGCCCAAGCCGAGCCGTGACGAGATGACCTTTGCCCAGCGCATGGTTACCTCCAAGGAACCTACGGGCGAGAACGAGATCCCTGGCATGGCGCCGGCTCAAAAAATCATCATTGTCCTTGCCCTCATCGCGTTTGTCATCTTTATGGGCTACACGATCCTGACCAGCATGGGCCTGCTCTAACCGATTTGCATCGGGCGTCATGTCCGCATGCTCTGCTCTCGTCCAACCCTCAAATTCTGCACCACACATCCGAAAGGTCGCCCCATGGCTTTGACCGATATCTCTCATCCCACCGACATCGCAATGCTCACCGATCTGTACGAACTCACTATGGCCCAGGGCCTGTGGGAGAGCGGCAAGGCCAATGAGCAGGGTTGTTTTACCGCGTTTTACCGCGACCATCCCTTTGGCAGCGCCTATGCCGTCATGTGCGGCACCGCCGAGCTGCCCGAGCTAGTCGAGAATCTGCGCTTTACGCCCGAGGATATCGACTACCTCGCATCGCTTGAGGCCCCTGCCGGCGGCGCGATGTTCAAGTCCGCATTCCTCGACTACCTGCGCGATTTTCGTGCGCATGTAAATATCGACGCCGTCCCCGAGGGCGAGCTCGTCTTTCCACGCGAGCCCATGGTGCGCGTCACCGGTCCTGCGCTCGAGTGCCAGCTGCTTGAGACGGCGCTGCTCAATATCGTCGGGTTCCAGACACTTGTCGCCACCAAGACGGCGCGAGTGGTGCTGGCGGCGGACGGCCGTCCCGTGGCCGAGTTTGGCCTGCGCCGAGCCCAGGGTCCCGATGGCGGCCTGGCCGTTGCGCGCGCGAGCTACGTCGCCGGCTGCTCCTCTACGTCCAATGTGCTCGCCGGCCGCCGCTACGGTATTCCCGTCTTTGGCACGCATGCGCACAGCTGGGTGATGAGCTTCGATTCCGAGCTCGAGGCCTTCCGCGCCTTTGCCAAGTCGAGCCCCAAGAACTGCACGCTGCTCATCGACACCTACGATGTGCGCGAGGGCTGCGAGCATGCCATTACGGTTGCCAAGGAGATGGAGGCGGCGGGCGAGCGCCTGTCGGCTATTCGCATTGACTCGGGCGACCTCGCCAAGCTCTCCAAGTATGTCCGCGGTCGTTTCGATGCCGAGGGCCTGCCCTATGTGGGGATCTCGGTTTCTAACGATCTGGATGAGTACACGATTCAGTCGCTGCTCGACCAGGGCGCGCCCATCGATAGCTTTGGCGTGGGCACCAAGCTCGCGACCTGCTACGACCAGCCGGCGCTGGGCGGCGTGTACAAGCTTTCCGCCCGCCGTGCGAGGGAGGCCGACCCGTGGACGCCGGTGGTCAAGCTCTCCGAGCAGCCCTACAAGCGCACGATCCCGGGCGTGCAGCGCGTGCGCCGTTATTACGACGGCTTTGGCGGCCCGGTCTGCGACATGATCTACGACGAGGACCATCTGGTGGGGGAGGGCGCCGCGCGCGGCAATACCCTCGTGGCCGTGAATGATGCCGCCCTGGTGACCGACGTGTCGGAGCTTGAGTATCGCGAGCTGCTGGTGCCGATCGTGCGCGATGGCAGCGCAGTGGCTCCGCGTGAGAGCATCCAGGACGCGCGCGAGCGCTGTGTTTGGGCGCTCGATCATCTGGACGCAGCTTTCAAGCGCTTCCTGTACCCGCAGACCTATGTGGTGGGCATGGAGCAGGGCCTGGCTCAGGTGCGCGACGAGCTCGTGCGCAAGAACATGGCCGCGGCCTCGGCTTTTCCCTGGGCAAAATGATTCCTTGGACGGTAGGGGCGAGTCACGCTCCCTTGGCCGCCAGCTCGGCCGTTCGCTGAACAGTTGATTGGTTTGACGTATGACGACTTCTTATAAAACGATGGTGGTAAAGATCGGTTCGTCCACGGTGGTGGGCGCCGATGGCAAGGTCAACCGCGCCTTTATCGGCGGACTTGCCGATCAAGCCGCAGCGCTGCGCAAGCTCGGCTGGCGTCTGGTCGTGGTGAGCTCGGGCGCTATCGCCTGTGGCTATCCCGTGTTGGGCTTCGACCGCAAGCCGGTCGGCGACCTTCCGAGCCTGCAGGCCTGCGCCTCGGCTGGTCAGTGCATCATCTCGTCGGCCTACGACGAGGAGTTCCATGCGCGCGACCTGCTCACCTCGCTCGTGCTGCTCACGCGTCACGACACGGCGCGTCGCACGTCCTACCTGCACGCGCGCGACGCCCTGCTGCGTCTGGTGGAGCTGGGCGTGGTGCCGGTCGTCAACGAGAACGACACCGTTACCGTCGACGAGATCAAGTTTGGCGACAACGACACGCTGGCGGCGCTTGTAAGCTGCCTGGTCTCTGCCGATCTGTGCGTGACGCTCTCGGACATCGATGGGCTCTATACCGCCAATCCGCACGAGGACCCCACGGCCGAGTTTGTCCCGGTCGTGCATAAGATCGATGCCAAGATTATCGCCTCGGCGGGCGATTCTTCCACATCGGTGGGTACGGGCGGCATGATTACCAAGATTCGCGCGAGCCGCATTCTGATGACGGCGGGTATTCGGAGCGTCATCTGCTCGGGTGAGGAGCCCGATGCGCTCGTGCGCCTGGCCCGCGGCGAGAGCGTTGGCACGCTGTTCGATCCGCCGGCGGAGCGTCTGGACATTGCGCCCCGCAAGCTGTGGATCGCACTGGGCGACAAGGCGCATGGCTCGGTGACGGTCGACGATGGTGCTGCGAAGGCGCTGGTCAACCATGGTTCTTCCTTGCTTGCGGTGGGTATTCGCGAGGTCGATGGCGCTTTTGCCGAGGGCGATGTGCTCGACGTGTGCGACCCGAGCGGCATGGTTGTCGCCCGTGGTATCGCTGAAGCCGATTCGGACGTATTGGAGCTCGCAGCCGGACGCCGCCAGGACCAAATCGCCAGCAACCGCCTGCTCGCAAACCTGGTCGAGAAGCCCGCGATACACAGGGATAACTTGATCGTATTTGCATAAAGAAAGACAGCGCTGCGGATCGTTTCCCGCAGCGCTGTCTTTTTCGTGCCGGCACTTGGGGACGTTCCTTTTAATATGAGCAGGACATTGTCAAGAGGCAAAATCGGGCCTGG
>UQIH01000028.1 GCA_900541145.1 uncultured Collinsella sp. | reverse complement strand
GCCTTGCCTTTTGAATGACAAATTGTCGCTCTGGGCGGCGCGCAGCGTCGACCGGTCCGCCGTTCGTTAGAACGGCGGAACCTACAGATCCCCTCCGGCGCCCAAAAGCTTGCGCATGACTTGCTCGGGGTTAACTGAGCCGTCGCGCGGGGCCAGGGCGGTGATCTTCTTTTGCATCTTGTACTCGTGCAGCTCGTCCTCGAGCTGGCGTACGCGGGCGCGGAGCTTCTCGTTCTCGCGTTCGCGCTCCTCGGCACGCTCCTTCATATCGAGGATGCGCACCACGCCGGCAAGGTTGATGCCCTCGTCGGTCAGCTGGTTGATGAGTTCCAGGCGCTCGATATCGGCACGCGAATACAGACGCGTGTTACCGCCCGAGCGCTGGGGATTCACCAAGCCTTTGGACTCGTAGACGCGCAGAGTCTGCGGATGCATGCCGGTCAGCTCGGCCGCCACGCTGATCATGTACAGCGGTTTGTTCCTATTGTCCTCGGCCATGCTACCTGACCCCTTTCCGTCTCGTTATCGTCCATCATAAGCCCGCGGGAGCGGGCGTGCGCCACGACCGCCCTAGTACGTCGCCTTGTAACGGTTGACCTTCTCGCGATAGTCGCGCGTGTCGGTCTCGCGCAGCTTGGTCATGGCATCGCGCTCGTCATCGGATAGGTTCGTGGGGACCTGCACCTTGATCTCGACGAGCAGCGCGCCTGTGCGGCCACGGTGCTTAACGTCGGGCGCCCCCATTTCCTTAAAGCGGAACTTCTTGCCCGTCTGGGTACCCGCGGGCACCTTCAGACGAACCGTCGCACCGCCGGGCGTCGGCACGTCCACCGTGCAGCCGAGCGCCGCCTCATAGACCGAGACCGGTACCTCCATGGTCACGTCGGCACCTTTACGCTTAAACAGCGGATGCTCCTCCACGTGCGTGGTCACGACCAGGTCGCCGCGCTCGCCGCCGGCAACGCCATACTCGCCGCGACGCTTGTAGCGCAGCTTGCCGCCGTCGACCGCGCCCGCGGGGACCGAGACCGTAATGGTCTGCTGCTCGCCCGTCGAGGGAATACGGTAAGTGACCTTGTGCGTCACGCCGCGAAACGCGTCCTCGGCCGTCACATCAACGGTCAGCGACAGGTCGCCGCCCTTGCGAGCGCGGCTGCGACCCGCGCCGGCACCGGCAGCGCCCGCAGCCCCGGCAAAGCCCGAGCCCCAATCGCTGCCCCAGGCGCCGTTGCCGCTAAAGATGCTGTCGAAGATGTCGCCCCAGCCGCTGGCACCCGCGCCGGCACCGTAGCCTCCGCCATACGCGCCGCCCGCGCCCGGCATGCCGCCAAACATGAGCATCTGGTCGTACTCTTTGCGCTTCTTCTCGTCCGAAAGCGTCTCGTAGGCCTCGCTGATCTCCTTGAACTTGGCCTCGTCGCCGCCGGCATCGGGGTGATATTTTTGCGCGAGCTTGCGAAACGCACTCTTGATCTCTTTGTCGGAGGCGCTCTTGGATACGCCCAGGATGTCATAGAAGGTTTTGCCTGCAGCCATCGTAGCTCCTCTCCTGTTTCATCCGCCGCCCAGCGGGCGGCGGCTCATGCTTTCATATGGCACTAGGCCAGAAAGGGCCCCGGGTGTTGCCCCGGGGCCCTTCTCAATTACTCCTCGGTGCTCTCGGCCGTATCGGCCGCAGCATCCTCGGGCGCCGCTTCGGGCTCCGGTGCGGGGCGTTTCTCGCCGCCGTAGGTCACCGTCACCATCGCGGAACGCAGGATGCGATCCGCCATGCGGTAGCCCTTCTGGTACACGTCGTTGACGGTCTCGTCGTACTGCGACGCGTCCTCGACGCGACCCACGGCCTGGTGCTCGAGCGGATCGAACGCCTCGCCCTTGGGGTCGATGGGCTCAACGCCCTCGTGCGCAAACACATCGAGCAGCTTGGCATGCACCGCGTCGACGCCGTCGACGAACTGCTTAAAGTCGTCGGCAAGCTCCTGGCTGCGGGCATGGTCGATCGCACGCTCGATATCGTCGACCACCGGCAGCAGCGCGGTGACGAGCTTCTCGGTCGCGCGCTCGCGCTCGGCGATGCGCTCGTTTGCGGTGCGGCGACGGAAGTTCTCCCAGTCGGCCTGCAGACGGGCGGTGCGCTCGGTGGCGTCCTTTGCCTTGTCCTCGGCGGCCTTCTGAGCCTCTGCCGCAGCATCAAGCTCGTTGCGCACGTCGGTAAGCTCCTTCTGAGCCTGCTCGAACTTAAGCTTAAAGTCGTTGTCGGCGGCTTCCTCACCGGCGCGGATAGCGGCTTCCACCATCTCGTCCTCGGTCATCGTCGCCTCCTTGTTGGAATCCTCTACTTGGTTCTCGGCAGCCTCGGCGGCCGGGGCCTCGTTGGCCTCGGTAACGTCTGCGGCCTCTACGGGAATCTTCACGTCCTTCTCCTCAGAGTCAACGGGGGCGGCACCAACGGCGGCCGCCTCCGTGCGAGCTTTACGGGCGGACATGATTATTTGTCCTCGTCGTCCACAACCTCGTAGTCGGCGTCGACAACGTCATCGTCGGCAGGCTGGGCGCCAGCGGCACCGTCGGTCTGCTGCTGAGCGTCGGCATAGACAACCTGGGCCAGCTCGTAGGCCACGGACTGCAGGGACTCGCCGGCGGCCTTGATGGCCTCGACGTCAGAGCCCTCGAGCGCCTTCTTGGCGTCGGCGATAGCGGCCTCGGCCTTGGACTTCACGTCGGCGGAAACCTTGTCGCCCAGCTCGTTGAGGGTCTGCTCGGTGGAGTAGCACAGGCTGTCGGTCTGGTTGCGGACCTCGACCTCTTCCTTCTGCTTCTTGTCCTCCTCGGCATGAGCCTCGGCGTCCTTGACCATACGATCGACTTCGTCGTCGGACAGAGCGGTGGAGCCGGAAATGGTGATCTGCTGCTCCTTGCCGGTGCCCTTGTCCTTAGCGGAGACCTTGACGATGCCGTTGGCGTCGATGTCGAAGGTGACCTCGATCTGCGGCACGCCGCGGCGGGCAGCCGGGATACCGGTCAGCTGGAACTTACCGAGCGACTTGTTGTCGCGGGCAAGCTCGCGCTCGCCCTGGAGCACGTTGATCTCGACGCTGGTCTGGTTGTCGGCAGCGGTGGAGTAGACCTCGGTCTTGGAGGTCGGGATCGTGGTGTTGCGGTCGATCATCTTGGTCATGATGCCGCCCATGGTCTCGACGCCCAGCGACAGCGGGGTAACGTCGAGCAGCAGGATGCCCTCGACGTCGCCGGTGAGCACGCCGCCCTGGACGGCAGCGCCGTCGGCAACGACCTCGTCGGGGTTCACGGACATGTTGGGCTGCTTGCCGGTCATGGTCTTGACGAGCTCCTGGACGGCGGGCATACGGGTGGAGCCGCCGACGAGGATGACCTCGGTCAGATCGGAGAGCTTAAGCTTGGCGTCGCGCAGGGCGTTGGTGACAGGCTGCTTGCAGCGCTCGAGCAGGTCGCGGGTGATCTTCTCGAACTCGGCGCGGGTCAGCGTGTAGTTGAGGTGCAGCGGGCCGGACTGGTTCATGGTGATGAACGGCAGGTTGATGGTGGTCTGCTGAGCGGCGGAGAGCTCCTTCTTGGCGTTCTCGGCGGCCTCCTTCAGACGCTGCAGGGCCATGGGGTCCTGACGCAGGTCGACACCGTTCTCCTGCTGGAACTTATCGGCCATCCAGTCGATGACGCGCTGATCCCAGTCGTCGCCGCCCAGGTGGTTGTCGCCCGAGGTGGACAGAACCTCAAACACGCCGTCGGCGAGGTCGAGGATGGAGACGTCGAAGGTGCCGCCGCCCAGGTCGAAGACCAGGATGCGCTGGTCGGTGCCCTGCTTGTCCAGGCCATAGGCCAGAGCAGCAGCGGTCGGCTCGTTGACGATACGCTTGACGTTGAGGCCAGCGATCTTACCGGCGTCCTTGGTGGCCTGACGCTGGGCGTCGTTGAAGTAGGCCGGGACGGTGATGACGGCGTCGGTGACGGTCTCGCCCAGATACTTCTCGGCGTCAGCCTTCATCTTGGCGAGAGTCATGGCGCTCACCTGCTCGGCGGTGTAATCCTTGCCCTCGATGTCGACGACGGCACGGCCACCCTGGCCCTCCTTGACCTCATACGGCACGGTCTTGATCTCGGAGGTGCACTCGGAGTACTTGCGGCCCATGAAGCGCTTGATGGAGAACACGGTGTTCTTGGGGTTGGTGACAGCCTGGTTCTTAGCGGCCTTACCCACGACGCGGTCGCCGTCGGCACGGAAGCCCACGACGGACGGGGTGGTGCGGTCGCCCTCGGCGTTCACGATAATGGTCGGAGAACCGCCCTCGAGGACGGCCATAGCGGAGTTAGTAGTACCAAGGTCGATACCAAGAATCTTGCCCATTAGAAATTCCCTCTCTCTTGTGCGTTTGCACCGACTCGGCGGTCTGCCGAGCGGTGTTTCGGCTTGTCTTTCAGGATGTAGTGTATCCCCTTATGGGCCGGAATATACAAAATCTAAGTCAATTCATATAAGATTTCTTATTGCCGAGAGTTTAGGTTCGCAAATACGCAGGTAGACGCACTGTTTGAGTTCTCGGCAAATCTATCGAGATCTATGTAGAGATGGCTGAGGCTTGAGTCCGGGGGTGCCTGGGGGCCGTCTTGCGGAAAGCTCATCCCGGTTTGAGCGTGGATTCCGGGTCGCAGTTTCCGTCTGAAGGCTCAACCGGAAACCGTATCCCGTTTTGGGAGCTGATACCGGCTCGCATTTTCCGCTAGCGGGCCTAACCGGAAACTGCAACCCGTTTTTCGACAAAATAATGGGATGCGGTTTCCGCAAGCACGCTCAATCGCCCTATATTTCAAGTCACCTTTAGCTAACATTTGCGCAGCTCAACGGCCCCACCTGCGCATTTTTTAGTAAACCTTGGCATACTCGGCGAACGGTATGAAGATGCCGGTCAGAGGGTATTGCAAACGGTCGCTCCCGTGGTATGTTTTTGCCCGAATCAAACCGGCGCGCATCGCCTGTAGCGTCGGTCAACAGAGAGGAAACTACCATGGCTCATCCCGTAATTGATGCCGACGAGTGCATCGCTTGTGGCGTTTGCGTCGACTCCTGCCCCGCTGGTGTTCTGGAGCTCCAGGACGTCGCTACCGTCGCTGACGAGGACTCCTGCGTCGCCTGTGGCGCTTGCCAGGACGCTTGCCCCGCCGGCGCGATCACCGAGATCGTCGAGGAGTAACAACTCCCCCACTTGCACGCTCAAAAGTACACCGTGCACAAAAAAGGAGGCCTCCGCATCGCCGCGGAGACCTCCTTTTGCATATGTGGGCAGTTGCGGTGGAATAGTTCCTGGCTCATTGCTTAGGTGCCGATTGTAGGAACTATTTCACCGCAACTTATAAAGACGGTGTCGGGCTAGGACAAATCATCCTCGTAGGGCATTAAATCGGCAAGGTAGCCCTTCTCCTTGAGCATCGCCTCGATTTCGTCGAGGGTCTGTTCGTCCTCCGCCGCAATGCGATGGAAGTGATAGCCGCTGGTCACCGTCAGCAGCGGGAAGCTCTTGCCGCTGGCGATGTCGTGCAGATAGCGCTCGATATCGCGCCGGTTGCGGATGTCCAGGTCGGCCGTAATCTTGCCGTACACGCGATGGTTGACGATCACGTTGAGCACGGCGCCTCCGGCGTCGACGATACTCGTGAGCTCATCGCCTGCCTGCTCCACGCTGTGGCGAACCTTGACCAAGCGCGTGGGCACGGCGGGGCTGCTGGGGGCCTCCTGCAGCACATAACCACGGTTGGTGGCCACGACATCGTGCCCATCGGCACGCAGCAGGGCAATATCCTGAACCACGATCTGACGGCTCACGCCAACCTCGCGGGCAAGTGCGCTGCCCGAAACGGGCTCCTTGGCCACCTCGAGCACGTCCATGATGGCACGGCGACGCTCGCGGGCGTTCATTATTTACCGTCCAGCAGACGCAGGTGCTTAAGTGAGAGGTCGAGGATCGGGGCAGAGTGTGTCAGCGCGCCCGAGCTAATAAAGTCAACGCCCAGGTCGGCGAGCGCGCGGATATTGCTGGCGTCCACGTTGCCCGAGCACTCGGTCTTGGCGCGACCGGCGATAAGCTCAATCGCGGCGGTCATGTCGTCATGGGTCATGTTGTCGAACATGATGATGTCGGCGCCGGCCTCCACGGCCTCGCGCACCATGTCCAAGTTCTCGCACTCAATCTCGACCGTCGTGGTAAACGACGCATGGGCGCGCGCCATCTCGATCGCACGCGTCACGCCGCCGGCGGCATCGATGTGGTTGTCCTTGAGCATGACGGCCGTCGACAGGTTGTAACGGTGGTTGCT
This sequence comes from uncultured Collinsella sp., assembly GCA_900541145.1. Classification (GTDB taxonomy): domain Bacteria; phylum Actinomycetota; class Coriobacteriia; order Coriobacteriales; family Coriobacteriaceae; genus Collinsella. The sequence goes on along the minus strand of UQIH01000028.1, from coordinate 16,861 downwards.
GCCGCCCCCGATCTCGACCGCGGCCTTCTCGAAGACGCGCATGCCCGGCGTGGTCTTGCGCGTATCGACGAGCACGGTTTTGGTGCCCTCGAGCGCCGCGGCCATCTGGTGTGTATAGGTAGCGATACCGCTCATACGCTGCAGGTAGTTGAGCGCCACGCGCTCTCCCGAAAGCAGTACGCGTGCATCGCCGCGCACCTGGCCCACGTGGTCGCCGGCGTGCACCTCGTCGCCGTCGGCAACATCAAACAGCACCGAGCTCTGCGAATCCAGCAGCTCAAAGGTGCGAGCGAACACATCCAAGCCCGCGATGATGCCATCGGCCTTGGCGATAAGCTCCACCGTAGCGGGACGCGCCGTGGGGCACACGCTCGCCGTGCTCACGTCCTCAAACGTAATGTCCTCGCGCAGAGCCTGCAGAATCAGATCATCGACGACGAGCTTCATGGTAATGGGATTCATGGTCTACTCCTCCACGGCCTGCGTGCCGGCGGCACGGGCCAAATCATCGATTGCCAGGGCGTCTGCGCTTAGGGCGCGATGACGGCCATCGAGCGCGGGATCGCCCGCCTGCTCCACTGCGAGCGACTCGCCGGTGCGCATGTACCACGCGGCGCGACGACCCCAGACCAGCGCCTCGAGCAGGCTGTTTGATGCAAGGCGATTCTTGCCGTGCACGCCATTGCAGGCCGTCTCACCGGCTGCGTAGAGCTCGGGCATCGAGGTGCGGCCGTCCTTGTCGACCCATACGCCGCCCATAAAGTAGTGCTGCGTGGGCGTAACGGGGATGGGCTCGTCCAAGATGTCGCGGCCGTCCTCCAGGCAGCGCGCGCGGATATTGGCAAAGTGCCCGGTCACCACATCGCGCTCGACGGGGGCAAAGCTCAGCCACTCGTGCTCGGTGCCGTCCTGCTTCATCTGCTCGCGAATAGCGGCGGCGACCACGTCGCGCGGCTGAAGCTCGTCGGTAAAGCGCTCGCCGGCGGCGTTGAGCAAAATTGCGCCCTCGCCGCGGCAGCTCTCGCTGATCAGGAAGGTGCGGCCCGGCTGCGGCGAGAACAGTCCCGTGGGGTGAATCTGCACGTAGTCCAGGTGCTCCATCTTAATGCCATGCTCCTGAGCGATGTAGCAGGCGTCACCCGTGAGCTGCGGGTAGTTGGTCGAGTGGTCGTATACGCCACCGATGCCGCCCGTCGCCCACAGCGTGTGGCGGGCATGGATCTTAAACGGCTCGCCGGCATGCACGCCCTCGGCGGCATTTGCCAGTTCGTCGGCGGGACGAACCGAGTTGTCCTCGTCCACGGAAACGACGACGACACCGGCACACACCGTGGCCCCATCGCGCACGGCCGTCAGGATGTCGGTCATGGCCACGTGCTCCAAAATCTGCACGTTATCCAGCTTGCGAACGGCCTGGAGCAGCTTGGTCGTAATCTCCTTGCCGGTGATATCGGCATGGAAGGCAATGCGCGGACGGCTGTGCGCGCCCTCGCGGGTAAAGTCGAGGCTGCCGTCGGCCTTTCGCTCAAAGTCAACGCCCATGGCCAGCAGGTCATTGATGACCGAGCGGCTCGAGCGGATCATGATGTCAACGCTCTCGCGGCGGTTCTCGTAATGGCCGGCGTGCATGGTGTCCTCAAAGAAGGCATCGTAGTCCGAGCCCTCGGGCAGCACGCAGATGCCGCCCTGCGCGAGCATCGAGTCGCACTCGTCGACAGCGCCCTTGGAGAGCATGATCACTCGCGTGCTCGTCGGCAGATTAAGGGCCGCGTACAAGCCCGCCACGCCGCAACCGGCAATGACGACGTCGCACTCCATGTCGGGGTATTGTTTGGTTTCCATAGGAATCCTCTCCCTTGTAATGTGGCATAAGGGACTGCCCCTCATGTCACATCGTTTTAGCGCGCCGCGTACTCGAGCATGCGGTCGAGTGTGAGCTTGGCCTGTTCGGCAGCCTCGTCCGACACGCCGATCTGCACCTCGCCCTCGCCCGTCTCCAGGCATCGCACGAGCTTTTCGAGCGTGATGAGATCCATGTTGACGCAGGTGGGCTGCACCGCGGGGAAGTAGAACTTTTTGCCGGTGCCCTCGCAGCGGCGCTCGAGCTCGTAGAGCACGCCGCGGACCGTCACGATGATGAACTCGCTCGCGTCCGACTCCTCGGCATACTTGATGATGCCGGCGGTGGAGCCGATGTAGTCGGCCTCGGCAAGGACATCGGCCTTGCACTCGGGGTGCGCCAGCACGAGCGCGTCGGGATGCGCTTCCTGCGCGTCAACGATCTGCTCGACGGTGATGATGTGATGGCGCGGGCAGTAGCCATTGTTGAGGATGACGTGCTTTTGCGGCACCTGCTCGGCAACAAAGCGGCCCAGGTTTTGATCGGGGATGAACAGGACGTGCTGCTGCGGCAGCTCGGACACGATCTTGACGGCGTTGGAACTGGTGACGCACACGTCGCTCCAGCTCTTGATCTCGACCGTCGAGTTGACGTAGCAGACCACGGCAAGGTCGTCGCCGTACTCGGCGCGCGCCGCATCGACCGTCTCGCGCTTGACCATGTGCGCCATGGGGCAGTCCGCGCCCGGTTCGGGCAGCAGCACGGTCTTGGTGGGGTTGAGCAGCTTGGCGCTCTCGCCCATAAACTCCACGCCGCACAACACGATGGTCTGCTGCGGCAGGCTCTTGGCGAGCTTGGCCAGGTAGAAGCTGTCGCCGACGTAATCAGCCACGGCCTGCACCTCGGGCGCCACGTAATAGTGCGCCAGGATCACCGCGTCACGTTGGGTTTTTAGTTGCTGAATGGCCTCGACGAGCTCTGCGGGCACCAGTGCCGCACGCTCCGTTGCCGTCGTTGCCGATGCCAGGCCGGCCGCGATATCGCGTGCAAGCTCCGACGCATCCATGTTCGCGCTCTGTGCCATCAAGGCCCCTCTCTTTTGGCGAATCTTGGGGCTTTAGTATGACACCTAGGTTTACAGCTGACAAGACAGCTGTAAACCTAGGTGTAAAGTTGAAATAAAGATTCAATCATGTGGCAGGTCCATATTCGAACTGGCAAGCTGAGGATAGCTGAGCTCTCGATGGCGCAGGAGGCATCTTTCGCCACCGCAATACCGCTTGGCGCGAGTTGCACGCCGTGGGGCGCAAACGGTCCGCACCCCCACAAGCGGTCCGCACCCAATGTGGCAAAATCGAACTACTAAGGGGGCTTAGAATGCTCAAGATTATTGCCTGCGACGATGATGTCGCTTTTCTAGATAGACTGCACCGGATGATCGACCGTTGGTCGACCGAGACGGGCACGACGGTCGATGTTGCGCTCGTCACGCGCGGCGAGGACCTGCTGGCCCGCCATGCCGCATCGCGCGCCGACATCATTCTGCTCGACATGATCATGCCGCTCGTCAACGGCATGGACACCGCACGCGAACTGCGCCAGGCCGACACCGCCGTGCGCCTGGTGTTCCTCACCTCGTCGCCCGAGTTCGCGCTTGAATCCTACGAGGTCCGCGCCTTCGACTATCTGCTCAAGCCCGTGACTTACGAACGCCTGGCGCAGTTACTCGACGAGCTTTCGAGCATGCGCCCGGCGGCAACCGACGAGCTCGTGATCAAAACTTCCTTTGGCTACCACGCCCTGCGCCTGTCCGACATCGAATATGCCGAGGCGCGCAACAAGCACGTGGTCTTCCACCTGCGCGACGGACGCGATATCGAGGCACTCGAGTCGTTCCGCAGCGTCGAGGACCGCTTGGAGCAAAACGCGGTCTTCTTTAAATGCCACCGCAGCTACCAGGTCAATCTGCGCAATATCGATCACTTTGACCGCACGGACATCGTCATGCGCTCGGGCGCGTGCATCCCGCTTTCGCGCAGTTGCAAGCAGGGATTCCAAGACGCCTACTTTGCGGTGCGCTTTGAGGCTGGGAGACACTGATGGTCTCCTCGGTCGAAATGGTCCTTTGGGCAATCCACCACGCCACAACGCTACTCTTTGGCGTCTTTGCCTCGGCGGCGCTGTGCGGTATCGAGATCAACCGGCGTCATGCGCTTGAACTGGTGCTGGTCGGTGCCGTAACCGGATGCGCATTTGGCCTCGCCAATGCCGTCGGCGGAGAGCTTTTCGCCCGCCAGGTATATCCGCTCGTCGTGCATCTGCCGCTCATCATCTATTTGTGCGCGCGCTACCGCCTGAGCCCGCTGCTTGCCGTGCTCGGCATTACGAGTGCCTATCTGAGCTGCCAGTTCAGCAATTGGATGGGCATCGCCGCCTTTGCCGCAACCGATTCGCAGATCGCGTACTATCTGGCGCGCATCGCGACCACACTCGCCGTCTTTGCCGTCCTGCTGCATTGGGCCGGCGACATCGGTCCGCGCTTGGCGATTAAAAGCACCACCGAGCTGGGCATCCTTTTAATCCTGCCGCTCGTCTATTACGTCTTTGACTATGCCACCAACGTCTACACCACGCTGTTCCACTCGGGCTCGGTGGTGACGGTTGAGTTTTTGGCATTTGCGCTCTGTGCCTTCTATCTTATGTTTCTTGCCGTTTACCTGCGCGAATACGAAGAAAAGGAAACCGCCGAGCGAGAGCGCTGGATGCTCGAAACCCGCGACAGCGCCGCCATCAAAGAGCTCGAGGCTTGGCGTCAATCTGGGCGCGAGCTGTCGATTCTGCGCCACGACATGCGCCACTTCCTACGCGGCCTGGCCGCTTTAATTGAGGAGGGCCACACCGACGAGGCGCTCGATCGCATCGACGAACTCTGCGAAGCCGGCGACCGCACCGCCGTACGCCGCTTCTGCGCCAACGAGACCGTAAACATCGCGCTTTCGTCATTTAACTCGGATATCAATAGAAACGGCATTACCGCCAACCTGCGCGCCGCCGTACCCGAAACCATCCACGTAGGTGACGCCGACCTGTTTAGCGTGCTCTCAAATGCCTTGGAAAACGCTATCACCGCCGCAAGCGCCGCACCCCAAGGAAAGCGATTCGTCGACTTTGACCTGCGATTAGAGGACGGCCAGCTGCTGCTGTTAGTTTCCAATACGTTTGACCGCGCGCCGCGCATGGTCGACGGCATGCCCGTGACCCGGCATGCGGGCCACGGCTTTGGCACCAGGAGCATCAAACTTGCCGTGGAGCGCATGAACGGCAACTGCCAGTTCCGCATTAACGGCGATCGGTTTGAGCTGCGCGCTGTGATGTAGGGGCTGCCGCCAGCCTCGCTACAGCGGAGCGGCTGCCGGGGTCAGCTGCTTGATGTATGCCCACATGCGCTGCTTGGCGGCTTTGTCAGTGAGTGCCGCCTCAAAGCCGTCGAGCGCGAGCACGCGGCGGCCCTGCACATGGGCGACCAAGCCGGGCTTGAGCATAGCGGTATCGAAGTCGTCGATTGCCACAAGCATGTCGGCATAGGTCTCGCGCATGGTATCGGCCGCGCGATCGTCCAGCAGCAGAACCGCCTCGGGGTCCAAAGCCTCAAGCGCCTCACGGAACAGCTCGCACGGCAGAGTCTCGCCCACCGCGACCGCTCCGTCACCCACGCCGGCGACGCTTGCCAGCACGCAAAAATCCTCGGGCGCGTAGCCGATGGCCCCAAGCGCCTTGCGCAACGCCGCGCCATCCGGGCCGGCGGCAAGCTCGCCACCCGAACGCTCGGCCTCGTCCAAATCGCCTTTGACCAGCACGATCGGCGAGCACGCGTTGCCCGCGATACGCACGCCACGAACCGCAAGCGATGTGAGCTCCTGCTCGGCCGCCTGGGCGATGGCTTCTTTTTTCTGGCTTTGTGACGTGGACATGCGCTCTCCAATCGTTTGCGTGCCCACCATTATATAAAAGAGCTACCCGCGAGTGGTTGCTTTGCGGGCGGCTGGGTATAAGCACGGTCGTACTGAGTTTTACGCGGCCGAGCCGCGTCGCATTATGGAGGTCACCATGGCTGACATTAATCAGATTACCACCGAGAACTTCGATTCCATCGTTAACGACAGTCTGCCCGTGCTGGTCGATTTTTGGGCACCGTGGTGCGGGCCCTGTCGATCCCTCTCGCCCATCGTTGACGAGGTTGCCGATGAGCTGGCGGGCAAGCTTGCCGTTGCCAAATGCAACGTCGACGACAACCAGGACCTGGCCATGAAGTATGGCGTCATGAGCATCCCCACGCTGGTTGTGTTTAAGAACGGCGAGGAGATTGACCGCTCGGTTGGCGCTCTGCCCAAGGCGAGGCTGCAGGCGCTGCTGGAGAAGCATCTGTAATACGCTTGTTACATGTTGCCGTCTGCCTGCCGTCCATGAGCGCTTTTGCACCGCTCGCCGGACTTCTGGATGCACCGAGTGCAACCACGGATAGTATGGTAGTCACAAACAGCCCCCAGTGAACGGGTGCGGGTCGCACAGACTCGTACCCGTTTTCTTATGCAGCTGCGCGCAGAGCGGGCGTAGTAAAATCTGAACCACTGAACTGCCCCATACAAAAGGAGATTTCCCATGCATGATGTTGGAATGAACATGAGCCAGCTTGCCATGAGCGTCAAGCAGGTCGACGACACCATCGAGCTCGCTCACGAATGGAGCCATCAGTTGCTGCATGCGACCGAGAATTTTGACATGGAGCGCATCGGCGCCAAGCTCGAGGCCGCCATGGCCGCGCTGCACGAGGCCCACGACGCACTCGAGGGCTACGAAGAGGCCATCGAGGCCGACCACAACTCCGTCGGCTCCGTGAAGCTGGTGTAAGGTGGCCGAACACGAGCACGGCTGCGGGTACGAGCACGAGCATCCGCACGGGGCGGACGGTGATGCGGGCTGCCACTGTAGTGGCTCCGGCTCCGAGCTGGTCCGCTTTTCGGTTACCGCACCGGACGACCTGCTGCGCCGTTTTGACGAACAGATCGCGCGCCGCGGCGACGTGGCCAACCGCTCCGAGGCCGTGCGCGATTTGATTCGCGCCTCGATCGCCAAAGAGCAGATGCGCACGCCCGCTGAGCACGTTATCGGGTCGCTCACCATGATCTACGACCATCACACCGGCGATCTGACGCGCCGCCTGGACGAGGTGCAGCACGACTACACCGACGAGATCGTATCGACGATGCACGTGCATCTGGATCACCACAACTGTCTGGAAATCCTGGCGCTCAAGGGTCGTGGCGAGCGCGTCTACGAACTAGCCGACCGCCTGCTGGGCCTGCGCGGCGTTAAGCACGGCGAGCTCACCTGCGCCGCCACCAAGCAGAGCCTGGGGCTATAGCGGGATTTCCCGCAGCGCACCTGCCAAAAAGGGACAGGTTTGTTTTGGCAGGTTTAGAAGTTTTACCTACCAAAATAAACCTGTCCTTTTTTGGTCGGTTTTGATGAGGGGTGTCGCATGCGGCATGTGCATATTCATGTGACGGGCATTGTGCAGGGCGTTGGCATGCGGCCGTTTGTGTATCGCGAGGCCATTGCGCATGGCATTTGCGGATGGGTGCTCAATGCGGGCGACGGCGTGCATATCGAGGCGCACGCTCCGGCCGATGCGCTCGATGCTTTTGTTGCCGCGCTTTCTGAGCATGCGCCCGCGGCAGCCCGCGTAGAGCATGTCGAGGTTGTGAACTTGGCAGCCAACGGTTGGGATGCCGCCAACGAACAGGGCTTTCGCATCGTAGCATCGCAGGACCAGACCGCGCACACGACGCTCGTCTCGCCCGATATTGCCACCTGCAACGATTGCTTGCGTGAATTGTTCGATCCCGCCGACCGACGCTATCACTACCCCTTTATCAACTGCACTAACTGCGGGCCACGCTTTACCATCATCCGATCGCTGCCTTATGACCGAGCGGCCACATCGATGGACCGTTTCCTCATGTGTCCCAAGTGTGCCGCGGAGTATGCCGACCCACTCGACCGGCGTTTTCACGCGCAACCCGATGCCTGCTTTGATTGCGGGCCGCATATTACGTGGCGCGAGGCTGTAAACGGCGATGCGTGCGGGAATTCGTCCGCGACACCGGCCGTCGGCACCACACGCGAGGCCAGCGACGCTATCATCGAGCGCTGCGTTGAGCTGCTGGCCAGCGGTGGCATCGTCGCCATCAAGGGCCTGGGCGGATTCCATCTAGCCTGTGACGCTGCCAACGAGCAAGCGGTGGCCGAGTTGCGCCGTCGCAAACGCCGCAGCAACAAACCACTTGCCGTCATGGTGCGCAGTCTTGCTGATACCGAGCGCCTGTGTCATATCGACGATGCTGAACGCGATCTGCTCGCTGGCAGTATCCGCCCCATCGTGCTGCTGCGCCGGCGCACTGTTGGCGAGGGCAACGGCGGCTCCCCCGACATCCTCGCCCTCGCGCCATCTGTCGCACACGACTTGCCCGAGCTCGGCGTCATGCTCCCCTATACGCCGCTTCAGCATCTGTTGCTCGCCGCGGCAGAAGCCCGCAGTATGCACGCGCTCGTCATGACCAGCGGAAACCTGAGCGAAGAACCCATCGAGACCGACGACGACCTTGCCTGGGAACACCTCGTTGCTGCCGGCATCGCCGACGCGTTGCTCGGTAACGACCGCGCGATCCTCTCGCGCTATGACGATTCCGTGGTGCGCGTGGTTGACGGCACCGTTATGCCCGTGCGCCGCGCTCGCGGATATGCACCCCAGCCGCTGCCGTTGCCGGCGCTCGACCGCGCTCCGTCCTGCGTGCTTGCCTGCGGGCCACAACAAAAGGCCACGATTGCGCTCACGCGTGAAGGGACGAACGGCAAGGCAACCTGTTTTGTGTCGCAACATATCGGCGATGTTGAAAACGGCGGGACCTTCGATGCCTGGAACGCCGCGCGCACGCGCTTGGAAGATCTCTTTGATTTGGCGCCCGCCGCCTTGGCCTGCGATGTACACCCCAGCTATCTATCGGGCCAGTGGGCGCGCGAGCAGGCGCGAAAATGCAATCTGCCGCTCGTCGAGGTGCAGCACCATCATGCGCATATCGCGAGCGTAATGGCCGAGGCCATCGCCGCGGGCCAGCTTACAACCGACGCGCACGTCCTTGGCATCGCCTTTGACGGCACCGGCGCCGGCACCGATGGGACCATTTGGGGCGGCGAGTTTCTTGTTGCCAGCCTTGGCGGCTTTGAGCGCGCCGCGCATTTGCGCACCTGGGCGCTCCCCGGCGGGGCGGCCTCCGTGCGCGACGCCCGCCGCAACGCCTTTGCCCTGCTCAGTGAGCTCGGCCTGCTCGAGCACCCAGGTGCCGCTCGGCTTTTGGACAGCCTCAACGAGCAAACGCGCAACGTGACAGCCACCATGATCGAGCGCGGCATCAACAGCCCGCGTACCAGCAGCATGGGGCGTCTCTTTGATGCCGCGGCAGCAATTCTGGGCATCTGCGACAAGGCAACCTACGAGGGCGAACCCGCCATCGAGCTTGAGGCCGCCGCCTGGCGCGCGCTCGACAACGAAATCGCCCATTTTCCCGACGACAACGCCGGCTATTTCGCATCTGGCCCATCGTGGCTGGACGGCCCCTATGTTCTGGACCAGAAAGCACTCTTTGAGGCACTTTTGGGAGGAATTGAAGCCGGAGCGCCCGCCTACAGGCTCGCGCTCGACTTCCATATCGCCATCGCGCGCTCTTCGGCACGAATCGCACGCGAAATCTGCGCGCGCGAAGGCATCGATACCGTCGCGCTCTCGGGCGGCGTGTTCATGAACCGACTTTTGCTCCAGCTCCTCACCCGCGAGCTCAAAAGCATGGGTCTCACTGTCTTGATTCCCCAAACCATGCCCGTTAACGACGGCTGCATCGCCTACGGTCAGGCGGCAGTCGCAAGCGCTCGTCTTGCGCAGATTGCATCGCAGTAGGCTGTTCGGCCAGCCCGCAAGCCGCCGTCTCACAGGTGTAGCGCGTTTGCCCGCAGCGCCCGCGAGCGCTACCATCAACTGATGGATTATTGAGCGCCCGTCCAGCGCAAAGCGTATAAAAGGGGAACAATATGTGCCTTGCCGTTCCCGGTAAAGTAGTCAAACGCGACGACGACCTCAAGGCCACCGTCGACATGATGGGCATCGAGCGCCCCGTGTCGCTGCGACTCGTGCCGACGGCGCAGGTTGGCGACTATATTCTCGTACACGCCGGCTTTGGCATCCAGATTGTCGACGAGCAGGAAGCACAGGAAACGCTCGAGCTTGTTAATGCCATGTCCGAGCTGGTCGAAGAAGACCAGCTGACCACCAACCCGGCGGAGGCTTACTAGTGGCGCCCGAGCAGCCGGCGCGCTCCGGTATCGATTTCTCGGCATTCCGCGATCCCAAGCTGGCTCGCGAGCTCATCGAGCGCATTCATGAGCTTGTCGGCGACCGCACCATCAACCTTATGGAAGTCTGCGGCACGCATACCGTGAGCATCGGGCGCTATGGCTTTCGCTCCATTATGCCGGCAGGGCTCAAGCTGCTGAGCGGCCCGGGCTGCCCCGTCTGCGTCACCGCCAACCGCGACATCGACCACGCAATCGCGCTCGCCAACATAGACGGCGCCATCATCACCACCTTTGGCGACATGATGCGCGTGCCCGGATCATCCACCTCGCTCGCTGCGCAAAAGGCGGCGGGGCGCGATATTCGCATTGTGTACTCCCCGCTCGACGCGCTCGACATTGCCGAGCAAAACCCTGATCGCCCGGTCATTTTTATGGGCGTGGGCTTTGAGACTACGACGCCCACCATCGCCGCCGCCATCTTGGAGGCCGAGGCGCGCGGGCTTTTGAACTTCTCGGTCTATTGCGCCCACAAGACCACGCCGCCGGCGTTGCGCGCCATCGCCAACGACCCCGAGACCGCCATCGACGGCTTTATCCTGCCGGGCCACGTCGCCACCATCACGGGCTTGGCCCCCTTTGGCTTTTTGGTCGACGAGTTTAAGACTCCAGGCGTGGTAACGGGATTTGAGCCGGTCGACATCTTGCAGGGTATCTGCATGCTGGTCCAGATGGTTGTCGAGGACAGGCCGGCGATTGACAACGCCTACCGCCGTGGCGTCAACGCAGACGGCAATCCCGTGGCGCGCCAGCTGGTCGAGCAGGTGTTTGAACCATGCGACACCACGTGGCGCGGGCTGGGGCCGATTGCGGCTTCGGGACTCGCCATTCGTCCCGAATTCTCGCGCTTTGATGCCCGTACCCGCTTTGATGTGCCCGTTGAGGCGACAGTCGAGCCGCGCGGGTGCCGCTGCGGCGACGTGCTGCGCGGAGCCATTACGCCGAGCAGCTGCCCGCTCTTTGGCCGCACCTGCACGCCCGAGCACCCCGTCGGCCCGTGCATGGTGAGCTCCGAGGGCAGCTGCGCGGCGTACTACCGCTACCGCGACTAGCCCGGGCACACCCGCACACCGGCACCACCCACGATTGGAGTTTTCGATATGTCCCATAGCGTTACCGATAGCACCGTCCTGCTGGGCCACGGCTCCGGCGGCCAGATGATGAAACGCATCATCGATGAGGTCTTTTTGGATGCCTTTGGGTCGCCCGAGCTGCTCGAAGGCAACGATGCCGGCGTCGCCGCGCTGCCCGCGAGCGGGCGCATCGCCATGTCGACCGACAGCTTTGTGGTCTCGCCGCAGTTCTTCCCCGGTGGCAACATCGGACGCCTTGCCGCGTGCGGAACCGTCAACGACGTCGCGACCTCAGGCGCCAACGTGCGCTACCTGTCGTGCGGATTTATCCTCGAAGAGGGCTATCCCATGGATAAGCTCCGCCAGATTGTGCAGACGATGGCCGAGACGGCGCGTGAGGCGGGCGTGTCCATAATCACGGGCGACACCAAGGTGGTCGAGCGCGGCGGGGCCGACGGCGTCTATATCAATACCGCCGGCGTGGGCGAGGTTCCCACGGGCGTGGCGCTCAGCGGTGCCAACTGCCAGCCCGGCGATGTCATTCTGGTATCGGGTACGCTGGGCGACCACGGTATCGCCATCATGAGCCAGCGTGAGGGCTTGGCGTTTTCGAGCACGATCGAAAGCGATGCCGCGCCGCTCAACCACCTGATTGCCGACGTTTTGGCCGCAGCGCCCGGCACGCGTTGTTTTCGCGACCCCACGCGCGGTGGCCTGGCGTCCACGCTCAACGAGTTTGCCCAGGCCAGCGATGTTGCCATGGAGGTCGACGAGGATGCCGTGCCCGTTCGTCCCGACGTGCAGGCCGCCTGCGAGATGCTCGGCTACGATGTGCTGCAGGTAGCAAACGAGGGCAAGATGGTTGCCGTGGTGCCGGCCGAGCAAGCCGATGCCGCGCTGAGCGCCATGCGCGCCGCCCGCTACGGCGAGAATGCCGCCATCATCGGTCGCGTGCTGCCACTTGCCGAGGGCTCCCGTCCCGCCGTGCGCGTGCGCACCGGCTGGGGCTCGACCCGCATCCTCGACATGCTCGTGGGAGAGCAGCTGCCGAGAATTTGCTAACGACAAAGGCTCAGGGCTATTAAAGATATTCAGATTCCAAACATGCCCGGCACGCATGCCCAGTATCATGGGGTGCGTTTTACAACTCAAGCGGCAGGAGCACCCATGGCAGCAGCTTTTTCCCATGTGATCTTTGACCTGGACGGCACCATTCTCAACACGCTCGAGGACCTGGCGGCCGCCGGCAACCATACCTGCGAGGCGCACGGCTGGCCCACGTTTGCCGTTGACGAGTACCGCTACAAGGTGGGAAACGGCATGCTCAAGCTGGTTGAGCGCTTTATGCCCGCCGAGTACGCAGGCGACGGCCGCATGTTTGAGCAGACGCTTGCCGAGTTTAGGGCTTACTACGGCGAGCACAAGGAAGACCACACCGCTCCCTATGCCGGCACGATCGAGATGCTCGACCGCTTGCGCGCCGCGGGCGTTCAGCTTGCCGTGCTCACTAACAAGGACCACGTCTCGGCGGCTCCGCTTATCGAAAAGTATTTTGGTTCCGAGCGCTTTGCGCTGGTGCAGGGCCGTGTCGATGCGTTTCCGCCCAAGCCCGAAGCACCCGTCACGCTGCATGTGATGGAAGAGCTAGGCGCCGACCCGGCGACCACGCTCTACGTAGGCGATTCCAATGTCGATATCCTGACCGGCCACAACGCCGGCCTTAAGAGTGCGGGCGTCAGCTGGGGTTTCCGCGGCCGCGCAGAGCTGGAAGCCGCCGGCGCCGACTACGTGGTGGACACCCAGGGCGAGCTCGCAGCGCTAATCCTGGGCGAGTAACGAGCGACACTGCTTAACGCAGCTGCGACAATGCTGTTGCGCGGAAAGTAGTCGTTGGGGACGTTCTTAAACGACTAGTCAGACAAGAACGCCCCAACGACTACCCCAACAATGGCAACGCCGCAGGTAGAGGACGGACAGCGAGCGGACACCAGAGCGAACAAATTGGCATGAAAAGAGGACGGCATAGACCTTCTGGTCATACCGTCCTCTTTGAATGACAAGTTGTCGCTCTGGTGCCCGCGCAACGTCGAGCAGTTGCGGCGTTTGGTAAAACGCCGCAACGAACTAGCTCAGCATTGCATCCATCATCTCGGAGTTGACGGAGTCGTCGGCAGACCACTCGCCGTCGTCGTTGCAGGTGTACTTGAAGATAACCGTGGTCTTCCTGGGCTCGGTGGCCTTGGTCACATCGACCATAACCTGACCGGCCATCTTGTACAGCTCGTCATCGGAAGGAACCGTGTCAAGCGCGGCGACCTTCTCCTGATACTGGGTGGAGAAGTCCTCGACGATCTTGTTCATAGACTTGCAGGTGATAGAGACCTCGGCGGTCGCGACACCCTTGTCCTCGTCGACCGTCACGTCGCCGATCTTGTAGTCAAAGCCCTCGAGATAGGTCTTGGCATACTCCTTGGGATCGATACCCAGCTGCTCGAACTCGTCGCCCGAAGCTTCCTCCAGACCAGAAAGGAAGTCGTCGCCACCGTTCTTGACCTCGTCAAACTGCGTCGTAAGATCCTCGGTGATGAGCTCCTCAACCGAAGGACCTCCACAGCCGGAAAGCACGACCACGCATGCAACCAAGACGGCCATGAGGGGCGCAAGCAGCAGCTTCTTTTTCATGTTGTTCCTCCCAATGAGCGGCACCGCGCTTCCCGGACGCGGCACACGTTGTAATAAGTAAGCCCATACTATCCACTTATGAACACCCTCGGCAACGCGAAGGCGTGGTCGGTTCGTTTTAGCGTCCGAACGGTTTGCAAGCCCGCCCAACGTGCAATAAAACGCTTCCCCACGGTGCAATAAAAAAGGTGGCCGGAAAACCCGACCACCCTTGCACATCCTTTGGACGCCGCAGTTTACTTGCGGACGACCTTGACGATGGCGTCACCGGCGGCGACGGCGGACTCTGCCTCGACGGTGAGCTCGACATCGGCAAACTCGGCGGTGTTGGACACGGCCACGACGACGCAGTCCTTGTAACCGGCAGCGGCGATCTTGGCGCGGTCGATCTTGAGTATGGGCTGGCCAGCCTTCACAACGTCGTCGGCCTTGACGAAGCCCTCGAAGCCATCGCCGTTCATGTTGACGGTATCGACGCCAACGTGCACCAGAACCTCGATGCCGCTATCGGACTGCAGACCCACGGCGTGACCCATGGTGACGGTCACCTTACCGTCGCAGGGAGCGTAGACCAGATCGTCCTCGGGCCACACGGCACAGCCCTTGCCCAGAACCTCGCCACCAAAGACGGGATCGGGCACGTCGGCCATCTTGATGACCTTGCCCTTGACGGGCGAGCACAGCACGTCGGCGCCGGCAGAAGCAGAGATGGAAGCGGGAGCTGCAGCAGCGGCAGGCTCAGCCTTCTTCTTAAACATGTCAAACAGACCCATACGTTTTCTCCTCTTGATTAAGCGCAACGTTATGCGCATGCCTATGGTGATTATAGTGCCAAATGGTTCAAATGCTAAGGTGGGGACTCGAATCGCGAGCCCTTCCCGGTAGTGCTCGCGGGACGAGCATCTCCTTTGCATCGCGGGTCGATAAGCCGAGTATCGTCTGCGCACGGGACGGGCAGAAGCGGGCGCACCAAACCCGATACTTCTTTTCGCTCTCGAGTCCTGCCGCCGCCCCGTCCCTGACACTTCCTGATACCGACCGAAACGTGCCAAAATAAACCCGTCCCTTTTTGGTAGGTTTGGCGAGTGTGGATTTTCGGACGCTTAACTAACGAGCGTGGATAATCTCCCACTTTGACTTTGAGGCCGTCACCGAGCCAAAAACGGGAGATTATCCACGTTCATTTTGGATGACCCCCTTGTACCAAGCCGAGCTCCATGGTCAAGTAATAACGACTTTTTATCATTAGATTGTTTACATCAATTCTAATAACTATTTAATCCTTAAACTCGTTATTAGAATTGATATGATTAGCCTAATAACGAGTTTCCGGCACTAAAGATATGGAGGGCGCGATGCAAATCGAGGAGAACGGCCAGGGAACGCTCCGCAATAATCTATCGGGGAAATTGGCTTACTATTCGTTTTTTCCAACGCCCTTGCAATCATTGAGGCAGCTAAACCTCACCGAGGAAACCTATCGCACGCTTTCCGCATGCTCACGAAAGCTTGGAGAGCTTGAAGGCATGCTCTACTTTGTTCCCAACGCCGACATGTATCTGACAATGTACGTGCGCAAAGAAGCACTCCTTTCTTCGCAAATTGAGGGAACCCAGTGCACGTTTGACGACCTACTTAGTCCATCGCAAACACAACTCCATCATAAAGATGTCGCAGACGTCGTGAATTACGTCCGTGCTGTCGACCGCGGCGTAGAACTGCTCAAAAAGATGCCCTTGTGCACGAGACTTCTTAGGCAAGTTCATGCGGTCCTGCTGGACGGAGTGCGCGGAACGGAGAAGAATCCAGGCGAGCTGCGCTCCTCACAAAACTGGATTGGCCCCTCAGGCTGCACCATTGCAACCGCATCGTTTGTCCCTCCAAACATTGAAGATTTGAGTAACACGCTCCAGGACCTCGAACGCTTTATCAATGAGCCTCAAGTCGAAATGGATCCGATTGTGCGGGCGGCGCTCGTCCATTACCAATTTGAAACTGCCCATCCATTCCTAGACGGAAACGGTCGCCTGGGCAGGCTTCTCATTACACTTATGCTCATCAATGATGGCGTTCTTCATTCTTGCTTGTTCTATCCATCGTTCCAGTTCAAGAAAAACCGAAGCGAGTACTACCGGCAACTCACATCCGTAAGGGAGAGAGGCACTTACGAGGAATGGATAGAGTTTTTCTGCAACAGTCTTCTCGAGAGTGCGAAGGACTCGGTAGGGTCTTTAAAAAACCTTGTTGACCTCCATAACCGTTCCACAGCAACCATTACCGAAAATCTCGGAAGGACTGCTGCAAACGGGCAAAGGCTGTTGGGCATTCTTGAAGAGCACCCCATCGTCGACACCGCATTCATCGCTGCCCAACTCGATATCGGCAGGAGTACCGCGAGCTCGCTCGTCAAATCATTTGAAGAATTGGGTATCCTCCGTCCGCTCGACGAGTCAAGACAGAGATACCGGCAGTACGGGTATGAAGAGTATCTTTCGATTCTCAGGGAAGACGCCGAGCCGATTAGATAGGCATCGCAGCCCAGGCAAATTAAAGCGAGCGTGGATAATCTCCCACTTTGAGCCCGCACACAGGCCAAAAACGGGAGATTATCCACGCTCGTTCCTGAGTAGTCATTTATGAACGTCCCCAATGACTAGTCCGGCAACGCCGATGTTTCGGCAACGACAGCGAGCGAGCCGCATTCGGAGCAAGACGACGCCGCAGGTAGAGAACGGACAGCGAGCGGGTCGCATTTGAGACAAGGTGACGTGAAACGAAAGGGCGCTGACCTTCTGGTCGCGCC
>UQIH01000027.1 GCA_900541145.1 uncultured Collinsella sp. | reverse complement strand
CGAGATGCAGCGTAGTCTCGTGGGCTCGGAGATGTGTGTAAGAGACAGGGCAAGGCTGGAGCGGATCGCCAACGCACCGAAATAGCCCTCAGGAATGGCGACCTCGATTCCGGTATTGAAAAAGGTCGATTCGCGCGGCTGGAGCGTCACCGGCTCCGGAATATCGGCGCGTAGATCGGCGCCAGCGTCCGTCGGGTGAACACGGACGGGCAGAAACCCCTCTTTTGCGACAGTCTCGATTTGCATTGAAATACCTTTCCCTAAAACTGATTCCACGTGGATTGATAGTCCCTGCCGGGGGCGTCTTCGCGCTCCCATGGAAGAGCCTCCTCGACAGCTGAGTTGACGGGCGCGGCCTGCTTTTCGGCAGCCTTCTCCTTCTCCAGAAGGTCGGCGATATAGGCCTTGACCTGCTCGCTGAACCGCTGTAGGCACTCCAGTTGGACTGTGCCCTCACTCGCCTTCTTCTCCATACGCGCATAGAAGTCAATGACTTCGCGACTCGCATGGAGTCGGTTCTTCTCCATCTTCGGGAAGATGGTAAGCCCCTCGATGTTGGAGCAACGGGACAGACCGACGTAGAGTTGCCCGGCGGCGAAGGTCTTCGTGTGGACGGTGCAGCGATCGAAGGTAAGACCCTGGGACTTATGGATGGTGATGGCGTAGGCAAGCTTGAGGGGAATTTGCGTGAACTCACCTACCGTGTCAGAAGTCACTTTGTTTTTCGTTTTGCCCTTCGGGTCGACGAACTCCTCGACAACCGATTTGAGGATCTTCCACGTGTGAGCCTCAATCTTCACCGGCTCGTCAGGATTGGCATCAAAGGCGACCGTCACGCTCGTCTTGGTGCATTTCACGACCGTGCCCTGCGAGCCGTTGACATATTTACCTTCGGGGTCGTTGACGAGCGACATGACGCGGGCACCGGCGCATAGGGTGATCTTATCGTCGGCCGCGCGATCTCCCTTGTTCACCTTTCCCGTCGCGCTGGCCTGATAGGTGTATTTCTTCCCGCTCAGCTCCGACACGCTCTCCGTATTGATATTCGATGCAAGCCTGTTGTTCGAGCATAGGAACAGGGCATCCTTGGGCGCGTACTTGCGATCCGATACGGAATGCTCGTTGAAATACGGGATGCATGACTCGTCGCCGTTACGCGCGAGATTCAGGTTCCCGATGTACTCCGGATCGTCCTGGCGCACGACCTTCTTCAGGATGTGCGGCTCGAAGTCGAACCCATCCCAGTAATCGGATTCAAACGCCCAACCCTCGAAATTGCCGGGGTACAGCTTCATGAGGATTGCACGGTCATCTTCCGTGATGACCGGGGGAAGCTGGAAGAAATCACCGACGAGCACGACCTGCTTTCGCCCGGACGAGACCTGGGCATCAGAGATCATGCGCATGACGTAATCGAAAAGGTCGATGCGGCACATCGAGATCTCATCGATGATGATGACCTCCGCGACCGTCAGGACCTTGCGGGGACGAATCTTCTCGGATGGGTTGCATACACCGGCGCTCACCTGAAGAGTACGGTGGATGGTCGAGCCATTGTGCATGTTGAGCGCCGCGATACCCGTCGGCGCCATCGCCGTGTAGGGAACGCTACGGGCCTCAAGGTCATCGATGAACCGGTTGAGCACATAGCTCTTGCCCGTGCCGGCGTTACCGGAAAGGAAGACGTTACGCCCCTCCTTCAGGGCAATGTAGGCGTCCCGCTGGTCCTCGGTCAGACCCTCCAGCTCAGTCTCATCGATTACCATTTCACTTCCACTTCCCCACTGGCGATCTGCGCATACGTCACGGTGATGCGATGCTGCTTGTTCCTACGCGTCGGCAACGTCGAACAGACCAGAAAATTACTGCTCGCCGACTCAAAGCAGACATCAACCTCAACCTTATCGAGACCTTCAGCCTTCTGGCGGCGCGTCGGAGGAAGAAGGACCTTCCCCTTCTTTCCCGTGTGGGCCATCGCCGCCGCACGGATCCTCTCACGGCCCTTGCTGCCGTAGGTCTCCTGCTCATACTCGAACATCGGTATTACTTTCTCCTTTTGTACGTCGGTCTTTTTGGTGTAGTAGGATTATACCACAATACCATACTGTTTGCACTTAAAAAAGCCCTGCGTCGCCGCCGGAACCTCGATAACCAGAACGAAAGCCTCGTTCGTCTGTGTGCCAGAAAAAACGAAGTTCAAGCCCGGAATGGCGGTTTAGCCTATGGGCTGAAAGAACCCATAGGTCCTCATTTTCGATATTTTATTGCCTGCTTCGCGCTTCTGCGGAAAAGGGAAAATCGTCACCACAGATTACCGTCAATCGTCCCAATGAATCATCGTCAATTGTCCCAACGGCGCAGGTAAACCGTATGATTTTAAGGGCGCTGCGGAAGCTGGGAAATGGACGGTTAAGACGCAAACCGTGGCTGGCGAGACGAAAAAGGGGAATCCCTTTTGCGAGATTCCCCTTTCCGAGTCGTTATGCGATTTGCACTACATCTGCTCGCGGCGCTTCTTTTGATCGAGGAAGACGCCGGCTGCCACGAGGACGGTACCGCCGATGACGAACGTCTCGCCGATGAGTCCCGCGCGGTCACCGGTCTGGGCGAGGCTGCCGGGCTGGGCGGTATCCGTGCCGGCGAGGTGCTTCGGGGTGTATGCCGCCTGCTGCTTTGCGGCCTCCTCTGCCTCCTGTCGTGCGATCTCATCGGAAAGCTTCTGCTCCGCTGCGATGCGGTCAGACTTCGCCAACTCGTAGGCGGCGAGTGCCGCATCGTAGCCGGGCTGGAGCCCGTCCACCGCGGCCTGCTTCTCGTCCAGGATGGCTTTGGCGGGCGCGACCTTGGCACGTGCCTCGACTGCTGCGGCGAAAAGCGCGTTGAGGGCGCCATCCGCGTTCACATCATGGCCGGAAGCGATCGCCGCGCCGGCATCGATGGAGTTCAGCTTCGACAGCTTGGCGTCTGCCTGCGCCTTCGCCTGTTCGGCGGCGGAGACCAGGGACTCGGCGGCGATGGTATCCGCCTTCGCGGCATCGAGGGCGGCCTTGGTGTCATTGACGGCCTTTACTGCATCCTGCTCGCGCTGCTGTGCCTCTGCGAGCTTCGCGGCAAGACCGGTGAGGATGTCGAGGTTCGACTGTGCGTCATCGAGATCGGTCTGGGAGCCGGTGAGCCTGTCGGCGGCAACGCCGGTGTCGGCCTTTGCGGCATCGACGGCACGCTGGGCATCCGCGAGGGCGCGTGCGGTGCCGTCCGCCTTTTGCTCGGCGGCGGCGAGGACGGTCGCCTTCTCGACCTGATCGGCTGCCGCCGCGTCATGGACGCTCTTTGCTGTATCGAGCGCCTTCTTGGCGTCGGCGACGTCCTGGAAGAACTTCGCGAGATCGGCGTTCGCAACCGTGACGTCCTGCTGCTTGGCCTCGGTGTCCGCCTTGGCGGAATCCAGCTTGGTCTGTGCGGTCGTTACGGCTGCGTTGGCGGCATCAAAGGCGAC
Organism: uncultured Collinsella sp.; assembly: GCA_900541145.1. Taxonomy (GTDB): domain Bacteria; phylum Actinomycetota; class Coriobacteriia; order Coriobacteriales; family Coriobacteriaceae; genus Collinsella. Next base: position 22,137 of record UQIH01000027.1, on the reverse strand, counting down.
CTGCTTCTGCTGGACGGTCGACTTTGCCGTATCGACTGCCGCGTTGGCGGCATCGAGGTCCGATTTCGCCGCATCAAGCTCGGTCTGGGCATCCGTGACGCCCTGCTGCTTGGCGGCGACATCAGCCTTGGCGGCATCGACGGCACGCTGGGCATCGGTGACGTCCTGCTTCGCGGCATCGACACCTGCCTGTGCGGAATCCGCTGCGTCCTGCTTCTGCTGGACGGTTGCGGCGGCGCCGGCGGCTGCCTGCTGCTTGGATGCGAGATCGGCCTTGGCTACGTCGAGTGCGCTCTTGGCGTTCTTGAGGCCGTTGATATAGGAGGTCAGCTTCTGCTCGTACTCGTCGACGGAGATGGGGTTCATGTTCCAACCGGAGCCGGACCAGCCGGAGATCTCTGCGGTGTAGCACTGTGTCTGAAGCCCGGACATGGTGCCCTTGGTGCAGGTTGCCATTCCCATAACGGCGAGTTCGGGATTGATGATGTTCATGTAATGGCCGACGGTGCCGCTACTGCCGTTCTCCCAGTGGCAGTTGTCTGCAATCCAATGGTTGATTGCGACACCGTTCTTTGCATAGAAATCATAGGCATCCTTGCCGACAAGACCGGTGACTCCATAAAGGGCCTCCGTTGCCTTGTCGAAAAAGCCCTTCTCCTGCTCGATCCACTGCCCACTCGGATCGATTCCGTAATTCCATGCCAGGTTTTCGGCAAAATCATATTGACGGGCATGATCGAGCACGGTGTCGCTGTAGTTGGCATCTGCGATCGCACCGGCGATGAGCTTGTAGGTGACATGGAGCTCGGACAGGCCGACCGACTTGCGGTAGTCGTTGACGGACTTCATCCACCTGATCGCATTGAGCATGTTATCAAGGGACGTGGCGTCCTTGGAGTTGCCGACTTCGGTCTTTCCGGCATATTTGGCGTTCAGGATGATGTTGGCTGCATCTTCGGCACCCATGGCACGGAAGAAGCCGATGGCTCCCTGCTTGAGTTGCGCGTCGGCGGAATCGAGTTTCGCCTGTGCCTCGTCGACCTTCTGCTGCGCGGCGGTCACGGCGGCGTCTGCGGTATCCTTTGCGGCCTTGGCGTTCGCGAGCTCTACATTGGCGGCTGCCTTGGCGGACTCAGCGTCCTTGACAGCCTGCTTCGCGGCGTCCAGCTTGGCGACGGCCTCGGCATTCGCCTGCTTGGCCGCATCGAGGCCGGCGTTCGCGGCATCGAGGGCGGATTGGGCGGCGTTCACGCCGGATTCGGCATCGGCCGCGGCCTGCTGCTTTACGGCGAGGGACGCCTGGGCATCATTCAGCTCGGTCTGCGCCGTTGCTGCAGCGGACTGCGCCTGCTCGAGCTCGGACTCGCACTGGGACTGTGCCGCTTGTGCGGCAGCGAGGGCTGCCTCCGCGTCCGCGACCTTCTGTTTTGCCGCATCGTACTCCGGGCCGCTGGCGCCTGCCTCCGCTGCGGCGAGGTCTGCTTTCGCCTTCTCGTAGGCGGCGCTGGCGGCTGCGGCCTTCGCATCCGCCGTATCCTTGTTCTGCTGGGCTGCGACAAGGACGGCATCGGCGGCATCCTTTGCAGACTGGACCGCAACCAGCTTGGACTGGGCATCGGCAAGCGTCGCGTTGGCGTTGTCGAGATCGGCCTGTGCCCTGCTCACGGCATCCTGGGCGTCGCGTACCGCCTGCTCGGCGGCACTGATTGCCTCCGGGGTGGCGCTTACGGCATCTGCCTTGGCCTTATCGAGGGCATCCTTGGCATCCTGGGCCGCCTTGAGGGCGGACTGGTACGCTTCGTCCTTCTCGGATGCATCCGCCTTGGCGTCTGCGAGACCCGCTTTCGCCTGCTCGAGGTCCTTGCCGGCGGCATCGGCGGCGTCCTTGCCCTCCGCGACCTGACGGGCGTACTCGTCCATTGCCGCTCGGTCGGCTGCCGTGCCGGCGCTGACTGCCGAATCGTAGGATGCCTTGGCCTGGTCGCGTGCGGAAGCCGCCTCGTTGTAGGGACCGGCGGCCTCATCGTAGGATGCCTTGGCGGCGTCCTCCTTCGCCTTCGCCTCGTCGACCGCCTTCTGCAGGTCCGCGATGGTCTGTGCGGCGGATTTCGCGCCGGTACCGGATGCCGCGCCGGCGTGGGCGGCGATCGGCGACATCACGGCGGGGTGCTGTGTGCCCCCGTCACCGATCTGGGCGAATGCCGTGAACGGTGAGATGAGGCTCGACCCGGTCATGGCGGCCATGGTCGCCGCGGTGACGGTCAGACGCGCGATCCCCTTCGGAGTGTGAATCTTTTTGTTTGGCAGTGCGGCGAAGTGATCGCCACCGGCAGCGAAATGCTTTCCCTGAGTCATTGTGCTGTTCCATTCCTTTTCCGTGCCCTATCCGACTGGGCATCAGAGTGCTTTCCAATAGAGATGATTATGCGCCTTAACTGGGATTGTTGTATATAGTCCGTTGGCATAAATACAACAATCCATGACTCTTTTTGTCATGGATATCTCGCCGCTACAACAATCCTTTGGTCTACGCTGCAAAGAACTCAGATCAGAGTCTGGTTTCTCACAAGAGCAATTTGCGAACCGCATTGACATGGACAGGTCTTACTACGCCTCGATAGAGGTCGGGCGAAGAAATGTCAGTCTTTCTAACCTCTCTAAAATTGCCAATGGATTCAACATATCAATTGCTGCACTTATGACTGGTGTATCCGATAAATCGGATTAGTCCATCAATCAGCGAACGAAGTGAGCGAATAAATCGGCGGCGTAGCCGGCGGCAAGGACACGGTACGTGGCCGCGCAGCGAGCTCCGCGAGCGAAGGTGGGGCAGCATCGCTGTCCCTATTCTTTATCGACGGCGTAACCGGCGGCAAGGTCACGGCACGTGACCGCGCAGCGAGCTTTGCGAGCGAAGGGGACGGCATCGCCGTCCCTATTTCTTTCTAATCTATTTCTCTATATATTGGTTTCACCAAAATGGGTATGAAACAAGCTTCTGAACAGGCTTTTTATCAGAGAATTCAAAGCTGCCGAATCATCAAAATGGTGATATTTTTTACCCAAAAGAGGGAAGCGCGTCACCAAAATGGAACCGACTAACAGCTGTTGAAAACTTTTATCCCCAAAATGGTGATTTCCTGTTTTCAGTGGAAAACTCGGGAAGTCATAATATTTACTTACCAGATTTACAAACGGAAGCGGTTCTTAACCCCAAAACCAGAACAGGTCAGAAGCAAAAATAACTCCTGACCTGCGATTTTCCTGGTGCCCCCGGGCGGATTCGAACCGTCGACACCCGCTTTAGGAGAGCGGTGCTCTATCCCCTGAGCTACGGAGGCATGTTGTACTAGTGTAGCAGATTTACTGCATCGCAATACGTCGCATGACTAGACTTCGAAGTTGCGGTGGAATAGTTCCTGTCTGAAGCATCTAAAGCCGTATTTAGGAACTATTTCACCGCAACTTGTGAAGAGCTAGTTGCCTTTGTGGAAGAGGTTTTTGATGACGGTGGGGATGCTCTTGGCGCCCTTGGCCGTCACATCGATAAAGTCGGGCGAACGCACGAGCTTATCCTCGTCGACGTACTTGCGGACAGCACGAAGCGTCTCTTTGTCGTCGCGCGTCGAAAACGTAAAGTGACCGTTGTCCTTGGTGAAGATGGCAAAACGCGTAATCTTCTTGGTGCCGCGCAAGACCTCGGCGGCAATATAGTCGACCTCGTCCCACGGGATTTGAATATAATCCTCGGGATTGCGCTCGTTATAGTACTCAAACGCCTTATTGCCCACCATCACGTTACCATGGCTGGTAAGCCCCATCAGGCAGGTTGCCGGCGTTGCCAGATCGACCGTGCTGTTCTGAGATTGCGCCATACGCGCCTCGCCCTCCAATAAAAACAATCGGACCGCATCCAGTGTACCCACCGGGTGCGGTCCGTTTCAATGGCTCAAAAGCCCTTACCTAGCAACTCTCGGTCTTAAGCCGAAGCGTGCTTACATGAAGCCGCAGAAGCGACCGATGATGCCGACGGCGAAGAGAGCCAGGATGATGACGATCGGGCTGACCTTCTTCTTGAGGAGCTTGCAGACCAGCAGGGTCAGGCACACGGCGGCAAGGCCGGGGATGAGCTGATCGAGGTTGGCCTGAAGCGTGGTGACCTTCATCTGATCAAGGGCGGTAGCACCGACGGAGTTGTACATCGTCAGCGCTTCCTTGATACCCTCGGAACCGGAGGGCAGGCTAGCCCAGTCGATAAAGGCGCCAGCAGACTGCTTGACCGTGGAGACGATCGGGGTGAAGGAAATGGACACCCAGCGCTCGACCAGGGCGCCGATGATGAACATACCCAGGATGGAAGCGCCCTCGGTGACCTTGCCCATCAGACCACCGGAGAGGTCCTTGGCGATGGAGGAGCCGACCTTGTAGCCAAACTCCTGCGTGTACCACAGGAAAGCGTAACGGATGATGTTCCACGCGAAGAAGAACAGCAGCGGACCGACGATGCTGCCGGACATGGCCAGGGAAGCGCCCAGAGCGCCCAGAATCGGGCGAAGGGTGAACCAGAAGACGGGGTCACCGACGCCGGCGAGCGGGCCCATCATACCGACCTTGACGCCCTGGATGGCGACATCATCGATCGGAGCACCGTTGGCGCGCTCCTCCTCGAGGGCGAGGGTAACGCCAATGACGGGGGCGGAAACATAGGGGTGGGTGTTATAGAACTCCAGGTGGCGCTTAAGAGCGGCAATCTGGTCATCCTTGCTGGTGTAGAGCTTCTTGATCGCAGGGATCATTGCGAAGCACCAGCCGCCGTTCTGCATACGCTCGTAGTTCCACGAGCCCTGAAGGAACTGATGACGGAAGCAAACCTTCTTGCGGTCAGCCTTGGTGAGCTGAATCTTGTTCTCTGCCATATGTATCACTCCCCTCCTACTCGTAATCGTTCAGAATGTCGCCGAGCGGGTCGCCGGAGCCACCGCCCATGCCGCCACCCTGCTTGGCCAGATCCTTAAGGCCAAGGTAGATGAGGGCAAGGGAGATGCCGATGAGACCAAGGGCGATCAGCGTGAGCTGAGGGATGGCAGCAAGGACAAAGCCGAGGACGAAGAACGGCCAGGTCTCCTTGGTGGCCATCATGTTGATGACCATGGCGTAACCGACGGAAGCGACCATGCCGCCGCCGACAGCCATGCCGCCGGACAGCCAGTCGGGCATAGCGTTAAGCGCGTTGGTAACGGCCTCGGCCGGGATGACGCACAGAAGCACTGCCGGGATGGCGATACGAAGGCCCTGCATGAGGATGGCAGCATACTGCCAGCGCTCGATGCCGGAGAAGTCGCCCTTCTCGGCGCAACCGTCCATGGCGTGAGCGATAGCGGTAGCAATGGTACGGCAGATCATGGTCAGGAACAGACCAGCGACCGACAGCGGAACGGCGACGGCGATAGCGGTGGTAACGGCCTTGGCCGAATCGGTGGCGCCACCGTTGAGGGCGAGCACCATGATGATCGAAGAAGCGACCGAGGCCAGAGCGGCGTCAGGCGCGACAGCGGCGCCGACGTTAGCCCAGCCAAGGGCCATCATCTGGAGCGAACCGCCCAGGAGGATGCCCTCCTGAAGGTGACCGGTTACGAGACCGATAAGCGTGCATGCCACGAGCGGCTGATGGAACTGGAACTCATCCAGAATGCCTTCCATACCGGCAAGCAACGCGACAATCGCAACAAGCAGAATAGTGATTGCAGACATGTATCGGACCCTCCTTTACTATGCTTGAGCGGCCAGTTCGGCCTTAGCTTTCTTCAACATGGCGTCGAGATCCTCGGAGGAATCCGAAGGAACCTTGCGGACCTCGAACTTGACGCCCTTGGCCTTGAGGGCCTCGAGAGTCTTGACGTCGTCATCGCCCATAGCGACGGCGTTGGTGACGACGACCTTGCCCTTGGAGTGAGCCATGGAACCGATGTTGACTTCCTTGATGTCGACGCCGGCCTCGATGGCCTTGAGCAGATCCTGCGGGTTCTCAAAGAGCAGCATGGCCTTGGTGTCACCAAAGCGCGTGTCCTTGACGACCTCGGCCATCTTCTTGATGGGCACGACGTTGGCATGGACTCCCGGAGGGGCAGCCTGCTCGATCATGGTCTTGCGGAGCTCGTCGTGAGCAACGCCGTCGGAAACCACGATGATGCGGTTGGGGTTGATCTGCTTGGTCCACGTGGTGGCCACCTGGCCATGAAGCAGACGGGTGTCGATACGGACGTGGGCAATCTTGATGTGCCCATCGCCGATGACCGTTCCCGGAGGGATGGCGCCTGCAGGAGCAGCGGCGGCCGCAGCCGGCTTCTTCTCCTCGGGCTCCAGAGACTCGGGCTTGACGCGCACGCCAGCCTTAGCCTCAGTCACGAGATGTTTTGCGATCGCATGTGCAGTGTTCTTTGCGTCAAAGCGCTGCGAATATGCCTCGATGAGCATAGGCAGGTTGACACCGGTGACGATAGCCCAGGAATCGTGGCCCTCGATGAGCCCGCTGATCTGGTTGAACGGCGTGCCGCCCCACAGATCGACGAGGAAGAGCACCTGCTCCTGGTCTTCGAAGGAAGCGATTGCTTCCTCGACCTTGGCACGGAAGTCGTCGGGGCCCATGCTCGGCTCGAGCGAGACCACGGCAACAGACGGCTGATCGCCAAAGACCATCGAGCCCGTCTGCTTGATTCCAGCTGCCAAGTCCCCGTGGCTAGCAAGAACAATACTTACCATCACATAACCTCCTTTTTGTCTACGTATTTCCTACACGACATGAAAGGAGTATACCTGTTTGGATTGTGGAATTATAGCTAAATTCGCAAAAGGTTGGATTATTTGTTTAAACGTCTATGTTTGTTACAAATTGATTACTTTACTGCTTTTTGACTCATTACACGCCAAGGCGTCGCACATCAAGCCATGCATTTTACAGATACAAACAGGCTGTTCATTAATATCGATTTTGGCAAGCGCGAATGCGCTTGTACTGCCGTTTTTTTGTTTAAACAGACATAACTTGACTATTTTCGTGACTTATGGTCTATGAAACCACTCAAAATAGTTGCGGTGGAATAGTTCTTGTTTAAGAGCCAGAAGGCTGAATTTAGGAACTATTTCACCGCAACTTATAGGGAATCCTAGGCGATGTGGAGGGGGTTGGCGGCGTCGACGGCATCGGGGGCGTCGGAGAGGCCATCAGGAGCAGCGCCTGCCGGGTCCTCGTCGGGGGTCTCGATCTGTTTGATCATGACCTCTTGGCCCTGCAGCAAATAGGTCTCGCCGCTACCGCAATGGGGACAGGTCTTGCCGTGCTCGACCGTCGCGTAGTCGCAGCCGCACGCCTCGCAACGTGTCACGGCCTCGACGGGCTCCACGATAAGCTCCGCACCCTGCGCGATAGGCTTTTTATCTGCTGCCCAGCGCCAAGCGTCGAGCAGCAAGTCGGGAACGACGCCCGAGACCTCGCCCAGCAGCAACGTCACGCTCGAAACGCGACTCACGCCATTGGCGCGTGCCACGTTCTCAACATCGCGAATGATGTGGTAAACGATCCCCAATTCATGCACTTTTTCTTCCGCCGTTCCCGTTATGGCTACTTACTTGCGACCAAATTTGATCTTGATGGCGCGCTTTAAAGCATACTTGCCCAGGCTCGGGAGCTTTTGCTCGTATTTGACCATCGTGGAGCACTCGGGGCGGTCGCGATCCAGATGGATAGCGTCAAACGCGCACTTGGTGGTGCACAGGCCGCAGCCGATGCACTTGTTGGGGTCGACGATCGAGGCGCCGCAGCCCAGGCAGCGGGCGGTCTCGGCGCGCACCTGCTCCTCGGTAAAGGTCTCAACATACTCGCTAAACGGCGCAGCCTTCTCGCGTTCGCGGTCCACGTGGGCAACCTCGCGGCTCGCGTTGTCGTAGCTCTCGAGCACAACGTCGTCGCGGTCGAGCGCGGTGTAGCGGCGCTGATTGCGGCCGATGGTGAGCGTGGAGCCCGGCTGCACAAAGCGATGGATGGACACCGCGGCCTCGTGGCCGGCGGCGATAGCGACGATGGCAAAGCTGGGGCCAGTGTAGACGTCACCACCCACAAAGATGTCGGGTTCGGCGGTCTGGTAGGTCTGGGGATCGGCAAGGGCACCCTGGCCGCGGCCGAGCTCCACCTTGGAGCCAGCCAGCAGGTCGCCCCACACAATGGACTGGCCAATCGACATGACGACACGGTCGGCATCGACACGGCGCAGATCGCTCTCGTCGTACTCGGGCGCAAAACGGCCCTCGTCGTCAAAGACACGCGTGCAGCGCTTGAAGGTGATACCGCACACATGACCGGCCTCGTCTAGGTGAATCTCCTTGGGGCCCCAGCCGCAGCTGATGTGAGCGCCGTCCTCAACGGCCTCGCGACGCTCCTCCTCGCTGGCGGGCATCTGAGCCTCGCTCTCCAGGCAGAACATCTCAACATGCTCAGAGCCCAGACGGCAGGCGTTGCGGGCAACGTCGATGGCCACGTTGCCGCCGCCCACCACAATGGTGCGGCCGGACAGGGAATCGATCTTGCCGCTGTTAACCTCGCGAAGGAAGTCGACGGCCACGGTCACGTCCTCGGCACCCTCGCCCGGAATGCCCGCAAGGCGGCCGCCCTGGCAGCCAATGGCAACGTAGAAGGCCTTAAAGCCCTGCGCGCGCAGCTCGTCGAGCGTCACGTCGCGACCGACTTCCACGCCATAGCGGAACTCGGCACCCATCAGGCGAATGATCTCGACCTCGGCCTCGATAACATCCTTCTGCAGCTTAAAGCTGGGAATGCCATAGGTGAGCATGCCACCCGGGCGCTCGTTCTTCTCGAACACGACGGGCTTGTAGCCCTTCTCGGCCAGATAGAAGGCGCAGGACAGGCCGGCCGGACCGGCACCGATGATGGCGATCTTCTGATCAAAGCCGCCAGCGCGCGTCGGCGTAACCACGGGCGGGACGTAGCGGGTCGCGGCATCCAGATCGCGCTGGGCGATGAACTTCTTGACCTCGTCGATAGCCACGGCGGCATCCACACGGCCGCGGGTGCAGGCATCCTCACAGCGGCGGTTGCACACACGGCCGCAGATAGCGGGCAGCGGGTTCTCGCGCTTAATGAGTGCTAGGGCCTCGTCATAGCGACCCTGAGCCGCGAGCTTCAAATAGCCCTGAACGGCAACGTGCGCGGGGCAGGCCGTCTTGCAGGGAGCGGTGCCGGACTCATGCGTCTCGATACGGTTGTCGTTGCGGTAGTTGGGCGACCACTTGGTGTGATCCCATTTGGTGGCGTCGGGCAGCTCCTGGCGCGGATACTCGGGCACCTGTCCGCCGGCCTTTTTGCTGCAGAGCTTCTGGCCGAGCTTGGCGGCGCCGGCCGGGCACACCTCAACGCAGCGACCGCAGGCAACGCACTTGTCCTTCTCGACCTTGGCGACATAGGCCGAGCGCGACAGGTTGGGCGTGTTGAACAGCTGCGAGGTGCGCAGGGCGTAGCACACGTTGACGTTGCAGTTGCAGATGGCGAAGATCTTGTTCTCGCCGTCGATATTGGTGATCTGGTGCACAAAGCCGTTGTCCTCGGCCTGGCGCAGGATGTCGTAAACCTCGTCGCGGGTCACGTAATGGCCACGATCGGTCTCAACCACGTAGTCGGCCATATCGCCCACGGCGATGCACCAATCGGCCGGGTCGTCGGCGCAGCCCTCACCCATCACGCGACGGCTCGCGCGGCAGCTGCAGGTGCTAGCGGCATATTTGCCATCGTATTTGTCGAGCCAGTGCTCGATATGCTCGATCGGCACCGAGGTGCTCGCGGCGTCGATAGCCTTCTCGACCGGAATGACATGCATACCGATACCGGCGCCTCCGGGCGGCACCATCGACGTGGCCTTGGACAGCGGTCCCTTGGACGCCTGCTCAAAGAACTTGGCATAGACCGGATGCTCCTCGAGCTGGCTCACGCGCATGTTGAGGAACTCGGCGGAACCCGGCACCAGCATGGGCAGCACCCACTGCTTGGCGCGCTCGGGGTTTTCCCAGTTGTACTCGAGCAGACCCGTGTAGCTCATGTCGTCGAGCATCTTCTCGATATCGGCTTCGGGCATGCCGGTGAGCTTGACCATCTCGGGCAGCGTATAGGGACGGCGCATCTTCATCTTGCAGAGCACTTCGGCCTGCTCGTCGGTTGCGGCCTCGGCAAACGACCAGTACTCGTAGCCCAGCAGCTCATCGCGATGCAGCAGACGGTTGGTGCAGTGCTCGCACAGCTTGACGATGGCCTCACGCGGATGCTCCGGCAGCGGCGGCACGAACTCCGAACCGATGTCGGGCTCGGTGTAGCTAATCCCCGGTCCGTTGAGAATCATGGTTGTCCCTTCTCTTGCCACAGCCCGGCGGGACCGCGGCGCCCCTCTTTTTTTGCAGGCCGGGCATGCCCCCATGCCGTTCACCCGCCATTGTTGACATTGTGTCAAAAATAGTATTGACGAACCGTCAACAATATTCAAGACTGTTAGGCGAACGGTCAGGCAAAAGAGGATGAAAGGCGGCAAAAACATGGGCAACAACACAGCAGATACCTCTGTGGTCGATGCCGTCCCCGCATCCGATAGCGCGACAAAGCGCCTGACGGGCGACGAACGCCGTCGCGAGATCCTCGATGCCGTGCGCACCGTAAGCTCCGAGCTGGGCGTGTCCCACCTATCGGTATCGGCCGTGACCAAGCGAGCCGGCTGCACGCGTTCATTGTTCTACCATTACTTCGCCGACATGGACGCCGCCGTCACCGCTGTTATGGACGAGGCGATCGACGGCTTTATCTCCGAACTCGAGCGGTGGAACGCCGACCGCACCGTCGGTGATATCGAGGGCGCGCTCGACACCGTCGCCCCGCTCTTTAAGCGCCTGGTCGCCAGCGGCCACGAGCTGCCGAGCACGCTTACCTCGAGCAGCGGCGCGCTCTACGGCGGCTTTTTGCACAACGTGGTCCAGCGCGTGGCGCAGTATATCTGCGACACCACCGTAGTGGATTTTGTCGCCCATCATGAGCTACGCATCGACCATGTCTACGAGACGTTCTACACCCTCATCATGGGTCTTTTGATGTATATCCGCACGCACCCCGATGTGCCCGACGAAACGGTCAAGGAAATCATCGCCTCGACACTCCACATCGAGGGCTATACCGCCAAGTATCCGGAGCGCAAGCCCCAGAACTGACGACATTTGGCCAAACTGCCCGCGATCAGAAGAGGGGCCGCGGGCGTGTGAAAGGAGAGCAGCATGCTGTTCGATGTTTGGGGTAGCGATACCCTTATCCACTGGGCCGGCTGGGCCATGGTCTTTATTGGCCTGATCGTGCTCAACGAGGTCGGCCGCCGCACCAAGCTGGGCGCGGCAATCATCTTTGGCGTGGCTCCGCTGGCCATGACCATCTACTGCGTCGCCATCGCCATCGGCGTTTCGCAGGGTGCCGAGTGGGCACTCACCAACCCCACCCATGTGTACCAGAACAGCTGGTTCCACTACGCCAAGGTATACGCGGCGCTGGCCGGTTGCTGGGGCTTCATCGCCATTAAGTACCAGTGGGGAAAGATCGGCAAGGCGCATTGGTTCCGCGCGTGGCCGTTTGTGATCGTCGCCATCAACATCTTGATCGCCGTCGTGTCCGACTTCGAGAGCGCCTATCACTTCTTTGTCCTGGGCGAGTCCACCTGGGTCACCTCCGAAGGTGCTACGCAGCTGGCCGGCTGGAACAACGTGTTCAACGGCATCGCCGGTCTCATCAACATCTTCTGCATGACCGGTTGGTGGAGCGTCTACGCCTCCGAGGACAAGACCGATATGCTGTGGCCCGACATGACCTGGGTCTACATCATCGCCTACGATATCTGGAACTTCTGCTACACCTACAACTGCCTGCCCACCCACTCCTGGTTCTGCGGCTTTGCGCTGCTGCTGGCGCCCACCGTCGCCGCCTTTATCTGGAACAAGGGCGGCTGGATCCAGAACCGCGCCTTTACGTTGGCCATTTGGTGCATGTTTGCCCAGGTGTTCCCGTACTTCCAGGAGGAGTCCATCTTTGTGACCCACTCCACGCTCGACCCCGGCGCCGCTACCGCGGTCTCGATCGCCGCACTGGTCGCCAACGTCGCCGCGATCATCTACATCGCCTACCGCGCCAAGAAGCTCGGCCGCAATCCCTACAAGCAGGATGTCTTTGAGGGCACCAGCGATTGGGAGAAGGCTACTGCTCGCCGCGCCAAGGTTGATTACGCGCACGCCGAGTAACATGTTGGTCGCTGTTGGCACCTGGGCATAGGCCCGCCTGCCAGATTTTCAATCCAATGTCTCGCAGAGCCCCCGGAAAGCGTTTCACTCGCTTTCCGGGGGCTTTTGTCGTTGCGTCTCTAATCATCATCTATTCAAAAACACGCGCACATATAAAATCGGATTTCAAATCATACGGCGGCTCTATGGGGTCCCGTTTTTGGGTACAGTGTTGTCCCGATATTGAGCTTGGGGGATGTATGAATGATGAGACGATGGGCCAAGAGGATGCGGCCCAAGATGCAGAAGCGTGTGCCGAAGCCCTGGAGAGCCTAGACCGGATTTCACTTGATGAGATTGCGTTTGACGATTCGGGCGTTGATGTGCAGGATGAGTCGGAAGCCGAGGCGCAGTCCGATGATCAGGATGCAGGCGACGTTGAGCCTGCCGAAGATGAGGCAGATCACGAAGACACCGAATGCGAGGCCGACGACCAGCCCGAATCCGACACGAGCGAGGAAACCATCTTGCTCGACAGCTTGCCGGCCGAAGATTCGCTGACCCGCGAGCTTCCCGGCCTGGGCTCCGCTCCTGCCGTGGACGAGACCATCGCCATGGGCGATATTCCCCTGCCGTCCGTTCCCTCGGCACGCGAGGCCGAGGTCCGCCATCGCAAGATGTCGCCCAAGCGCCGCAATCTGATGGTCGCCGGTGTCGTGGCCGTCGCGCTCGTCGCCGGCGGTGCAGGCTATGCTGCCTGGAACGGATATCAGCAAGAGCAGGCTGCCGCTGTCGCCGCCAATGCCCACACGATGATGTCGGTGCAGATTGGCGCGCATGCCGCGGGCCTCGACTGTTCCACTGGCTCCAAGATTCCCGTACAGGTGAGCGGTCAGGATTCTGACGGCTCCTCCGTGAGCGAAACGCTCTATGTTGACGAGCACGGCCGCGGCATCAAACTGCTGCCCGGCGATTACACGCTCTCCATCGCTGCCTCCCCCATCGCGGCCGACGGCACCATCTATACCGTCCCGACCACCAAGACGCAGGTCACCGTTAAGAGCGATGGACAGGATTTAAGTGCCCAGGCCACCTTTAAGCTCAAGGTGCCTTCGGCCGACACGGTGACTGACGACCAGATCGATGCCGCCGCCAAGTATGCCGAGGAGGGCGGTGCGAGCTCCGCTGCGGCTGCCAAAGTGCTCCAGCAGGCAGCAACCGCGCGGCGCGACGCCGCCGTCAATGCCGTGAGCGCGCAAAAGGCACAGGCGTCCCGTGATGCTGACGCTCGCCACAAGGCAACCGACCTCTACCAGCTCGATATTCCCGTCGAGTGGTACGGCAAGGTCGCAACTTGGCAAAACGGAAGCACGCTATGCATCTATCTGGGCGACGACGCCAATACGCCGCTCGTGACGCTCGTTGCGGTGCGCGAGGGCGAGAGCTTTACGCCCGATGAAGGCGATACGGTTTTGGGCGCGGCCAATCTAGGCAACGGTTATACCGTCTACGCCAGCGGCCCCGTCTATCCGTACGTGGTGCCCCAGACCATCAACGGACGGACGCAGAACCCCGTGTCAACCTACCCCATGGACACGGCCATTGAGCTTGTCGAGCTTACGACCGGCAACCGCTACACCTATAGCCAGATCAAGAACGACCTGGTTGGCAAAGACGGCAACGCAGACGCCGCCACCAAACTCGAGACCGACTACCTCGCCCAGATTCTCCTGCCGAGCATCAAAGCCCAGGACTAGCCGGCCCGAAGACAGCCGCCCAACGCAGTTGCGGTGAAATAGGGATTGTTTTTGCTGGTCAAACCGCAAAACAGTCCCTATTTCACCGCAACTTTTTGGTGGCCTTTTTGGTGGCACTCAGCGCCAGGGGTCGGCTTCGAACATTGGCTCGCGCTCGGGGCGGCGATCGCTGTAAGGATCGTAGCCGTCATCGTCCTCGTTCTCGGCACGGATGTAGGGGTCGCACGGCTTGGGCGCCGGTTTCGGCGCGGGCCTTGGTGCAGCGGACGCTATCTCAGCCGCCGGCGCGCTTGTCTTGATCTCGTTTTTCATCTGCATAGCTCCTTGCATCGCATCCGTTCAACATCATCGATTGTCGCACGAAAAAGGGCGGCGGACCCGATTGGATCCGCCGCCCTTGGCGTTTTGCGATGAGGTGCGGTTAAAGCCGGCCCCATAATTTACTCTGCGTCGGGGACCTCGTAGGTGGCCGCCGGCGTGTTGTCGCACACGACGGTAAAGCCACCGTCCTTGTCGACATCGACCGTCACCTGATCGCCCTCGCGCACCGTGCCGTCGATGATAGCGGCGGCGATGGCATCCACGACCTCGCGCTGAACCAGACGCTTGAGCGGACGGGCGCCAAAGACCGGGTCCAGGCCGCCCACGGCGAGCATCTGCTTGGCCGCCGGGGTGATGGCAAGCGTCATGCGCTCCTTGGCCAGACGTGCGCGGACGTCGGCGAGCTGGATGTCGACGATCTTCTCGATCTGCGCCATACCGAGCGGATGGAACACCACGATGTCATCGATACGGTTGAGGAACTCGGGGCGGAAGGTCTGAGCCATGGCCGCGTCGACCTGGTGACGCATCTCCTCCTCGTCCTTGCCGGAAAGCTCGGCAATAGCCTTGGAGCCCACGTTGGACGTCATGATGATGATCGTGTTCTTGAAGGACACCTGGCGACCCTGACCGTCGGTCAGACGGCCGTCATCGAGCACTTGCAGCAGCACGTTAAAGACATCCGGATGGGCCTTCTCCATCTCGTCGAGCAAGACCACGGAGTAGGGCCTGCGGCGCACGGCCTCGGTGAGCTGACCGCCCTCGTCGTAGCCCACGTATCCCGGGGGCGCACCAATTAGACGCTGGACGCTGAACTTCTCCATATACTCGGACATGTCGATACGCACGAGCGCGCGCTCGTCATCGAACAGGCACTCGGCCAGCGCCTTGGCGAGCTCGGTCTTGCCCACGCCGGTGGGGCCCAGGAAGAAGAAGCTGCCGATGGGCTTGTCCGGATCGGAGAGACCCGCACGGCTGCGGCGCACGGCCGCGGCAACGGCGGAGACAGCCTCGTCCTGGCCGATGACGCGCTTATGCAGCTCGCCCTCCAGGCCCTTGAGCTTGTCGAGCTCGCCCTGCATCATCTTGGACACGGGCACGCCGGTCCAGGCGCTCACGACCTCGGCGATCTCATCGGAGGTCACCTGCTCGTTGAGGCCCTCGCCGTCCTGCTGCTTTTGCGCCTCGAGCGCGGCCTCGGAATCCTGAATCTGCTGCTGCAGGCCCGGAATCACGGAGTAGCGCAGCTCGGACGCACGGCCCAGGTCGCCGTTGCGCGTCGCGCGCTCCTCTTCGCTCTTGGCCTCGTCGAGCTGCCCCTTGAGCTCCTGCACGTGGTCGATGGCATTCTTTTGGTTGAGCCAGCCGGCCTTTTGCACGTTGAGTTTTTCCTGGACCTCGGCGATCTCCTGACGCAGGGCCTCCAGACGCTCCTTGGAGGCGTCATCGGTCTCTTTCATGAGCGCCTGCTCCTCGATCTGCAGCTGGGTGAGCTGACGCGTAGTGGCGTCGATCTCGACCGGCATGCTGTCGAGCTCCATGCGCAGGCGGCTTGCGGCCTCGTCGACCAGGTCGATGGCCTTGTCGGGCAGGAAGCGGTCGGCGATGTAGCGATCGGAGAGGTCGGCAGCTGCCACGAGAGCGCTATCGGTGATATGCACACCGTGGAAGATCTCGTACTTCTCCTTCAGACCACGCAGGATCGAGATGGTGTCCTCGACGGTAGGCTCGCTCACCATAACGGTCTGGAAACGACGCGCGAGCGCCGCATCCTTCTCGATGTACTTGCGGTATTCGTCGAGCGTAGTCGCGCCGATCGCGTGCAAGTCGCCACGGGCGAGCGCCGGCTTGAGGATGTTGCCGGCGTCCATAGAGCCCTCGGTGGCACCCGCGCCCACGATGGTGTGAAGCTCATCGATGAACAGGATGACCTTGCCTTCGGATTTTTGCACTTCTTTGAGCACAGCCTTCAAGCGGTCCTCGAACTCGCCGCGGTACTTGGCGCCGGCGACCAGCGCGCTCATGTCGAGCTCGATGAGGTCGCGGTCACGCAGGGTGCTCGGCACGTCGCCGGCCACGATACGCTGGGCGATACCCTCGACGATAGCCGTCTTGCCGACGCCCGGCTCGCCAATGAGCACGGGGTTGTTCTTGGTGCGGCGGGACAGGACCTGGATGGTACGGCGAATCTCGTCGGTACGGCCGATGACCGGGTCGAGCTTGCCGGCGCGGGCGAGGTCGCAGATGTTGCGACCGTACTGCTCCAAGGCCTCAAACTGGGTCTTGTCCTCGGCAGACGTCACGCGGTCATCGCCGCGCAGCTCCTCGTAGACCTGCTCGATGCGCTCCTTGGTCACGCCGGCATCGCGCAGCACGCGGCCGGCCTCGCCCTTGTCCTCGGCAAGTGCCATGAGCAGATGCTCGGTCACCACAAAGCTGTCGCCCATCTTGGTGGCCTTCTTTTCGGCCTTTTCGATGACGCGGACGAGCTCGTTGGACAGGCCCATCTGCTGGCCCTCGCCCGAAACCTTGGGCGCGTGGTCGATGGCATCTTGTGTGGAGCGTGCGAGCTGGGCCGGGTCGGCACCGATGCGCTCGATGATCACGGAGATATTGCGCTCGCCGGCACCAAGCAGGGCGGACAGCAGGTGAATCGGCTCCACCGCACCGGCCTGCGCGTCGGCAGCCGTGCTCATGGCGGTCTGCAACGCCTCGCGCGACGTCATTGCTAGCTTATCGATTCTCATGGAATCACCTCTCTTGGGGCGGCCGCCCTACGGGGCGGCTTCACGTTGTTCGAGAAGTATTGTTGCCAGCTTTGTACGATCTTATACATGAATCTAAGTCTCTATATATAAGATTTTATGAGTGATTAAGAGATAGGGGGCAGGCACGCTCACCCGCTGCGGCCTCGTCCCCTTACTATCTCAATCTGTAACATCTAGCGACTGTTTATGGCTCCAGATGTTACAAATCAAGATGAAATGGCCAACGGCGCCCGTTTGTCTCAATCTGTAACATCTACTCGGCAAATAGAGCTCCATCTGTTACAAATCGAGACGAACAGAAGACGCCCGAATCGAAAATCTAAATCTGTAACACCAAGCCCACTTTTAGCGGCCAAGATGTTACAGATCGAGACAGACCGAAAACCACCACAAAGAGGACAGGCACCTTTGTGGTGGTCGCGGTCTCTACTCCTTCGCCGAACCCGTACTTCCCGATTCGACGGTCCAGGGCATCTCATCCTCGAACAGCCATGTACGGGCAGACCCACTATCGCGTGCAGTCTGCGGGTCAGGCAAGCAGGTCTGTTTATAGGCATCTTGGATACACTGACCCATAAAATCGTTGAGCTCGGTCTGGTCGCCCTCCATGACATAGGCGACATCGCCGTCCATGATGTAGATGCCCGGACCCTCATTGCCCTCGTAGCCCGGATCGTACGAGACATCACATAACTTTGCGCCGTTTGCAGTGTCCAGCTCGATAGAAGAGTGGCATCCGCCAACCATGTCGTTCGCTTTTGCCCGATAGGACGCATATCCGTACCAGCGCTTAAATGTTTTGCCCTTGAGTAGCTCGGACGCCCTATCGATCAGGCTTGTATCCGTGGTATAGCGCATGGCCCCAAGCTGAATACGCGGATAATTGCTAATACCCAGCACAGCCGGCTGCTCATCAAAATCAACGGTAATGGTCTCGGGCTTGTCGTCGCCGGTCAGAAGTTCGACAGATTGAGTCACAGGCTTGACCACCGGCTCCGTCACCGCAGCAGGTAGAAATGCCATACCGACAGCGCCCGCGCCAACCACAGCGATCGCAAGCGCCAAAACAATCAATCCAATACGGGCAGGACTTCTCACAGCAAAGCGCCTCACAATGCAAGCCTTCACCACCTGCACTAATGATATCGCCAGCCAGCACTATTACCTAAAGGAGCCGCGCGCTCCTCACCACCACAAAGGGGACAGGCACCTTTGTGGTGGTTTTCGACGCTAACGGTCGACCATCTCGCGCCATGAGATTAAACTTGAATTGTTCTCTGAACATATCCATTTCTGCCTATCCTCAACAGATCTTTGTCTCGAGGAGCGCATATGAAGCCGTCTCATTCCACCGGCCGCAACGTCATCGCCATTCTCGCCATACCCATCGTGATGCTCTTCCTTATCGTCATCACGCCCTTTTCTTTTGGTATCGCCTCGCCCTTCGATCTTTGCGGGATGATCGACGCCGGCTCGCGTGCCACCTCGCTCTCCTTTGTCTGCCGTGGCGTGTTCTACGAATATGCAATTCCCACCGGAAGTTGGCAGTCCAAGTTACCGTTGCTCGGCAAGGTCGACGGATGCTCCCCCTATTTCTGCCTTGAACCTCAGGCGCTAAACTATCTGATCGACGACCGGCCACTCGACTCCATCACCCTCGCCTACGACTACGCACCAAACACCGATGAGCGCCACATGAACCAAGTCCTCGACAAGCTGCTTGGACAGTGCGGGCTCACCGCGGAAGCCGGTCGAACCATCTATAGCAACCAGAAATTAAAGCGAACAGAACTCCGCCGTGTCGGAAAAATCAAAGGGCGAAACGGGGCCGCCTACTGGGATGCCTGGGCAACACGCGACAAGGGCGAATTCGGACACAGCACCTATATGGTCACTGTCTACACCAAAGACGGAATTAAGGACAATGTTGACGATTTCGCGTCATCCAAACTCGGCATCCCCAAAACAACCAAACCCGCCAGCCCGGATGAAATCCTGTAGGGACGCTCATTAGAATGTCGTTCAACGAGCACGGCAACATCGAGCTCGCCCCCCACCACCACAAAGGGGACAGGAGCCTTTGTGGTGATCTTCGGCCCCGGCGTTCACCATCTCAATCCATAACATCTAGCGGCCGTTTTTGGGTCCAGATGTTACGGATCGAGATGAATTGTTCAGCGGTGTCCGTTTATCTAGATCTGTAACAACTACTCGGCAAATAAGGGTCTACCTGTTACAGAACGAGACAAACCGCGGACCACCACAAAGGTGCCCGTCCCCTTCGTGGTGGTTTTCGACAAAAAGAAGCCGCCCCGACAACAGAGGCGGCATCAAGCAAGTCTATTTATTAGCGTCCCTCAAGACCCAACGAGAACGTCGCGGTAGCCCCGGACACGCCTTTCCCTCGGGCGACCCTCGCGAAGCGCGTGAGCACGAGGGAAAGGTGTGTCCGGGGCGTACAGCAACGTTACTCGGCAGCGGCCTTGAACTTGTTGTAGTTGATCAGGCAGCCGGCCTTGACGATGGCACGCTCCTCTGCCGTCATATCGGCAATGTAGAGCTCAATCTGCTCGACCGTGCCGTCGACGCGCACCACATAGGCGGCGATGTTCTGCAGATCGCCGTCGAGCGCGGCGCGGATACCCGGCACAAAGACGTAGTCGCCCACCTCAAAGTTGGGCTCCGCCTCCATCTGGAAGGGCACCATGCCCCAGTTCATCACGTTGGAGCGGTAACGCTTGGTGGCGTACTCGTGGACGATGTTTGCCAGGCCGCCAATTACGCGCTGGCAGCTCGCGGCCTGCTCGCGGGCAGAACCGTCGCCGGGCTTCTTGGCGTAGAGCATGGAGCCGTACTCGGTCGCCTTGGCATCGGCCGCGACGCCGGCGCCGGCCAGTGCCTCGAACACGCCGGCAAGCTCGGCATCGAGCGCCGCCAGGTCGCCCGCGGCCTCGCCGGCCACGCGACGCTTCTCCACGGCGTCGACCTCCTTGGAACGACCGACGTAGGCCGGATCGCGGCGGCTGAGCGTAAACTCGGCCAGACCCAGTGGGTTGGAGCGGAAGGAGCTCGTCTCGCCCGAGGGAATGAGCTCGTCGGTCGTGGTGACCGGGTCCATGATCTTGGAGCACACCTTAAGCAGGATGTCGTCGCCGAGGGGCTCCATCGCGGGCCACGGCTTGATGTTGGGGCCTTCGACCAGCTCGTCGGCAGGCTCCGCCTTGCCAAAGCCCCAGTACACGCGCTTTTTGTACGGCGCGTCGTCAAAGGTGTACTCGCAGGCCTCGTCCCAAGTCTCCTCGGGCAGGTCGGTCGCCGGCGTCAGGACGCCGCCGTTGGCAGCCGTCGCCGCAATGGAGCGGGCGTCCATCAGGGCCACGGCGCTCAGCTGGCCATTACCTGGCTTTGAACCCTCGCGGTTGGGGAAATTGCGCGTGGTGTGGCGGATCGAAAGGCCGTTGTTGGCAGGCGTGTCGCCGGCACCGAAGCACGGACCGCAGAACGCCGTGCGCACGATCGCGCCAGCCTCCATGAGGTCGTAGATGTAGCCGCGGCGTGTAAGCTCGAGCGCCACGGGCTGGCTCGTGGGATAGACCGACAGCGAAAACTCGCCGCAGCCGGTGTTGGCGCCCTTGAGCACGCGGGCAGCCTGGACCACGGAGTCGTAGTTGCCGCCCGAACAGCCGGCGATAACGCCCTGCTGCACGTGCAGCTTGCCGTCGACGATCTTGTCGAGCAGGCTAAAGTGCGTCTTGCCCTCGCCGATCTTGGCGGCCTCGAGCTCCACCTCGTGCAGGATGTCCTCGAGGTTCTCGTTGAGCTCGTCAATCTCAAAGCCGTTGGAAGGATGGAACGGCAGGGCGATCATGGGCTTGATGCTCGACAGATCGACCTCGACGCAGCCGTCGTAGTAGGCAACATCGGCGGGCTTGAGCTCGCGGTAGTCCTCGCCGCGACCGTGCATAGTCAAAAACGCGTGCGTGTCCTCGTCGGTGGCCCAGATGCTCGACAGGCAGGTGGTCTCGGTGGTCATGACGTCGACGCCGTTGCGGTAGTCGGTCGTCATGCTCGCGATACCGGGGCCCACGAACTCCATAACCTTGTTCTTAACGTAACCCTTGGCAAAGACGGCACGGATGATGGCGAGCGCCACGTCGTGCGGGCCAACGCCGGGGCGCGGGGCGCCCGTGAGGTAGATGGCAACGACGCCGGGATAGGCGACATTGTAGGTGTCGCGCAGCAGCTGCTTTGCCAGCTCGCCACCGCCCTCGCCCACGGCCATGGTGCCCAGAGCGCCGTAGCGGGTGTGCGAGTCGGAGCCCAGGATCATCTTGCCACAGCCGGCGAAATTCTCACGCATAAAGGAGTGGATGACGGCGATGTGCGGCGGGACGAAGATGCCGCCGTACTTCTTGGCAGCCGAGAGACCAAAGACGTGGTCGTCCTCGTTGATGGTGCCGCCCACGGCGCACAGCGAGTTGTGGCAGTTGGTGAGCACGTAGGGCAGCGGGAACTGCTCCATGCCCGAGGCGCGCGCCGTCTGGATGATGCCGACAAAGGTGATGTCGTGGCTCGCCATGGCGTCGAAGCGAATCTTGAGCGCCTCGGGGTCGCCGGACGTGTTGTGTGCCTGAAGGATCGAATACGCGATGGTGCCGCGCTTGGCATCCTCGGACGTCTGCGTAATACCGCGCTCGGCAGCCTCGGCCTCAGGCACAACCTCGCTGCCGCCGCGCAGGTAGATGCCGTCCTCGTACAGCTTGACCATACTGTCTCCCACTCTGCCCAAAAGATTTGGGCGCATAGCATACATTCGTTCAATATCGTGCCATAGAACGGTTGCGAGTGGGTTACGAATCTACACGTTCACTTTATCTCAGTAAAGCAAAGGACGAGCCCCTTGCATCACTCTCTGGACAAGGAGTGTCCCAAACTGCCGGCACAGACGATATGAGCAGGACATAAAAACATTGAGAGCCCCTGCTGCA
>UQIH01000026.1 GCA_900541145.1 uncultured Collinsella sp. | reverse complement strand
CTGGTGATCTCCGCCTTGAGAGGGCGGCGTCCTAAACCGCTAGACGAACGGGCCACATGACATCTGCACTGCCGTGCTGCGAGGAAATATATTACGGGACAAAAAACGTCAGCGCAAGAAGAAATTCCAAATTGCCGATAAATTGTCGGCAGGTTATGGAACACGCAGGTAAACTGGGTGGCTAATTCAAGTTGAGATGGACCAAAAGAGCTTCGCGCTCGTTGGGAATGTTGTCTTCGATCACGGCGTCGAGGGCGGAGTTGAGAAGCTGCCCCAGTTCCGGCCCGGGCTTGACTCCAGCACGGATCAAGTGGCCGCCGTTGATGGCGAGCATCTTGAGCGTATAGGGCTCCCCCGCCTTCAGCAGCTCGTGCGACATCGCGCGCATCTCCTCAATCGTCTCAACGTAATAGAAGCACGACGGGGCCTTGCCGAGCGTGTCGGCACGCTTAAGATCCATGAGCTCGTCCATCAAACGCGGCGTGTCGACGCCCTCGCCCGAAA
Source organism: uncultured Collinsella sp. (assembly GCA_900541145.1). Classification (GTDB taxonomy): domain Bacteria; phylum Actinomycetota; class Coriobacteriia; order Coriobacteriales; family Coriobacteriaceae; genus Collinsella. The sequence goes on along the minus strand of UQIH01000026.1, from coordinate 26,646 downwards.
GCGCGCGCATCATATTGAGCAGGCAGGAGCGCTCGGGGCGCAGCGGCTTGTCGTGATATTTGATGAGCAGGCACACGTCGCGCACCAGGTCGTGCGAGAGCGCCAGGCGATCCATAATGACGCGCGCTTTCTTGGCGCCGAGCTCGGGATGACCGTAGAAGTGTCCGCTGCCGGCGTGATCGACCGTGAAACACTCGGGCTTGGACACATCGTGCAAAAACGCCGCCCACATAAGGCTCGACGAGGGCGCGACGCCGTCGCACAGCGCAAGCTCCCCTGCCACCGTCAGCACACGGGCGATATGCTCGTAAACGTTAAACGCATGATAGACACTTCGCTGATCAAAGCCGCGACCCGCTGCCAGCTCAGGCACAGAGGCACAGATGAGCTCGGGGTAGCGCAGCATCGCGTCTCCCCCATGACCGGTCGAAAGAATGCCCTCGAGCTCAATACCCACGCGCTCGCGCGCCACGGCGTCGAGCAGCGGCGCGCACTCGGCAAGCGCGCGCTTAGTCTCGGGCTCAATCATAAAGTCCAGGCGGCAGGCAAAGCGCACCGCACGCAACATGCGCAGGGCGTCCTCGTTAAAGCGACGCTTGGGATCGCCGACAGCGCGAATCAGCTTGCGCTCCAAGTCACCCTGGCCGTCGTAGCGGTCGACAAGCCCGCGCTCGGGATGCCAGGCCATAGCGTTGACGGTAAAGTCGCGGCGCGCCAGATCGTCCTCGAGCGAGGCGGCACGCTCCACACTCTGGGGATGGCGACCATCGGTGTAAAAGCCATCCAGACGGTACGTGGTGACCTCGATACGCTCGCCATCGGAAATAGCCGTGATTCCGCCAAATTTAATGCCCGACTCCACAACCGCGATGCCGGCGGCCTCGAGCGCCGCTTTGGACTCCTGCCACAGGCCGCTACAGCACATATCAACATCGTGGCTGGGGCACCCCATCAGGGCGTCGCGCACCCAACCGCCCACGTACCAAGCCTCAAGACCAGCCGCCTCAAGCGCGCGCAGGACGCACAGGGACGCATCGGACGGTTGAGTACCGTTGAGCGAAACATTGCACATGCCTATGGCCTCCTGCGACTATCAAATTGGCTATCGATTGCGTCTGCAAGAAGTCTAGCAAGAAACAGCCTCCACTGCACACGCAAGTCCGATAAACAAAAACGCATCCGTCCTAGTCTAAGACGGATGCGAAATAATCAAACTATTCAGGCAAGGTGCAGGGACTAGCAGACCTGGCGAACCTCGATGTGCTTCTTATATTCGTCCACCTTGGCAAAATCGCCCAAGCCCGGGCACTCGACAACGTTGGCGCCGGTGGCCATCGAAAGGCGCAGGGCGTCCTCGACGCGCTCGGGGGCGTCGTGCCACACGGACAGGAAGGAAGCGAGCGAGGAATCGCCGGCGCACACCGTCGACAGCAGCTTGACGTCGAAGGTGCGATTGGCAAACCAGATGTGCTCGCCGTTGGAGAAGTACGCACCGGCGCCACCGAGGGTCAGCAGCACGTTCTTGGCGCCCTTGGCATGCAGCTCGGCCATAGCGCCCTTAACGGACTCGTCATCGCCACCGCTCACCTTAATGCCAAAGATGTCGAGCAGCTCGTCGTCATTGGGCTTGATCAGCAGCGGCTCCATGGCAATGAGGTCTGCCAGCTGATGGCTCGAGATGTCGAGGACGAACTCGGCCCCCTTGGCCTTGACGCGGCGCAGGACCTCGGCCAGGAAGCCCTCGGAAGTGTTGGGAGGCAGCGAGCCGCTGATAACCAGGCAGGTCATGTCATCGAGCGAATCGATGAGCTCAAACATCTCCTGCTCATTGGCCTCGTTGATGGCGGCACCGGCATTGACCATGTTGTACTCGGTGTCGGGACCGGCGTTGAGGAACACGTTGACACGCGTGATGCCGTCGGTCCACACGGGCTTGACGGGCACGCCCAGGGCCTCGGCGCCCTTGACGATGAACTCGCCCGAGAAGCCGGCGAAGAAACCCAGGATCGTGGTGTCGACACCGTAGTGGTCAAGCGTAAACGAGACGTTGAGGCCCTTGCCGTTGGGCGTATAGACCGCGTTGCGGGTACGCGTGACTGTGTTGGCGGAAAGACCGTCGCAGGCAATGTTGTAGTCAATGGCGGGATTTGCAGTGAGCGTGTAAATCATGAATGTTCCTTTCACGAAGCAACGTGTTAATGAAAGTATATTCCACGCAACGACAAAAGGCTACAACAACTCGGTGAACGGTGTGGAAGCGATGAAGCACGGCAGGACACCTCTCCCCCATGGCGGAACAAAAAAGACGCCCCGGCCGAAACCGGGGCGCCGCATGCGCACGAATGTGTCGCGTTTCGATTACTGACGATCGAGCTTGCGGACAGCAACGCGCTTGCTGTACTCATCGACGTGACCGAAGTCGCCAATACCGACAGACTCGGCAACGTTGGCGCCGGTGGCCATAGCAAGCTTCATGGCCTCCTCGACGTTGTCGCGATCCCTGTACCACTTGTGCAGGAACGCAGCGAGGGTGCAGTCGCCGGCGCAGACGGAAGAAACCAGCTTGATGTTGAACTCACGCTTGGCGTACCAGATGTCCTCGCCGTTGGAGAAGTAAGCGTCACCGCGGCTACCACGGGTGAGCAGCACGTTCTGAACGCCAGCGTCGTGAGCCATCTTCATGGCGACGCGAACCTCGTCGTCGGTGTCGACCGGCACGCCGAAGATGGCCTTCATCTCGTGATGGTTCGGCTTGATGAGCAGCGGCTTCTTGTGAGCGAGCTCCTTGAGCTTGTCGGAGGACAGGTCCAAGACGACGTCGGCGCCACGAGCCTGAGCGTGCTCCATGACCTGAGCCAGGAAGTCGGGCGTAGCTTTGGGAGGAACGGAGCCGGAGACGATCAGGCACTCAAGATCGCCCGCGGTATCCAGGATGTTGTAGAGCTCCTCCTGGTGCTGCGGCGTAATAGGAGCACCCGGGTTCAGGATGCCGTACTCGTGCTGGCCATCGTTGACGTAGGTGTTAATGCGCGTGATACCGTCGGTCCAGACCGGGCGGCAGAGGCAACCCAGGTTCATGACCTCCTCGACGATGAACTTGCCCGTGAAGCCAGCGAAGAAGCCGAGCGCGACGGTGTCGACGCCCATCTTCTTAAAGGCGAAGGACACGTCGAGGCCCTTGCCGTTAGCCGTGTAGCTGGCCGAGCCGGTGCGGACGTTCTCATCGGGCTCGAGCGGAGAGCTCGAAACCGTCATGTCGACAGCCGGGTTAGCGGTTAGCGTGTAGAACATTTACAGTACCCCCTGTATATGTGAGGGCCGCGTGGCCGGCCCATTCCAACCACGCGGTTACCCCTGATACCAAATTAGCGAGCTGCGGACTCGAGCAGTGCCTTGACCTCGGCGGCGGTGTTGCAGGCGAGCGCCTTCTCGGCGAGCTCGTCGCACTCGGCCTTGGTCCACTGGCTGATAGTCTTGCGGGCGCGCAGGATGGACGGAGCGCTCATCGAGAACTCCTCCAGGCCCCAGCTGATCAGCAGCGGCTCGAGCAGCGGATCGGCAGCGGCCTCGCCGCACATACCAACCATGATGCCGGCCTTCACACCGCTCTCGATGATGTTCTTGAGCGAGCGAAGCACGGCGGGATAGTACACCTGGTACAGGTTGGAGATGGTGTCGTTGCCACGGTCGGCGCACATGGTGTAGCCGATCAGGTCGTTGGTGCCGATGGAGAAGAAGTCGGCGACCTCGGCCAGACGGTCTGCGAGCAGCGAAGCGGCGGGCGTCTCGACCATGATGCCGACCTCGATGTTCTCGTTGAACTTGCGACCCTCTTCGGTCAGCTCGGCCTTGCACTGCTCGACGAGCTCCTTGACAGCCAAGACCTCCTCGACGCAGGTGACGAGCGGGATCATGATCTTGACGTCACCGAAAGCGCTGGCGCGCAGCAGAGCGCGGAGCTGGACCTTGTACTGGTCGGGATTGGCCAGGCAGTAACGCACGGCGCGGAAGCCCATGAAGGGGTTATCTTCCTTGACCATGTGCAGATACGGAATCTCCTTGTCGCCACCCACATCGAGCGTGCGGATGATGACCGGAGCACCCTTGAGCGCGCTGGCGACCTTACGGTAGGCGTTGAACTGCTCCTCCTCGGAAGGAAGCTCAGCAGAGTCCATGAACAGGAACTCGGAGCGGAACAGACCGATGGCCTCGGCGTCGTGATCGAGCGCGTTGGGCACGTCATCGGGGTTACCGATGTTACAGGCGATGATCTTCTTGATGCCATCGGCAGTCACGGACGGCTTGCCACGGAAGGCCTCGAGGGCTGCCTTCTCGGCAGCGAAGGCCTCGGCCTTGGCGGTGTAGGCAGCGAGCGTCTCCTCGTCGGGATCGGCCTCGACGATACCCTTGCCACCGTCGACGACAACGGTCATACCGTTGCGCAGCGCGGTGCAGCTGTTGGAAACCGAAAGGACAGCCGGGATCTCGAGGGCGCGCGCAATAATCGCGGAGTGCGACGTGCGGCCACCGGTCTCGGTGACGATACCGGCAACGTGGGCCTTATCGATCGTGGCGGTCATGGACGGCGTGAGGTCGTGCACGACAACGACAGTGTTTTCGGGCAGGACGGAGAGGTCGACGACCTCCTTGCCCAGCAGCTCGGCCAGAATACCGGTGCGGATGTCGGCGATGTCGGCCGCGCGCAGACGGAACATCTCGTCGTCCATAGACAGGAACATGTTCTCGAACATGGTCGAGGTGTCCATGAGCGCCTGCTCGGCGCAGGTACCGCCGTCAATGGCGGCGTTGATGGCGTCGGTCATACCCGGATCCTGAGCCAGGACAATATGTCCGCTCATGATCTCGGCCTCGGCCTCGCCCACCGTCTCCTTCATGTGGTCGGCCTGAGCCTGGGTCTTCTCGCAGAAGACCGAAAGAGCGGACTGATAGCGCTCCTTCTCTGCTGCCGAATCAGCAACCTCGTGCGGCTCAAACGTCAAGTCGGGATCGACGGCGACCATGACGGTGCCGATACCGATGCCCTCGGAAGCGTTGACTCCCTGATACATTCCCATTCCTCTCTCCGTGTCATGTGATAAAGCGTTTTGCCATATCCATGACAAAAGAGCGCAGCTACCTTACAACAGGTCACTGCGCCCCCAAATATGAACTTAGTTGTTCAACATGCGACCCGTTTGAGTTCTACTCGCCAAGACCGCTCTTGATGAGCTCGATGGCAGCAGCCAGAGCCTCGGCCTCGTCAGCGCCGTCGCACTTGACCTCGACCTCGGTACCGCAGGGGATACCAGCAGCCATGAGGGCCATCGGGGACTTGCCGTTGACCTCCTTCTCGGGGGTGACGACCGTCACGTCACAGGCGTACTTGCCCATGGTGGAGGCGAACAGACCAGCCGGACGCATGTGCAGACCCTGAGGATTAACGAGGGTAGCCTTCTCAGAAACCATAGTTGACTCCTTTTTTGTGTTTAACCCCTGTCATGCATGTGGCAGGAGTCAGATTCACGACGTTGTTTATATTAACTCACATCAAACGGTTTTTCATTATGTTTCAGACGAATTATTGGACAGATGTGTTTGTCTTCCGCTTGCTCGCCCACAGGGGCCCGCGCGCGGCCTGTGAGATTTCCTGCTCTACAGTCCTGCTCGCACGAAGAGCACATTAAGTGCTCTTCGGCTCGTGCGGAACTCGCGATAAATCTCACAGGCCGCGCGCGGGCCCCTGTGGGCGAGCAAGCTGCGGAAACTCGGTTGGTCCAGAGCAATGTCGACTGAAAGGAATTCTGGCAGATGATCTGTTCGCGACAAAGACTCGATAGGTAGCCCCCTCTATACCCTCCCATAAGTTGCGGTGAAATAGGGACTGAATTTGGGGTTGAATCGTTTAAACAGTCCCTATTTCACCGCAACTTATGGGAGGGATAGAAAAAAGGCGGAGGCCCTGGAGAGGGGCTCCGCCTTATATACAGGGGGCGATGCTATTCACGTACCGTGGAATTAGACCAGGCGGGCGTTGATCGTCTTGGCGATCTCGGCGGCGTCGGTGGAACCCTTGACGGTGGCACGGAAGTCCTCGTCCATGAGCGCCTCGGCGACCTTGGACAGGATCTTGAGGTGCGTAGTGCCGGCCTGGGCACCGGGGATGAGCAGGGCGATAGCCACGTTGACGGGAGCGCCGTCCATGGTGTCCCAACCGGTCACGCCGGACTCGTCCTTGACGACGATGACGGCAGCCTCGGTAATGGCGTCGGACTTGGCATGCGGGATGGCGAAGCCCTCCATCATGCCCGTGGTGCCCTCGGCCTCGCGGGCCAGGAAGGCGTTCATCACGGCGTCGGCGTCGCTTGCGATACCGGCCTTGACGGCCTGGTTGGAAACGAAGCTCAGAGCCTCGTCACGAGAAGCGAAGTCCTCGGCAACAAAGACATTCTCGACCTTCACGAAGTCGGCAGCCTCGGCCTTGGGGGCCTCGACGGCAGCGGCCTTGGGGGCCTCAACGGGCTTGGCTGCAGGAGCGGCCTTCTGGTTCTTCTCGAAGTCGTACTTCTTGAAAGCCACGAACAGGATGCCACCGACCACGGCGCCGATGAGGATCGCGAGGACCCACAGCGGACCGTTCTCGACAACGGGCAGGACCAGGAAGCCACCGTGAGGCGCCGGATCGTGAACGTTGAACATAATGGTCAGGATCGAAGCGATAGAGGAACCGAGCATCATGATGGGCATGACGGGCCAGATGTTCTTGGTCATGAACGGAATGGCGCCCTCGGTGATGTGGGTGCAACCAAGGATGAGGTTGACGACACCGGCGTCGTGATCCTCCTGGCTGAAGTACTTCTTGCCGACAACGACGGCAAAGGTGGTGATCAGCGGCGGAACGATGCAGGCGGCGGAGACGGCAGCCATGAAGTTGGTGCCGAAGTTATAGGTATCGGTGCCAACACCGGCGGCCAGAGCCTCGGTGAGCATAGCGGTACCGGTGACATAAGCAGCCTTGTTGACCGGGCCGCCCATGTCAAAGGCGCACATGCAGCCAATAGCAAGACCCAGGACAACGGCGCCAGAGGCGGACAGGCCCTTGAGGAAGTCCATCATGGCGGTGTTGATGGCAGCCATGGGGCCGGAAATGCCGAGCATGACTAGGCCGACAATAGCCGTCGAGAACAGCGGGTACAGGAAGATAGCCTTAAGGCCGTCCAGGTTCTTGGGCAGGCCGGCAAAGACCTTCTCGAGCAGCAGGATGACATAGCCGGCGAGGAAGCCACCGACGATGCCGCCCAGGAAGCCGAAGCCCACGCCGGCGCCACCGGCGTCGATCATGCCGGTCTCGGCGTTAACAGGCAGGCCCTGGATGGCAATCATACCGGCAACGAAACCGGGGACGAGCGCCGGGCGCTTGCCGATGGATTCGGCGATGTAGGCGGAAAGCACCGGAACCATAAGGTTCATGGCGATGCCGCCGATGATCTTAAGCATCGCAGCAAAGCTGTTGTAGTCAGACGCCGTCGAATCGAAGGACGTAATGCCCCACAGGAACGAGACAGCGGTCAGAACACCACCGGCAACGACGAAGACCAGCATGTGGCTGACGCCGTTCATGAGGTGCTTGTAGATGACGTGGCCGATGGACTCCTTCTCCTCGACCTCGTCCTCGACATCGGCAGCAGCCGCAACCGTGCTGTCGCCCTTGGCGGCGAGCGCGCGGTCAATCAGCTTACCGGCGGCCTCAACGGACAGGGCCTTGGAAACACCAACGGAAACCATGGGCTTGCCGGCGAAACGCTCAGCCTGGACATCCTTATCGGCTGCGACGACGACGGCCTTGGCACCAGCGATCTCACTCTTGGTGAGCTCGTTCTCGACACCGACCTGGCCATGAGTCTCGACCTTAATGGTCAGACCGCGCTCGGCAGCTGCCTTCTCCAGCGCCTCCTTCGCCATGAAGGTGTGCGCGATGCCGGTCGGGCAACCGGTCGCGGCGATGATGTCAAACTTAGCCATGTGTCCCTCCTTCTTGAGTACAGCGCCCGCGGGCGCTCCCCTACACGCGCTTCGATGCGCGTTTTTCCACAACTGAAAGATACCAACCTACCGCCCGCGTGAGAAGAGACAAGGTGCAAATCTCCGGTGAAAGGTTCTTTCATAACCGTAAACGGTAGGTGAAAGTTTACCATCAACACTTGAAACGGCAAGGTGTATCTTGTAATTGAAAATGTCCGTATACTATGGCATTGCAAATCAAACTAGATTTTCATGCCAACCAGGAGCCATCCATGACCGATAGTAGCAAGAGCGCACTTTCCCTCATTAGTACCCATCAGGGATACAGCGAGTCCGAGCAGCGCATTGTCGACTATATATTGGAGCACCAGTCCGAGGCTCCACGCCTCACGGCGGCTCAGCTCTCACGCGCCGCTGCCACGTCCGAGGCGACCGTTTCGCGCTTCTGCCGCAAGCTTGGGTTTGGCAGCTTCCGCAGCTTTCAGTTTTCGTTGGCGAGGGATTTGGAAAGCCAGCGCAACGAGGGCCTGACCGACGAGGTCTCGCTCGACAATATGGAGCAGAGCCTCAAGAACATCCTGGCTGCCAAGGTGAGCGAGCTTAATGCGACCATCGACGGAATCGACCACGATACGCTGGCGGCTGTTGTGCATGCCTTTAAGCATGCAGGGGTTATTGAGTTTGCAGCTGTGGGCAATACGAACGCGGTCGCGCTCGATGCGACGTTTAAGTTTTCGCAGCTGGGCCTGCGCTGCATGGCGAGCACCATTAGCGAGACATCAATCGGCTTTGCGCTCACGTTGCGCCCGGGTGACGTCATCGTGCTAATCTCAAACTCTGGCAAATCGCGCCGACTGAATCGCATGGCAAAAGCGGCTCGCGACTGCGGCGCAACCGTAGTCGTCATCAGCAGCGACAGCAAATCCCCGCTCGCGCGTCTGGCAGACTACACTTTTAACACCGTCAACCACGAAGCGCTGCTGACGACGGGTGACTTCGCGTTCTCCAAGATCAGCGCCACGATGATCATCGAAGTCATCTACAACTTCCTGCTGCCCGAGATTGAAGACGCGCGTGAGCATATCAGCTACTACGAGGAGCTCATCCAGCCGGATAAGGTCGTTGAGTAAAACGCGTAGTGGGACAAAAAATTTCAGTCTATTTTGTCCCACCAACACCGCTGATACGACCTAACCTCGAGCTTCTTCGAGCATCTGTTTGGCGTGGGCCAAGCTTGCCTCGGACTGATCGCCGCTCAACATGCGGGCGATCTCGGCGGTACGCGCTTCACCGGTTACCTCGTCCAAATGCGTCTGGGGAACATCGCCCGGTTCCTTGCTGACAACATAATGCTTATCGGCCATGACGGCGACCTGCGCCAAGTGGGTTACGACAATCACCTGATGCGTAGCGGCAAGATCTGCCAGCACGCCCGCGAGTGCACGTGCCGTGGAGCCACCGACACCAGTATCGACCTCGTCAAACACCAGCGTATCAACACCGTCCGCGTTACCGAGGACAACCTTGCTTGCCAGCATGACGCGACTTAACTCGCCGCCCGACGCAATGCGGCGCAGGGGACGTGGCGTCAAGCCGGCACCGCTACGGTATAGCAGCTCGTAGCTCGAAGGACCAACGGGCGTCCACTCAGCACGGGGAAGATCGCGCGACTCCCAGACGAGCTCGGCACTACCCATCTCCAAGCGCGCCATCTGGCGGCCAACCTCGTGGCAGAAGCGCGGGGCCGCCATATTGCGAGCGCGCTTAAGTGCCTTGGCAGCGGCAAACAACTCGCGCTCGGCGCTCCCGAGTGCCTCACGCGCCTTTTTGATCTGTTCATCGCCATCATCGACCAGGGACAGCAGCTCTTGCGAGCGATCGCGCATGGCAAAAACATCGTCCATGGTGGGGCCCCACTGACGCAACAGCCCCTTGAGGTCGGAATACCGCTCACGCATGCGGGCGAGCTCGCGCGGGTCAAAGGCGACCCCATCGCGATAGGCACGAAGCTCGTTCGCGCAATCCTCAAGGGAGATACAGGCATCCGAAAGCGCATCGGCAATGTCGCCCAGTTTGCGATCGACGGTAGCCATACGGGAAAGCTCTGCCACGGCGTTGTTCACGGCATCGAGCGCTCCCCCTTCGGCGACAAGCGATGCATGGGCATCGCTAGCAGTGGCAACCAGTACCTCGGCATGTTCGGAGCGCGGCAGCAGTTCCTCGAGTTCCTCATACTCGCCCGGCCTGGGGTCGACCTCGGCAATGCGCTCCAGGGCGAAGCGCGCCTCCTCGACACGACTCCCCTGCGCACGCGAGGCCTCCTCGACGCGACGAACCTCCTTGGCAGCCGCGCGCGAGGCTTTAAAGCAAGCACGGTAGTGCTCGAGCGCCTCGAGCGCAGAACGTCCCGCCCACGCATCGACCATCGCAACGTGATGCGCCGGATCGAGCAAGCGCTGGTGCTCGTGCTGGCCGCACAGATCCATCATCACGCCAACGCGCTCCGAAAGCTCGCGCACGCTGGCGATGCGCCCGTCAATCTTCACGCGACTGCGGCCCTCGGCAGAAAGGCTGCGCTGGACCGTAAAGCCTTCCGTGTCGTGCGGCCCGTCAAACAGGCGCGCCTCGACGCTCGCCAGCGCCTCGCCCTCGCGCACCGTCGACGAATCCGCGCGCTCACCCAAAATAAGCTGGAGGGCCGAGAGCAGCGCGGTCTTGCCGGCGCCGGTCTCGCCGGTCAGGACAGTCAGACCGGCACTCGGCACCAGCGTCGCCTCGCGAATGAGTGCAATGTTAGAAACCTGCAGCTCATCGATCATGACGGACTCCGTAGAATACGCGGCTCACCGAGTTATAGAAGCTCTCGGGGCCGTAATCCAGCAGCAACACATCTCCGGGCCCGCGGCGCACCGCCACGCTCTCAACGGTGCCATCGCAGGTAATAAACTGTCCATCGATAGCGATCGCCGGAACGCTCGGGCGATCATCGGACATAAAGATTTCGACGACATCACTCGGCGAGGTCAAAAAGGCACGAGCCTGAATGGTGTGCGGCGCAATGGGTACGCAGACCATGCCCGTATAGTCGGGGCTCACGATGGGGCCACCGGCACTGAGCGCGTAACCCGTAGAACCAGTCGCCGTGGACACGACCACGCCGTCGCCACGCAGGCGGTCGATATGATGGCCGGACACCGTGATGTCAAACTCGACCATATCGGACAGAGGGCCGCGCGTAAGCGCCATGTCGTTGAGGGCGAAGGTGCGCACGACATCCTTCGTACCGTCTTCGCGCACGGACACGATATCCGCGGCGATGGTAGCGCGACGGCTCACATGCAGCTCGCCGGACAGGGCGTCGCTCACGACCTGCAGAATGTCGCGCTCCTCGGGACTCGCAGCCGTCAAAAAGCCCAGGTGACCATAGGAAAGACCGAGGATAGGAATCTCGCGATGGTTGAGGATGCGGGCAGCGCGCAGCAACGTACCGTCGCCGCCGAGCGTAATGACCAGATCGGAGCCGTCAATATCAGGCGTGCTTTGAATCTTGGATCGCTGGTCGGCAGCCCATGCGACCTCATAGCCCTGGCGCGTCAGCCAAAGCTCGAGCATCAGGCCGCTCTCGACCGCCTCTTGCTTGTAGTAATTGGGAACCAGAAAGACCTTCATAGCGTTGTTGCTTTCTCGCTCAAAACCGATACCTGGGATTGCAGCTCGTCTTGCGAGCGGTCGCCGGGGTCAAATCTCGTGCCATAAAGGAAAAACTCAACGTTGCCCTTGGCACCATGAATGGGTGACACGCACACATCGACCGGGAAGAGGCCCTTGGCAGCAAAGAGTTCAACCGCCGCCACGAGTGTATCGCGGCGCACGGCGGGATCGGTCACAATGCCGCCCTCACCCACCAGCGCCGCCGGCGCCTCAAACTGGGGCTTTACGAGCGTGCAAAAAGAACCTGTAGGCGCCAGGCACGCCAGCACCGCATCGATAATGTTCGCGATGCTGGTAAACGAAACATCACACACTGCCAGGTCGATGGCGCCGGCATAGCCAAGCTCAGGCAGCTGCGTCACGTTTGTGCGCTCATGCAGCGTCACGCGATCGTCCTGACGCAACGACCAATCGAACTGGGCGCGACCCACGTCCACCGAGACAACGGCCGCAGCTCCGCGCTTGAGCAGGCAATCGGTAAAACCGCCGGTAGAGCAGCCCACATCCAGACAGGCAAGGCCCGTCGGATTGATGCCAAACGCATCAAGCGCGCCTTCGAGCTTAAGACCGCCGCGGCCAACATAGGGAATGCGCCCCTTCACGTGCAACGGCAGCCCCGGGATCACCTTAAGGCCCGGCGAAGTCAAGCGCTCACCGCCACTCGAGACCAAGCCGGCCATAAGAGTGCGAAGGGCATCCGCGCGATCGGCGCAGATGCCCTGTGAAATCAGTTCGTCATCAAGACGCACGCGTTTCATGAATGCCATCAACCATTCGTATCCGGAGATGCGGCCTAACTATCCTGGGATTCGTTTGCCGCATCCTCATCGTATTCCTGCTCGAGCTTGTCGGCCTCACGCGGTGTCAACTCAAACTTGTCGACCATATCGACTGCGCGGGAGCCCAGCTCAATCGCCTCGTCAAACAAATCGAGCGAACGCTCCAAGGAGGTATCCTTGGAGCGAACGGTAGCGATGATCTGATCCAGACGGTCCGAGATCTCGTCGAAGTTGCGGACGGAACCCTCTGGCATGGCTACTCCTCGACGGAGTCGACAACAGCCTCGGCGGCGTCCGAATCCTCGGCCAGCACGCCAGCCTCAGTCTGGGCAACCGCAACCTTGGCGGCAGCCTCGGCGGCCTGGGCCTCCTCGCGGGCACGGTCCTCGGCCAGCAGCTCTTGGTACAGGTCCTCGCCCGGCAGCTCCTCGCTGCGAGCGATCTTGCCCAGCACGCCGTTGACGAACGACGCAGACTGGTCGGTGCCATAGGCCTTGGCAAGCTCGACGGCCTCGTTGATCACGATGGCGTCCGAGACCTCCTCGTCGGTGAGGAAACGCATCTCGTAAACGGCGATACGCAGCAGATTGCGATCGGCGCCGGGCATGCGCATAAGATCCCAGTTCTTGGCAACGGAGCGCAGAGCGCAGTCGATGCGATCGATATGCTCATAGGCACCGCGGCACAGCTCCAGAGCATAGGGATCGAGGGGACCCTTCGAGATCAGGAAATCACCCTCGAGGACGCGCTCGAGCGGACTGTCCGTGGCCTCGGCCTGGAACAGCAGCTGCAGCGCCTGACTGCGGGCAAGCGTACGCCCGCGATAAACCTTAAGGCTCAAAGGTTACTCCTTGGGGAAAACGAGGCCGTCGATGCAAACGTCGACACGCTCGACCTCAACGCCCACTTGGGCATCGATGGCGGCGACCACGGCGGCGCGAACGGCCTCGGCGAGTTTCTTGAACGGATAGCCAAAGAACACCACGACACGCACGGTGAGTGCGAGCTTGTCGCCGATGACCTCGGCCTCGACCGCCGGCTCGGAAGCGGGGGCCTTGGACGAGAGCATCATGGAGACAAGGTTGGTGGCAAGGTCCTTGACGCCAACGGAGGCGATGCCCTCGACATCGGACACGGCGCGCGAGACGATGGCGGTCAGAACATCGGGCGAAATGCCGATACCGTCAATCTTGATTTCCTGGGGCATGAGTCCTCCTAGAAGAGTTGGTTGCTAGACGCGGGAGACGAACTTGCCGTCGCGGGTGTCAACCTTGATGACCTCACCCTCGTTGAGGTACATGGGGACCTGGATGACAGCGCCGGTGTCGATCGTGGCCGGCTTGGTGGAACCCTGGACGGTGTCGCCCTTAAAGCCCGGGTCGGTCTGGACGATGGTGGTCTCGATGAACATCGGCGGGGTCACGCCCATGAGCTCATCGTCGGCGAAGAGCAGCTGGCAGATGTCGTTCTCGCGCAGCCACTTGGAGTTCTCGCCCACCATGTCCTCGGGAACGGGAACCTGCTCATAGGACTCGTTGTCCATGAAGATATAGTCGGTGCCATCGTTGTAGAGGTACTGGAACTCACGGGTGGTGAGCATGACGCTCTCGAACTTGGTGCCGGCGTTGCAGGTGTTCTCGACGACACGGCCGCTCTTGATGTCGCGGGTCTTGTAGCGCACAAACGCGCCGCCCTTGCCCGGCTTGACATGCTGGAACTCGACGATGGTGTAGACCTTGTCCTTGATGCGGAGACCGAGGCCGTTCTTGAAGTCGGCGGTAGAAATGGTAGGCATAGCGACCTTTCTTGTTATGGGCAGAACGCACAAGCGTCCAAATTACATACGACAGAAATTATACACTTGCAGACGGCGCCTGCGGCGAGCGCATAAAAAGAGAACGCGGGGCGTCCGAATCGATCCGGACGCCCCGCCCCAAAAAATCTATCGAAATGGGCTAGCAATCGATGATGTGCAGGTCATGTGGCGTCTTGGTGAAGGGCTCGTAGCCGTTCTCGGTGACCACGCCGTAGTCCTCCAGGCGCACGCCACCCACACCGGGCAGGTACACGCCGGGCTCCATGGTGACAACCGAGCCGATCTCGATGGTGTTCTTGCTGCGGTTGAAGTTGGGCAGCTCGTGGATGTCGATACCAACGCCGTGGCCCAAGCCATGGTTATAGTAATCGCCATAGCCGGCATCGCCGATGATCTTCTTGGAGAGCTTGAAGATATCGTTACCCTCGACGCCCGGATGGATAGCGGCGACGCATTCCTCGTGCGTGCGGCGCACGAGTGCGTACAGGTCGACCTGCTCCTGCGTGGGCTCGCCCATCACGACGGTGCGTGTCATGTCGGAGCGGTAATCACAGTAGCCCGCGCCGTAATCCATAAGAACGAAATCGCCCTTCTCGATCACGCGGTCGCTCGGCACGGCATGCGGGTTGGCGGTGTTGGGACCGCTCGCCACGATGGAGCCGAAAGCAAGGCTGTCAGCGCCGTTGGCGAACATAAAGTTCTCGAGCTCGTTGCGAACCTGCTTCTCGGTCATACCAGTCTTAATAAAGCCGAGCATGTGCTGGAAGGCGGCATCGGTGATCGACTGTGCATGGCGCATGAGCTCGATCTCCTCGGCATCCTTGATGGCGCGCATCTTGCGGATGTCGTCGTGCATCAGCGGCAGCATGCAGGCAACGGAGCGGTCCTCCAGGCCGCGCTGAATACCCTGGTAGAAATTAATCTGCATATCGTCCTCGACAGCGCAGACGCGGCACTTGTTGCCCGCGATCTTGCCGGCGACCCAACCGGGGATGGTGCCCTCATCCATGTCGTAGACCCAGGGGCTGCCGGCGGGCGTGTTCTCCTCAAAGCTGTTGAGGTAGCGCGAGTCGGTGTGGAACAGGCACTGGTCGGCCGTAATAAACGCCGCGTGCGGGAATTCAAAGGTGTAATCGAAAACGCCCTTCACGCCCGTAAGCCAACGAAGGTTGGCCTCGTCGCGCACCACGATGGCGTCGTAGCCACGCTCGGCCATCAAGGCACGGACACGCTCGATACGACCGGCAGGACCGGCAGCAAACTCAGACATGCAGATTCCTTTCTTGTTGTCTCTATATAGACGGAACGGGTCTCAACCGAACGACGGAATCGCATACGATCCGCAACCGATTGAAAACCCGCCCCTCAACATGATACGAAAGACGATGGAAGTCAATAAATCTTAGAGAAGTTCTTTACGAGAAGTCAAGTAGGCGTGAGCATGGCGCTCAAGAACCTCGTCCTCAACGTTCGTTAGGCGAATTGCGCCGAGTGCCGCGGGCAGCGGCAGCATGCTGCGGTTTGAGCGCGCGAACTGCTGTCTGCGGAACTCCTCGATATATGCGGCAGGCTCCAGATCGAAGGCAAGTTCCTCGATACCAAAGTCCTCCAGACAGTCATCGACCTCAAAGACGTAATCGATATCGAAGTCGCAGGCGTCGTGGGCAAGGCGCGCCTCAAAGCGCATGCCCTCGGACAACAGCTGGTAGGCAGGGACCTGCGAAGCGGCATCGCCCAAGCAAGCGCGCAAGGTACGCTCCCCCGTCTTGCCAAAATCGAGCGCATGGCGGGCGCTCGGGTTCGTGGCCATCAGTACGTCCTTGCGAGCAGTCTGAGACCATTGAACGGCATTGACGAGCGCGACCTCCTCGCCCGCGAGAATCTCGGGGACGGTCTCAATAAACTGATTCCAGCGGGACTTACTGCTCGAAAGCATGGTGCCAACAAGCACCACAAAGCCGAGCTTGAGGTCCTCGGGATCCGCCTCACGAACAAGGTCGAGGTCACACACGACCAAGCCCGGTTCGGGACGGAACGCGATAGCGGGAAGCGCATTGGCCGACGAGGCGACGAGCGGCTTCATGGTCGTCGCGACCGTGAGCATGGCGTCGAAGGTCGTCGGCAACAGCGCGCACTCGGTTCGGCCGCACCACTGGTTGGCGCACCAGCTAACAACCGAGCAGGTTGCGGCATCGCCAACGGCGACAACCAGATCGTCGCAGGTAACGCCGTTGGCAGACAGGGCGCCAAAGATAGCATCAGCATCGGCCAGCGTGGCACCAGCAGGCGAAACCTCGAGGACTAGCGGCGACACGGCAAAACCGGCGTCGACCAGCGCATGCTCGACGACCTCACCAAAACGCTCGGATGTGGCGGTGTTCCAAACGACCATCGCGCGCTTAGGCTTGCCCACGGCCGAGGCAAACATACGCGACAGTTCATCGAACGCACCCAATCCGACACGGACATCGACGCTGCGGTTTTGGAAATTGATCAGTTGACGGCGAATCATAGCAGCCCACGCTCCAAAAGCATCTCGGCACAAAGGTAGGAAACGTCCTCGAAGGACTTGTTGCGAATATCAAGGGTAAGGTCGGCGGCCTGGCGATACAGCGGACGGCGATGCTCAAACAGGCGCGCGGCATGCTCGGGAGAGCGAAAATCGGGGCGCGTGTCGGACCGACGAATCTGGCGAATCGAATCCTCGAAGTCGCCCTCGAGGTAAACGCACGTACCCATATCGTGCATCAGCTCAATATTCACCGGCGTCTCGACGATACCGCCCCCGCACGAAACCAACAGGCTGCGCTCGCTTTGGAGCGAACGGAGCGCCGAGGTCTCGAGCTCACGAAAACGATCCTCGCCCTCGGTCTCAAAAATCTCGGTTACCGACTTACCGCAACGGCGCACGACCAGTCGGTCGGTATCGATAAAACGCCGCTTGAACATAGTGCCGACGTTGCGCGCGAGCGTCGATTTGCCCGCGCCCAAAAAGCCGATAAAGAAGATATGGTCGCAGCCGTGTTTGGTGTGCTGGGACATAGCGAGACCTATTCCTCGCAGTGAAGGTCGCGCAGGGCCCGGCGCTCAAAGATACGGAAGATCTGCGTATACCACAGGTCCTGCGTCGCCTGCGGCTTAACCAAGATGGTATCGACGCCGGCGAAGTTACCGCTCCACACGTCCGTGTAGAGCTGATCACCGATCAGCACCGCCTCGTCGGCCGTGGCGCCGAGGCGCTTAAGACCCGCCTTGAGGGCAAACGGCGCCGGCTTCATGGCGTGGCTGATGGCCTCGAGCCCCAACTCGCGTGCAGAGCTCATGACCTGGTCGCGATGCCAGTTGTTGGACACCATGCACAGCTTAAAGCCTTTGGCGCGGGCGGCATCGAGCCAAGCGGAAACCGCGGCGGGAACCTGCTCGGTATCGCGCGGCACCAGGGTGTTATCGCGATCGAGCAGAATGGCGCGTTTGCCGTCGGCCCACAGGGTTTCGAGGTCGATGCGATCGACCGAGGCAACGTATCGTTTGGGGCTAAAAATCCTCATGCTAATTCCAAGACTGTTGGTGCTCTTCGTAGGTTTGCGAGAAATACTCCTCGTCCTGCGTAATGTAGAAATACAGGTCATCGGAGTCGGTCGGCTCAAGGGTGGCCTTGAGCGCCTCGAGCGACGGAGAGCAGATGGGCGTGGGCGGCAGGCCCTCGTGCTTATAGGTGTTATACGGGCTATCGCTCTGCAGGTCGTCGGCGGTAACCTCGCCGCCGGTGACATACATCATGGTCGCATCGCTGTTGAGATAGCGCAAACCGTCGAGCTTTCCGGCAAGGCGGTTGTAGAAGACCGAGGCAACGTGCGCGCGCTGGTCGGCGTTGAGGCCCTCGCGCTCAACGATAGAGGCCAAGTTGACGATGTCGTAGTCGGACATCTCCACGCCATAGCGCTCCTTGATCTTGGCTTCGCAGCTCGCAAAGTCAAGCGACTTGTACTCGGTCTTAAACTGATCGAGCATAGCGCGAATCACGCCATCGGCCGTCGGCGAATCACCCAAGGAATAAGTCTTAGGGAACAAGAAACCCTCGAGCGAGTCGTTGACGGCGCCCTTAAGGAAGCTATAGTCGTCAACGTAGTTGGAGGCCTTGGCCTGGTTGAGGAAGTCTTCCTTAGAGATGCTGTCGTAGGCCTGGGCCACACGGTCGGCGACTTGATCGACCGTTAGGCCCTCAGGGATAGTCAGCGCATTGGAGCCCGCGTTGGGGCCTTCCATGAGCTGCTGAACAACCTTGGTCGCATCCATAAGTGTGGTGAACGAATAATCACCGGGCTTGAGCGACATATCGGCGTTGAGCTTTTTCACCGCCGCATAATAATCCTTGGGATTTTCGACGATATGATTCTCGGAGAGAATCGAAGCGATGCTGTCACCCGAGGCACCATCGGGAATCGTGATAGTAACCTGCTGGCCTGCAACGACTTTCGCACCCTCACCGCCAAAGAAGCCCTTGACGGCTGGCACGACAAAGAAAACGATCGCGACAAGCGCAAGCACGGCAACAACGCCACCGATAATCATAGGCACCGGGGAGCTTTTCTTTTGAGCACCGCGACGAGCATGCGTGTTGTAGCTCGAGCGGGTCGCCGGAGCAACGCCATGCGAACCACGAGCGTGATGCGAATGCGATTGGGGGGCCTGCGATCGCTGGGTAGGTGCCTGCTGCTTAAAGCGGGTGCCGCCTGCAGGCTGGGCCGTACGAGCAGTGGGCTGCTGAGCCGCGTGAGAAGCCGAATGCTGAACCGAACGAGCAGAAGGCTGCTGACCCGTCCGTTGAACAGGTTGGGCCGAACGAGAGAAGGACTGCGCCGGGCGCGCGACAGGCTGAGCTGCGCACTGCGTCGGCTGTGCCGGACGCTGGCCAGGCTGGGCAGGGCGCGACACCGGCTGCTGTGTACGATTCGGCTGGCGCGGATCGGAAGCACTAGGCATGCGAAACCTCCTCGTTTTTACGATCGAGCCACGTCTGCAAAAACAGGCTGGCGGCAATCATGTCGATCTTGCCCCTCATCTGCTTTTCGTTGAGTCCCTGCTCGCGCAGGATACGCTTGGCCTCTTGCGAGGACAGACGCTCGTCCTCAAACTCCAACGGAAGATCGAGCTCGTCGGCAATCTTTTGCGCCACAGCGGCAACGCGCTCGGCCTGAGGGCCGGGCTCACCGGCCATGGTCAGGGGACGTCCGCTTACCAGGATGTCGGGCTCATAGTCCTCAACCAGGTAGCGGAACGTCTTGGCCATACCGGTGACCTCGGCAGCCGGAAGCACCTTGACAGGCATCGCCATCTTGCCATCACGGCTCGAGACGGCAATGCCAATCCTGGTCTCCCCTATGTCCAGCGCGAGCGCAACCACAGCGACTTCTTAGATTCTTAGGCGCCGAGCGCGGTCTTAGCGGCCGCGAGGGCATCGGCGATGCCGGCAGCATTCTTGCCACCGGCCTGGGCCATGTTGGGACGACCGCCACCGCGACCGTCGACCAGACCCGCGATCTGCTTGATCACGTTACCGGCGTGGAAACCGGCCTTGACGGCGTCATCGGAGCCGGCAGCGAGCAGGGCCGGAGTGCCCTTCTCAGTCACGCTGGCGACGACACAAGCGACAGGGCCGGCGACCTTCTGATGCACGGTATCCCATACGTTGCGCAGGTCGGCAGCCTCAAGGCCCTGGAGCTCAGCGACAACGAGATTATAGCCGTCGAGCTCGACGGCGCCCTCGATGGCGCTGGAAATGGCGTCGGAGGAGCCACCGGTCAGAGCCTTCTTGAGCTTATTGGACGTCTCGCGCAGCTCGGCCTGCAGGTTCTCCACGCGGGCGGGAACCTCGTCTACGCGGCACTTGAGCGCAGCGGCGGCGGCGTCGACGAGCGCCAGGCGGTCGGCCATATAGTCGAGAGCACCCTTAGAGGTCACGGCCTCGATACGACGGACATTCGAGCCCGTAGAGGACTCGGAAATGATCTTGAACAGGCCAATCTCAGCAGTGTTGGCAGCGTGCGTGCCACCGCAGAGCTCGCGGGAGAACGGCTGGTCCTCGGCGCCCACGGAGACGACGCGGACGACATCGCCGTACTTCTCGCCAAACAGAGCGACAGCGCCGGCAGCCTTAGCCTCGTCGATGCCCATGACACGGGTCACGACCGGCTTGGAAGCGAAGATCTGCTGGTTGACCAGGTCCTCGACAGCCTTGAGCTGCTCGGAGGACAGGGCCTCGAAGTGCGTAAAGTCAAAGCGCAGGTGCTCGGGCGTCACCAGCGAGCCGGCCTGGGAGACGTGCTCGCCCAGGACCTGCTTAAGGGCGGCGTCGAGCAGGTGCGTGGCGGTGTGGTTGCGGCGCAGGAAGCCACGGCGCTCGGCGTCGAGCGCGGCGGTCACGGTAGCACCGACGGCCAGCGTGCCCTCGGCAACGTGGGCGACGTGAGCATACAGGCCGTTGTGGTTCTCGGTATCGGAAACGGTCAGCGAAACGCCCTCGGCGGAAAGCTCGCCGGCATCGCCCTGCTGGCCACCCATCTCGGCGTAGAACGGGGTGCGGTCGAGCACGACCTCGACGTCCTCGCCGGCGGCAGCGGACTCGACGGACTCGCCGTTGCGAACGATGGCGACAACCTTGGCACCCTCGATCGCATCGTTGTCATAGCCGTCGAACTCGGTCGCGACGACCTTGTCGGAAAGCTCGACCCACACGTCGTTGAAGCTGCCCCAGGCATCGCCCTTGGCGTTGGCACGAGCGCGGGCCTTCTGGTCCTCCATGCAGGCGGTGAAGCCGTCCATGTCGACGTCGTGGCCAGCAGCGCCGGCGATCTCGACAGTCAGGTCAATAGGGAAACCAAAGGTGTCGTGCAGCTTAAAGGCAACGTCGCCCGGAAGGACGGCGCCGTCGGCGAGCGCGGCCAGGGCCTCGTCCAGGTAGACGCGACCGTTGTCGAGCGTCGTGGAGAAGCGCTCCTCCTCGGAGGCGACGATACCCTTGACGAGCGCGACGTTCTTGAGCAGCTCAGGATAGGCCTCGCCCATCTGAGCGTTGACCTCGTCGATAAACTTGGTCAGGAAGGCGCCCTCGATGCCCAGCAGGCGACCGTGAAACACGGCGCGGCGGAGCAGGCGGCGAAGGACGTACTCGCGACCCTCGTTACCGGGCAGGATGCCGTCAGAGATCATGAAGTCGACGGCACGGGAGTGGTCGGCGATGATGCGAAGAGAACGGCTGGCGCCGGAGTAATCGTCGGCGTCATAGGTCTTGCCGCTGATCTCCTCGCCCAGCTTGATGAGGTGCTGCATCAGATCGCCGTCGTAATTGGCGGTCTTGTGCTGCATGATAGCAGCCATGCGCTCCAGGCCCATGCCCGTATCGAGGTTGCGGTGCGGCAGCTCCGGCATGGAGCCGTCCTCCTGACGGTCGTACTGGGTAAACACGAGGTTCCAGAACTCAAGGAAGCGGTCGCAGTCGCAGCCGGGCTTGCAGTCGGGGCTGCCGCAGCCGACCTCCTCGCCCATATCAAAGTAGATCTCGGAGCACGGACCGCAGGGGCCGGTGGGGCCAGCGGCCCAGAAGTTGTCGTCCTCGCCCAGGCGGGAGATGTGGTCCTCGGCAACGCCCAGAGAACGCCACACGTCGTGGGTCTCGTCGTCCTCGGTAAAGACGGTAAAGTACAGGCGGTCGAGCGGCAGCTTGAACTCCTTGGTGATGAGCTCAAAGGCCCAGGCGCAAGCCTGCTCCTTGGAAACGCCGCCAAAAGAGAAATCGCCGAGCATCTCGAAGAACGACAGGTGACGGCCGTCCTCGCCGATGCAATCGATGTCGTTGGTGCGGACGCACTTCTGGCAGGAGATAGCGCCGATCTCCTTCATGGTCTTCTTGCCCTGGTAGTACTCCTTAAACTGGTTCATGCCAGCGTTGGCAAGCAGCAGCGAAGGATCGTCGGGGACGAGGGACGAAGAAGGATAGAGCTTAAGACCGCGCTCCTCAAAGAAGTTGAGGAACTTAGAGCGAATCTCGGCCGTAGTCATTGACGGGTAGTCAGCACTCATAGAGGGAATCTCCTCGGTTTCACATCGAAACAGTTCAAACGTAACGATATTACCATCCCGCCGCGCCTGTGCAAAAAAGAGGGTCGCCAAACAGCGACCCTCCAGCGAAAGTGCACGTTATTAAGTACTGCGCGATCCTTTGAAAAAGGACTGCTGTATAATTGCATATAAGATTCACCCGGAAGGAGCGATCGATGAAAAGCAAACGATTTGTCCTGAATGCACTTCTGGTTGTAGCACTTTTAGCGCTCTTAGCCTTCTCATGCTGGTACGCAAACCAACCATCATTTGGATACGTATTGTATACAGTAATGTCCGGCGATAAGGCTTATTACACTCTACGCGCAATTGACGTTCTCTTTTTCTATGTAGCCGGCCCCTTATCAATCGCTTTGGTCGCGTTTCTTGTCATTTACAACTTCAAGAAACGTTAATAGAACCTATTTAGAATCCGAATCGTCCATGGAGCCGTCGATGCCGGTTTTGGTGTCGTCGTTCATATTGAAATCGTCGTCTTTGGCGAAGGGATTCTTGAAAAAGCCCGTAGCATCGGGCTGAAGGCCCGAGAGCTTCATCCAGGGATTATCGAGCTCGGGTTTGGGCATGGCCTGGGCCTCGGGCGCAGTCTCGTTACCGATGAGCTCGGACTCATAGATGAAGGTGTCGTCGCCGAGCGCGTCGTAGGCGGCGACCGGGTTGCCATCGGCATCGCGGTACGGCGTGCCCTTAAACACGGCTCCGTCATAGGCCACAAGCTGACGGCCGGTCTCATTCTCAAAGAAGTACACGAAGATGCCCTTGAGGGCCGCACAAAGCGGGATGGCAATAATCATGCCGATGGGCCCCATGAGTGCCGAACCAATAACGAGAGCCGTGAGGCTCATAATGGGATGCACCTGCACTGAGCTCTGCATGACCTTAGGCGAAATCACATTGTCGGTGACGTTTTGCGCGACCATCGTCACGATGAGCGTCCATAACGCCAACATGGGGCTGAACATAAAGCCGAGTACCGTGGCGATTGCCGCGCTCACGCAGGGACCGACGACCGGAACCAAGTGCATGATGCCAGTGAAGATAGCCATGAGCGCCGCATACGGATGACCGATGATCATAAAACCGATAAAGGCGAGGAAACCACCGCAGATGGACGTCACGACCATACCGCGCATGTAGCCGCCGACAGAGCGAGAGAGGATGGCGACCATAAAGCGGTACGAGGTCTCCTTCTCCTGACCGATGATGGTGCAAATCTCGTGATGCATGCGAGGGTAGTCGCAGGCCATCCAGTAGGCAAGCACCAGACCAAGGAAGATCACGAACAACTGCGAGGCTGTATTGGTGATGAGCGGGAACACACCGCGGCCAAGCTCGGCAGCAATCTGAGACACATACTTCGATGCCACGGTAACCAGCGACGAAAGATTATCGTCCAAATACTCCTTGAGCGGCGTGTTATTGAGCGTCTTGGCATGCGAGATCATCTCATTGAGATCGCCACCCGCAACACGAAGCTGCTCGGGCAGGCGGCTCAGGACTTCCATGATCTGACCAAAGAGAATCGGCGACAAGATGCAAACGACACCGACGAGCACGGCAACAACAACAATAAGCGCGATAAGCGAACCGATGCCGCGATTCACGCCATGGTGCTCGAGCCAGTTGGTGATCGGGGACATCACAAAGGCAATGATGGAACCGACGGCAAGAAACTCGATAACCGGCGCCAGGATGCCCATAAGGTTAAAGATGACAGCGGCGATGACAATGCAGCCGACAACAGCCCAAATGCGAAGCGTCAGAATGCGGGTGTCGCGCAGCACGCGATCGGTTTGTTGGGGGTGTTCACTCATGAACGAATCATCACTCCGTCGGGGTCGATCTTGTCCTGAATCTTCTTAAGCGTGCGGCGCAGCAGACGCGAAACCTGCACCTGAGAAATACCCAGCTTCTTGGCGATCTCGATCTGGGTCATGCCCTTCACAAAGCGCAGCTCGATCACCTCGCGCTCGCGCGGCGAGAAATCACGGATGGCTTCCTCAATCACTAGGCGGTCATCGGTAAAGTCGAGCTCGTTGTCGTCGTCGGCGTAACGGTCGAGAATCGAAGGGGCATCGTCGGAATCGGACGCACCAGGAGCCTCGATGGGCACCGAGGTATAGGCCGAAGACGATTCCATAGCCTCGAGGACCTCATCGACAGTCACATCTAGATACTCAGCGATCTCCTCAACCTTGGGCGAACGCTGCAGCTCGTTGGTAAGTTTGTCAGTAGCCTGGTTGACCTTGGCCGAGAGCTCCTGCAGACGACGCGGTACGCGCACACTCCAGCCCTTGTCGCGAAAATGGCGTTTGATCTCGCCCAGGATAGTGGGTGTCGCAAACGTCGTGAACTCGAGTCCGCGCTCGGGATCAAAACGGTCGATAGCCTTGAGCAAGCCCAGATAGCCGACCTGCATGAGGTCGTCGAGCGGCTCGCCGCGATTCTTAAATTTGTTGGCAAGAAACCTTACCAGGTTCATATGGGACATGACGAGCTGCTCACGGGCGTCCGGATCACCGGTCTCCTTGTAACGACGAAACAGCTCGCGGGTTTTCTCCTTGTCCCAAGCGGTCTTGCCGCTCCGGGAACGTTCGGTCATATTAGATATCCGCCTTGAGGTCGAGGGAAAGCGTCAGGGGCGCCGCAGTCTTTTCGTAGGAGTCGCACACGCTCGCGAGGATGAGCTCGGCATACACCGCAGCCTGGTCGTCTTCATCGACCGTAGCCTGATCGCCAAAGGTAATAGTCATGCCAACGTGGGTCTCATCGACATCGAATTTGATGGTGATGTCGTCGCAGTCGACCGCGGTGCAACCAAAAATGAAAGCCTCCTCGGCAGCCATGCGGATGTCCTCAATGCGATCGACAGACATAGAGCACAGGGCACCAACGTTGGCTGCCGTCATGCGCACAAGGCGAGCGAGACGCGGGTCACCGGCAACGGTCAGCGTAATGGGGCAGGTTGCTTCGCTACTCATCGCAGGACTCCTCGGAGGTCTGGGCGGGGGTGTAGGTGTAATACTGAGTCGGCTTTCCAGCAGGCTTCTGACCATCATCGTCGCCTTCGGCGACCTCGTCCCCGGCTTCGCCAATCAGGACACGCTCGGTCGGCTGCTCGGCTTCTTCGGCAGCGGAAAGCTTGCGCTCGGCGTCGGCCGCGGGAGTCTTCACCTTGTTAAAGAGTTTCTGCACGGCACCGGCAGCGGAGTCGGTCACACTCGACACGGCATTGCTGGCCTCGGCCATACTGCCGGTGACCTCGGAAATATCGCGAACCACGGCTTCGACCTCTACGAGATTGGAGGTAAGGGCGTCGACGGCGGTCTTGCTCGACTTGAGGAGCGGCTCCATCTGGGCAAGCGCCGGCGTAAGCTCATCGACAGCGCCATCGAGCTTTGCCACCACAGGCTGAGCCTCGGCGATGGTGTTGTTGAGGTCGTTCACGGTCTTATCGAGCGAGTCGACAACATTGCGGGTCTTGCGCAGGGTAAGCGCGAGCTCAGCGATGGCCCACACGCCGGCAACGGCGAGCAGCAGCAAGGCGATTTGAATGGGACTCATACAAGCCTCCCGGAAGAATCGAAATACAGACGCTTTTCATGGTACCCCAAAGGGGACCGAACATGCCAAGAGCAGCAACGTGGGACAAAATTATCAGCAGCTACTTCGGTGAATTCCCGCTGCGGTCGCGTTCGCTTTGCTCTACGCGCCATTCTTCCCAACCGCGGCCGGCAGGCTGCCAAAAGGCACCACGCTCCAGGCCTTCGGGCAAGTAGCGCTGATCGACCCAGCCTTCGGGATAATCGTGCGGATACTTGTACACGCCGTACTCATCGCTACCAGGGCGGTGACGATCGCGCAGATAGCTGGGCACCTCACGAAGGCCACTGCTATGGATATCCGCCAGAGCCGCATCGATCGAGGCCTCGCAGGCATTCGACTTAGGCGCCAAGCACACATAGAGCGCAGCTTGTGCCAGGTTAATGCGACATTCAGGATAGCCAATGACCTCGGCAGACTTAAACGCGGCATGCGCCACCAAAAGCGCCTGCGGGTCGGCGTTGCCAACATCCTCAGAAGCGTGAATCATAATACGGCGAGCGATAAACTTAGGATCCTCCCCAGCATCAATCATGCGCGCGAGCCAATAGATCTGTCTCTTATACACATCTGACGCTGCCGACGATATGCAGTGTGTAG
>UQIH01000025.1 GCA_900541145.1 uncultured Collinsella sp. | reverse complement strand
TAGACCTCGAGGTCGCGGTCGCCGAACTTGTTCATGAGGTACTCGAGCTGCATGAGCTCGTCCCAGGTGCCGCCGACGCCCATCAGGAACACGGCGTCGTAGCCCTCGTCGGCGACCTTGTCGGCGAGCGCGGTCATCTTCTTGCCGGTCTCGTAGAGCGCCTTGCCGTCCTCGAGATAGCCCTCCTGGTCGAAATGCATGATCTCGATCTTCTCGGTTTCCTTCATTTGTCTCTCCTTTCTGGGGTTGTTTCCACATCCCCCATGCCAACGGGCATCAAAACCCGCTTACATTCCGTAACACTCGGCCGCTTTGGCTTTAAGCGCATTGACTGACTCTTCGTAGCCCTCTGCCTTGACCTCCATTTGCTTGGAGACGGCATCGAGATACGGGTGCACGTCCCATGACTTCAGACGCTCGGCGATTATGGCCGCAATCGTCTGGAAGAACACAAGATTGGGAATTGCGCTGAGCAGCGGAGCCACCTGAGGCACCGCAACCTCGTGAGCCTTGCCCTTGGGATGGGCCGTGAGCAGCACCGTTTTTGCCGTAACGTTCGATAGCGCATCGGCGATATTCGCAAGACGCTCCGACCCTTGCGGATCGTCGACGATAAACACCAGATAGCCCGGAACGATCTGCATCTCGGGACCGTGAACGAACTCCTCGCCCTCGTGATGCATGGCAGGAATCTTGATGGTCTCGCTCAGCTTGAGCGCCGCCTCCTCGGCAACACCGTAGTTGGGGCCGTTGCCGACGACCATGGCGGGCGTGTGCTCAGAAAGCTCGAGCATGTGGTCTTGGACATATGCCTCGGCGGTCTTGCACATCACGGCATTGGCATGGATAGCCTCGCGCAGGTCGTCAAGACGCTGGGCAACGCCCTTGGCGTCAATCGTTCCGCGCGCCTGACCGCCGTAAATACCAAAGAGCACCAGGTACTCAACGAGAACCTCAACGCCCAGAGTCACAAAGTCCACCGACTCGACGCCCACACCGTAGTCAAGAACGATGTCAGTGTGCTCCTTGATGGGCGCCTCGACGTTTGCCGTGAGCGCAACTGCAGCCATATCGTGTGCGCGCATGTAATCGAGCGCCGCAATCGTATTGGTCGAATAGCCACTCTGCGAGACGGCGATGTTGAGCGCATGCTGCGGATAGGTGTGTTCAAAATCGACGAAGGCCTCGGGCGTCACAACGGACACCTGCATCTGCAGCGCATCTTGCAGGTAATCGCGGGTGCAATCGGCGGCATGGCGCGACGAACCCGAAGCAACGACGCGCAGTGCGTCAAAAGAACCGGACTGGAAAATATCAACGAGCTGCGCTACCAGCTCAGACGAACGCTCGAGGTTCTCCCCCATACGCGCATGGGCAAGCTGAACGTAATCGAGCATCTTCATCGTCTCACCTCGTAACAAATCATTAGTATTTGATACCAATCACAATTACAGGTTACGGCTTTTTGATACCTCTTTGTCGATTAATTTATCCCCATCGGCGAACGGTCGATTTTGAGCCCTGTAAGGTTGTATATGCAGCCTGCTCAACGAATCAAAATTCCGTCAGCTTTTCAGCCCGTTATGCAAAAAACCAGCTAGTACGTATAGGTATATCCACCCGCATCACCGCGGTTAAACGACTTGACGTACTCGATCGCCTGGCCGCTCGCATCGAAGCTCACACACTCAAGCGTCAAGGCAAGATCGCCCTGCTCCAGTCCAAGGAGGCCGGCATCTCGTGCGCCCAGCGCTTCGATATCGAGCTTTTCCTGTGCCATGACCGGCTTTCGGCCCAGCATCTCATAGGTCTCGTACAAACTGAAGACCGACACGTCAATATCTTCGATGGTTGGGAACAGCAGGCAGGGAATCAGCGCTGTCTCAATCGATACGGGGCTACCGTTTATGCAGTTCAGGCGTCGAATGGAATAGAGTAGGTCGTCCTCGGCGATGCCAAACAGGTCGGCGTAGTATGGGCCCGCATAACGCTTGGAACGCGCGAGGATGCGGACGGACGGTTCGCCGCCCGAAGCACGGACCGATTCACGAAAACCGCCCGTGCGTTCAAAAAAAGCAGGTACTTTCTGCGCCACAAAGGCACCTTTTCCCCGAACACGGCGAATCTGCCCGCGCTGAACCAGCTCATCGACAGCGCTTCGGATGGTCAAGCGTGTCGTACCAAATTCCTCGGCGAGGTCTTTTTCGGACGGAATCATGGAACCCGTGGGATATATACCGCGCTCGATACGCTCCTCGATGCGGCGTCGAATGCGCATATAGACCGGGGTGGCATCTACTGTTTCAGCCATTGTTCACCTGCCACGCTCCTCATGCCGTTCTCTTCGCCGTTATCGGCAAAGCGGAACTTTGTGGGCAAAATCACCGATTTGCAATGCTCCACAAAACGCATGTCCTTATCCAATTCGATCGTGCTCTCATAGAACACCGGCGTTCCCTCTTCTTGCTGGAGCAGCTCGGCCTCTTCGGCGTTCAAACGCGAGATGGAGATATGCTCACGTCCATGCTCAACACGCACGCCACCTTCTTTGAGCAAGACATCGTAAAGGCTCTCGCACTCAAAATCGTGCTCGATAAGCGATGGGCACAGGGACAGGTTAACGTGAGCCGTCTCGATTGACGCCGGCTCGCCCTCAATAAGTCGAACGCGCTGCATGCGAAGCAAAGGAGCGCCTACAGACACCCCAAGCTTGTCGGCAAGTGCCTCATCCGCCTCGATGGTCCCGGTGGAAACCAGACGAGAAGAGGGGTGCAGGCCGGCAGTCCGCACAGCATCGGAAAAGTTATACGTTTCCTGGAAGATGTTCAGCGGCTTGGGAGGACACACATACGTACCCGATCCGCGTCGGCTCTCGAGCGTTCCACACGAGATGAGCCGCGTGATACCGGCGCGCAACGCCGTACGCGAAACGCCAATCTCTTCGCACAGCACGCGCTCGGCCGGTAGGCGATCACCGCCGGCAAGCTGATGGTGCTGGATATACCAAAGAATTCCCTCAACAGCACGATCTTTGGGGGGAATTGCATAAGATTCGCCTGCCATTGCACAGACTCCTCATTCAGAAACGTATGCCGCCAAAATTAGGCCAGCCCTCCCATGGCATCAAATTCGGCCTTGATCTTCTCGGCGACATTCCGATACGACTTATATAGACTTGAATCGCGTTTAACTTCGTCGGTCATAACGGGAATCTCTAATTTGGAAACCTCGTCTTTTCCCGTCTGAACCGCCACAACAACGCCCATACCAAGACACATATTACGCTTGGCAGCATTTATTTTCGCCGCCTTGGCGGGATTTACCAGGATACGCTGGGCAAATTCCTGTTTTGAGGCCACTTCCTCGGCCTCCGGATCGCCCGCCTCGGCTACTTCGCACTGCAACACGTCCGCATAGTCAAAAATCTTCGGCTCGCCGCCGCGCTGATGCACGGCCCACTTGCGACGCGTGGCATCCTGGTAGATAGCCGGCAAAAACGTAAACCGCGGCGGGTCCAAAATCGTATCCGTGATGGTAAACACATCGGGATCAAAGGCATCCTGCGGGTTTTTCTTCTTGAACAGCCCCATATCAGCCTCCCGTACTAGCATTAAACAACTCAAGCCGAATATAGCACCAATTTCAAGCTCATCCTTTAGTAGATCGGTGCGCGGCGTCTATGGCTCGCCCAGCGGAAGAGTTTACGGACGAGGGCCGGGGTGCCTGCTTTGTTTTGAGAGGTGGGCTTCGTGAACTTCTCAAAACAAAGCAGGCACCCCGGCCCCGCCGGCAAATAGCGGACGCTCCGCATGCAATCTATGCAAACAAACAAGTGCGCTTAACTATATTCGGTAAGGTCAAGCACACTGCCCTTCACGATAAGCGCCGGCTCCAGAACGACCTCTTCGGCACGTCTACCGCCCCTACCGGCAAGACGCTTGGACATGCAGCCAAAAGCATGCTCCGCGAGGACACCAGGGTCCTGCTCAATCGCGGTCAGCGCTGGTTCAAAGAGAACATCGGCGGCCGAGTTGTCATAGCTTACGACCGAGATATCGCCCGGGATGCTCTTCTCCATCTCGTGCAAGCGCTTGAGCAAACCGAGGGCAATGTTGTCCGAGCTTGCGAACACGGCAGTGGCGTCGGTTGCGAGCACCGCCTCCGAGGCCTCGTAGGCGCTCGGAATGTAGTACTCGCTCTCAAACTCCAGGCGCGCGTCGATGGGCAGTCCCACCTCGCGCAGTGCGCGCTCATAGCCAGCAAGTCGCTTGCGGCCCGTATTGGAGCGACGCGCGTTAACCAGACAGGCGATGCGGCGATGACCCTGCTCAATCAGATACCGCGTGGCCATGTAGCCGCCCATCTCGTGGTCGAACATCACCTTGTCGCACTCGAGCCCCTCAATGGCACGGTCGACCATCACGGCAGGGATAGGCAGATGGCTGACCTCTTCGCGCAGGGCACGGTCATCCGAGAACTCGTCGCCTACCACCAGGAAGACACCATCGACGCCGCGCGTCACCAGCTGGCGCAGCAGTTCCAAATCGTCATCGGCGCTTCCACCCGAGCTGGTAATAAAGAGCGCGTAACCGTCCTCGCGGCAGCGCTTTTCCAAGCTGCCGGCAAGCGAGGCAAAAAAGCGGCTCTCGATATTGGGAACGATAAGGCCCAGTGTGCGCGACTCGCGCATGACCAGGCTGCGCGCGATCTGGTTAGGAACATAGTGGTTGCGCGCCGCAACCTCCTTGATGAGCTTGCGGTTTTCTTCCGAGATGCGACAAGGCCGGTTGTTAAGGACAAGCGAGACCGACGAAGGGGAAAGCCCCACCTCCTGGGCAATCTGCTTGAGAGTAACTTTGTTGCCCATCTCGCTCCTTCCGAGTATTCGCGCAATCTCTTGAAAGTATAGCGACCGTCCCTCTACCTTGATGATAAACACTTTACCAATCCGGTAGACGGCTGTTTTATCGCCGCGATTGGCGCAAAGCAACCTGACCCCTTTGCACCATGTGATGCATTGGGGTCAGGTTACTTTGCACCAAATCCATCCGGGTGGGGTATATTGCATTCGATTAATGAAAACGACCACCATAAGGCGGATATTCGTATGCACGAGAACGACTTTTTTAACGAGGACCTGCTCTGCGCGCTCGCCGGTGTTGCCGGCGAGGACAACGTGCTCATGAGCGAGCCCATGCGCGAGCACACCACGTTTAAGATCGGCGGCCCGGCCGATGTCTTTGTCACGCCCGATACCGAGCAGGGCCTCGTCGCCACGCTCGATACCTGCTATCGCTGCGATCTGCCACTCACCATCGTGGGCAACGGCTCCGACTTACTCGTCGGTGACAAGGGCATCCGCGGCGTCGTCGTGGCGCTGGGCGAGGGCCTCTCCGACATCACCGTCGACGGCACGCACGTCACGGCGGCAGCCGGCGCCTTGCTTTCCGATGTCGCCGCGGCTGCCGCCGAAGCCTGCCTCACCGGCATGGAGCCCCTCTCGGGCATCCCCGGCTCGGTCGGCGGCGCCTGCTATATGAACGCCGGTGCCTACGGCGCCTGCATGGCCGATGTTTTGGAGTCCGTGCGCGTCTACAAGCCCGCCCGCGCGCTCGACGACGGCACCCGCGGCAGCGGCAACATCATCGAGTTCGATGTCGATGAGCTCAACCTGGGCTATCGCAAGAGCCGCATCGCCGACGACGGCTTTATCGTGCTCTCTGCCACCTTTAACCTCGCCCCGGGCAACGCCGCGATGATCAAGGCCGACATGGACGACTACCGCCAGCGCCGCGAGGACAAGCAGCCGCTCGATATGCCGAGTGCCGGCTCCACCTTCAAGCGCCCCGAGGGCTACTTTGCCGGCAAGCTCATCATGGATGCCGGCCTGCGAGGACACGCCGTTGGCGGCGCGCAGGTGAGCGAGAAGCACTGCGGCTTCATCGTCAACGCCGACCACGCCACCGCCGCCGACGTCGACGAACTCATCCGCCACATCCAGACAACCGTCAAAGACCAATTCAACGTAGACCTAGAACCCGAAGTCCACCGAGTCGGCGAATTTTTATAAAAAAGAAGGCCCCGAAAGGGGCCTTCGCCATATTTATTCAGATAACCCAGTCCGGCGTGTGACGTATTGGACCCGAGAGGTCCGTGGCTGTCCGAGCAGGCAACCTAATGCCTTTCGGGCAGCCACGGACCAACTTACTTCAAACCACCGTTACGACAGCGCAATACCGCCGAGCCAGCCCCAACGCACGCCAGAGCCAGTGCCATAGAAGCTAATAAACGAATCGAGCGACTTAGACGTAATGGCTCCCTCATTGCTCATAACGATGCCGCCGCCAACGTAGATACCCACATGACCGTAGATAAGGCCCGGAGCACCCGTGCCGCTGTGCGAGGAATCGGCCACGATCATGCCCACCTGCAGCGCCGAGCGGTCGGAGCTATAGCACCAGGCGTTAAACATGTCGCACGCATTGCCGCCAAAGTAGCCAACGCCGGCGTTACGGAAGACATTGGTAACCCACGCCGCGCACCAGTTCTGGCCCGGCGAAGGCGTGGAGTAGCACGCGTTGACGACGGCCTGTTGCTTGCCCGAGCCGGCATTCTGCTGCGGAGTTCCGGGCGCATACGATCCGCCACCCGAGCTCGAACCACCCGAGTAGGAATTGTTCTTGTTCGCGGCGGCCGCGGCAGCGGCGGCCTTCCTAGCGGCCTCCTCGGCCTGGGCGGCAGCGAGAATCTCGGAATCACGCTGAGCCATGAGCTCCTTGACATCGTCAGAGAGGCCGTTCAGAACCGTCTGGACTTCCTGCTGCTTGGCCTGCATGTCCTGCATCTGGGCAGTCTGCTGGTCCTTGAGCTTCTCTAAGTCGGCCTTCTGCGACTCGAGCTCGGTCTTTTGCGCATCGAGCTCTTCCTGGATGGTCTGAATGTCCTCGATGGCGTCGCGGTCGCTCTTGTTGATCTTCTCAACGTAATGCGCGTTGGCGACGAGTTCCTCAAACGAGCCAGAGGCCAGCAGCAGCGACAGGATGTTCGTGCCGCCGGACTTGTAGCTGGCGGCCACGCGATCGGAAAGGTCGTTGCGCTTCTTCTTGAGCTCGGCCTTCTTTTCATCGATCTGGGCCTGCGTGTCGTCAATCTTGCCCTGGACATTCTCGATGTCGTTGAGGGTCTGGGCATTCTTGTTGGCCAGCGCCGCATACTCATTTGCGATGCTGTCGAGCTGGGCCTGAACCTCGTCGAGTTGGGCCTGGGCGGCATTCAGTTTATCGGTGGTTTCTTTGGAAGCCTCCGCCGCATGGGCGCGAGCGGGCAGGCCAAAAAGAACTGCCGCAGAAGCGGCGCCGAACAGGGCCTTGAGGGCAGTGCGGCGCGAGAGCTCCTGGGAAAGGATGGAATCGCTGTTTGGTGACATATGTACTCCGTTACATGCTTATTTATATGTCGCTCAACTCATACATATTAGCGTACATATGGCGCGTCCCAACGATTTCCACGAACGGCAGGAAACTGCAAGGTCAGCGGCTCGTAAGCAAATGCCAAAGATCAGGTTATGCGTACGCAAGCTCTTCTATGAGTACGTTAGCACAATCCTCTGCTTTTCCTACAGCGCACGATTTGGGCGTCCCTGCCTGCGCTATACTCCCCTGAAGAAGTGTTCCTGATTCGATAGGAGACTACATGTCCAAAGCACTCGACCCCAAAGACACCTGTGTCCTCGTTACCGGTGGCGCCGGCTTTATCGGCTCGCACACCGTCGTTCAGCTGCTCGAGGGTGGTTACCAGGTCGTCATCGTCGATGATCTCTCCAACTCCAGCGCCGTCGCCGTCGACCGCGTCAAGACCATCGTGGGCGACGAGGCCGCCAAGAACCTCACCTTCTACGAGACCAACGTGCTCGACCGCGATGCGATGAACAAGATCTTCGATACCCATCAGATCGACCGCGTCATCCACTTTGCCGGCTTTAAGGCCGTCGGCGAGTCGGTGAGCAAGCCCGTCGAGTACTACCACAACAACATCGAGAACACCCTGGTGCTCATCGACGTCATGCGCAACCATGGCTGCAAGTCCATCATCTTCTCGAGCTCCTCGACCGTCTACGGCGACCCGGACAACCCGCCCGTCACCGAGGAGGATCCTAAGAAGCCCGCGACCAACCCCTATGGTTGGACCAAGTGGATGATCGAGCAGATCCTTATGGACGTCCACACCGCCGACCCCGAGTGGGACGTCGTGCTGCTCCGTTACTTCAACCCCATTGGCGCTCATCCGTCGGGCCTGATCGGCGAGGACCCCAAGGGCATCCCCAACAACCTGGTGCCCTATGTCGCCCAGGTTGCCGTGGGCAAGCTCGAGGCCGTTCAGGTCTTTGGCAACGACTACCCCACCCCCGACGGCACCGGCGTGCGCGATTACATCCACGTGTGCGATCTGGCATCTGGTCACGTGGCCGCCCTCAACTGGATGAACGGCAAGACCGGCGTCGAGATCTTTAACTTGGGCACCGGCACCGGCACCTCGGTACTCGAGGTCGTCGCCGCCTTCTCCAAGGCTTGTGGCAAGGAGCTGCCCTACGTGATCCGCGAGCGCCGCGCCGGCGACATCGCTGCCAACTGGTGCGATGCCTCCAAGGCCGAGCGCATGATGGGCTGGAAGGCCCAGTACGACATCGCGGACATGTGCCGCGATAGCTGGAACTGGCAGAGCCACAACCCCAACGGCTTCGCCGACGCCGAGTAGCAAAAAAACCTACATACCGCTCTTGCCCCGATCTCACGTTGTGAGGTCGGGGCTTTTTCATGGCATGTAACCATTCGCCGAAAATCGACCAACTTTTTTATCTTGCCTGTACATGTTTAAACAACATGTTTTACAATAGGCGTATCGAATCAGAACATCGGGGTCGGACTGCACCCCCATCGGCAGTCCGACCCCACAACAAGAAGGTTGGTGAGCGCATTCATGGAGCGTGCAAGCGGCGTCCTCATGCCCGTCTCATCTCTGCCCGGACCATACGGAATCGGCGGCTTTGGCTGGAATGCCTACGACTTCGTCGATTTTCTCGCCTCGTGCAAACAACATTACTGGCAGATTCTGCCCCTTACGACGACCAGCTATGGCGATTCGCCCTATCAGTCGTTCTCGGCCCGCGCAGGCAACCCCAACTTTATCGACTTTGCCGAGCTTATCGAGGCAGGGTATCTGGAGCAGCGCGATATCGATGGCGTGTATCTGGGATCCGACCCCAGCAATGTCGACTACGGTGCTATCTTTGGCGGCCGCCGTCAGATTCTCGACCGAGCCGCTGAGCGCTTTGCTGCCGACAAGCCGGCC
Organism: uncultured Collinsella sp.; assembly: GCA_900541145.1. GTDB lineage: Bacteria > Actinomycetota > Coriobacteriia > Coriobacteriales > Coriobacteriaceae > Collinsella. The sequence continues at coordinate 19,412 of UQIH01000025.1, read as the reverse complement.
GATTTCGATGACTTTATCCAGGCCAACGAGGGCTGGCTCATCCCCTACTGTGAGTTCATGACCGTCAAAGAGGAGTGCGGTCTAAAAGCGTTTTGGGAGTGGCCCGCGGAGCTCCGCACCCGCGGCGAGGCTTCCGCCAAGGTCTGCGCCGACCATCCGGCGCGTATGCTCTACCACCAGATGACGCAGTACTTCTTCGATCGCCAGTGGAGCCGCCTCAAGGCCTATGCCAACGAGCGCGACATTCTCATCATCGGCGACCTGCCCATCTATGTCTCGCGTGACTCTGTCGAGATGTGGGCGACGCCTGAGCTCTTTAAGATCGACGCCGCCGGCAATCCCGTGAGCGTCGCCGGCACGCCGCCCGACCAGTTCTCGGCCACCGGCCAGTACTGGGGCAACCCCATCTACGACTGGGACGCCATGGAGTCCGACGGCTTCTCCTGGTGGGAGGGCCGCATCCGTGCCGCACTCGACATGTACGACGTCATCCGCCTGGATCACTTCCGCGGCTTCGAGGCCTATTGGGAGGTGCCGTTCTCCTCGCCCGATTCGTCCTACGGTTCGTGGACGCAGGGGCCCGGCCTCAAGTTCTTCAAGACGCTCGAGGAAAAGCTCGGCACGCTGCCCATCATCGCCGAGGACCTGGGCTTCCTCACCCCCGGCGTCATCGACATGCGCGACAACTCGGGCTTCCCCGGCATGAAGATCCTGCAGTTTGCCTTTGAGGGCACCAACTCGTACTACCTGCCGCATAACTACATCGCCAACACCGTCGCCTATGTGGGCACCCACGACAACGAGACGGCGCGCGGTTGGTTTGAGGGAACGGCCACCCCGCGTCAACGTGAGCAGGCAGCCCTGTACACCCATCAGCAGGCCGGCGAACCCATGGCAGATGCACTCAACCGCACCATCGCCGCCAGCGTGAGCGACACGTGCATCTACACCATGCAGGATCTGCTCAACTTGGGCAACGAGGCGCGCATCAACACCCCTGCCACGCTGGGCGGCAACTGGACCTGGCGCATGCTCGATGGCGCCATCACCCGCGAGCTCGAGCACAAACTTACCGACTGGACCGAGACCTACTTCCGCATCCCGTCGGAAGCCGAAATCGAGCTTCCTCAATAGGAGCTACCGCGCCCAACCCCTCCCCACCGTGCGGACGCGCTTGCTTTTCCCGCGCGAGGCCACCCCAATCCCCTCGCGCGGGCTTCTTATGAATTGCAGACATGAAACAACCCATCACAGGAGAAAACATGCCCCAAATTAACCTCATGGAACTCGCCGAGCAGTCTTTTGGCACCTCGCTCGAGCAGCTCGACGACCGTCGCATTTACAAACTGCTGGTCAAACTCGTGCAGGAGCGCTCCGCCGCCCGCTCGCTCAACAACGGCAAGAAAAAGCTTTATTACATTTCCGCCGAATTTCTGATCGGCAAGCTGCTCATCAACAACATGATCGACCTCGGCATCTACGACGAGGTTAAGGACCAGCTCACCGCCGCAGGCCACGACCTCAACAAGATCGAGGAGTTCGAGGTCGAGCCGTCGCTCGGCAACGGCGGCCTGGGCCGCCTGGCCGCGTGCTTCCTGGATTCCATCGCCACGCTGGGCTTGACCGGCGATGGCGTGGGCCTCAACTATCACTACGGTCTGTTCCGTCAGCGCTTTGTCGACAACCAGCAGAAGGCCGTCCCCGACGAGTGGCTCGGTGAGCAGGACATCCTGGTCGACGATGACCGCTCCTACACCGTCGAGTTCGGCGATTTTGCCGTTACCTCCAAGCTCGTCAACATCGATGTGCCCGGTTACGGCCAGCCCAACAAGAACCGCCTGCGCCTGTTCGACCTGGCGAGCGTCGACGACGGCCTGGTCCCCGGCAGCTCCATCGACTTCGACAAGACCGAGATCGCCAAGAACCTCACCTTGTTCCTCTACCCCGACGATTCCGACGAGCAGGGCCGCCTGCTTCGCATCTACCAGGAATACTTCATGGTAAGCAACGCCGCCCAGCTCCTGATCGACGAGGCCATCGAGCGCGGCAGCAACCTGCACGATCTGGCCGACTACGCCGTGGTCCAGATTAACGACACGCACCCCACCATGGTCATCCCCGAGCTCATTCGCTTGCTCACCACCGAGCATGGCATCGAGTTTGACGAGGCCGTGACCATCGTACGCTCCATGGTCGCCTACACTAACCACACGATTCTTGCCGAGGCGCTCGAGAAGTGGCCGCTCGCCAGCCTGCAGAAGGTCTCCCCTGCCATCGCCGACATTATCGTCAAGCTCGATGAGATCGCGAAGGCCGAGCACGATGACCCGCGCGTCGCCATCATCGACGAGCACGACACCGTCCACATGGCCCACATGGACATCCACTTTGGCTTCTCCATCAACGGCGTAGCCGCCCTCCACACCAAGATCCTGGAGGACACCGAGCTTCATCCGTTCTACGAGATCTATCCCAAGAAGTTCTCCAACAAGACCAACGGCATCACCTTCCGCCGCTGGATCCATGGGGCCAACCCCGCGCTCGCCAGCCTGCTCGACGATGTGATCGGCACCGACTGGCGCAGCACCGGCGATCTGAGCAAACTCGCCAAGTTCGCCGACGACAAGGACGTTCTTGAGCGCCTGGCCGCCACCAAGGTCGAAGCCAAGGCCATCATGCGCCAGTTCATGGCGCTCGAGCAGGGCGTGACCATTCCCTCCAACGCCATCATCGACGTCCAGGTCAAGCGCATCCACGAGTACAAGCGCCAGCAGATGCTCGCGCTCTACATCATCTGGAAGTACCTCGATATCAAGAACGGCAACAGACCTAAGCACCCCGTCACCATCATCTTTGGCGGCAAAGCGGCGCCTGCCTACACTATCGCGCAGGACATCATCCATCTGATCTTGACGCTATCGCAGTGGATTGCAAACGACCCCGACGTGGCTCCCTACCTGCAGGTCGTCATGATCGAGAACTACAACGTCACCGCCGCCGAGCGCGTGATCCCCGCCGCTGACATCTCCGAGCAGATCAGCCTGGCCTCCAAGGAAGCGAGTGGCACCTCCAACATGAAGTTCATGCTCAACGGCGCCCTAACCCTGTGCACGCTCGACGGTGCCAACGTGGAGATTGCCGAGCTCGTGGGCGACGAGAACATCTACACCTTTGGTGCCTCGTCCAAACAGGTCGAGCAGCTCTATGCCGACGGCACCTATGACGCCGGTGTGCTCTACCGCAAGCCCGGCATTAAACTGCTGGTGGACTTCATCACCAACCCGGCCTTTATGGCGACCGGCAATGCCGAGCGCCTGCAGCGCCTGCACGATGACATTAAGGGCAAGGACTGGTTTATGGCCCTGCTCGACATTGAGGAGTACATCCAGACCAAGGAGCGCGTGCTGGCCGACTACGAGGACCAGGACGCCTGGATGCGCAAGGCGCTCATCAATATCGCCAACGCCGGCACCTTCTCGTCTGACCGCACGATTTCCCAGTACAACGACGAGATTTGGCACCTGAGCTAATTTCGTTTCCTTTACCCATCCTCTTGAAAGCGGAGTCGTGGCGACACGGCTCCGTTTTTTGTGCCCGCACGTTACCCTGTGACCCGACTCGGCCAAACAATCTCGATCTGTAACAACTACTCGGTAAAAACGGTCCCAGCTGTTACAGATTGAGACATACCGGCCCTTCCCCTTGGGTTTATCTCAATCTGTAACATCTAGCAGCTGAAATTCACCTTTGGTGTTACAGATTTAGATGAAATGGTTAGCTCAGCGGAACCGTCTCGATCTGTAACATCTAACGTCCGAAATCAGCCTCACCCGTTACAGATCGAGACAAACGACCGGTCAGACAGCCCCAACACAAAGAAAGGCTCCCCTCTCGCCCAGTGGACGGGAGGGGAGCCTTATATGTGACCGCGGCAAAAGGATGGCAATACCGCAGTCGCCCAAAGGGAAGGCCTGGATGCACCGGGCCTAGATAAGGTTCTTGCCAGAGACCTTATCGAAGAGGTGGGTCGCGTTCTTCTCGAACTTGAACCAGATGGTGTCGCCAGCCTTGAGCGCGCCCTTGGCCTCGAGGTCGACGACGGGGATAATCAGGACAAACTGGCCGTCGGGAGCGGTCACGTGGACATGCTCGGTCGAGCCCATGAGCTCGGTCACCTCGACGGTACCCTGGAGCGCGCCCTCCTCGCCCTTGTCGGCAAGCAGGATCTGCTCGGGACGCACGCCGGCCGTAATCTCCTTCACGTCGCCGCCGTCCCAGTTGAGGGCAAGCTGAGCGCAAGTCTCGGGGGCGAGCGCCACGTTCATATCCTCGGTCTTGACGGTAAAGCCGTTGCCCGAGCGCACCAGCTGGGCATCGAAGAAGTTCATCTGCGGCACGCCGATGAAGCCGGCGACGAAGATGTTCGCGGGATGGTTGAAGACCTCCTGCGGCGTGGCGATCTGCTGGACGACGCCGTCCTTCATGACCACGATACGGTCACCGAGGGTCATAGCCTCGGTCTGGTCGTGAGTAACGTAGATGAACGTACCCTTGATCTCGTGGCGCAGCTTAATGAGCTCGGCACGCATCTGGTTACGAAGCTTGGCGTCCAGGTTGGACAGCGGCTCGTCCATCAGGAAGACCTTGGGGTCACGCACGATGGCGCGGCCGATAGCGACACGCTGGCGCTGGCCGCCGGAGAGCGCCTTGGGCTTACGGTCGAGGTACTCGGTAATGCCCAGAATTTCGGCAGCAGAGCGAACCTTGCGGTCGATCTCGTCCTTGGGAACCTTCTTGAGCTCGAGCGTAAATGCCATGTTCTCGTACACCGTCATATTGGGGTACAGAGCGTAGCTCTGGAACACCATGGCGATGTCGCGGTCCTTGGGCGCCACGTCGTTGACACGCTTGCCGTCGATGAGCACATCGCCCGAAGTAATGTCCTCCAGGCCGGCGACCATGCGCATCGTCGTGGACTTACCGCAGCCAGAGGGGCCAACGAGGACGACGAACTCCTGGTCGTGAACGGTGAGGTTGAAGTCCTCTACAGCGAGCACACCGTCCTCGGTAACCTTGAGGTTGTGCTTCTTCTCCTCGGTCTTTTTCTTTTTGCCAAAGAAGCCCTTCTTTTTTGACTCGTTGTTGGGATACACCTTCTGAACATGTTTGAGAACGATCTCGGCCATGTCTCTACCTTTCGATATGCGGCGCCGCGCTGAGGGGCGCCGCAGAAACTTGCAAAACAGTTACGGCATCAGCCCTTGACGGCACCTGCCACCACGCCGTCGATGATGTACTTCTGACAGAGGATGTACATGATAACGATGGGGATAACGACCATCATGATGCAGGCCATCATGGGGCCGAGCTCGACGTGGCCGTAGCCGCCGCGGAAGTACTGGATCAAGATAGGAATGGTCTTGTACTTGGTGGAGTCGAGCGTAAGGTAGGGCAGCAGATAGTCGTTCCAGACCCACATGGTCTCGAGGATGCCGACCGAAAGATAGGTGGGCTTCATGATGGGAAGGACGATCTTAAAGAACACCTGGACCGGGTTGCAGCCATCAATCATGGCCGCCTCCTCGATCTCGAGCGGGATGTTCTTTACAAAACCGGCGAACATAAAGACCGCCAGGCCCGCGCCAAAGCCGAGGTAGATAAAGCAGATGTTGAACGGCGTGTTGAAGCCGATGCGGTCCGCCAAATTGGACAGCGTGAACATGAGCATCTGGAACGGCACGACCATCGAGAACACGAACAGGTAATAGAAGAAGTTCGAGATCTTGTTGTTGACACGAACCACGTACCAAGCGCACATGGAGCAGCACACCAAGATCAGCACGACCGACGTGACCGTGATGATGAGCGAGTACATAAATGCCGAGGCAAAGCCCTGCTCGTTAAGGGCGTGCATGTAGTTTGCGAGGCCGTTGAACGTCTCGGGCGTGAGCAGATCGAATGCCGTGGTGGTGCTGATTGCGGTCGCTTTCTTAAAAGAATTAAGCGCAATCATGAACACGGGGTAGATCCACGCGAGCGACAGGATCGTAAAGAAAATCGAGAGCGCGCGGTTGATAACCTTATCGCGTTTCATTACTGCTGCACCTCCTTGGACCTCGTGGCCTTAAGCTGGATCATGGAGATGGCCACGACCAGGATGCAGAAGATAACCGCCTTGGCCTGACCAATGCCCTGCCATGCGATACCGGCACGCGAATAGAACGTGTTGTAGATGTTCAGGGCGAGCATCTCGGTGGAGTGCGCGGGGGCGCCGCCGGTAAGGGCGAGGTTCTGGTCGAACAGCTTAAAGCCGTTGGTGATGGACAGGAACAGGCAGATGGTGATGGTCGGCATCAGGTTAGGGATCTTAACCTTCCAAAACGTCTGCCATGCCGTAGCGCCGTCGACCTTGGCGGCCTCGATGTAGTCGGACGGAATGGACTGCAGACCAGCGATGTAGATGATCATCATGTAGCCGACCTGCTGCCACAGGGTCAGGATGATAAGGCCCCAGAAGCCAGCAGCAGAGTTAAGGGCGATGAGCTGGGCGCCCACGTTGGAGAGCAGGCAGTTGATCAGAATCTGCCAGATGTAGCCCAGCACGATGCCGCCGATCAGGTTAGGCATAAAGAAGATCGTACGGAAGATGTTGGTGCCTTTGAGCGCCTTGCGGGTGAGCGCCTGCGCAATGGCCAGGGCGATCACGTTGATGAGCACCGTCGACAGGAAGGCAAACGCCACGGTAAAGAAGAACGACGTGGAGAACTGCGGATCGGACAGCGCGCGCACGTAGTTCTCGATACCGACAAAGTGCGCGTTACTAATGATAATAAACTGGCAGAACGAGAGATAGAAGCCCTGGATAAAAGGGATCACGAACCCGATCATAAACGCCAGGCACGTGGGCAGCATAAAGAGCGGCCACCAGCGCTTGAGTGCTTTGCCCATAAAAGGGTCCTTTCAATATGCAGGGGGCGGGCAAACCAACGTCTGCCCGCCCCCTGTCGCTAATCAGATAGCTTGGGCAGCAACTGCTTACTCGGAAGCGGCCTTCTCGGTCTTCCAGCCATCGACAAAGGCGTTCTTGACGCCGTCCCACTTGCTGTTATCGGCAGCGTAGGCAATCAGAGCCTGCTTGAGGTTCTTCTTCCACTCCTCGGAGGGAATGTAGACGAAGTCCCAAGCGACGGTCTTCTTGCCGTCCTTGGCCATGGCAACGGCCTGCTGCGAGAAGACGTTGGTGGTCTCCTTGGCGCTCTTGAACGGAGCGGTCAGGCCCATCTTGTCGGCGATGATGCTGGTCGGGGTGTCAGCGGTGACGCACCAATACATGAAGTCCTCGGTGGCCTTCTGGGCATCCTCGGAAGCCTGGGAACTGACGCACCAGTAGTTCTCGCCGCCGGAGCACAGGCCCTGGTTCTCCTCGCCGTCAACACCGATGTAGATCGGCATCATGCCAATCTGATCGTCGGTCATGCCGGCCTTGACGAGGTCAGAGTAGGCCCAAGAGCCGTTCTGGTAGAAGACGGCCTTGCCGGTTGCGAACTCGTTGGTGGCGTCGTCGCCGGTCTTGGAAGCAAGCTGCGAAGGATCGCAGGTGGAGTCGGTGATGTACAGGTCGAAGATCTGCTTGTAGTTGTCGAGGAACTCACCCTTGATCTCGTCGTCCTCCTGGTTGTGCTCCTTCTCAAACTCGTAGTAGAGCGGCATGTTGGCAAGGTGGGTGGTGTAGCGCCAGCTGGAGGAGTCGTCCATGCCGGCGGAAGTGAAGGCACCCTCGACACCAAGCTCGTCCTTGCGGGCCTGGATGTCATCGGCACAAGCCTTCAGCTTGTCGAAGGAGTTGATGTCCTCGGCCTTGTAGCCAGCCTTCTCGAGCAGCTGCTTGTTGTAAATAATGCCGAAGCTCTCCTGAACCCAGTCGATGCACACATCCTTGCCGTCGGACTGCAGAGCCAGGGAGTCATCAATGAGCTCACCGCGGAGCTTGGTATCGGACAGGTCGGCGCAGTAATCCTTCCAGTTCTTAAGACCGGTGGGGCCGTTGACCTGGAACAGGGTCGGAGCGGAGCTCTTGGACATCTCGGACTTGAGCTTCTCCTCGTAGGTGTTGGAGGCAGCGGTCACGATCTTGACCTCGACGCCCTTCTCCTTCTTATAGGCCTTGGCGATCTCCTTCCACTCCTTGTCGACCTCGGGCTTGAATTGGAGGAAGTAGACCTCGGCAGCGTCACCAGAAGCAGAGGAGCCGGAGCCGGCAGAACCACCGCAACCCACGAGGCCCAGACCAAGAACTGCAGCCGCGGAACCAGCAAAGCCCAGGAACTGCCTTCTGCTCATTTCGTTCTTCATTACAATCCACCCTTTCACACCGTGGCGGCACCCTTTGCCGCCGCCTTCGGAGATTGGCTCGGGGACTTTGCCCCTTTTGCTGATTTGAACGATACGCTATTTGGCTAGTTGTTTGAACAAGTATTACTAGAGCGGTAGAAAAACTTCGGTGAACGGTAATTTCAACTTGATACTTGACAAGTTTTGTATAAACAATTATTTGTTATCTAATGCAGAGAAAACGCCCGGTCAAGCCGATGCATCGTCGGTTTGACCGGGCGTTTTCTCTTTGAGGCCATGAGTCTCGTCAGGCTGCGAGCTAGCCGGCTATCGCTTGGAATTGACGCGGTAATGGAAGATCTCGGGGTGTGTGCGAGTGTGCGTCACCTCAAACAAGATGCCATCCGAGGTGTACGACTGACTCTCCATGACGGCAACGCAGTTGTATTTGCCGAGGTCAAGATAGCTGCAGTCCTCATCGTTGGCGAGCTCGACACTCACCGTACGACGGCTCGCCATCACTTTGACACCGCGCTTGTGCTCCAGATAGCCGTAAATAGAATCTGCCGCGATCTCGGGAGTCAGGCCCTTGGCGATCGACGCCAAAAAATAGCCATGGTCCACTTGGCGCGCGTTGCCGTTGAGGCTTCGGACACGCACTACGCGAATCAACTCCTCGCCCACCTTAAAGCCCAGGTGACGAGAGAGTTGCTCGGTGCAAACCAGATGTTCGAAAGACTTAACGTCCGTCGATGCAACGGCATTGTTGCGTTTTGCGAACTCGCCAAACGACTCAACCTCTTCGAGTGCGCCCAACATGTCGGTTTCGCCCTTAAGCCAAATAACGCGCACGCCCTTGCCGTGTATGGGCTGCACAAACATCCCGTCGGCCAGCATACCCAAGGCGCGACGGACGGTATTGCGAGTGCATCCGAACTCCGCGGTCAGCTCGGCTTCGGTTGGCAGCATCTCCTGAAACGCATAGGTCCCATTAATGATGCGCGAGCGTATTTCTCGGTAGATTCCTTCGTATATCGCTTTTGGCATTGTTTCACCTCTACATTATTTATTTCCGGCTAGGCACGATAGCATTTCTTAAAGTTGTTTAAACCGAATATCGGTAAAGCGACAGGATTTAACCGTTGACGGTTTCTGTCGTGCCCAAATCGGTTTCGCTCAAAACTGCCGGCACGACAATCGTCTGGTCCTCTACAATGAATCCATTGTTTAAACGTTTCCCCACGCGCAACGCGCCTCGATATTCGGAAGGCAGAACATGCTGCAAAAAATCCAACGCTTTGGCGGGGCAATGTTCGCGCCCGCCATGCTGTTTTCTATATCGGGCCTCATGGTCGGCGTCTCCGCTCTCGCAACGACTGCGGACATCGTCGGCGATCTCGCCGTATACGGAACCCCTTGGTACGTTTTTTGGACCATCATCCAGCGCGGCTCGTGGACGGTCTTTAAACGCCTCCCGCTCCTTTTTGCCGTAGCGCTGCCCATCGGTCTTGCCCAAAAACAACCGGCTCGTTGCTGCCTCGAGGCTCTCGTCGCCTATTTTGCCTACTGCTTCTTTTTGAGCGAGATCATTAAGCTGAGCGGAGACAACCTTGGACTTGAGTACCCGTCATCTTTGACCTCCGCCAGCGGTATCACCGTCATCGACGGCATCAAGACGCTCGACACCGGCATTATCGGCCCGCTGGCGGTATCGGCAACCGTCGTTGCCATCCATGACCGCTTCTACGATGCCAAGGTTCCCGATTGGCTCGGCACCTTCTCGGGCTCCTCGCTGGTCTACCTCATCAGCTTTTTTGCCGTGTTTGCCCTTGCCGCTATCTCGGCCGCCATCGTGCCCTACGTATACGATGTAACCGATACGCTGCGTCACGCGCTTGCAGGCGTCGGTCCCTTTGGCGTGGGCATCTTTGTCTTTTTAGAACGAGCACTCGAGCCCTTTGGCCTGCACCACCTGCTCTACATGCCGATCTACTACGACAACTTGGTCATTAACGACGGCATCTACGCCACGTGGAGCAGTTTGCTCCCCATCCTCTCCCATAGCACGCGCCCCCTTAATGAGCTTGCGCCGTGGGCCGGTTTTACCGCCACCGGCTGGGTCAAGCTCTTTGGTCTTCCTGCCATCGCAGCTGCGTTCTACTCCACCGCAAAACCCGAGCGCCGCGCCGGCCTCAGGGTCATCCTTGTTCCCGCCATCATCGCCTCGGTGGTTTGCGGCGTTACCGAGCCACTCGAGTTTCTCTTTATGTTCACCCACCCCGGGCTCTTTTTGCTCTACGCCGTCTTATCGTCTTGCCTTGCCACAACCATGAATCTCTTTGGTATCGTCGGCATCTTCTCGGGCGGCCTCATGGAGATGGCAGCCTTCAACTTTATTCCGCTCATGCGCACGCATGCCGGTGCCTATCTTTTGGCGCTCGGTATCGGCCTTGCCTTTAGCCTCATCTTTTTTGTTAGTTTTCGAGCACTCATCTTGGTCTATGACCTTAAGACACCGGGCCGCGAGGATCATGTTGCCAATCGCGCGGCAATCGATTGTTTAACGGGAAGCGACTTTGCCAAAGAGCAATCCCCCAATGACGAGGTCGATAGTCGATCCGATCAAGATCACGTCCTCGCTGAGCGGGTAATTCAGCTTTTAGGTGGCGTTGGCAATATCGTGGGCGCAACCAACTGCGCCACGCGCCTGCGCGTCGAGGTCGCAGACCCTTCCATCGTTGCAGATAACGCGTCGTTTGTCGCGGTGGGCGCCAAGGGCCTCATCATTACGGGCAAGACCGCCCAGGTGGTCATCGGCATCTCCGTTCCCCGCGTTAAAGAGCATTTTGACCAGATCATGGGCCTCGAGCCGGAATTTGTGCCCACCACCTCGGCCTCCCCTGCCGCCATCGCAGCCCATAAGCGCGGCGATATTTGCTTCTTCGATATCGACGGAACGCTCGCCTGGCAAGACCCCAGGCTCGCCCAAGACCTTCCCGAAGACGAGCGGGACCTCTCCCCCTATCCCAACGAGGCGGTTTCGCAGGCAATCCGCGTGTTTGTCGCCAACGGCAACATGGCCTTTATCTGCACGGGACGTACCCTCAGCTGCATCCACCCCAAACTTCTTGAGCTGCCTTGGACCGGCATCGTCTGTCTTGCGGGCGGTTACGCCGAGATCAACGGACACGCAATTCGCGATCTGTCGATGACGCCCAGTATGCTGCAGCGTCTTGCCCCCTACCTTGAGCAATCGGGCGAGGTCATCCGCTTTGAGGGCCTCAACGGCGTCGTGCGCATGAGTGCCGATGCGCCCGATGCTCCCGGATACGCGCGCACCCTGGGCGACGCAGTCACGCAGCTGCAACATTACAGTGTCTACAAGATCTTGATGTCTACATCGCTCGCCAACCACATCGCTCAAGATAAGGCACTTGAGCCGCTGCTGTGCTTTAACGAGCTCGAACTCGAGGTAACCGAAATCTCGCCCCGCGAATGCACGAAGCGCGGGGGCATCCAGTCTGTACTCGACGCCCTCGACCCCCACCACGGAACCGTATACGGCATTGGCGACGCCAGCAATGACGTCTCGCTGATGAACGCCGTCGATGTCGGTATCGCCATGGGCAATGCGCCGGACTATCTCAAGGATAAGGCCGATTACGTGACCGACACCGTCGATCACGACGGTGTCGTTGCGGCGCTCGAGCATTTTAGGCTGATTTAGGCGCGCTCCATCAAACGCACGCCCGTTGTCCCAAATCGCCAAAACTGCCGCGCCAAACGCCCTAATGTGGCAATATGTTGTCTGCATATTGCATCAACGCAACCTCAGAAAGAATGCGAGAACCCGTGTCCAGTCCGTTTACCAGCTTTTTAGCCCAGCACTTTGACCAGATTAACGACTATCTGGCCACGTTCTTTGACGGACAGGCGACCTCTGCCGATATCGAGCGCTACCTGTATGCGCCGCTCTCGGCTTTTACGGCCAACGCCGGCAAGCGCCACCGCCCGCTTATCTGTATGCTCGCCGCAACCGCAGTGGGCGGTAGCTTTGAGAGCGCCCGCAGCGCCGCGGCAGCCATCGAGCATTTCCAGTCGGGCGCGCTGATCCACGACGACATCGCCGACAACGGACAGCTTCGTCGAGGCAAGCCCTGCATGCACCTTACCGAGGGCACGGGCCTTGCCATCAATTGCGGCGACCTGGCGCTCACCATGGTCACCAAGACGGTTCTCGACGACCCCACGCTGGAGTCCGACGTGAAGCTGCGCGTGCTCCACGAGCTTACCGAGATGATCGTCCGCACCATCGAGGGTCAAGCGCTCGACCTGGGTTGGGTCCGTGACGGGCGCTTTGATATCTCGGTTGATGACTACCTGGACATGGCGACGCACAAGACCGCGTTTTACAGCGGAGCCACGCCGCTTGCCGCCGGAGCCATTATCGGCGGCGGCAGCGATGAGCAAATCGAAGCGCTGCGCGCCTTTGGCCTGCACACGGGCCTCGCCTTTCAGATTCAGGACGACCTGCTCAACCTTGTCGGCACTAAGGAAGTCGCCAACAAGGACTTCCGCACCGACATCACCGAGGGCAAGCGCACGCTTGTCGCCGTACATGCCCTCTCTGATGAGCGCCACCACGACGAGGTCGAGGCGATTCTTTCCTCGGGCACCGATGATCCCGCGCAGCTCGCACGCGCCGTGGAGATCTTCCAAGAGACCGGCTCCATCGATTACGCCCACACTTACGCGCTCGACCTGACCGCTAAGGCCAAAGCGGCCATCGAGAACGTTGAGCTTGATCCGCACGCACGCGAGCTGTTCCTCTCCATGGCAGATTTCTTTGTGGAGCGCCTTAACTAACGGGGGTTATAAAACCTGTCAGCAGCGTATTTAGGCACAACTTGCTACACTGTTGAGTGCATGTTTATGCATCCCTTTGCGTTGTCTATCCGACAGACGCTCAAATAGTACGAATGGTACGCCGAAAGGGGTTCGTTCATGGAACCTATTACAACGGGCATGCAAGGAGCAGCCGTCGAGGACGTGCAGTCTCGTCTCCTGCAGCTCGGCTACACGATTGATGCCGCCGAAGTCACCGACAAGTACTTTGGAGCCACCACTGAGCAGGCCGTCAGCACCTTCAGGCTCGACAGCGGCCTTGCTGCCGGTCATGCCGTCGATATCCCCTGTTGGAGCGCCCTTGTAGACGCTTCGTATAAGCTGGGCGACCGCACCCTCTATCTGCGCATGCCCAATTTCCATGGCGCCGATGTGCAGGCCCTGCAGCGCGCTCTCAACGTTTTGGGCTTTGCCTGTGGCGAAGACGACGGCTACTTTGGCCCGCATACCGAGGCCGCCCTGCAGCAGTTCCAGGAAAATGTCGGCCTGTTTGCCGACGGTATGGCCTTCCAGGACACCTACGCCTACATCAACCGCCTGCACCATGTGTGGGAGGGCAAGCCCTCGGTCACCGAGGCCGAGTCTCGCATCGGTTTCGCTCGCGCCGCCAACGTGCTCGAGCGCTTCCAGATTGCCGTTATCGGCGAGGACCCCATTGCGCGTAGCGTTGCGTCGCGCATGTGGAACATCGCCACGGCGACAACCGACAACAGCGGCATGATGCTCTGTGACTCCAAGGTCCCGACCGATGTCGACCTGGTGCTCGAAATTGCAAGCGACGAATTGCCCGCAGACGCCGCCCCGCGCGCCACAATCGCCCTCGCCGAGTGTCACAACCTGGCCCAGCGCATCCGCACCGCCAATGTCGCCGCACAGCAAAAGCCGGCACGAATTCGCATCGAGCTCACCGGCATGACGCGTTACAACGGCACCTTTACCGCAAGCGACGCGCAGACCCTCGCCGTCCGCCTTCTCGATGGCGTTTGCGATGCCCTCGCAGATTAGGTAAACTAAACGAGTTGCTTTTGGGCAACACCACACATTGGGACGTAGTTCAACGGTAGAACTCCGGTTTTTGGTGCCGGCTGTTGGGGGTTCGAATCCCTCCGTCCCAGCCCTTACAATTGAGCGCCCTGAGCCCATAACGGCCCAGGGCGCTTTCTTGTGGGCAAGCGGAGGGATTCGAACCCGCAAGGGTGCGGAGCTGAGGAAACGCGAAGGCGCCCCAAGCCCATTAGGACCAAGAGCGCCTAACATCAAGAAAATATCAGCCCCGTTTCGAAAAGCGAGCCGCATGCAACAACCAGGTAACCACATGCCCCGGGAGAGCGGGGACACCGGCTTAGGTTTATCGCGAGTTCCGCACGAACAGGAGGCCACTTAATGTGGCCTCCGTCGTGAGCAGGACTGTAGAGCAGGAAACCTAAGCCGGTGTCCCCGCTCTCCCGGGGCCGAACGCCCTAGTTGTTGAGCATGCGATCGAAGCTTCCCGAGTCGCCATCCCGATAGTCGGCGGTCATCAGGATCTCCTGCGGAATACGCCCACCCTCGCGCAGCACGTTGCGGAACTGCACGCGCGTAACCATGGGCAGATCCTTAATCGTCGCCGCCAGATTCTGCGGCACGCCCTGGTTGGCAGCCGCGGGCTCGCACTCACCGCCGGCCTTCACGCGGCGCTTGTGCTCGGCGAGCATGGCGCGATACATACCGGCATGCAGACGGATCTCGACCACATTGGCATTGCGAGCCTGCTCGACAATGCGCGCGCCCTCGCGATCGATATCGCCCACGTAGTAGACGTAGTTAAAGCGATAGCCAATCTCGGCCAGATAATCATCCAGTGCGTGCGAGACGCTCGCCTTGCAGCCGCCGCCAAAAATCACGCCGCCCACCTTGGTACCAAAGAGCTTGGCATGTTTGCGTCCGCGCAGGAGCTTGACGATCTCGTCATAGGTATCCAGGTTCTCGACCATAATGAACGGCCTGTCGGCACCCAGCGTAAAGAAGCCCGTAAAGTGCACGGGGCGATTGGGGGCAACCTTGATCGCCTGCATGCTGATGCCCTTTTCGGTCATGCGCCTGATCAGACGCTCACCATGCTTGCCGTCGAAGGCTTTTTCGTCGTTGAAGATCTGGTAGGCACGCTGGCGGCGCGAGGCAACCGGCGTATCGGCACCTCGGTTCTGCTCGATCCAAGCCTGGATGATTGCGATTTCCTCGGCAATCTTGCGGTTGGACATCTCGTTGTGCTGAGTGCGCTGCGGAGCCTTTTTGCCGTCCTTGCCCTCGACCTTTACGATCTGTGTCTGCTGCTCCTTGATCTTAGAGAGCGCCGTAGGCGTAGGGACAACTTTGAGCAGCTGCCTGCCTAAAACGCGGGCAAGGGCAAACGCCGAGACCTCGCCGTGGACTGCCGACTTGGGCTGCTGGGCAGCAGTATCTGCTGCGGCAGACTCCGGCTTCTTCTGAGACTTGCGCTTAGAATCGCCTTGGGAATTGCGCTCGCGCTTCGGCATAGGCGCCTGCTTCTGCGGACGATCGGACTTGCTCTCCTTCGCCGGCTGGCGCTTAGGCTGCCCCGAAGAAACCTCGACCTTCGCATCCTCGTCCTGCGGCGTGGTCTTCTCGGCTGCAGTCTCGGCATGGGAACTGCGGCCCCCACGATGGCGACGGCGGCGAGGCTTGCTCGACGTGCCCCGCTCCGCCTGCTCATCAGTAGGCTGCTGGCCCTTGGCCTCGGCATCAACCTCAAGCTGCGGCTCAGCAGGCTTCTGTTCGCGAGCCGCCGGCTCAACGGCCTTCTCGGCCTTCTCGTCCTGAGTGGTCGAAGCTTGCTCGCTCTTCTCCTGATGCCTTACGGGATACGCGCGCCCCGCAAAACCACGTCCGGGACGGCATGAACCCGGAGCCTTCTTGACCGGTTCATCGGACGCGTCAGCAGCCTCGACGGAATCCTGGACCTCGCATGCAATACCTCGCTGCTCGGCCTTAAAGTGGGCACCGCGGCGACGCTTGGGCTCCTGGATCTCAGCATGTTCTTGAGTGCGAGTCGGCTCCTGCATCCCGACGGGCTTTTCCTCGACGGCCTCAGCATCCGTCTCACCCTTTTGAGCAACGGCGCGACGGAAGCGCTCCTGCTGGGCGCGGCGCTGCGCATCGCGCTTGCCACCCCCGCCAAAACCGCCGCGTCCTGCCTTGGCCGTAAAGGCACGCACGACGTTCTCATCGAGCAACTCATCGGTATCGACATGCTCACGCGGAGCAGCTTCTTCCACAGCAGGCACGTCAGCGGAATCCTCGACGACAAAATCCTCGACGGACTCGGCAGGCTGCTCCTGGGCATCGCGGATCTCGGCATTGATGGTATAGAACGCCGGACGCCCGTTAATGCCGCTACCCTCGATCTTGGTCACGATATTTGCCGCGATAAGCTCATCGCGCATCGCCTTGGTGTCACATTCCTTATCGACGGAGCGGAAAATCTGCGCCAGCGCACTCGACTTAATCTTGAGCGCCTTGCGGCAGAGCAGGTCGTAGGCAACCAGCTTGGCACGCTCGGCAGAAAGCGACGTCTGGCTGCTCAGACGCTCAGCCAAAGCATCGACATTGTTTTGATTATCGGAATATACCGTCTTGGCCACGGGGCCCCTTTCATATGTACACATATACGTCTATATGGTACAACGCGCGCCCTTATCCACGCAAAACATCTGCGAGAACACTCGAGCGCCACCCGCTTTTGCATGAAAAAAGACCGAGCCCGCGAAGTCGCGGACCCGGTCTTTCCGAGTCATATGGATGGAACGGTTAGCCTATCAAGCTGACTAGGCCTTGGCAGCCTCGGCGTCGGTGGGAGCCTCGGCAGCAGCAGTGCGGCCATACTCGGCCTTGCCCATCTCGGACCACTCGGGCTCCTCGTCGGGCATGGAACCGGCCTCCTTGCCGAAGAACTCCTTGAGGCAGTTGACGGCAACGATGAGGCCCAGGACCATCAGCAGGACGGCGAAGACGAGCTGCAGGCCCTTGGTAGCGGCGACGGAGACAGCAGCCGTGGTGGCGGTAGCCGGGATGGTACCGAAGAAGCCGTAGGCCTGGACGGCGGTCATGCAGCCCATGGCGCTCTGGACCAGCGAGGTGAAGGTGCAGCAGAGCAGGAAGGCGACGGGCACGTAGAGCATCCAGCCCTTGCGGCCGGTGCACTTGCAGAACACGGCGAGGGTGATCATGGTCATACCGCCGAGCAGCTGGTTGGAAGCACCAAAGAGCGGCCAGATGTTGGCATAGCCACCAAAAGCGAGGGCGAGACCGGGAAGCAGGGTAACGACCGTGGCGAACCAGGGGTTGCCGAGGACCTTCATGTAGCCGGCCTTGGACTCGATGGCCAGGGCGTCGTTGGTCTGGGCAAAGAACTCGGAGAACGAGGTGCGAGCGATGCGGGCGACGGCATCGAGCGAGGTCAGGGCCAGAGCGGAAACGTTCATGGTCATGAAGACGGTTGCGAGCGTGCCGTCAACACCGAAGGCCTGCATACCGCGGGAGATGCCAGCGGCGAAGATCTGGAACGGGGTGGAAGCGACACCGGCGTTGAGGGCGCCGGTACCGGCGGTGTTCATGTCGGAGAACATGATGCCGGCGACGATGATGGCAAGGATGCCGACGAAGGACTCGACGATCATGGCGCCGTAACCGACCTTGACGGCGTCCTGCTCCTTCTCGACCTGCTTAGAAGAGGTGCCGGAAGAAACGAGGCTGTGGAAACCGGAGAGAGCACCGCAAGCGACGGAGACGAACAGGACCGGGAACATCATGCCGGAGGCAGTGGAGAAGCCGGTGAAGACCGGAGCGGTGATAGTGGCCTGACCGTTGACGCCCAGGACGACGATGCCGAGGACAGCGCAGACGATCATGACGATCATCATGATGGAAGTGAGGTAGTCACGCGGGGTCTTGAGCATCTGGATGGGCATAGCGCCAGCGAAGACCAGGTAGACCATGACGACGGCGAACCACTGGAACTTATCCAGGTAGACCGGGAACTGCATACCGACGGCGAACATGAGAACCATGAGGACCACGCCGGTGACGAACTCGGCAGCACCGGTGAGGTTGAACTTCTTCTGGGCCCAACCAAAGGCGATAGCGACGAAGGTGAACAGGATGGAGATGGTACCAGCGCAGCCGGCGGCATAGGACTTGGTGAAGTCGATGGCACCGGTAGCAGCACCAGAAGCGTCAACGGCCGGGGTGAACATGAACGTCTTGCAGACCATGTCGGTGAAGGCGGCGATGACGATGATGCAGAACAGCCAGCAGAACAGCAGGAACAGGCGACGGCCGGTCTTGCCGATGTACTTCTCGATGAGCTGAGCGAGCGACTTGCCGTTGTTCTTCATCGAAGCGTACAGGGCACCAAAGTCGTGGACGGCACCAAAGAAGATGCCGCCGACGAGGACCCAGAGCACGACGGGCAGCCAGCCAAAGGCCATGGCGACGATCGTACCCGTGACAGGGCCAGCACCGCAGATCGAGCTGAACTGGTGCGAGAACGCGGTGAAGGCGGAGACGGGCGAGAAGCTCTTGCCGTCCTTCATGCGCTTGGCCGGCGTGAGGGCCTCTTTGTCAACGCCCCACTTGTTGGCCAGCCAGCGGCCGTAGCCCAGATAGCCGCAGGCGAGCACCGCCGCGGCCACAACCATGAGCAAAACTCCGTTCATTACATTTCCTCCTCTAAAAAGAACTTCCTAGACATAAAAAATGAGGGCCGTCGGTTGCGCTCGACGGCCCTCATCTTCATCAGCCGCCCGTTATCGTACGGGCTAGCTGTATGTGCTAACCCGCATCAGATAATTACTACGCTGATAATGTTTAGCTGATGCGTGAACATGTCTAAGAAATCCTCTTCAATCATGATGCGAACGATCCGTGCGTGTTCACATCCCCCAGTGGTTGAAAAGGAGTATGAAACTTTAGTTACCTAAAGTCAACGCAAATTTGTAATGAATTTTCAACTTTTTTTGAATTTCTCGGTATAAAACGCCATTGACCTCGGACTTTACCCCACGACAGTTTTTGCATGAGAGATGCCCCTGAGAGCCGCGGGAGCCGGGCGGCGCATATGAACTTTCCTGCTCTACAGTCCTGCGCAAGACGGAAAGCACATTAAGTGCTTTCCTTTG
>UQIH01000024.1 GCA_900541145.1 uncultured Collinsella sp. | reverse complement strand
CGCGCGGCGGGGGCGAGGCGAATGGCTGAGCGGTATCGATATGCGGGTTCAACGGTATTATATTGACCACATAGCTCCTGAATCCGCAGTTGATTAGAAACAGAAGGGCCCACCTGCGGGAACCCAGAGAGACGACGATTCGGGGCTCCCACCCCCGTTGATTAAGTCATTGGCTGCACCGCGCTCCTCGAAGCCGAAAATATGCTATCTGGACAGACCGCGCTGCGCTGGTAAAATTTGCAAATGCAGAAATGCGCTACTTGCGCTATCTGCGCGTGTTTTAACAAATTAAGCACAGGTCAGGGTCATTCTGACCTCGCTGGGGGTCAAGGGGTCGCTGGTTCGAATCCAGTCGTCCTGCCCAGAAGTTTACAGGTCAGGCACCTAGTGCCTGACCTTTTTTGTTAAGAATCAATAAAGTAAGCAACGAAGAATCAACGGCTTTATTAATCGATACTTTCGCTTAACAAAAACTTGTACGTCATCCTCCAAAAACGACAATTTATGACATGTTTGGAGGCTGACGTACACAAAAACGGCACATTCACGTTGCGACAGCGCCCTCCACATGTCTGGACTCTCTATGGCTGCGCTGGATAGACATCGCCGGAACGGGTATAGTATCGAAAGTTTTGTCGTTAACCAGCGGGGGAGTCCTGTGGGCATCAAAAAGAAGATCAAAAAGGAGCTTATCGGCACTTCCGATTACCCGTCGAATAAGATCTTTACGATCTCCAATTTCATCACCTTTACGCGGCTGATCCTCACCCTGGTATTTCTGTACCTGTTTGTGACGGATAACAACCGCGTCATCGCCATCGTTATCTACGCCGTTGCCGCCTCCACTGACTGGATGGACGGTCAGATCGCCCGCATGACTAAGACGGTCTCATGGCTCGGCAAGGTCATGGATCCCATTTGCGACCGCGCGCTGCTGTTCACCGGCGTACTTGGCCTGGTGGTCCGCGGAGAGCTGCCCGTCTGGGTCTGCGTGCTCATTATTGGCCGCGACATCTATCTGGGCATCGGCACGCTTATCGTTCGTCATTATCACCGTCGCCCCATCGATGTCGTCTTCCCGGGAAAGATTGCCACAGCGCTGCTCATGACTGGTTTCTCGCTCATGCTGCTCGGTTTCCCCGTTATTGACGGCCTGCATCTTTTACCTTCATCCCTTACTGCCTTCCCGGGCCTCAACGGAAGCTCGGTGCCCCTCGGCATCTTCTTTGTGTACGGCGGCGTGATCTTCTCCATGCTCACGGCTGTCATCTACTCCATTAAGGGCGGAGCGGCCATTAAACAGGCTCTCGCGCATCCCGAGGACGAGGACATCGACTTTCTGAACCCTGAAATCGAAGACTGATTCGTTGGGGTATGATTACGTACGGTTCATTATTTGCGGCAGGTCCGCGATAAGTTAGGGGTTGTCATGGACAACATGGTTAACAATATGCCTCAGAATGATAAGACCGCGGACGCTACCTGCGTATTCCGCGTTCCTTCAAGCGACGTCACCGTTCCCGACCTCATGGCCAACGTGCGCATCACCGCCCCCGTTCTGTCCATCGTCAAGGGTCCGCAGACTGGTGCCGCTTTTGAACTCGAGGACGACGTGACCACCATCGGCCGCGATCCTGCGAACGGCATCTTCCTCAATGACATGACCGTTTCGCGCAGCCACGCGCGCATTATTCGCGAGGGCCTCGGCGCTCGCATCGAGGACTTGGGCTCGCTCAATGGCACCTGGGTCGACGGTGCCATCGTCAATGCAGCCCCGCTGCACGACGGTTCTTCCGTCCAGATCGGTACGTTTACGCTCATCTACCACGAGAGCACGCCGGAGCGCATCGAAACCGGTGAGTAGGGCATGGCCGAACGCAACTATCTGAGTATCGGCCAAGTCGTCAACCTACTTCGAGGCGCATACCCCGATCTTTCGAACTCAAAAATTAGATTTCTAGAGGATGAGGGGCTCATTACCCCTCATCGTACGCCAAAGGGATACCGTCAGTACTCCAAGGAGGACGTTGATCGCCTGGAGGTCATTCTGCACCTGCAGAAGACCCGCTATATGCCACTCAACGTGATTAAGCAGCGCTTGGAAAACGCCACGGACCTGTCAACGCTCGCCTACGAGGTGGGCTTGCTGTCCGATGTTCCGCTCAAGACGGAGCCCAAGGAGACTAAGCAAAAGCTGCATCCCATCGAGACCATTCCCGATATGCTGGGCGTCGAGATTTCGTTTATCCGCTCGCTCGCCGAAAACGACCTCATTCGCATCATCAAAAGCCCGCAGAACCGCGAGCTCGTCGATGGTCGCGATTTTCCGATCATCCGTTACTGCTCCGAGCTGTCGCGCTTCCATATCGAGCCACGCAACCTGCGTCAGTACGTGTCTTCCGCTAACCGCGAGTCCTCGATGTTTGAGCAGGTGCTCGTGAGCATGCTCGGAATGGATACCTCCGATGACGAGCGCGACGCCAAGCTCGAGCGTGCGTTTAAGAAGCTTCACGACCTGACGGAGGGCGTGCACACCGCGCTGCTCAAGAACCGCGTTTTTGAGTCGCTCAACGCCGTGGTCGAGGACGCCGACATCGATGCACTCGATGAGGAAATCACGCGTTCCGAGTCCACCAAGGCTAAAAGCGATGGGGCAAGCGTCCCCGCGGTTGCCGCGCACGACGAGTCGCTCGTGCAGCCGTCTAAGGTCGTCGTTCCCTCGCACAGCTCGTCTGCTAACGCAGGTAAATAGCCGCCGTTCACCCGGCAATCCATGAAAGGTCACGCCATGTACGACTTCGAATCTCATATCGTCGATATCCCCGACTATCCCGAGCCCGGAGTCGTCTTTAAGGACATTACACCGCTCTTTGGCAATCCCGAGGCCCTGAAGGCCATGGTGGATGCTCTGGCCGAGCATTTTGCTGGCATGGGTATCACCAAGGTCGTCGGCCCCGAGGCCCGCGGCTTTATGGTGGGCGTACCCGTAGCCGTCGCCCTGGGCACCGGCTTTGTTCCCGCACGTAAGCCGGGCAAACTGCTGCGCAAGACGGTGAGCGAGAGCTACGAGCTCGAGTATGGAACGGATTCTATCGAGATCCACGCCGATGCTATCAGCTCTAAAGATACCGTGTTGATTCTGGACGACTTGGTCGCGACGGGCGGAACCGTCGAGGCAACAGGTAAACTGGTGCGAGATATGGGCGCAGAGCTTGTGGGCTACGGTTGTATCCTTGAGCTTGCGTTTCTCAACCCGCGCAAGAAGCTCACGCCTTCTAACGAGGACGTTGAGCTCTTTAGCCTGGTAACGGTGGACTAGCCGCTACCCTTAGATACCGGAAAGGAAGCTACATGCGCACAGCAAACACGCACAGAAACATGGCACGCTGCGCTGCAACGGCAACCCTCGCTTGTGTTTTGGACCTGGGCCTCGTGGCTCCGGCCTATGCCGATACCGCATCCGACCTTGCCGCTGCTCGTACCAAACTCGAGCAGATTGGCACCCAAACCCAGCAAATTCATGAAGAACTCTCCGCACAGACGCAGGAGCTTGATCAGACTGCAGGCGAGATCACGCAAAAGCAGCAAGAGATTGCCGAGGGTCAGGCAAAGCTTTCGAGCTACGTTGCCGGTGAGTACAAGACTGGCGGTCTGAGTCTCCTTCAGGTTCTGACGGGCGTCGACGATCTGGGCGACATGCTCAACCGTCTGTTCTACTACGGCAAGGTTTCCGACAAGCAGGCCCAGACCATTCAGGAGGTCAAGGACCTTAAGCAGCAGCTCACCGATAAGCAGACCGAGCAGGAGAAGAACGTCGCCGCGACGCAGAAGAAGGTCGACGAGCTCAATGCCCAGCAGGCTGAGGCCCAGAGTGTCGTGAACTCCCTGGATTCACAGCTGCAGGCCGAGCTTGCTGCCGAGGCCGAGGCCAACGCCGCGCTTCAGGCTGGCATCAATGCCAGCACCGCCGAAAAGGCCACGGTGAGCAACGACACTGCCGGTACGACCGAGAACACCAACAATGGTGGCGGTACGACCAACAACGGCGGCGGCAACACGCCCGCGCCCGCGCCCGCTCCTGCCCCCACGCCGCAGCCCGTGACGCCCGCTCCGACTCCGACGCCTTCCGCACCGAGCCAGTCCGTTGACGGCGGTACCGTTGTTTCGCGCGCCTACAGCAAGCTCGGATACGCTTATTCCTGGGGCGGCATTGGACCGAACAGCTTTGACTGCTCCGGTTTTGTAAGCTATTGCCTCACGGGCCGCTACTGCCGCCTGGGCACCACCGGCACCTTCATGGGTTGGACCCGCGTGTCCGATCCGCAACCCGGCGATGTTGTGGTTAACTCCTACCATACAGGCATCTATATCGGTAATGGTCAGATGATCCATGCTTCCGACTACAAAACGGGCGTCATCATCAGCTCCGTCGCTGCTGGCATGAACAACAATTACATTTTCGTGCGCTACTAATTTATTACTGCAGCGAACGAACGTGGGCCTCGCGATCTTGAGTCACGAGGCCCATTCTTTTTTCCTACCGTTTGCCATAAAATCAGGATGGCTATCTAGTATTCAAAACTAGATAGCCATCCAATCAATCAAAAAGATGGCTATAATTGTTGGGGAACAATTAGAAAGGACCCTCAATGAGCTGGGCACTTATCTCCGATTCGAGCTGCAATCTTCGCGATTGGCAACCAACCGCACCTCATACCACCTTTGCATTTGCACCCCTTAAGATCCGAGTGGGGGAGCGTGAATTCGTTGACGACCTCTCGCTCGATGTTCACGAGCTCAATGTTGCCATTCAATCGGAATCCAGCGCATCATCGAGCTCCTGCCCAAGCGTAGGGGAGTGGGCTGAGCTCTTTAAGCTCGCCGACAAGACGATCTGCATGCCCATCTCCGAGGGCGTCTCGGGAAGCTACAATGCCGCGGCCACCGCACGTGACATGGTGCTTGCCGAAGAGCCCAACCGTCAGATTCACCTGGTCAATTCGCGGGCAGCGGGCGGCAAGATGGACCTGATATTCTTATTGTTTGATCGCTATCTTGCAAGTAACCCGGACGTCTCCTTTGAGGACGCCTGCGCCTATTTCGATAGCTTGGAGCAGAACAGCAAGATCCTCTTTAGTTTGTGCAATTACGAAAACCTTGCGAAGGCCGGACGTATCCCCAAGGCGGCCGGCGTTATTGCCAACAAGCTCAATATCCGCATTTTGGGCACGGCGAGCGAAGCGGGCGAAATTGAACTCGTTGGGCACACGCGTGGCGAAAAGAAGATGCTCACCAAGATTGTCGACACCATGGAGGCCGAGGGCTTTACGGGCGGCGAGGTCATCATCGATCACGTTGAGAACGAAGCCGGAGCCCAGGCGCTTGCCAGCCGCATTGTGGAGCATTGGCCCAGCTCTAAGACAATCATCATGCCCTGCAACGGGCTAGATTCTTACTATGCCGAGATGCACGGCCTCATCATCGGCTACGGCATGGGCGTGGCATCGGGCCGATAATTTCCAACTAAACAAACGCACGGGCGGGATAAGGGGCCAGTGGCTCTTTATCCCGCCCGTTTTATACCTCGGTTAGCTATTAAACCCATTGAACTTTAGATAACTCATCAGGTACGCCTTCGAAACGAAGGACGAAACCGCACTACGTACGAGCAGTGACTCGCGCGTAACCTGATGTGCGGTATCGGGCACGGGAGTCTGCTCGACGGAAAACGCTGCACGAATCGATGCCTCAAGTTGATCGACTACATAATCGAAAGCCGTCGGAGCGTCGTAGCTCAAGCGCTGAATATTAAAAAGTGCCTGAACCGCAGCGATGGGCAGCACCTGCTTAAAAATACAAATGGCGATGAGACGCGCAATCTGCTCACGTCCATACTGCTTTTTAACCGGAGCAGGAACGAGGCCGACCTTCACGTAGTTATTGATCATCGATGGCGTGATAACGGGCTGCTCTACACAAATCGAAAGCGGCTCCATCCACAGCGCAACATATTCAATAACCTGATCGCGATAGAGCGTTACATTGGGCAGCTGGTCATAGCGTGGCAGGCTCAAAGCGTTGAGTTTACCCACCATATCGGACTGAATAAATGCATCCGGCAGCACCGTCGGCTGAATATCCTCCGGCTTAATGCTGACCGATGTATCGGACATCGGGATAACATGTTTAGCGTGTTTCATAAGAGGCCTCCGTTCGTTTTCTATATTGTATTCTAGATAATCTAGTTTTGCATACCACATAGCCGCTAAGTAAAAGTGGTTGGACAGCACATTGATGTACCGTCCAACCACTTTGTTTAAAGAAAGCAACCTTACATAAGATATATTATCGTACTTATCCGCGGAGAAACGCATATGCGCTCGTTGCTGCTATGGCTCCGTCAGAAACGGCGGTCACAACCTGACGTAAGCGCTTGGAACGGATGTCGCCAGCAGCAAATAGACCTGGCGTGCGGGTCGCCATGGATTCATCAGTCAGAATGCCGCCATCAGGCGCCAGATCGACTAGATGCTCGACAAGCTCGGTATGGGGTTGCGTGCCGGTAAAGACAAAAATGCCAAACGAGCCAGGCTCAAAGGTCTCGGCATGCGTCTTACCGCTTGCATTGTCTTTGAACGTAATTGTCGTGGGCATCGCTTCACCAGAAAGCTCCACAATACTAGTTTGGTACCTAACTGTAATATTGTCCTTATCGAGTACTTTCTGAACAACACCATCAGGCGCTCGGAACTGGTCGCGGCGCAGCACGATGGTCACACTGCTGGCAATGTCTGACAGGAACAGTGCCTCTTCGCATGCCGAATTGCCACCACCGATTACAAAGACCTGTTTGCCGCGGAAGAACATGCCGTCACATGTTGCGCAATATGAAACGCCACGACCGCGATAGGTATCCTCGCCAGCGAAACCTGCCGGACGCGGCGTGGCACCCATGCAAGCGATAACGCTCGAGGCAAGCGTATCGCCCATATCGTGATGCACCGTAAACAGCGCTGCATCGGCATCGTAATCGATACCCGTAACCATGCTCCATGCGACCTGTGCTCCCAGGCCCTCTGCATGCTGCTGAAAACGCTCGCCGAGTTCGGCGCCACTCAAGAGCGGAATGCCCGGATAGTTCTCGACTTCATTGGTCGTGGCGATCTGTCCACCCGACATGCCCTGCTCAATCACGGTCGTCGTCAGGTTGGCACGCGCAGCGTAAATGGCGGCAGCATAGCCCGCGGGGCCTCCACCGATAATCGCAACATCAATCGGCTGATCGGTAGTCATGAAGAATCCTCTCGTCGAAACGTTGTCGTTCTTTGCGCTCATACCCAAATTTACGTGAACATGACACTCATGCACTACAATTATAAATCGCGTAACAAAGCTGAAGGGGAGTTATCGATGGATCAAACGCAGACGACCAATAGCGCTCCCCTGCCCATGCAAGCCACTCCCCAACCGGAGCAAATGACCGTTTCACCTGCACAAAAACCCCTGGTAACCATTGTGCACGCATCGGTTGGATCGGGCCACAAAGCCGCCGCCAACGCGATTGCACAAGCATTTGACCTTATCCGCGGCACCAAGGGAATCCCTGAGGATATTGAAATTGAAGTGCTCGATATCCTTGATTTTGGACGTATTAAATTCGACGGCAATAAGACCGCGGCTTCTTTTACGGGAGCCACACGCCCCATTTACGACCTGACCTGGCGATATACGCTTACGGGACATCTTCTCTGGGGTGGCGGCACGGCATGGTCGCGAATTATGTTCCCTGCCTTCAACGAATATATTCGTCGCCGCAGGCCCATAGCCGTGCTCGCAACGCACATCACAGCAGCCAATGTTGCCGTGGGCGCCCGCGTCATCACGGGTATCGATTATCCGGTCATCTGCGTGCCGACCGATTACGAAGTCGAAGGATTTTGGCCCCACAAGGACACCGACCTATTCTGCGTAGCCAACGAGTTTATGGCCGAAACGCTGCGGCCGCGCAAGGTTCCCGAGTCAAAGATCCGCATAACGGGCATCCCCATCCGAGCCGGTTTCGATTCAGATTACAAACGCGAGGATGAGCTGAGCAAGTTCAATCTCCCCATAGACAAAACCGTCGTATTGGTGATGGCCGGCGCCAGTTTGCCCCAACCATACGTGCGTTTCCGTGCCGCGATGGACCACACGCTCCCCTTCTTACGCAGCTTTGAGGACATGCATTTTGTCTTTTTGCCGGGCAAGGATAAGGAATATGCCACCCGCCTCAAAACGCTCTTCGACGCCATGAAGCTCGACAACGTCACGGTTCTGGACTACGTGGACGACATGGCGGCCCTCATGCACGGCTGCGACCTGGCAATCCTCAAATCGGGCGGACTCACCGTCACCGAGTGCCTGTGTGCTCATCTGCCGATGATCCTGCTGGGCAAGTCCTATGGTCAGGAAAAGGCAAACACCACGATGCTCACCGGCATGGGCGCCAGCATGCATGTCACCACCGCACGAGAACTCATCGTGACGTTGCGTCATCTCCACGATCATCCGGAGTCGCTCAAGGCACTGCTCATTAACGGCGAAGTGCTACGCCGTCCTCACGCAGCCGAAGACATCGCCATCGCAACCATGGAGCTCGTAGGCAAACCCCAAAAGCGCAAACGAGCCTTCTGCCGCTTCTACTGGGGCGGAAAACCTGCTCATATCAGGTAGACGAAAGTCCGCTGCTCAGCGGGAGCCGCCCATATATCATTCCATGCTCAAACATTCTCGCTGCGCTGCGAAACTGCGCGTGGAACGATATATGGGCGGCTCCCGCTGAGCAGCTACGTTTACTTACTAGCAGCTACTTCGGTATCCCCTCCATTAGAACCTGCAAAGGTAAAACAGGAAAATATAAATAGAGTTAGCCGATGCGACAAAGGAGGCATCCCTTTATCGCATCGGCTAACTAGAAAGATTGTTTTATGTCAAGCATGTAGCCCTTTCGCCTGAGCCCCATACATATCGTCCCGCGCGCAGTTTCGCAGCGAAGCGAGAATGTTTGAGCACGGGATGATATGTATGGGGCTCAGGCGAAAGCGGGATCCGTGCGCCTCTGCGAAGCGAGAATGTTTGAGCATGGAATGATATAGGTAAGCCCCGGGCGAGAGGGATACAAGCGTCCCTAGGCGACGCCGCTGGAGCCGAAGCCTCCGTTGCCTCGGTCGGTTTCGTCTAGTTCTTCTACTTCTACGAGGTTGACCGTGGGGACTTCTTGGATGACGAGTTGGGCTATGCGGTCGCCCTTGTTGATTTGGATGTTGTTGGAGGGGTCCAAGTTGATGAGGATAACCTTAAGTTCTCCTCGATAGTGGGCATCGATGAGGCCCGGCGTGTTGACTATAGACAGGCCCTGCTTGATGGCCAAGCCGCTGCGGGGCTGGACGAAGCCGGCGTAGCCATCGGGCAGGGCGATAGCCAGCCCAGTAGAGACCAGACGACGTTCGAAGGGCTTCAGGACGCAGTCCTCGTTGGAGCGCAGATCCAAACCGGCATCGGTGGGATGGGCGTATTTGGGAAGCTCGACGGTGGGGTCGAGACGCTTTATGTTGACGGTAATGTTGGACATGGAATCACCTTAGCTTGTCGAGCTCTTGCAGAAACTCATCGACGTCTTTGAAATCGCGGTAGACCGAGGCAAAGCGGATGTACGCCACCTTGTCGATCTTGGCCAAGCGCTTGAGCACCATGTCGCCCAACTCATGGGACGTGACGGCCGTCAGCGTCCGAGAGCGCAGCTCGACCTCGATGTCGTCGATAATCTCATTGAGCTTCTTAGTGTCGATATCGCGCTTGATGGTGGCGCGCATCAAGCCGACGAGCAGCTTATTGCGATCGAACCGCTGCTTAGTTCCGTCCGACTTAATGACCTCGATTGGGTCTTCACATCGCTCGAACGTTGTAAAGCGGTAGTTACACGAGCAACATTCGCGACGACGCTTAATGGTGTTATTTGACTCCTGCATACGGGAATCAACGACGCGGGTATGTGCCTTGCCGCATTTGGGACAGCGCATGGTACCTCCTCTTAAACGATAACAAGGGTACCATGCGCAGCGCGATAATGATTACGAACGAGCAGGAACCTTAAGATGCGCACCGGCGGCGAGCGAACCATGCTCCAGATGATTGACGTTACGGATCATGTCGGAAGTCTCTTGCGTGGAAAGGCCATCGATTGGATATTCCTCGGCAAGCGACCAGAGAGAATCGCCAGGCTGAACGCGAACGGTCTCATAGGTAACGTTGGAAACGGACTCGGCATACGCGGCGTGACGAGCGCTAAAGACCGACATAGCGAGGACAAAGAAGAGCGTAAGCGCAACGGCAACGGCGACAATCGTCGGAACCTTCAGGGCAACGCGAGCCGGCGCGACTACAGCCTGCTGATTGCGAGCAGGCTTTACGGTCAAAGGCTGAAAGCCGGAGCGGCCACCCTGAACAACCGTAAAAGTGGGTTCTGCAGGCGTCTCGAGCTTAAGGGCGAGGTTTCCCTGGACCATATTCGTTGCGTTCATCATGTTCTCCTCTCGCGTGTTTTGCTGAGAACAGTTTTATCAAGCCGCGCGGACAAAAATGT
Source organism: uncultured Collinsella sp. (assembly GCA_900541145.1). Taxonomy (GTDB): domain Bacteria; phylum Actinomycetota; class Coriobacteriia; order Coriobacteriales; family Coriobacteriaceae; genus Collinsella. The sequence goes on along the minus strand of UQIH01000024.1, from coordinate 19,806 downwards.
CTAGCGCGAGAACGAATGTTCGGTTATTATTATCTTCGAACAGTTGTTCCTGTCAAGCAAAATTCGAACATTTGTTTGACATGGGTAGAGAGGATACCCTGATGGCTCGCAATATTACCAAGCGTCAGCAGCAAATTTACGACTTCATCAAGGAATATCAGCAGGAAAAGGGTTATCCACCCAGCGTGCGCGAGATGGCTTCTGCCGTGGGCCTTTCCTCCCCCAGCACCGTGCACGCCCATTTATCTGCCCTGGAGGCGCGCGGGCTACTCAAGCGCGATGCCACTAAACCGCGCGCCCTGGAACTCTTTAACGAGGACGGTTCCTCTGTCTCAATTTCTAAATCTGACGAGCCCACCGCACCTCGCGGAACGGTCTCGCTACCGCTCGTTGGTCGCGTCGCGGCTGGGATTCCCATTCTGGCCGAGCAGAATATCGAAGACACTTTTACTATCCCGACCGAAATCGCCACTGATCAGGGTTCCTTTATCCTTGAGGTGCATGGGAGCTCAATGATCAATGTCGGCATCTTCAATGGCGATTACATCATCGTCCGTGAACAAAAGAGTGCCATGAACGGCGAAATTGTCGTGGCCATGATTGATGGTTCAGCGACCGTCAAGACGTTCTACAAGGAGCAGGGACGCGTACGCCTGCAGCCCGAGAATGACACCATGGAGCCTATCTATGCAACGAATCCCATCATCTTGGGCAAAGTCGTCGGCTTAATGCGCCGGTTCTCGTAATGCAAAAACGCATCACCATCTTTGATACCGTCCGCGGGTTTACGATGATTTCAATGGCAGGTTTTCACGCTTGCTACGATCTCGCCTACCTGTACGACTGGGATATGCCCTGGTTTACCCAGACCGTCTTTCAAGACATCTGGCGCGCCAGCATCAGCTGGGTATTTTTGTTTATCGCGGGTTGGATGTGCACCCTTTCGCGCAACAATATCAAACGTGCCGCCAAATACGCCTTAGCAGCACTCGTCGTCTGGCTGGCAACAACACTTGTCTCAGTCGACGATTCGGTTAATTTTGGCATCATCTACTGCATGGCCGCATGTACCGGCATCGTGGCGTTGACCGATCCCGTCCTTAAGAAGATATCGGCGAGATGGGGCATGTCGCTATGCCTTGTGTTGTTCGCCCTCACCTGGAGTATCCCCAAAACGATCTACCCTGTCCCCTACCTGGCGTGGCTGGGATTTCCGAGCCTTGGGTTTGTTTCAGGTGATTACTACCCCATCATCCCGTTTTTCTTTATGTATCTTGCAGGATACTTCGCCGCACACATAGCGCAGGGAATCGATAAGACCGTCCCAAGCTGGGCCTACGCCAATCCCATCCCGGCGCTCGCCAGCCTTGGACGTCACGCACTCCCCTTTTATCTACTGCATCAGCCCACTATTCTGGGCTTTTTGGAGCTCGTCTACTCGGTGCGATAACGCTTGAGCCGCGGCGCGATACGAGCCGGCAGCTTCGCAACAATACGAACGCCGCCCTCAAGATATTCCTCGTGCAAAAGGGTTCCCTGTTCATGCACCAGCGTGATGAGGGCGCCCTCGCGATACGGGATATCAGCGGAGAGCAACACATCGGTGGCAGCCGCCTCACGAGCAATACGGTCGACGAGATCGTCGAGTCCCTCGCCCGTCTGGGCCGAGAACAGCACGGCCTCGGGATAGCGACGACGGAAACTCAATCGATCAACGCTATCGAGAAGATCGATTTTATTGAACACCGTAAGCGTCAAACGCTCGCCGGCACCGATCTCGTCAAGAACGCGATCGACTGCCTCGAGCTGGCGCTCGTAGTCCTCGTCAGAGGCATCCACAACTTTAAGGATCAGATCGGCACCAAGAACCTCAGACAGCGTGGACTTAAAGGCATCAACGAGACCATGCGGTAGCTTTTGAATAAAGCCAACGGTATCGGTAATCGTCATGCCGCGACCGCCGGGCAGGCGATACGAACGCGTCGTCGGGTCGAGCGTAGCAAACAGCTTGTCCTGCGAAAGTACCGTAGAGCCGGTCAGGCGATTAAGCAACGTCGATTTACCGGCATTGGTATAACCGGCTAACGCGACGCGAAACGCCGGTGACTCAATGCGGCTCTTGGACTGGACATCGCGACGCTGTTCAACCTGCTTGAGCTCACGACGAAGCGCAGCGATCTTATTACGAATGAGGCGACGGTCGACCTCGAGCTGACTTTCGCCCTGACCAAAGCGTGAACCGATGCCGCCGCGCGTCTGCTCCTTGGCAAGATGGCTCCACATACCGCGCAGACGAGGCAACAGATATTGAAGCTGCGCCAGCTGTACCTGTAGGCGTCCCTCACGCGTCTGAGCATGCAGGCCAAAGATATCCAGGATCAGTGCCGTACGATCGATAATCTTTACCGGCTCGCCCACGGCTTTCTCCAAATAGGATTGCTGCGAGGGCGATAAATCGTCGTCGAAGATAACAACATCGACATCCATACGATGCACGAGCCCGCAAAGCTCCTCAACCTTACCGGAACCGATAAACGATTTTGGATACGGCTTAACCAGACGCTGTGACAAACGCGCCACGCACTGGGCGCCAGCCGTATGGGCCAGGCGCTCAAGCTCGTCAAGCGAACGATCGAGCGGCCATGCATTGTCGCGCCACTCAACACCAACTAAAATGGCACGCTCGGGCTCGGGTGCCGTGGGAACAAGGGGGAAACGGGCCATTAGGCAACCTCAATACGATGCAGGATGTCCTCAACGACCCCATCGATCGTAAACTCGTCCATATCGAACCACACGATGCGGTCATCGCGTTTAAACCACGAAAGCTGACGCTTGGCATAGCGACGCGAACGCATCTTGATGAGTTCGCGAGCCTCATCCATGCTTATCACGCCATTGAAAGCATCGACGATCTCTTTATAGCCAATTGCCTGCATCGACGTTAGGGCATCTCCCAGCCCCTGGTCCATAAGACCGCGGACCTCATCGACAAGACCCTGCTCAAACATCAGATCGACGCGTAGGTTAATGCGTTCATAGAGCACCTCGCGATTTCGCGTCAAGCCAAACCATAGGGCATGATAATGCTCGCGCGGAACACTAAACTGACTTTTTTGCTGTGCATAGGAGATACCATCATCATGCATCTCGAGCGCACGAATCACACGGCGCACATTATGGGGATGAATAACAGCAGCAGATTCTGGATCGCGCTCGGCAAGCAGGGCATGCAGATCTTCCTCGCCAATACGCTCGGCAAGCTCCTGATAGCCCGCACGGCGATCGTCCTCAAGTTCACCCGAGGGAAAGTCCATCTCATCAAGGGCGGCCTTAAGATACAGCCCCGTACCCCCGCAAAACACCGGTAGGCGGCCCTCGCCAAGCAAGCGCTCAACATGCGCGCGAGCGTCAGCCTGATAAAGCGCAGCAGAATATGCCACACCCGGCTCTACGATGTCGACGAGATGCAGCGGCGCCGTACACTCATCGGGCGCCATCTTTGCGGTACCGATGTCCATGCCGCGATAAATTTGCATCGCATCGCACGACAGCACTTCGGACGAAAGACGAGCTGCCAAACGGTCGGCGACATCACTCTTACCAACCGCCGTCGGACCGACGATCGCAACGGCGGAAAGACCTGCCCTGGGAGAAACCATTAGCGCGGCTCGCCCACAACGGAGCCGGACAAATACCAGGTCTTGGCAACGTCAACGTCAACATCAACGATCTTGCCAACAAGCTGATCGATGCTGTAACCCTCGGGGATAGGCGCATGAACGGTCTGATTCTTGGGACTCTTGCCCAGCAGGACCGCATCGTTCTTCTTGCTCGTGCCCTCAATGAGCGCCGGCACCACAGCATGAAGCTCACCCTGGTTATACTCGTGTGCCGTGGTCTCGATAACCTTAACCAGGCGGTTGAAACGCTCGAGAATAACCTCATGCGGCGTAGGATCGTCAATCTCGGCGGCAGGGGTACCGGCGCGCTTGGAATAGATGAAGGTATAGGCCTGAGCATAACGGACCGTCTCGGCAAGTGAGAGCGTCTGCTCAAAGTCTTCTTCAGTCTCGCCCGGGAAGCCAACGATAATGTCGGTCGAGAGCGCGATATCGGGCATGCGGTTGCGAATGCGATCGACCAGGCCCAGATAGTCCTCGCGTGTATAACGGCGATTCATCTCTTTGAGGATCCGTGTCGAACCTGACTGGACGGCCAAGTGCAGCTGCGGCATAACGGCAGGCGTCTCGGCCATGGCGTCGATGGTCTCGGGCAATAGATCCTTGGGATGCGAAGACGTGAAGAAGATGCGCTCCACACCCGTATCGCCCACGGCACGTAGCAGATCGGCAAAACGCGGCTTGCCAAACAGATCGCGACCATATGAGTTAACGTTTTGGCCCAGCAGTGTAATCTCACGCACGCCCTGGCGCACCAAACCGGTCACCTCGTCGACAATCTCCTCGAAGGGGCGGCTCTTTTCGCGACCGCGCACGTACGGCACGATGCAATAGGTGCAGAAATTATTGCAGCCCGTCATGATGGGCACCCAGGCGTGATACTGGGTCTCGCGATGCCACGGCATGCTCATGGCATCCGTATCCTCATGCTCATTGGTGCGGATATGACGCTTGCCGTCAAGGAACGCCTCGGCAATGAGCTCGTCCACATGTGCGATAGAATGCGTGCCAAAGATGACATTGACGTTATCGACGTTGGTGAGAAGGCCCTCGCCATCACGCTGCGCGATGCAGCCGCCCACGGCAACCACACGCTTGCCCGAAGGCGAAGGCGGCAGGCTTTTGCAGGAATTGCACTGACCGTACAGGCGAGTATCGGCGGCCTCACGCACACAGCATGTCATGAAGACAACGATATCGGCATGCTCGGGATCGAGCGCCATGAGGCAACCATACGAATCGAGCAGACCGCTCACACGCTCGGAGTCGTGCTGATTCATCTGGCAGCCAAAGGTGCGGATAAAGTAGGTTTTACCGGCAAGAATATCGCGTACGGAACGCTGGTCCATGTGCATAAGTCCTAACGATGGAAGGGAGGCGAATCGAGGCAAGCAGAAGCTATGCCACAGGCTTAACATCATCCATGACGACGTTATCCATAGCAGCTCGATTGATCTGGTGAACGTAGATAGAAAGGCGGATGGCCGTGCGCGACTCCCCGTTGATGAGGATGTCGGAGAACACCGGCGCGCAGGAAATATCAAACCCGGTTGGAATCAAAAAACCGCGTGCAATGGCCACGGCCTTGATGGCCTGGTTGACGGCACCCGCGCCGACACACTGGATATTGACGGGGACACCATCTTTGACCATACCGGCAATGGCGCCGGCAACGGACGCGGGCGATGATTTGCTTGATACCTTCAGGCAATCCATGAAGAAACTCCTGCGTTTAAAAGTACGTTTTAACTGCAATAACTGTATCGTACCGAACGGACTCGGTAAAGATGCTATTCCTCTTTGGCAAGATCGAACGTCACGGTAATACGATCACGCGAAACACGAATCTTGGGGTCGCCGCAAAGGTTGAGATAGTACCGCGATGCAAGATCGTTAAAGTCGCGTTCGACGGCTCGCGAGAACTGCGCCATGTCGTCCTTGGCGATACGCAGCCCGCGACGATCCTTGGCAAGATCAACCGGAGCAGACGCATGCGGAGACGAATCGCGCTCGCGAAGCAGGCGTGCGGTCACACCGCGAACGGGCTTAATCTGGCCCGCCAAGATACGATGCGCCGTACGCTCGGACATCTCAAGGCCCAGACCCGAACAGATACGAATAAAGTCTTCCGCATCCGAAGCAAGTCCCAGGCGATCGACCACCGGAAGCTCGGCTTCGTCATCGATAAACAAAAGACGAGAAGCATCGAGACGGCTGGACGCCTGCGCATGCAACGTCGCGGCAATCTCGGACGGAGACCCCAAATAGACATCACAGGCGCGTAGCTCCTCGAGAGCAAACTCGCAGGCGGCGCGAATGATGTTGTGAGGGCCGCGGGCGCAGACATAGTGACCTTCCTCGTCCTTCACGGCCTGAGGCCAGCTGGACTGATCGGCGCGCTCGCCAAGGCGGTCGGTAGCGACGCTCACCTTAAAAACCGAGCCAAGGTCAACATCCGACGCGACAACGCGTGCCTCGTCGGTGTTCTGCTTAATCGAGAACAATGCCATGCCTCGACCGTGAACGCCCCAACGATCCATCTTCATGCTCTCGAGCTTGGAGGTAACGCGAGCATCAAAGATGCGCTCCTGCATATCCTGCGGCACGCCCGAGCCGTTATCCAGAAAGACGAGCGTACGGACGCCATCTTCCTTGGTCGTGGCGAGATAGACCTTGTCGGCGCCGGCATCACGGGCGTTCCGCAGCATTTCGATGACAATATCCTCGACATGCTGAATGTCGTGCTTTGCCTGCCGCCGCTCGGCCTCCGAAACGCGGAGGCGGACATACCCCTCGCCAAGGTTCTCCTCGACGCGAAGGTTGCCCTCCCCCGACATCGACGCGATAAATGAGATGAGCTCGTTCGCGTCGTTCATGTTATTTAGCGATATCGACAGCGCGGCTCTCGCGAATCACGACGACGCGCACCTGACCGGGATACTCCATCTCTTCCTCAATCTGATGGGCGATGTCATGAGCCAAGACCGTGGACTGAGCATCGGAAATCTTGTCCGGCTGAACCATGACGTGAACCTCGCGACCAGCCTGCATAGCATAGGTACGCTCAACGCCGTCATGGGAGTTGGCAATCTCCTCGAGCTTCTCAAGGCGCTTGATGTAGTTCTCGGCCGATTCGCGACGGGCACCAGGGCGAGAGGCAGAAACGGCATCGGCAGCCTGGACCAGAACATCGAGCACCGTGTTGGGGTCGACGTCGGCGTGATGGGCCTCGATAGCGTGAACGATAACGGGCTTCTCGCCATAGCGACGGGCGAGCTCAGCGCCGATAACGGCATGCGGACCCTCGACGTCATGGTCGATAGCCTTGCCAAGATCGTGCAGCAGGCCGGCACGCTTGGCGGTCAAAACGTCCAGGCCAAGCTCGGAAGCCATCACGCCGCACAGGTCGGAAACCTCGAGGGAATGCTGGAGCACGTTCTGACCAAACGAGGTGCGGTAGCGCAGAGCACCCAGGGTCTTAACGATCTCGGGGTGCAGATCGTGGATACCGGTATCGAAGGCAGCCTGTTCGCCAGCCTCGCGCACGCGCTGCTGAACCAAGTCGGCGGCCTTGTGATACATCTCCTCGATACGGGCAGGGTGAATGCGGCCGTCAGCAATAAGGTTCTCGAGGGCGACGCGGGCGGTCTCGCGACGGACCGGATCGAAGCTCGAAAGCACGACGGTCTCGGGCGTATCATCGATCACGAGGTTGACGCCGGAAACCTGCTCGAAGGTGCGAATGTTACGACCCTCGCGGCCGATGATGCGACCCTTGAGATCATCGGAAGGAATATGCACGGAGGTAACGGTGACCTCGGCGGTGTGATCGGCGGCGCAGCGCTGAATCGCCAGGGACAAGATCTCCTGAGCGGTCTTGTGGCACTCGGCGCGAACCTGCTGCTCGGACTCGCGGATGATCGTGGCGGCCTCGTGGGTAACCTCGCCGCGAACCTTATCGAGAAGCTCCTTGTGAGCGTCCTCGCGGGTCAGGTCGGCGATGCGCTCGAGCTCCGAGGTCTGCTTGGCGCAGAGCTCCTCAAGCTCGCGGGAGCGCTTCTCGACCTGGCCCGCCTGGCTGGACAGCTGATGTTCACGCTTGTCGAGGGCATCGTTGCGGCGATCGAGAGACTCCTCGCGCTGCATCACACGGTTCTCGAGCGTACGAATCTCGCTCTTACGCTGCTTGTCCTCGGCCTCGGCAGCCTGCTTATTCTTGATGATCTCTTCCTTTGCCTCAAGCAGAGCCTCTTTTTTGAGGGTCTCGGCCTGACGCTTTGCATCACCGATTAGGGACTCAGCCTGTGCGTGAGCCGACTGGATCTTTTCGTCGGCCTCGTGAAGACTACCCTGCTTGGCGGTGCGCATGTAGGCAATGGCGGCGATGGCACCCAAAACGATGCCAACGAGCGCTGCGATGATAGGCATGCTCACTCCTTTTTATGGATTCGTTACACAACAAAACGAACCGTCCTTACGAACGGCTCGCGACATTTGAGTAATATGGGCGCAGCTTATGCGGGTCGGATACAGATAAACATATAAACAAACTCATCAAAGATGAGCACATATCACAAAGCAAATGACAGTGTTTATCGTACGTTGAACCACAACAACTGTCAAATAAATGGACCCAGCACGGCGGCTAAAACGCGGTGAACGGCAGGTACGCAAAACACATGTGTCTAAACTGCACATTCCTCACGTTCGGCATCGAGACGCGCCTTTACGGCATCGGCGGCGATGTGGTACGAAAATCCCTTGCCCATCAAAAACCGGACGAGCTTTTCGAATCCACGTGTCTCGGGAACACGACGCTTTGCAAGTAAAGCCGATGCGCGTGCCAAGTCGTCCTCCACGGCAAAATAATCCTCGGGATAGCCGGGGATATCATCGAGTACGACATGGCGGCGCTTAAGCTCAGTCTCAATCTTGCGCTGCCCCCAGCCGCGTCGTTTGCGTTCCTCGATAAAGTACGAGCAAAAACGGTTCTCGTCCAAAAACCGATACTCGGTCGCTCGAGCAACCGCAAAATCGATCGCGGGCTGTCGAAAGCCATAGCGAGCCAACTTATCGCGCACCTCGCCCGTGGCATGATCGCGGCGTGACAGCATCTCAGTCACCATGGTGAGTGCACATTTGCGTTCGATAAGCTGCACCGCCTCGCGAAAGTCATCCCAATCACAGGGAAGATCGGGGCGGTTCTTAACGTACAGGCGCGCCACGCGCACGGGAATCCAAATGGAACGTTCGAAACCGCCCTCAAAATCGCAATCGATATGCGCGCAGGGCTTTTTAGACGCATAACCGCTCGAGAACGAGGAGGCCGCTTTCTTATCGGGAAAGACGACCGTGGCCTCGGTCACCGTATACGACATGTCGGCATCCGCTACTCGTCGTCATCGTCGAGCATTGCGGAGCCATCGATGGCGTACAGCTCATCAAACTCCTCGGGGGCGGGCTGGTCGGTCAACTCAACCTCCGAGGGGGCATCATCGTCATACTCAAGACCGCAGGCAAGGCGAACCTTGTGCTCGATCTCGTCAGCGCAATCGGGATGCTCGCGCAGGAACGTCTTGGCGGCCTCGCGACCGTTGCCGAGCTTATCCTCGCCATAGGCAAACCAGGATCCCATCTTTTTGCAGATGCCGCACTCGACGGCCATATCCAGAATCGAGCCCTCTTTGGAAATGCCGGTGCCGTACATGATGTCAAACTCAGCCGAGCGGAACGGAGCGGCCACCTTGTTCTTAACGACCTTGGCACGCACGCGATTGCCGATAACCTCATCCTTGAGCTTGATGGTATCGATTTTGCGAATATCGATTCGCACGGAAGAGAAGAACTTGAGCGCGCGTCCGCCCGTAGTGGTCTCGGGGTTGCCGAACATGACGCCGATTTTCTCACGCAGCTGGTTAATGAAGATGCAGGTCGTGTTGGACTTGGAAAGCGAGCCGGCAAGCTTGCGGAGTGCCTGGCTCATCAAGCGAGCCTGCAGGCCCACCGTCGTATCACCGATTTCGCCCTCGATCTCGGCACGCGGAGTCAAGGCGGCAACAGAGTCGACGACGATGGCGTCGATGGCACCGGAGCGCACAAGCATATCGACGATCTCGAGCGCCTGCTCGCCCGTATCGGGCTGGGAAATTAGGACCTCATCGATATCGACGCCGATGCGCGCGGCATAGGTGGGATCAAGCGCGTGCTCGGCATCGATAAATGCAACAACGCCGCCCATGGCCTGCGCCTCTGCAAGGATCTCGAGCGAAAGCGTCGTCTTACCGGAGGACTCGGGGCCATAAATCTCGACGATACGGCCGCGCGGAACGCCGCCGATACCCAAGGCGGCATCGAGCGCCAAAGAGCCCGTCGGAATAGCCTCGACCTCGAGCTCCGGACCGCCGTCGCCATACCTCATAATAGAGCCCTGGCCGAACTTCTTCTCGATCTCGGCCTTGGTGGTGGCGATCATCTCGTCGCGCTCTTTACCCGTCGTGCGTGCATGAACGGTACGTACGGGACCTGAATTCTTGGCCATGAATAGCCCTCCTCTTAACAACCTGAAACGATAATAAACGAACGGCTGTTCGTGGTCAACCGTTCAGATTCATCATATGCACCCGACCATTCCAAAACCCGATCAAACGCCGACCAATCACCGACCAAACGCTTGACCCCACCAATCACAAATACGGGTAATCGAACAAGTTTAGGTCATGTACCAGTGCAAACACCAATACCGTTAAAGGTCCCTATCTCCACAATTAAGGGGCCCTAAAGCCCCTTAAACCACGTCTATTCCATAGAATTGAGCACGCGGACAATGCGCTCCAAAGCCTCCGCGACCGCACAGGCACGAACGCACGACCGATCGCCTTCATAGTGACAGCGCGCAGACTCGACAACCGGCGCTCCCCCATCGGCCGCGCGATACGCCCAGCCAATATAGAACGTACCGGCGGGGTCTTGCTCAGTGCCACCACCGGGCCCAGCGTAGCCCGTTGCGCTTACGGCTACATCGCTCTGATAGAGGTCCAGCGAGCCCACGGCCATCTCGCGCGCCGTCTGGTGCGACACGGCGCTAAACCGATCGAGCGTCTCCTGCTCAACACCCAGAACACGATGCTTGATCTCATCGCAATAGGTCACCGCACCGCCGCGCAGCACCGCCGAGGCGCCCGGGATATCGGCAATCGTCGAGGCGATCATACCCGCCGTCAGCGACTCAGCCGTAGAAACCGTCACGCCCCGAGCGCTCGCGCGCTCGACAATATCGCGCGCCAGCTCCTCGTTATGTGCGGAAATCTGCTCAAAAGAGTCCGTCATACCCACCAGGACCTAGACCGAAAAGACGATCTTGCGGCAGTTCCAGAAGTACTGGGCGCCCGAGATAACGGTCAGGACAACGGCAACAGCGTACAGGAAGCGTGAGACGCCATAGACACCGAGCAACAGCTCCGCAGGCCCCAATTGGAGGCCGGTCATCGCAAAGACGCACAGGTAGCCGCAGATGGAGACCATCGTGGTCGCCGTCTTGTACTTGCCGAGCTTATCGGCGGCAATGACCACACCGGCCGCACTCGCGACCATGCGAAGGGCGCTCACCAACAGCTCGCGGAACAAGATAATGAACACGGACCACACGGTCACCGCGCCAAAATCCAAGAACAGCAGCAGGGCCGAGAACACCAGCAGCTTGTCGGCGATGGGGTCCAAGAACTTACCGAAGTCGGTGATCTCGTTGCGCGAGCGCGCCAGATAGCCGTCGACCTTATCGGTGCACGACAGGATCACATACAAAATGAAGGCAGCGGCGGCGAGCGGGCCGTCGAAGGTGCTCCAGTCCGTACCGGCAACGCATGCGTGAGACAGGGCCGAAACGATCATGAAAACCGGGATAAAGACGATGCGAACGCACGTCACGATGTTGGCGAGCGTCCAAACACTCGTCAGTTCCTTATTGCTCTCGTTAGCCACGACGCTCTCCTACTCCACAACACGACCGATAAGCTCATAGCAGAAGCTATCGGTAAACTCGACCGTCAGAATATCGCCCACGGACGCCTCGCTAGCGTCCAGATGCACCGCGCCATCGGAATCGGGCGCCTGGAACCAGGCGTGACCGATCAGCTCGGCGCCGTCCTCGGTCTCCTCGATGCCATCGACGATCACCTGGGCGCGCTCGCCCACATGAGCCGCCGTGGCGGCAAAACCGAGCGACTCGGCAAGGTCCATGGCCTCCTGGGCGCGCTCGAGCTTGACCTCTTCGTCGACCTGACCCTCCATCTTGGCGGCCAGGCTACCCTCCTCACGCGAGTAGGCAAAGACACTCGTGTAGTCAAAGCCGACGGTGTCCATAAAGTCGATAAGATCGCGGAACTCGTCGTCGGTCTCGGTCGGGAAGCCGACCATGGCTGTGGAGCGAATCACAATACCGGGGATGCGCTCGCGAAGGTCGCGAAACAGATCCTCGAGCTCCTGGCGCGAGCCGGAGCGACGCATGGCCTTAAGAATGCGCGCGTCGCAGTGCTGCACGGGGATATCGATATAAGGCAGCACCTCGGGCGTATCGCGAATCGTCTCAATAAGCTCGTCGGTCATGCCCTCGGGCTGCAGATAGAGCACGCGGACCCAGACATTGTGCGGTCGCACGGCCTCGGCGACGGCGTGCAGCAGCTGCGCCAGATTGCGCGGCGAGCCCTCGGCGACGTCCTCGTCGGCAAAGTCGGTGCCCCAAATGCCCGTGTCCTGGCCAATCAGCACGATCTCACGCACACCGCCGGCAACCAGGTCGCGCACCTCGGAGATAATGCTCTCGGCATTGCGCGAATGATAGCGACCACGAATGTAGGGGATCATGCAGAAGCTGCAAAAACGATTGCAGCCATCGGAGATCTTGACGTAGGCAACGGCGCCCTCGACGGTACGCTTGACCTGCGGGATATAGGCCGCGATCTCGCGCTCGAAACCCAGCACGCCATCGATGACCGCCACGATGCCGTCCTCCTCGTCGGCCTTCACAAAGGCAGCGACCTCAGGCAGCTCGTCAGGCAGGTCATCGCCATAGCGCGACGGCACACAGCCGCACATGACGATGGGGCAGGCGCGAACACCGTCCTGAACCTCATTGGCGAGCTCGAGCGTGGTCTCGATGCTCTCGGACGTTGCGGAGGCGAGGAACGAGCATGTATTGACGATGGCGATATCGGCATCCTGCGGGTCGAATGCCTCCTCGTAGCCCGCAGCGGTCAAAAGAGAACGCATGCGGTCGGTGTCAACCTCGTTCTTAGCGCACCCGAGGGTGATGTAGAGCACGGAGCCCAAAGGTGTATCCATGTTGGAGAGCGGTCCTTTCGAATGTTATTAGCGGTAGTTGGTGAACTGCAGCGGCTGGCCGTAGTCTTGGTCGCGCAGGAACTGGATCACCGTCTGAAGCGCATCCTTAGAGGCCGAGGTAACGCGCAGTTTATCGGCCTCGATGGTCACCTTGACCTTGAGCTTTTGATCCTTGATGTCCTTATTAATCTTCTTGGCGGTCGCCTGGTCAATGCCCTCGACGATATGGCCGAGCACGCGCACGGTACCGCCCGAAGCCGCCTGCGGCGCGTCCCAAGAGACAGCCTTAAGATCGATGCCGCGCTTGATGAGCTTAGAGCTCAGCACGTCAATGATCTGCTTGGAGACAAAATCGGCCGGGGCATTGATCGTAAAGAGCTTGTCGCCCTTCGAAAGCTCGATGGTGGCGCCGGAGTCCTTGAGGTCATAGCGCTGAGAGATCTCGCGGGTGGTCTGCTGGAAGGCGTTATCGACCTCCTGCATATTGACCTCGGACACAACGTCGAAGCTGGAATCTTTAGCCATGGTTCTTCCTTTCGGTACGGGGAGCCTTAGTAGCTGTCGTACGAATAGTCATCTGAATCGTTTGCAGTCTGGCCGTCGGATGCCGTGTCGGTGCCGTCGGTAGATTGGGCGTCGGTGCCGTCGGTAGACTGGGGGTCGGTGCCGTCGGCAGTATCGGTGCCGTCGGCACTCTCGCCGTCTTCGGAGTCAGTGGTCTCCTTCTTGGGAACGGTAATGGTCACGCGCGCCACGCCCGATGTCTTGGTGTCGTAGCGAACCTTTTCACCGTTCTTGGTAACCGTAACATCGGAGGGCTTGGACGTGGTGATCTCGATCGAGGACTCGGGCGTGTACTCCTGCTCAAAGGGACCGGTTGCCTGGGCGCCAAAGACCGATTTACCGTCGACCTTGACCTCGATCCAGGCGGTCTTGCCCTTGGCAACGGAGACCTTGACCTTGATGACCTCGTCCTCTTTCTTTTTCGCGTTCGCCTTGGCGGCATCGGAATCGGCAGAATCCGTCGCCTCGTCGGTGCCTTCATCCTCGTCAACAGATTCGGTCTTCTTGGAAGACTTCTTGGTCGTCGTCTTGGTGGCCGCGGGCGTCTCGGGCGTCGACTCGGGTGCAGAAGAGCCACAGCCACGCAGGAGGACCACGATGAGCAGAATCAACAAAAGCGCCACGGCACCGATGCCGGCGTAGATGATGCGCGGATCGAGTCCGTTGTTCTGGGAGACGCGCCCGCCGCTGCGTGCGCGACTGGAGCCGCCTCGCCCATTCCCCTGCGGCATACGGCCGCGACCGCTATCGGGACGACCACGATAGCCGCCTTGGCTCTGCGAGCCGCGCTGGCCAGAACGCGGCGCAAGCTCGCCACGGTTCTGATAGCCACGCTGGCCAGAGCGAGGCGCCGAAGAGCGCTGCCCGTAAGGCTGCGATTGCGAACGGAGGCGCGGCGTCACCTGCGTGGTATCGGCGTCGGCGTAACCACCGTGGGAACGCCCGGCAGAAACTCCGCGATAACCACGACCGGAGTAGCCACCGTCACCGTAACCGGCGCGGGGATCGCGACTCAACCCGCGAGCGGCGGGAAGCGCACGGTCATCAGGCATGGGCGTACTGCGAAAGCGATCTCGCTGAGAACGAATCTCCTCGCTGGAGCCCGTCTCGGTGATATAGCCCGCCTGCGGAGGGCGCTGGCCGTACCGCGTCGAGCGACCACCCTGAACCATCAGAAAGCGTCCGTTATCGACAGACGAACGCGAGTTAACGTAGCCGGCAGCATCCTGAAAACGACCGCCCTGCTGCGAGGTCTCGCGTTCATATGCCATGAGGTCATCAAAATAAGCGTTGACGACCTCGCGCGGGTTAAGCCCCAAATAGCGAGCATAGCTCGAAATCATGCCCTGCGCATAGCCGCGCGGGGGCATCGATGCAAAGTTACCGGTCTCGAAAAACTCGATGATCTGCGGCCTGATTTTGATGGTGTTGGCGACCTGCTGGATGGAAAGGCCCATCCGGCGACGCTGCTCGAGCAGCATGTCACCAAAGCGTGCAGCCATCAGAATCCTCCAAACTCACGATCTTCACGTGCCATCTCGGCGTCGACAGACTCCAACGCGGCGAGCCCCTCCTCGTCCAACAGGACCTCGCGCGGCTTGGAACCATCGGGCGGGCCGACGACACCCTTTTCTTCCAGCATGTCCATAATACGCCCGGCGCGCGCATAGCCAACCTTGAGGCGGCGTTGCAGTCCAGATGTGGAGCCCAGCTGCGATTCCACCACAATATGGGCGGCCTCCCAGATAAGCGGGTCGTCATCTTGCGGATCGGCAACGCCCGTGCGAACAATGCCGCCACCAGCCATGGACATGGAAGCGGGCGCCACGGCAGACAGAATCTCCTCATGGTAGTCGGGCTCGCTTTGCGACTTAACGAACTCGACGATCTCGTTGATCTCGTCGTCCGAGACAAAACAGCCCTGGATACGGCGGGGTTTGCCCCAGTCGACCTTGGAGAACAGCATGTCGCCTAAACCGGTGAGCTTTTCGGCGCCCATCTGATCGATGATGACGCGGGAATCGATACCCGTAGCCACGTTAAAGGCGATACGGTTGGTGATGTTGGCCTTGATAAGGCCCGTCACCACATTGGAGCTGGGGCGCTGCGTAGCCACGATAAGGTGAATACCGGCGGCACGACCCAGCTGGGCGATACGGACGATCGAGGCCTCGACATCCTTGCCGGCGACCATCATCAGGTCCGAAAGCTCGTCGATGATGATGACCAGATAGGGCATCTTTTGCGGCGGGTTATCGTAATGCTCAAACTCGCCGGCGGCCTGCTTTTCGTTATAGGTCGAGATCTTGCGAACGTTGAGGCGCTCGAAGACCTTCAGGCGACGCTCCATCTCGGACACCGCCCACTGCAAGGCACTCGCGGCCTGCTTGGGCTCGGTCACCACGGGCACGTAGAGATGAGGCAGGCCGTTATAGCCCGCAAGCTCGACGCGCTTGGGGTCGACCATGATCAGGCGAACGTCCTCGGGAAGGGCGCGCATGAGCAGCGTCGTGATGATGGAGTTGATCATGACCGACTTACCCGAACCGGTGGTGCCGGCGATCAGCAGGTGGGGCATTTTGGCGAGGTCGGCGACAACCGGCGTGCCCTCGGCATCGCGACCGATGGCAAGCTCGAGCGGACCGCCCTTCACATAGGGAAGCACGTCGCCCAGGTTGACGTTCTGACGCTTACGATTGGGAATCTCGATACCAACGAGCGAGGTGCCAGGTATCGGCGCGAAGATGCGCACCGACTGGGCGGCAAGCGAAAGCGCGATATCGTCCTCGAGGCTCGAGATCTTGCTCACGCGCTCGCCCTCACCGGGCTGTAGCTTAAAGGTCGTGACCGTGGGGCCGGCAATCCAGCCGACAACGCGGGCGCTACGGCCAAACTCAAGCAAGGTGGACTGCAACGACTCGGCAGTCTGTTCCAGCTCCTTATCAGAAGACGCGGAGGACGCCGACTGCGGGTTGGCGTGCAGGATTTCGAGCGGTGGGAGCTTGAGGCCGTCCTCTTGTTCACCCTCGGCATCGGCAACGGTACCGTTCGCTCCCCCATCGCCGGCTGCAACAGGAACAGCAGAAGCCGTAGAGCTGGAGGCATCGGCAACCTTGGGATGCTTCAGGAAATCGGGGATCTGAGGAGCTGCCGAAACGGGATTCACGGCAAACGGCGGTTCGGACTCATCAGCCTTGTCCGGGTCGTCTTCCATCGAAAACTGTCCGGTGACCTGTCCTGCCTTGGCACGGCGACGCGGCAGCAAGGTTGTCTTGGCGGTCTCGAGCGGAGTCTCGTCGTCCTCGTCATCGCCCTCGGTGAGTTCGATTTCGCTATCGGACCAAGACGGGTCGGGCTCGCTCGTGTTGAGCTTGGGCGCGGCCTTGCCCTTCTTGGCATGGCGACGCGGCAGCAGCGTGGTCTTGGCTCGCTCGGCCTCCACGGCCTCGGACACGTCGACAAACGGGTCATCGTCCTCGTCGTCATCCAAAACAGGATCAACATCACCACCCATGACCGTGGTCACGGCGGCGTCAGTTCCCTTCTGGCGCAGAATGCTCAGGTGCGGACGGGCGACACCGGGAACCGACAGGGCCTCTTCATCGCCCCACGGGCTCGCATTGACATCGGCACGACGGCGCTCGGCAAAATCGGCAGCGCGATCGCGTGCGGAGCGCAAAACGCCGCCCACCGAAAAGCCAATAATGACCAAACCTACGACGACAAGCCCCAACAAGACAACCATGGCGATGGGTTTACCCAGGGCGTTTTGCAAGGTACCTGCGATAAAGGCGCCAATGTAGCCGCCCGACGCGGAAAGGTTCTGCGGCGTAAACATAAGGTCGCACGAGTCGGTCGTACCCGGCACCAACAGCGACAGGATAGAGACAATGGCCACAAAGACTACGGCGCCGCCCGCAACCGAGCGAATATTGAGCGGCGAGTCCTCACCCAAAAAGAGTGTAGCGGCAAACAGCAAGATGACGATCGGCAGCACGTAGGCGCCCAGGCCAAAGCCAAGGTGGTAGAAACCGGCAACCGCAGCTGTCACGGGCGCCGTTGCCGGGGAAATCACGGCGATAAAGGACGCAATCGCCAAAACGGCAATGACCACGCCGGCGATATCGCGATTGGCCGAAGGCTCGACCAAGGGCTCGAACTCATCGAACTCCGACTCGTGGCCCTGATTGGCACGCAGATGGGAACCGGCACCCTTAGCAGATGCCGGTTGGTTACTGGCCTTATTGCCTTTGGCGTTTTGTGCAGATCCGCGCGCCAAACTAAACCTCCATGACGACCGGGATGATCATCGGACGGGTGCGCGTGCGGCTCCAGATAAAGTTGGAGAGCGAATCGCGCACGGCCTTGCGAATGGCATCGGAGCCACTGCTGGTAAAGCTAAACTTGCCCTTCTCGATCGTCTTCATGATGGCTGCTGAGGCATCCTCGGAGAACTGGTCGTCGATGGCAAACGAAACACCGCGGCCCGAGAACTCGATAGCCTCGATCTTCTTATGCTTGAGCGAGACGATGGCAACGGCCGTGACCATACCGTCGTTGGCGAGCTTTTGGCGATCGCGCAGGACGATGGGGTCGGTGTCGCCGATGCGCAGACCGTCAACATAGACGACGCCGGACTCGACAGGCGTACCGCGCTTGACGATACCGCCACGCATCTCGAGCGTGTCGCCGTTATCGAGGATAAAGATGTGATCATCCTTAATGCCCATCTTACGGGCAAGCTGGGCATGGGCACGCAGATGCACGGCCTCGCCGTGAACCGGCATAAAGTAGGTGGGCTTGGCCATGGCCATCAGAAGCTTGAGCTCCTCCTGGCTGCCGTGGCCCGAGACATGGACGAGGGCACGATTCTTATCCCACACGTCGCAGCCGAGCTTTGCCAGGCTGTTGACGACCTGCTGCACGGCCTTCTCGTTGCCAGGAACGGGCGTAGCGGACAGGATGACGGTATCGCCCTCGTGGATGGAGAGCGTCTTGTGCTCGCCGTTGGCCATGCGGGACAGGGCCGACAGCGGCTCGCCCTGCGAACCGGTGCACATGACGACGATCTTGTCGTCGGGTAGGTTATCGATATCAAAGGCATCGAGGATATCGGCATCGTCGATGTTGAGGTAGCCAAGCTCGCGCGCCACGCGAGTGTTGGTGAGCATGGAACGTCCTGTCACGACGACCTTGCGGCCGCACTTGCGGGCAGCGTCGCAGATCTGCTGCAGGCGATGGATGTGGCTCGAGAACGACGCGACGAACACGCGGCCCGGGGCGTTCTTGATGGCATGCAGCAGGTTGGGGCCAACCTCGGCCTCGGACTTAGTAAAGCCGGGAACCGTGGCGTTGGTGGAGTCGGAAAGCAGCAGGTCGATACCCTGCTTGGCAAAGCGGCTGATGGCGGCATAGTCGGGCGTGACGCCGTCGATGGGCGTCTGGTCGAGCTTAAAGTCGCCCGTGTGCATAACGGTGCCCTGGTTGGTGCGAATAAACACGCCCAAAGCACCCGGAATGGAGTGCGTCATGGAGAAGAAATCGAGCGAGATGCCACCGAGATTGACGTGGCTGCCGCCCTTGACCTCACGGAACTTGGGCGCGCGAATGCGGAACTCGGAGAGCTTACCCTCGATAAAACCGAGCGTCAGCTTGCTCGAGAAGATGGGCACCTTGTTGTTGAGGTCCTGCAGCAGGTACGGAAGCGAACCGGTGTGGTCCTCGTGGCCGTGGGTGACAACGATACCGCGGAGCTTCTCCTCGTTCTCCAGGACATAGGTGTAGTCGGGAAGTACCAAGTCGATACCGGGCTGGGAGTCGTCGGGGAACATGAGGCCGGCGTCGACGAGCACCATGTCGTCGCCGCACTCGAAGACCGTCATGTTCTTGCCGATGCCGTCAAGGCCGCCGAGCGGAATGATCTTCAAGGGAGATGATTTTTTAGCTGCCATAGGTTCGTGTGGTTTCCTTTCTTCGAAACGGGTCTGGAACAACCGACGGGGCGCTTCTGGCAAACCGACCGCCGGGAACGTACAAACATGCATCACAGAGTCGATGCAATAACTACAGCATCATACCCATTTGCCCACCAACAGACCACCCATGCATCAAAGCCCCATCTGAACCTGCGTATCCCACCGTTCTGGTCTCAGCGGCCCCGGCACGGGCTAAGTTTCCTGCTCTACAGTCCTGCTCACGACGGAGGCCACATTAAGTGGCCTCC
>UQIH01000023.1 GCA_900541145.1 uncultured Collinsella sp. | reverse complement strand
CGAGATGCAGCGTAGTCTCGTGGGCTCGGAGATGTGTATAAGAGACAGGTACAGCCCCGTCCCGTAACGCTCGCCTACGAGGCGTCGCCCGTCATGGACATCATCCTGGGCGCTGCCAAAGAGGGCGCCTCGCTCTACGCCGTCACCGACCCCGCGGGCATTACGCACCGTGTGTGGGAGGTCAAGCGCGAGGACGCCGTCGGCGCCATCCGTGCCATGCTCGACCAGGCGCCGGAGCCGGCACTGGCCGACGACCCTGCCTACGCTGCCGCACTAGTCGAGGCATCACAGCTCCTGGCCGACGATGCCCATGCTGCCGGCACCTACACGGGCAAAGAGCCGTTCAACTTTGCTGTAGCCGCACTGTTCCCCGCCGCGCAGATCGCCGGCGCCGCGCCGCAGGTTCCGACGGGTCTGCTCACGCACCAAGTCGCGCGGTTCTAGCAAGACCAGACCGCGCAGCACAAAAATCGGCAGCTCAACAAACAGGGGGCGGAGATGCAGCAGGTACATGCATCTCCGCCCCTTTTGCGTCGAGAAGTTATGCCGGCGACCCGAGCCGACACGCTCGCGTTATCCGCGCTGCGGACCTGCAGTAGCCACAAGCGGTTCAAGGCCCAGCTCGCGTGCGTAATCCTCCTGCGTAAAAATCTCAATCAGCTCAAACGTGTCGGATTCGTCGTCAAACGCAAAGTGCAGCACCGAGCAGTTGCCCGGCACACGGTCGCGCTCGTCTGCCGCCGCGCCCTTCACGTGGTCCATGAACTCCTTGATGGCCGATCCGTGGCTTACCGCAAGCACGCACGTATGGTCCGGACGCTGCATAAGCTCGGTCAGCGTCGTCACCATGCGGTCGCGCACCTGCATCTGGCCCTCGCCGCCAAACTGACGATAGAAATCGCGCCACGGGCGCTCGGGCATAAGCATCACGCGCTCGGCCTCAAAGTCGCCAAAGAACCATTCGCGCAGGCCGTCCAGGCGCTCGTACGCCAAGCCCGGCCACAAGTTGGCGATAGTCTGCTCGGTGCGATGAAGTGTGGAGGTGTAGGCATGATCGGGCTCAATGCCGCGCGCACGTAAAAACATGCCGGCACGCGCCGCCTGGTCGCATCCCAACTGCGTAAGCGGCGAGTCACTCCAGCCCTGAATAATGCGCTTGAGATTAAATATCGTCTGTCCATGACGAACCAGATACAGGTCTTTATTCATAGGGGGTCCTTTCGTTTGTTACCAACCCAAGAGCGAAAACGCCCCGTCGCAATAGCCAAAATGAAGCACGGCACCGTTGTCGGGTAGCTCTCCCCTGCCAGTCACATACTCAAGAAACTCCTGGCAGGCTGAGCCGTGGGAAACCGCCAGCACGCAGTCGTGCTGCGACCTGGCCATGATGCGGGACAGCGCCGCGACCATGCGCGCTCGGAGCTGCACTTCCGACTCGCCGCCAAAGGCCACCGGATAATCGCCCCAGGGCCGCGGCGGCATCTCGCGATTTGATGTGCCCTCCAGCGAGCCAAAATGCCACTCACGCAGGTCATCGACCAGCTCAATGGAACGGCCCTCGCCAACGATAAGCTCGGCCGTATGCCGCGCCCGGCCCAACGGCGAGGAATACACATGATCAAAGGCCACGCCACGCGCCGCAAACGCCGTGCGCGCCGTCAGCGCCTGCTCGCGCCCGCGCGCCGTAAGCGGCGAATCGTGCCAGCCCTGCAAAATGTTCTGCACATTGAGCTCAGTCTGCCCATGCCGCACCAAATACAAATCTGCCACACGTCCTCCCCTCGCACCACCGCAAAGGGGACAGGTACCTTTGTGGTGGTTTACCGCCGGATCACACCGCGGTGACGCTCAGCTACACCAGTACGTCGGCAAGCGGGCGCTTGGGTACGTGGTGCACCTGCGCCTCGTCGCGCCAGTAATTAATTGAGCCGTCGGGGTTGGAATCGATCGCATCAATCACCTGCGTCTCGGCCGGAACGCCAAACGCCATGATCAGCTTGAGCTCATACTTGTCGCTATCGAGCCCCATGGCATCGATCGCGTGGGGCGTAAAGGCCTTGAACATGCAGGCAGCCACCTCGGGCGTGGCGCTGCGGGCGGCGAGCATCATCGTCTGCGCGGCAATGCCCGTGTCGACCTCGGTAATAGGAGCGGCGGGCTTGCCCGGAACGGCGCGCTCGGCAAGAATCGCGATGTAGCCGGTCGGGCGCTCGCCCTCGGCAGGACCCGACCAGTCCTTAAGCGCGCCGGCCCATGCAAGCTCGTCAAACACGCGAGCGCAGTCCTCGGAACCGCTTACCACATGAAAACGCAGACGCTGAGCATTGGCGCCGCAGGGAGCCAGGTGCGCCAGTTCCGCCAGCTCGAGCAAAAACTCGCGCGGCACGCGCATGGACTCGTCAAAGCGACGGCACGTACGGGCGCGGCGGACCAGCGCGTCAAACGTGTCCAGGCCGAGCTTTTCGCAACCTTGCTTTGCCATCGACTCCGCGCTAGACGGCGCCGCGGGAACTGTTTCGTTCATAGGGACCCCCAATTTCGGGCAATTGTTCTTAGGAAAATCTAACCTAAAACGTAGGCAATAACGAACAGGGCTGCAATGTTCTACACCTGTTGAATAGAAAATCGCGACGTGGGGAACAACGGAAACAATTCGGGGCCTTTGGGTTACGTTTCACCCTCCCCGACCCATACGTCAGCGCCTTTAGGCGATACTGGTCGTAACGATCAAGGCTTACGCCGCACGGAAAGGAGACATTATGGGCATCTTTAAGAATGATGACCAAAAATCGAGCCAGTTTGGATTTGACGAGAAAAGCATGGCAGGCAAGGCCGTCAAGGCCGTGCGCTGGATTTACGCCATCACGGGCGTCTTGGCGCTCGTCGCCGGCATCGCACTGCTGTTTGCGCCCGCCAAGTCCCTCGTCTTCTTAACGACCGTCCTGGGCTTCTACTTTGTGATCACGGCCGCGATCAGGCTGTTTACCGCTGTTTTCGAGCCACTGCTGCCCACCGGCTGGCGCGTGACGAGCATCATCTCCAACCTACTCATTATCTTGGGCGGCGTCATAATCCTGCGCAACCAGGCCTTCTCGACCGCGACGCTCACCACGATGGTGGTTATCGTGGCCGGCTTTGGCTGGATCGTCGAAGGTGTCATGTCCATTCTGGAGTCCGAGCTTTCGTCCAACCGTGCCCTCGCCATCCTGAGCGGCGCGCTCTCCATCATCGCCGGCATGTTCGTGTTTATCTATCCGCTGTGGTCGGCCAAGATGCTCGTCATCTTTAGCGGCGCCGCACTGCTGGTGTTTGGCGTAACGCTGATTGTTCGCGCTATTCAATTTGGCAAACTGGTGCACTAGATGCCGCGAACGCTCTTTATTGATGCAGACGCCTGCCCGGTCACGCGCGAGTCGATTGACTGCGCGCGGCGGGCGGGCGTCGCCGTCGTTATCGCCGGCAACAGCACACAGAACCTGGAACGCCACATTCGCCGCGACGATCCGCGCGACGTCGAGCATGCGCGACGCGGATTTTGGGTCACGACGCTCGATGTGAGCGTGGGCGCCGACAGCGCCGACTTTGCCATTGTCGAACGCCTGCAGGCGGGCGACGTAGTCGTGACGCAGGACATTGGCTTGGCGAGCATGGTGCTCGGCCGCGATGCCGCCGCAATCGGTGTGCGCGGGCGCGTCTACGACAAGGTAACCATCGACATGCAACTGTTTATTCGCCACGAGGAAAAGAAGGTGCGCCGCGCCGGCGGTCGCACTCGCGGTCCGGCGGCATTTACCAGCGAAGACCGGGCCCGCTTTAAGCGCAACCTCACCGAGCTGCTGCGCTAACCAAGGTAGATTTTCGGGACATGCCCGGAAATCTACCTTTTTGTTTTGGCAGCGGAAATGCCCTGGTCACAGGGGTAGATCGTAAGACATGTCCCAATAATCTACTTAAAGGCCAACGGCGGAGAGGATGAGGCCCCAGCCGGCACCGATGACGTACATCATGATCAGAAACAGGACGTTTTCGCGGGCGCTGCGGTTGGTGCGGAACAGCACCAGGTAGCCCACACCGGCAGAGATGAGCGTGCCGGCGAGCATCGGGGCCAGCTGCAGCGCGCCTTCCAGGTACAGTTGCGTGATGACGACGCTGGCCGAACAGTTGGGGATCAGGCCGACAAGCGCCGAACCCAGGACGGCGAGCGTCTCGTTGCCACGCAGGAACTGCTCGATCGCGGACTCGCCGAACGTCTCGAGCACGGCAACCAGAATCAGCGTCACCAGGAAAATGAATACCGATACCTGCACGGTGTGGGAGATGGCGCTGCGAATAATCGACAGGGGGGGCGCGCCCTCGTGAGAGTGGGAGTGACCGTGGCCATCATGGTGTTCATGCTCGTCCTCATGACCGTGATCGTGGCCATGTCCGTGTTCGTGCTCGTCCTCGTCTTCATCGCAACCGCAATGGTCGCGCTCGCACAGCTCATGGATGTGATCAGCGCTCACGCCCGCCTCGGCCACTTCATCAATGATGTCGCCCCCGGTATGGTCGTCGTGCGCGCAGTTCACATGAGCCGGATTGGAAGCGGTCCCCAGCACGGTACGGCGAATCGCCGCATGCGCGCGAGCGTTACGACGAAGGCCGCGGATAGCCGCGTCCACGATAAAGCCCGTGACCAGCGCGATCAGTGCCTTCGAAGCCAAAAGCATCGCCATAGTCTGCACGGGCACCTGCTCTGCGAGCAACAGCGGCAGCATCTCATCGGAGGTCGAAAGGAACACCGCCACCAACGTGCCCAAGGTCACGACGCGACCGGCATACAGCGTGGCCGCCATTGCCGAAAAGCCGCACTGCGGCACCATGCCCAGCAACGAGCCAACCACGGGGCCCGCGGCTCCGGCACGCTTGATGGCGCCGTTAACGCGGTTGCCCGCAACATGTTCGAGCGTCTCGAGGGCCAGATATGTCACCAACAAAAACGGCACCAGCGACAGCGTGTCCTTGCCAGCGTCGAGCAAAATATCAATCAGCAAATCCATGAAGGATGGAACCTTTCGTGTCTTTCGGCAGCATTGTAAAAGTCCTAGCGGTCAACTAGGGTATTGTAGTTGTCCTAGGCGCGATGCCAATAGTTGCCCATGGCAAACTATCATCTCGCCATAACTCAATGCCACCGAGCCGCGCGACGCGGCCCGTCCAAGGAGCAGTCTATGAACGTTTCACAAGCACTCGAATACGAGCGCCAGCCGTTTATTCCCATGTTTATCTATGGCGATCACGGCGCCATGGAATCCGAACGTCAGAAAGGCGAAGAGGCCCTCAAGGTGCTCGAGACCGAGTACTTTACCGCCGAGGGCGACCCCGGCTTCGACTTTGCCACCGTGCGCGACCTTGCCGATCGCAACCGCGACCTGTGCGACCAGATTGGCGAGGCGCGCCTGCGCAACGTGACGCCCGCGACGCTTTCGCGCGGCCTGTCCGACGCCGACACCTGCGCCGCCATCGGCAAGATGCAAAAGCGCACTGCCGCGTCCGTCATGCGCGAGATCCGCGGCGACCGCGACGCGCTCGGCGTCGCCTACGCTCGCAAGCCCATCCAAGGCACGGTGCTGGGCATCGACATCGAGACCACCGGTCGCGCGCCCGAGCGCGGCTACATCATCAACGTGGGCTGGGAAATCATGGAGCTCACCAGCGACGCCGTGCCGCATGACGCCGAGGCACACTACTGCGGCCTGCCCGACATCTATCGCGGCGAGGACGTGCCGCTGTCGAATATCCACCACATCACCTGGGACGACATCGACGGCAAAACGCCCTTCCGCGAGAACAAGGAACTGCAGAAGCAGCTGCTCAAGCTTATGAAGAAGTACCCGTACATGGCGCATAACGCCGCGTTCGAGGACAGCTGGTTCAAAATTCATCTGGACGGTTACGCCGAGGCACGCCGCGCCGGCAAGATCATCGTCATCGACTCGCGCCAGATCTGCCGCAGCCTGGATGCCGACGTCCGCTCGCTCCCCCGCGAATCCGCGCCCGCCGCGCTCGAGAACTGGGCGCGCCGCCGTGGAACCCTCGCCGCCGACGCCAACGAGCAGCACCTGGGCCTCGACGACACCGACCTCATGCTCCGCACCGTCCAAGCCGAGTTCAACCTCAAGAACCTATTCGCCAAGTAGAAACGCCTGCGACAAACCCCGGCGTAGATCACGAGCGGCCTCGCAGCGGGAACCCCCCCCCGCAGCGAGGCCGCCCTACGTTCCACAAATAAATCTGCCATCACAAATTCTGAACCCTCATTTTGAACGATTTCGGCCAATTCCCGACACGTAATTCGTTATCGGATGGTGATGCATCACTATCAAATGTGCGGCAGTTGAGTAGTTATATGCTATAGCTAAGCTGCGAAAACTTTTATCTAGGGCATACCAACTCATAATTGCGTCAAGTTTTTGGACAGCATTTGGTTAGACCTCTAAAACGACTTTTTCACTCAGCGCCATCAACACGGCATTAGCTGACACGATATATACCATGAGTATCGTATTGTCACATACCACTGCAAAAGCGGTCTACCAGGCCGCGCATTCGGTGTCTGCGAAAGGCATCGAGTCCTGTAACCCTGCCGCGATTTACGGATCATGTCCCACCGGAACGCTCCTTGACGCAGCCGCAGAATGGCTCACCAAACATGATGTTTCCCTCGACGCAAATGATTCCCTCGAGGTGATGGTGTTTCATCGCAGGAATGCGCGCTATGCAGTGAACTGTCAATGCCACGTTTCTTCAAAACGATTCTCGAACTCACGCTTTATAGAGCTTGAAGATGGCATCTTCATTGTTAGCGTTGAGCTTTGCGCACTTCAGGCCGCCACCTATCTCCCTTTTCGCGAACTGGTGGAGTACTACTTTGAATTGTGCAGCGCTTACTCCCTTGGAACCGGCTCTTCCACCTCTTATAGCGAGCGTTTCGCGCTCACCTCGACCGAGAGGTTAAAGCAGTTCTTTAATTCCATTACCAGATGCGACGGTTTGGCCCTTGCCCGAAAGGCGATCCAATGTGTGCGCGACGGATGCCGGTCTCCCATGGAAACGGCCTTTGTCATGATGCTAACGCTGCCCAAAAGCGAAGGAGGGCTTGGTATTAAGGGAATTGAGACCGATTACGAGGTGCAGGTCACCGCCGCCGCAAAGAATCTCACGAGACGCAAGAAGTTCTTTATGGATGCGTATCTAAAGAAATCTCGCACAGACATTGAATACAACGGTTTTTATCATGACGCGGAAGAAGACCGCGCCATCGATGAGGAACGCAAGAATGCGCTTGCGTCCATGGGATACGGAATCATCACCGTCAGCCGTTATTCCTTTATGCATGCCAGCGCTTTCGTTAGGGTCATGGAGGCAATCCAACGAAAAGAAGGTATACGCCCCTCGCGTCTGCCAAAAGACTTTCAAGTCATGCAAGAGGACCTGAGACAGTTTGTTCTCAGAAGGTTTATAGAAGAGAAAAAGCGAATTCAGAAGCAGCTTCGCCAGGATTCCGAAGAGCGTCAACGAATCGACCTCGAAAAAGCAACACTCGAGGGCATCACGCTGGATGACCCGACAATTAATGAAGTTGCAGCAATCGATGACATGCAGACTGTCGAATCCAACAGCCCATCATTTGTCCAAACAAGCAGTCTCACGCCCGAGGGCAAGGTCTTCGGGGCCGGAGACTAGGCCGGCTAACAAGGTGGGTACCCTAGCGACGTGCAAAATTGCGAGTATTCAGCAGGGTCGGGTGTCTATCACCCTCGAGTGGATCCAAATGTGAAGCGAAATCACTCTTGCGTGAGAGCGTTAGGCAACATTTGAGGAAGAACTCATCGGATTAACACCCTAAGATAACTCTTGAACTGCATTATATGGCCTGCAATAAATTAGCGGACCCCCTATAGTTGCAGAATACTCCATTTTTTGCACGGCACGAGGGTACCCACCTTGGCATCGACTATCAAAAAACGCTCAGTCCGGGATCTCGTCCACTATTCCCCATCATTTTGTACAACGAATTACCTGAACGTCATTGACATATGAACATGCACTCATATAATCGAAAGTAAATTATATGAGCGCATGTTCATATGAAAGGATATTGCAATGAGCATCCGCGTTGATGAAACGAAACTCGACATCGAGGCCACCGAACCCGCGATCCCGACCACCTGCTCGCCCGAGGACCTTCCCGACGAGGAGCTTCTCTACGACCTCGCCGACCTGTTCAAGGTCTTCAGCGACACCACGCGCATCAAGATCCTCTATGCCCTCATGGGCCGCGAGCTCTGCGTGGCAGACATCGCCGAAGCGACCGAAACCTCGCAGTCCGCGGTGTCGCACCAGCTGCGCACACTCAAGCAGTCGCACCTGGTTAAATTCCGGCGCGACGGGCGCAATATCCTCTACTCGCTCGCCGACGACCACGTCTACACCATGCTCAACCAAGGCATGAGCCACATCTGCGAATAGCGACCAACCACGGTACCAGCGCGGCCTGAACCCAAGCCGCAAATACAGAGAAAGGAACCCACCATGAAAAAGCAGTTTAAACTCGACGAGATCGACTGCGCCAACTGCGCGCGTGAGCTTCAGGACGAGCTGGCCAAGCTCGAGGGCGTCAAATCCGTGTCCGTCAACTTTATGACCCAGAAGCTGACGCTTGAGGCTGATGATGCTGAGTTCGACGAGGTGCTCAACCGCGTTGTAGAGTTTACGGCCGACGCCGAGCCGGACTGCGAGATCATTCTCTAGCCCAGGTTTACGCCAACCTGCAAGGCCGCGCTTGCCGCGGCCTTTGCTCGCGAAATTATATGAGCGAGTGTTCATACATTCAAATGGGAGGATACGAGTCATGGCCACCGCCGACCCCAAAAAGAAAAAGAAGAAGCGCAAGAAAAAAGAATCACTCGAGCATAAGCGCAACCGCATCCTGGTAGCGCTGGGCATTTTTGCCGTGGTGTACGCCCTCGATGAGTTCGGCACCCTTACCGCCGCATTCGGCACCCCGGGCGACATCTACGCCAGCTTTGTGCTGTTCCTCGTGCCGTTTTTGATTGCCGGCTACGACGTACTGCAAAAGGCATTCAATAACATCCGCCGCGGCAAGGCCTTCGACGAGAGCTTCCTCATGGCCGTCGCGACCATCGGCGCGTTTGCCATGGTGCTCTTCCCCGATACCGACCCGCACATGGCCGAAGGCGCCGCCGTCATGCTGTTCTACCAGGTCGGCGAGCTGTTTCAGGCGTACGCCGTGGGCAAGAGCCGCAAGTCGATCAGTGCCATGATGGACATCGCGCCCGACTACGCTAACGTCGAGCAGCCCGACGGCACACTCGAGCAGGTCTTCCCCGATGACATCGCCGTCGGCACCGTGATCGTGGTCAAGCCCGGTGAGCGCGTGCCTATCGACGGCGTCATCGTCGAGGGCGAAACCCAGCTCGACACCGCCGCTCTCACGGGCGAGTCAATCCCCCGCCCCGCCAAGTCCGGCGACGACATCATCAGCGGCTGCATCAACATGACGGGCCTCATCCACGTGCGCACCACCAAGCCCTATGGCGAGTCCACCGTCGCACGCGTCCTGGAGCTCGTGGAAAATGCCAGCGAAAAGAAGGCGCGCACCGAGAACTTTATCACGCGCTTCGCCCGCGTCTACACGCCCGCCGTCACCGGCGCTGCCGCGGTACTCGTGCTCGGCGGCGGCTTGGTCACCGGCGCCTGGTCCGACTGGATCCTGCGCGGCCTGACCTTCCTGGTCGTCAGCTGCCCGTGCGCGCTCGTGATTAGCGTCCCGCTCAGCTTCTTTGGCGGCATTGGCGGCGCGTCCAAGCTGGGCGTCCTCATCAAGGGCTCCAACTACCTCGAGACGCTCGCCGACGTGGACACCGTCGTCTTTGACAAGACCGGCACGCTCACCAACGGCACGTTTTCGGTCGTGGCGGTACGCCCCGAAGCCGGCTATACCGAGCAGTCGTTGCTCGAGGTCGCCGCCCTTGCCGAGTCGTTCTCCGACCATCCCATCGCGCAGTCGGTGCGCGCCGCCTTCCAGGGCGAACTCGACCCCAAGCGCGTAAGTGACTCCACCAACGACGCGGGCCATGGCGTGACGGCGAACATCGACGGCAGGCACGTCGTCGTCGGCAACGCCAAGATGCTCGCAGCGACCGGCGTCGAAGCGCCCGATTGCGAGGTCGTCGGAACGATTCTGCATGTGCTCGTTGACGGCGTGTACGCCGGCCACATCGTGATTGCAGACACCGTCAAGGCCGATGCCGAGCAAACGATCCGCGACCTGCACGCCGCCGGCGTCAAGCGCACCGTCATGCTCACGGGCGACCGCGAGGAAGTGGCTGCTGCGGTGGCCAAGCAGCTGGGGCTCGACGAGTTCCACGCGCAGCTGCTGCCGGGCGATAAGGTCGAGCGCGTCGAGGCGCTGCTTGCAACCGAGAGTAGCAAGGGCAAGCTCGCCTTTGTGGGCGACGGCATCAACGATGCGCCCGTGCTTACGCGCGCCGATGTGGGCATTGCCATGGGCGCTATGGGTTCTGACGCTGCGATCGAGGCCGCCGATGTCGTGCTCATGGACGACAAGCCGTCCAACATTTCCCGCGCGATCCGCGTGGCACGCAAGACCATGGCGATTGTCTGGCAGAACATCATCTTTGCGCTGGGCGTTAAGTTGCTGATTCTAGTGCTGGCAGCACTCGGCATCGCCAACATGTGGCTTGCCGTGTTCGGCGACGTAGGCGTGGCGATCATCGCCATCCTGAACGCCATGCGCGCGATGGGTGTCAAGAACCTGTAGCGTTCGTGGGCTGTCCGGCCGGGGCCGGGCTTGGTTTTGAAAACGTCCTCGCGCATGAGGCCCGTCTTTCCTGCTCCTGCGGAGCAACGGAAAGGCGGGCCTCGCGCTGCGGAGTGTTTTCAAAACCAAGCCCGGCCCCGGCCTGCATTGACACAGCTGGCGGTTCTTGGGCATCGCTTGCTGGCGGGGTTCCTTAGCTGAAATGGACTTGGCCGAAAGGGCCGCTGGTCCCGGTCGCTGGTTCGCGCTTTGCGTGAACTCCGCGCCACTGTGGGTCAGTTAGGCTTCCGTTGTTGGACCCGCCACATCTTCCCGTCCCAGCATCGATCTTAGCTTCTCAAAGCTCTCCTCGCTTAGGCAGTGCTCCATGTGGCAGCCCTCTTGCGACGCGACCTCAGCCGAAACACCCGCATCCTCCAACAGCCCCACGAAAAAGCAGTGACGCTCCCACATTTGGCGAGCGACCTCCAGACCACGCTCCGTCAGATGAACGTCGCGCTTGCCCATTTCGACATAGCCGTTGCTTTCCAGCGTCGCCATGGCCTTGGAAACGCTCGCCTTGGTTACGCCGAGGTACTCCGCAACGTCGATCGAGCGCACGATGCCCTGACGTTCCGACAGAACGTAGATCGATTCGAGATAGTCTTCTCCGGATTCACGTAGGGCCATGGGCCGCCTTTCGCGATGATTGCTAGTTAGCCTTTGGATACTTTTCACAGCTTACTTTACCGCAAAAGTTGCCCATGTCTTACTACTTTGTCTAAAAGTTAGCCGTGTTTCACAAAACGTGCGGGACGAAAACAAAATGGGGACGCCCCGCAAGGAGTGTCCCCAGGCGCCGGGTGCCGACCCACAGTTACATCAATCCAAAGTGCTTCGCGGCGTTGCAGATGCCGTCGTCGTCCACGGCGGTCGTCACATAGGTCGCTGCAGCTTTCACCGTGTCCTGCGCGTTGCCCATGGCCACACTTGTGCCCACGGCCGAGAACATCGACAGGTCGTTCTCGCCGTCGCCAAAGGCAATCGCCTCGCTCGCGTCGATACCAAGCCGCTCGAGCGTCGCCGCCACGCCCAGGTCCTTGCCGCCGTTAGCGGGAATAATGTCGCAGAACAGGTCGCACCAGCGCGTGGTGAGCGAATGCGACACGGCGTCGGTCACGATATGTTCGTCGGCCGGGTCCACAAAGGCGCAGAACTGGTAGACCGGTGCGTCAAAGGCGTGCTCAAACGGCTCCTCGTGGTAGACGATTCCCGCGTTGCTGCCGGCCGTCACCACGCGCTCGGACAGGCGATTCACAAACGAGTTCTCACCCTGCATACACAGCGAGTCGTAGCGCCCCTGCGCCACCTGGTCCACAATCACCGCAACGTCGTCCGGGTCAATCGGGCAGCTACGGTAGACGCCCTCAGCATCAAAGCAGTGCTGGCCCGAAAGCGTAATGTACGCATCCCAACCCAAATTGAACAGCCAATCGGGCATCTGGTAGGTCGGGCGACCCGTGGCAATCACGCACGCAATCCCCTGCTCACGAAAGCTGTCGAGCACCTGCTGCGCCGACGCCGGAATCCGGTGGGTCTTAAAGCTCAGCAGCGTGCCGTCGATATCGAAAAACGCGGCCTTGATCATTCTCGCCTACTCCTCGCCCTCGAGCTTTTCGCTCGCCTCGAGCCACGCCATCTCCAGCTCGTCCATGGTAGCGTGAGCCTCGTCGATCTTTGCCTGCTGCTCGCCCAGCGCCGTGTAGTTGGTGGGGTCGACCTGTGCCATCGCGGCCTCGGCCTCCTCCACGCGAGCGCGCTGCGTCTCCATTTTGCGCTCGAGCGAGCTCACCTCGCGGCGGAGCTTCTGGCGTTCGGCGTTGGACAGGCCATTGGGCTGGCCACTCGACTTGGGCTTTTCGGCCGCAGCCGCCGCGGCACCGGTGTCAAACGTGCCGGTCTTGGCACTCGGCGCGCCCACGGGCTCGCCCTCAGCGGTGGCGTTGCACAGGCGCAGGTACTGGTCGACGCCGCCGGGCATATGCGTCAGGTGACCGTCGAGCAGCGCCCACTGTTGGTCGGTCACGCGCTCCATCAAGAAGCGGTCGTGCGTCACCAGAATCAGCGTGCCGGGCCAGCCGTCGAGCAGGTCCTCGACAATCGCGAGCATATCGGTATCCAGGTCGTTACCGGGCTCGTCCAGGATAAGCACGTTGGGCTCGTCCAGGATCGTCAGCAACAGCGACAGGCGACGGCGCTGGCCGCCCGAAAGATCGCCGATGCGGCTCCAGAGCTGCTGCGTCGTAAAACCCAGGCGCTCGCAGAGCTTTTCGGGCGAAGTCTCCTTGCCGTCGATGACGTAATACTTCTTATAGTTGCCGAGGACCTCGCGGATCGTGTCGCCCATGAAGGGTTCGAGCTCCTCGAGCTGCTGCGACAGCACGCCAAAGCGCACCGTCTGGCCAATCTTCACACGGCCGCGCGTGGGCTCAATCTTGCCCTGGATCACATCGAGCAGCGTCGACTTGCCGGCGCCGTTCTCGCCCAAAAGACCATAGCGGTCGCCCGCACCGATGAGCCAGGTCACATCGGAGAGCACCTGCTTGGGCGCACCATCGGTATCCGCATAGCCGGCGTCCACGTCGACCACATCGATAACCTGCTTGCCCAAGCGGCTCACGGCCAGGCGCTTGAGCTCCAGCTCGTCACGCACGGGCGGCACGTCGGCGATCAGCTCACGAGCGGCATCCACGCGAAACTTGGGCTTGGTGGAACGAGCCTGGGCACCGCGGCTCAGCCACGCGAGCTCCTTGCGCGCCATGTTGCGACGGCGCTCCTCGGTAACGGCGGCCATGCGGTCGCGCTCCACGCGCTGCAGGATGTATGCCGAATAGCCGCCCTCGAAGGGATCGACCTGGCCGTCGTGGACCTCCCACATGCTGGTGCAGACCTCGTCCAAGAACCAGCGGTCGTGCGTGACCACGAGCATGGCACCCTGGCCGCGCTGCCAGCGGGCCTTTAAGTGACGCGCGAGCCAGTTGATGGTGCGCATATCTAGGTGGTTGGTGGGCTCGTCGAGCATGAGCACGTCGTAATCGCCGATCAGCAAGCGCGCGAGGTCCACGCGACGGCGCTGACCGCCCGAAAGCTCGCCCACCGTGCCCTCCCAGGGCACATCGCTGATGAGGCCGGCGAGGATCTGGCGCGTGCGGGGGCTCGACGCCCACTCGTACTCGGGGGCGTCGCCCACAACGGCATGATGCACGGTATCAGTATCGACCAGGTTGTCCTTTTGGCCGAGCAGACCGATCGTCGTGCCGCGGCGGTGCGTCACGCGTCCGTCGTCGGGCTCCAACGTGCCGGCGAGCACGCTCAGCAGCGTCGACTTACCGTCGCCGTTTTTACCGACAATACCAATACGGTCGCCCTCGCCCACGCCGAGCGTAACGCTATCGAAAATATGCTTGGTGGGAAACTCTAGGCTGACGGAATCGCATCCCAAAAGAATCGCCATATGCCCTGCTCCTTCGTAGAAATTCAACGTTGTCCATGATAGCAGCGAGCCCCACCCCAAACCACCACGAAGGCGCCTGTCCCCTTTGTGGTGGTCGTTTCGGTCGTAGAGCAAAAGGCGGGCCATCTCCCGCAAGAGATGACCCGCCTCTCCAATCAGTCCCGCGGCAACCATAGCCGCCACGGGCCTCAAGCATGTCCCGGACTAGGAGAACATGCCGGTGAGGTAATCATTCAGCCGCTTATCCTTGGGCCGTTGGAAAATCTCGTCGGTCTCGTCGTACTCGACCATATCGCCCATGTAGAAGAACGCCGTGCGATTGGACACACGCGACGCCTGTTCCATGTTGTGCGTCACGATGACGATGGCGCGCTCGGCCACAATCGACGACATAAGGTCCTCAATCGCCAGCGTCGAGATGGGGTCGAGCGCCGAGCAGGGCTCGTCAAACAGGATCACGTCGGGGTTGAGCGCCAGCGTGCGCGCGATGCACAGACGCTGCTGCTGGCCGCCCGAAAGCGCGTAGGCACTCTTGTCGAGCTTGTCCTTGACCTCGTCCCACAGCGCCGCGCCGCGCAGACTCTCCTCGACCATGCGGTCGAGCTCGTCACGGTCGGTGATGCCGTGGCGCTTAGGCGCAAACGTGATGTTGTCGCGAATGGACTTGCGGAACGGGTTGGGCTGTTGGAACACCATGCCAATGGAGCGACGCAGCTCGTAGGTGTTCTCGGTCTTGGTATTCACGTTGCGCCCGCGGTAATTGATCTCGCCCTCCACGCGGCAGCCGCGAATCTCGCGATTCATCAGGTTGAGGCTACGCAAGAAGGTCGACTTGCCGCAGCCCGAAGGCCCGATGAGCGCCGTGATCTCGCCCTTGTGAAAGTCGAGCGACGTATCGTGCAGCGCATGGTGGTCGCCATAGTACACGTTGACGTCCTTGGTGGAGAGCACGACCTCGTCGCTCACGGCCCTGCCGCTCACGCGCACGCGTTTTTCGCTCTCCCCCACACTCGACAGAAAGTCCTGGGTCTCGGACGTGGCCGCCTCGGTTGCGGGCGTTGCATTCATCTCGCTCATTCGGCCGTCATCTTCCTTGCCAGTTGCTTGCCCACGATACGGGCAACTATGTTAAACAGCAGCACGCAGATCATCAGCAGTGCAGCGGTGCCCCAAACGATCTGCTGGGCCTCGGGGCTGCCCTCGCCGTAAATCTTGTAGATGTGCACGGCGAGCGACTCACCGGGGCGGAACACGTTCCAAGCGCAGGTGGGGCTCGACAGGTTAAAGCTCAAGAAGTTCAAACGCACCGGCGAGCTCATGCCCGAGGTAAAGAGCAGTGCCGCGGCCTCGCCAAACACGCGGCCGGCCGAAAGCACGATGCCGGTCACGATGGCAGGCATGGCCTCGGGGATCAGGATGTGCAGCGTGGCCTCCCAGCGGGTAAGGCCCATGGCCAGGCACGCATCGCGCTGGGCCTGCGGCACGTCCTCGAGCGCCTGCTGGATCACGCGCACCAGAATGGGAATGTTGAACATGGTGAGCGCGACGGCGCCGGAGATGATGGAGTACTTCCAGCCCAGCTGCACCGAGAACACCAGGAAACCGAACATGCCGACAACGATGGAAGGCAGCGAGGACAGCGTCTCGATGGCGGTGGAAGCGATGTCGCGGATGGGACCGTCCGGCGCGTACTCAACCAAAAAGACCGCGCCGCCCAGGCTGATGGGCACCGAGATGATCAGGGTGATCAGCAGCAGATAGAACGAGTCGAACAGCTGGTAGAGTACGCCGCCCTGAGTTCCGTTGGCGCGCGACGGCTGCGTGAGAAAACCCGGCTGGAACAGCGTCGAGATGCCCTCGAACAGGATATAGGCCACCATGGAGACGACGATGAGCATGACGATGGCGATGATTGCCGTCAGCACGCCCGTGGCGATGCGATCCTGCTTTTGGACGCGCCCGAGTCTCGCCTCGTCGATATGGATGCGCGTGCTAGCCACGAGCCTTCGCCCCCTTGCGGCCGATAATGTGGATGATCAGGATGAAGATGAGGCTCATACCCATCAGCAGCAGACCGAGCGCCCACAGAACATCGTCCTGGGCCGAACCCTCGGCATAGACCGCCATGGACGTGGTGAGCGTGGTGGTGATGGTCGAGGCCGGCGACAGCAGCGACGTCGGCATGGCCTCAATACCGCCGATGACCATGCGCACGGCGAGCGTCTCGCCAAAGGCGCGCGTCATGCCAAGGATGACCGCAGTCATGAGCGACGGCATGGCGGACTTGAGCACCACGTGCCAGATGGTCTGCCAGCGGGTGTAGCCCAGCGCAAGCGAGCCCTGACGGTAGCTGTCGGGCACGGCGCGCAGGCCATCGACCGAAAGGGTGGTCATCGTCGGCAGGATCATGACAGCCAGCACGATGGCGCCGGGCAGGATGCCCAGACCCGTGCTCACGTGGAAAACGGACTTCATAAGTCCGACGACCACGTGAAAGCCAATCAGTCCAAAGACGACCGAGGGAATGCCGGTCAAAAGCTCAATAAGCGGCTGAAAGACCTTGGAACCAAATTTGGGTTGGATCTCGACCGCAAAGATGGCGGAGCCGATGGCGATGGGCAGCGCGATGAGCGTGGAGAGCACCATGACCGCAAACGAGGTGACGATCAGGGGCAGGGCGCCGGTATAGGGCAGACCGTTTTCGGCTGTGTTGGCCAGGTCCCACTTGGTGCCGGTGAAGAACTCGACAACCGAAACGCCATCCTTGAGAAAAGCCGAGAGGCCCTTTTGGGCGACCATGAAGATAAGCGCGGCAACGACAAGCGTCACGAGCGCTACGCACGCGCCCGTGACGCCCAGGCCCACGTTCTCAAGGTCGCGCTTTGGCAGCTGTTTTGCCATTGCAAACCTTTCCGGGGGCGATTACTTATTTAGCAGAGACCTTGCCGCTGGCGTCCTTGACGACCTTCATGGCAGAGACGGGGATAAAGCCCTGCTCCTCGACGAGCTTGCCCTGGACATCGTCGGAAAGCATGAACTCCAAGAAGGCCTTGGTGGCCTCGTCGGCGTCCTTAGCGCAGTACATGTGCTCGGTCGCCCAGATCTTAAAGGAGTCGTCGGTGACGTTCTTGCTCTTGGGCTCGACACCCTCGACCTTGACGGCGTTGAACTTGGAGTCGTCGAAGTGCGAGAAGTCGAGGTAGGAGATGGCGTTGTCGGTGCTGGCCATCTGAGTCTGGACATCGCCGGACTTGTCGAGCTCGGCGTCGCCCTTAAAGTCGACGGCCTCGTCGCCAAAGACGGCAGCCTCGAAAGTGGCGCGGGTACCGGAGCCGGCCTTGCGGTTGAGGACGACGATTTTGGCATCGTCGCCGCCGACCTCCTTCCAGTTGGTAATCTGGCCGGAGAAGATGCCCTTGAGCTGTTCGAGGGACAGGTCATCGACCGTCACGTTCTTGGAGACGACGGGGCCCATGCCCACGACAGCGACCTCGTGGTCGACGAGGTTCTTGACCTGGTCGGCCTCGAGCTTGGTCTCGGCGAAGACGTCGGAGTTACCGACGGTGACGGTGCCGGCGGCGACAGCGGTCAGGCCCTTGCCC
This sequence comes from uncultured Collinsella sp., assembly GCA_900541145.1. GTDB lineage: Bacteria > Actinomycetota > Coriobacteriia > Coriobacteriales > Coriobacteriaceae > Collinsella. Next base: position 13,844 of record UQIH01000023.1, on the reverse strand, counting down.
GAACCGTTGCCCGAGCCGGAGACGGAGACGTCGGGGTTGGCGTCCATGAACTTCTCGGCAGCAGCCTCGACGAGAGCCTGGAACGAGGAGGCACCGTCGTAGGTCACCTCACCGGAGACGGACTCGGCAGCGGCGGCGCTACCCTTGTCGGCGGGGCCGGAGGCACCTGAGCCGCCGCAACCAACGAGGCCGAGACCGACGATGCTGGCGAGACCACCAGCGAGGCCGAGGAACTGACGACGAGAATAAGCCTGATCGAGCATGATCTTCCTTTCATACATGCGAAACGCGGGCACCCTGCCCGCTTTGCTGTTTGGAAAGATACGGCCTCGATCGGGCAGCGCCCGCGCCAACTGCGGTTTCTTACGGGCATTTGATAGACCCTTACCGCTAGCTCTGCCCAGCCTTTACAAACGGATAACAATCCCCACCCAAGCATGGCACGCTTTTTACACCAATAAAAACAGAGTTGCGGTGAAATAGTTCCTGGTTGGCCATCAAATGGCCCATTCTAGGAACTATTCCACCGCAACTTAGATTGGGAAACCGCGTAACCTTAAAGCTCCAGCTCATTCAAACGGAGGATTGCCACGATATAGATCTTGAGCGCTTGCTTGAGCTGTTCCTCGTTGGCGCACTCGTTGGGGCCGTGCATCTGGCCGCCCCATGCGGGCAGCTCCAGGCCGGTCTCCTCGGGGCCAAACGACACGGCGCGGGCAAAGTTGCGCGCGTAGGTGCCGCCGCCCATGGCAAAGGGCTCGGCATGCTTGCCCGTAAACTCGTTATAGGTATCGATAAGCGCCTTCACGGCCGGATCGTCGGCAGACACCGAGAACGGCACCTTTGCATGACCCACGCGACACGTCACGTCAAAGCGCCCCACGAGCGGCTCGAGCTGCTCGCGGATGGTGTCGGCGCTCGTGCTATCGGGGAAACGCACGTCGATGACCTGCTCGATGTGGCCGTCCACCACGCGGATGACGCCGGGATTGCAGGTAAGCGGGCCAAACGCGGGGCTCGTCGCGTCGATGCCCAGGCCGCGGCCATAGGCGTCCGCATGTACAAAGGCCAGGAACTTGACAAACTCGTGCTCGGCAGGCGTCAGCAGGCGCTCGCCGCGGGCACCAAACGCGTCCTCGGCCTCGCGCAGATACGCCACGATCAGACCGACGGCATTGATCGTTCCCTCGGGCATCGAGGCATGACCGCCAATACCGTGGGCGAAAATCTGCGCATGCCCGTTATCGAGTGCTGTAATCTCCAGGCGGTCAGCGTTCTCAACGGGCGCCGGCAGTTCATCGGCGGCAATCGCAAGCTCGCAGATAGACTGCGACGGAATGGCGTTGCTCGCCTCGGCACCGCTCCACGACACGATGCGCCCGCCGTCGATCTTGGAGCTCACAAACGTCGCCCCGAACTGGCCCTTCTCGGCATTGCAGACTGGGAACTCGGCATCGGGCGTAAACAGAAAGTCGGGGTTTGCATAGTTCTCCAGATAATGGTGAACGTCGGACATGCCCACTTCCTCATCGCAGCCCAGCAGCGCGCGGAAGGTGTAGCGCGGCACAATGCCGTGCTTGAGCAGGTACGCGCCGGCGTAGAGCGACAGCACCGCCGGACCCTTGTCGTCGATCACGCCACGGCCGAGCAGCCAGCCCTCGCGACGCTCCATCGCAAACGGATCGGTATTCCAGCCGGGGCCTGCGGGCACCACGTCCACGTGGCAGATGGTCGCGAGCTGCTTATCGCCGCGACCCGGGATATCGGCAATACCCACGTAACCCTCGTCGTCGCTTGTCTGGTAGCCAAGCTTCTGCGCGATGCCGAGCGCGCAATCGAGCGCGTCACGGACCGGACGGCCAAACGGCGCGCCGGGCTCCGCATTGGCAGAAACCGCCACGGACGGATAGCTCACCAGCTGCTCGATATCGGCGACGACATCCTCCCAGACCTCGTCGACATACTCGGTAACGCTCTGCTCCACCTGATTCATGGACGACCTCCTTACCAATGAGGGGCAAGTGTGCCGCCCCTCACATCAAGTACTTATATAGCGAAAAGTTTAGCAAGCTCGGCCACCGAATGCACCACCGCATCGGCGCCCGCTGCCTCGTGCTCGCCCGGCGCCGCCGCGCCCGAATAGATGCCAATACACGGCACGCCCATCGCGTGCGCGCCCTCCACGTCATTAAAGCGGTCGCCGATCATCACGGCCTCGTCAGCAGTCGCGCCGAGCGCCGCCAGCGCATCGCGGACCGAATCCGCCTTGGTCTCGCGTCCCTGAGGCGGATTCATGCCGACCACGGCCTCAAACTGAGAAAGCCCCAGCTCATGCACCATGTCGATGCACTTTGCCTCCATGCGCGACGTCGCCACGGCCACACGCTTGCCCTGGGCGGCCAGCCCGTCGAGCAGCTCGGGGATCCCATCGAACACGGGGTACTCTTTCGGTCCCAGCTCATCAAAATAGGCGCGGTATTCGTCTGCCACTACCAGCGATTCCTCGCGCGAGAAGCCGTAAAAGTCATGGAAGCTCTTCCATAGCGGGGGCCCGATCATACGGCGCAAGTCACCCATCTGCGCCTCCGAAAACCCGCGCGCAGCCAGCGTCTTACGCGTCGAGGTCATCACCGCCCGACCCGTATCGGCCACCGTGCCATCAAAATCGAACAGCACAACCGGCCGTTTGCCTATCTCCAACGCCTCCATCGGCATTCCTCTTCCCCAGTTGACGATTTCCACACCGACACTTCAAATTGTTGACTATTCAACAATTGAACCTAGTAATGTGGAACGACTCTACTATACTTGTCGCACTTTGCTCTCAGAAGGCGGCGCGCAAGCGCCCCAACGAAAGGTGCAATTATGTCTTTTGCCATCATAACCGACTCCACGTCGGACATCTCCCCCGCCCGTGCCCAAGAGCTCGGCATTTACGTGATTCCGCTGCATGTGATTATCGAGGGTGAGGACCTGCTCGACCAGGTACAGATTACCGCCCAGGAATACGTCGCCCGCATGGCTGGCTCCGAGCAGTTGCCGCACACCTCGCAGCCGAGCGCCGGCGAATTCAAGGCGCTCTTTGACCGTGTGCGCGCCGACGGCCACGATAGCGCGATCTTTATCTCGCTGTGCAGCGAGTGGTCTGCCTGCTATTCCAACGCATGCCTGACGGCCGAGACCCACGAGCTCGACGTGCGCTGCATCGATTCGCGCACCGGCTCGGGCGCCGAGGGCTTGCTGGTGGAGTACGCGCTGGCCATGCGCGAGGACGGTCGCAGCCTGGACGAGACCGAGGCGCAGATCCGCGCGACGCTGCCCGACGCCCACCTGCTGCTGATTCCCCGCACGCTCGAGAACCTCGTTAAGAACGGCCGCGCGCCCAAGCTCGCCGGCCAGCTCACGCAGATGCTCAACATTCGCCTGGCCGTTTCGCCGGAGTGGAAATCGGGCGAGATCAAGGCCATCAAAAAGGGCCGCGGCGCCAAGCGCATCGTCGCCAACACCATGGCCGATTGCCTCGCATTTTTGACCGAGTATCCGGGCTCCAGCGTGCGTGTGCTCACGACCGGCGCCGCCGAGGAGCAGGAGCTCGTCAACCAAGCGCTCGCAGGCCAGAATTACGTGGACGCCGGCACCGGCCCCATCGGCTGCACCATCGCCACCCACGTAGGCGTCGACGCCATCGCCATCAGCTACTGCCCCCGCTACCAGCCAACTCGCTAGGGACGTCCACATCAGTTGCGGTGAAATAGGGACTGTTTTTGGCTTATCAACCGCAAATCAATCCCTATTCCACCGCAACTTCTTTTGCTGAGCCATCCATATACAAGATATGCTGACGATCGGCGCATTCCCAGCTGTTTGGGGGAGCTTCGACTAGCCCCTAGCGGTACCCGGTGGGCAAAAAATGGCAAATATGAGTACTGTCATAAATTTAGTAACAGCAAAATTTCGCTGAAATTGCCCGCTTCCACCGATTTCAAGCTCCATAAAGCCCCGAATCGTCGTGTTTAGGGGGGGTGAATATACTAAAACTCAGTCAATTGGTCTTAGATACTTCTCAAATGATATGAGACTAACTGAGCAACAGTACTCATATTTTCCATTTTTTGCCCACCGGGTCTGAATGAGGTCCGCTCTTTACGCCTCCGGCTACCCATATGACCGCAAACCCTGATTATCAAGGACCGTCGCGCGCCTTGGCATCGACCGAAAGCCGCTCGCAGAATAATCCCTTGCCATTAGCAAACTTGAATCGAAATTACATATCCCAAAAAGCCGTAATGCCGTACCCTCGTCTCAACAACTCCAATACAAGGACGGCATTCAAATGGGCAACGCCATGCATCAATACGCCCTCTTTGGGACCGCACAATTTAAATACGATCAGACGATCACACATATATCGGACCAACACCGACAAATCGTCATTTGCAACAACGGTTCAGACGTACGCTACGCAACGCTAGAAGAGTGGGAAGAAGCTGGCGCTTTGTTCGATGAACGAGCGCAAATCGAGGGCATCGTCACCAGCGCGAGCCCAGCACGCGATAAACTCGAGCTCTTTCGCAGTCTCTTTACCGGGCGCAAAGATGTTTACGCTCATGGATATCGCAGAAAGGACGGGGGCATTGGCTATACGCCTGCTTGTGCTAATGAGTGGGAGCCAGGAATTTGCCCCAAAGCAGCCCATCAAAGAGTTAAATGCGTAGAATGCAGCAATCGCGTCTTCCCGGAATTAAGCGATGCCGCAATCATTGCTCACTTTAAAGGCAACGATGACCGGTTCCGCGATGTCCTCGGGCAATATGTTCTCGATAGGAACTGCAACACGAAAGTTCTCGTCATCGATTTTGACAAAGCGGACTGGAAAGAGGCAACAAATGCCGTACGGCTTGTTGCAATACGACGGGGCATTAACGCCGCTGTTGAGCGCTCAAGGTCCGGCAACGGCGCCCACATCTGGTTTTTCTTCCTCGAACCAATCAGCGCAAAGGCTGCCCGAGAGTTTGGAAGTTGCCTCATAACCGAAGCTGCGGCGCATAATAAGACAATCACGTTCGAGGCCTTTGATCGAATGCTACCCGCTCAGGCCACTATTCCCGATGGAGGCTTCGGAAACCTCATCGCACTCCCCTTTCAAGGCAAGGCGCAACGTGAAGGAAACAGTGTATTTGTAGACGAACAATTCAAGCCCTTTCCCGACCAATGGCTCTATCTATCACAAGTCCAGCTGATTCCGCGCTCGACGGTGCAAGATCTGATTGAGGCCCCTGGAAACAACCCGCACGGACCAGCAACAACTACGGTGGCAAACAAGGGCAAACGGTATGCCCAAAGACCACGAAAGCGACTACCACTCACATCGCGGGACTTTCCCTCATCGCTGCCCGTTATTCAAGCCGATATGCTGTACATCCCCGAGAAGTCTCTGAGTCCAGCAGCTCAAATGGAAATCCGCGGACTTGCGACATTTGCCAATCCGGCATTCTATCGCGCGCAGTCCATGCATCAATCAGTATTCGGCAAACCGCGACTCATAGACCTTAGCGAACTGAGAGATGGTCATGTTGCAATTCCCCGGGGCTGCAAAACTCAACTTGAGCAGCTAGTTCAAGAGACCGGCGTTACCGCCCACTATTCAGACGAGCGCAAATCGGGTAATCCGATTGTTATGGCATTTAAAGGAGTCCTTCGCCCTGAGCAGCAAATCGCCGCTGATCAGATGCTCATATACGAAGACGGAATCATGTCCGCGCCGACAGGCTTCGGTAAAACAGTCATCGGAGCTTATCTTATTGCATCCATTGGTCTTCCAACGCTCGTCATCGTTCCCAAAACCGCACTCATAACCCAATGGAAATCCCAGCTCGAGCGATTTATCGACATTACGGACAACAGGGAGCCCGTCCGAACCCCAAAAGGACGAATCAGCAAAAGGCAGCCTCCGGTCATCGGACAAATAGGAGGAGGCAAAATGGCCGTAAGCGGCCTCGTCGACATCGCTTCGTTCCAGTCGTTATCTGGCAAAGACCGCCAAACTGGAGAGCCGATAGTTAAGGGCCTTGTTCGTAATTACGGCCTCATTATCTGCGACGAATGCCACCATGCCGCCGCACCACAGCTCGAGCTTATTCTCAAGTCCGCCCCGGCCAAATACGTATACGGCCTTTCTGCGACGCCCGAACGATCCGACGGCCTTACGCGGGCGCTCTCCATGCTCTGCGGCCCGCTCCGTTATGTTATCGATCCAAAAGCGCAAGCGATTCAGCAGGGCATCCAGCGCATCGTACGGCCTCGTTTTACTGGAATTCGACTACCCGCCTACGAGCCAGGTGCAAACTTCAATCAGATTCTCGACCTGCTGTGCACGCATGCAGCTAGAAACGAATTGATTGTCAACGACGCTATTGAAGCTGCGTCAAACGGCCGGCATCCGCTCGTGCTGACTAAAAGGAAAAAGCATGCCGAGGAGCTGTTCGGGATGCTCAAAAACCAAGGACACGAACCCGTTCTCCTGACCGGGGAAATCGACGCCAAAGAAAGAAAAACGATACTGAGCAGTCTTCCCCGCTTCGAGCATGAACATCGAATCATCGTCGCCACCGAAAGCCTTTTGGGCGAGGGCTTCGATCTGTCCTACCTTGACACTCTACTCATTGCCACGCCAATATCGTGGGACGGCAGCATCACGCAGCAGGCGGGCAGGCTCCATAGAAGCCACGAGGGCAAGCGACGGGTTGAGATATTCGACTACGTTGATTTATCTATACCCATGCTCGCCCGCATGTACCAGAAGAGACTCAAGACCTACGCCAAGCTCGGGTACGAAGTCTACGTGACCGGTGGCAGCGAGCAGTCCGATCAAAACATTCTCATAGAACCGGCCAATGCCGTAGAGACTCTGGTTGAAGACATCGTTGGCGCCGCCAAGAGCATCTTCATTGCCGCGCCCTACGCATCCGCCGCCTGCCTCGCAAAGCTCGGCGATGCAATCAAAGGTGCCACCGCCCGAGGGATTGCTCTTGAGTTTTTCATTGCCTCGACTCCGCGCGAAGATGCAAGCGAGACTTTGGCAGAAATGAACGTCGAGCATGCCATTAGAGCAGAAGGACGTTTGTGTGCAGCGATAATTGACGAAGAAACAATCTGGTACGGAACGATCCCGCTACTAGCTTTCCCCAAGAAAGAAGACTGCAGCATCAGGTTCAAAAACAGCGAGATCGCAGCGGAGCTCTTAGACGAAATCAACCACAAGGGAAAGCCAGATGCCACGTCAACAGGCAGGACATCCCCACCACTTGCGGTGGAATAGGGACTGTTTTTGGCTCATCAGCCGCAAATCAATCCCTATTCCACCGCAACTTAGAAATCGTCAATCAGCCCTGCGGGCCCTGGAACAGTTCCTCATACGAGCCCATTCTGACCAGTCGGATCACAGGATTAGTCTTATGCGGCAAGTACAGAACGACCACATCGACCAAGTCATCGGAAAGATGGAAATCGATGTGGCCGTTGTAGTTTCCGCCCGGGTTTGAAAGCTCGTGGGCACCATATTCCGCGGGAAGCGAGCCGTGAGCCGCAAGCTCTGCAACTGCCGCCTTAAACTCGGTTTTTAGCTGCGGATGGATGCGCATCGTTCGTTTGTAGTCCGCCTTAAATTGAGCCTCGACTTTAATCTCGAACATCGCTATTCCTCATCGAGGAATGACATAAGCTCATCAGCGTTATTGAATGACGGGCTATCGTCCGGCAAAATCCCCAACTCATGAGCCTCGGCGATCACCATGGCACGCCTCGTCGCCTCGTTGGGCATCTCCGCCCTTCCTACAATCTCAAAAGGAATCTTTCGCTGATTTACCAGCTGCCGAACGGCAAGATTGAGATAGGAATTGAGGCTGAGGCCGACCGAATCCAAGAACTCAGTCGCCTGCTCCTTGAGCCCCTCTTCGAGGCGAACCGTCGTAGGCTTAACCGTTGCAGTAGACATACGCGACCTCCTTGCCCTCGTCTTTTGCATCAGTATACCCAATATAAATGGCAACCTGACGTTAGATAGCATCAGATTGCCATGCATATTCATGTCGCGGTAGACACGATTGCTCTACATCAACCCGCTCAGGGCGATGTCGACGGCCTCATTGAGGTCGTCGGTGATGTGCACCAGCTCCGGATCGAGCGGGCTGATCATGCCGGCGTCCATCACCGGGCCGTTGAGCCAGTCGAACAGGCCCTGCCAGTACTCGGTGCCCACCAAAACGAGCGGCATACGCTTGACCTTGTGCGTTTGCACCAGCGTGAGCACCTCGAACATCTCGTCGAGCGTGCCAAACCCGCCGGGAAACACAATAGCGCCCGAGCTGTATTTGACGAACATGGTCTTGCGCACAAAGAAGTAACGGAAGTCCATGCCGAGGTTCACGTATTTGTTGAGCCCCTGCTCGTGCGGCAATTCAATGCCCAGGCCAACTGACTTACCATTGACGCTCGCCGCTCCCTTGTTGGCCGCTTCCATGATGCCGGGGCCGCCACCGGTAATAACCGCCACGCCGCGCTGGGCAATCTTACGGCCGACTGTGCGCGCCGCCTTGTAGAGCGGATCGGTCTTGGGCGTGCGGGCGCTGCCGAAGATGGTCACCGCAGGACCAAGCTCGGCAAGCGCGCCAAAGCCATCGACGAATTCTGCCTGAATACGAAGGACGCGCCACGGATCGGCATGCAGCCAGTCGGTCGACTCCTCGGGCGCCAGCAGGTTGGCGTAGGTGTTGTCCTTAGGAATCATGGGGCCGCGCATGACCACGGGGCCGCGGCGGTACGTCTCGTCGTAGGCAGGCTCGCCCTCGACGTTCTCATTCTTAATCATGGGTGCTCCTATCGAAAATAGAAACGGGCGGGATCGACGCCATGCGCCAAACACCCGCCCGAACATCAACTATTCGGTATGGTACCCACGATGCATAAAGTGCTTGCAAGCTATCGGCCAGCGGTCGCGCAGACGGTGTTAGTGAACGCGACGACCGATCGCCGCTTGGCCTTTACCGTTGCTCACGCCTCGCAAGCGCGTCCGCAGCTCTTAGTAATCCACCGCCGCAGGGCTGTTCATCCAGTCGCTCACGAACGCACCGTAGCGGCCCTCGATAATGGCCTGGCGGGCACGCTGCATAAGGTTGAGCAGGTAGTAGATGTTGTGCATCGACAGCAGAATGCCGCCGAGCATCTCCTTCTGCGTGACCATGTGACGGATGAGCGCACGGCTGTAGCCGCCCGTGCACACCGGGCAGGTGCAGGTGGGATCGATGGGACCGTCGTCGTGCGCAAAGCGCGCGTTACGGAAGTTGAGGCGACCCTCGCTCGAAAACGCTGTGCCCATGCGGCCGGTACGCGTCGGCAGCACGCAGTCGAACATGTCGATGCCCACGCCAACGCCGCGCACGAGGGTGGTGGGGTTGCCGACGCCCATCAGGTAGCGCGGCTTGTGCTTGGGCATGTACTCGCTTACGAGCGGTGCCAGGGTCTCGAACATGGTCTCGTGGTCCTCGCCCACCGAGTAGCCGCCAATGCCGTAACCGGGGAAGTCGCCGCACTCCTCCAGATGGCGCAGCGAGCGCAGGCGCAGATCTAGGTGCATGCCGCCCTGAACAATGCCAAAGAGCGCCTGGTCGTCGCGGTTATGCGCCTTATAGCAGCGCTCGGCCCACATACTCGACAGCTCAACGGCGCGCTCAACGTAGGCGCGCGTGGCGGGATAGCCCGGGCACTGATCAAGCTGCATGCAGATGTCGGAGCCGAGCTTCATGGCGATCTCCATGTTGTCCTCGGGCGTCCAGAACACGTGGCGGCCATCGTAATCGTTGACGATAAAGCGCACGCCCTCGTCAGTGAGCTTGACGGCATCGTTGTGGCTGAAGACCTGGAAACCGCCCGAGTCGGTGAGGATAGGGCCGTGCCAGTTCATAAACTTGTGCAGGCCGCCCAGCTCGGCGATGGCGTCCTCACCGGGACGCATAGACAGGTGATAGGTATTGGCAAGCACGATCTGGGCGCCGAGCTGTTTGACGGTCTCGGTGGGAATGCCCTTGACGTTTGCCTTGGTGCCCACGGGCATGAAAATCGGCGTCTCGATGTCGCCGTGCGGGGTGTGCAGCACGCCGGCACGCGCGTGCGTCGTCGGATCCTCGGCGATCAGGTCGAATTTAAAAAGGCTCTGGTCCATAAACTGGAACTCCTTGGTTGCGGTTCATACGCAAACCATTATACGGGCAACCCGCAAGAAGCACCGACTCGACAGAAACTGATGCATTAAACGACTAGTCGTCGGGGACAATCTTCAGCGCCATCTTGCAAAGAAGTGTCCCAATCTGCCGGCACTTAGGGACCGTCCCCAGGTGCCGGCAAGAGCGTCCCTTTCGACTAGTCATTTAAGAACGTCCCCAACGACTACATCTGGGATTATTTCCAACGGCCAAGGCAACGCCGATGCTCTGACAACGTCAGCGAGCGGTCGCCAGAGCGAACAAATTGGCATGAAAAGAGGACGGCATAGACCTTCTGGTCATGCCGTCCTCTTTGAATGACAAGTTGTCGCTCTGGTGACCGCGCAGCGTCGGCTGGTCCGCCGTTCGTTAGAACGGCGGAACCTGAGACGTAACCCCTACGGACGCTGGCCCATGCCACCCTCGAGGGTGACGGTCTCGCCGTTCATGTACTTAAAGTCGGGGCCGCAGAGCTGAACGACCACGCGGCCGATTTCCTTCTCGACGTCGCCGTAGTGACCAGCCGGCGGCATGTGGACGTTGGCCTTAAACGCCTCGGGATAGGCATCCTGGAAGTTCTCGAGCGCAGCGGTCCAAGCAAGCGGGCAAACGATGTTGACGTTGATGCCGTCCTTGCCCCACTCGTTGGCGGCAACGCGGGTCAGGCCGCGGATGCCCTCCTTGGCGGCAGCATAGCTGCACTGGCCATAGTTGCCAAACAGGCCGGCGCCCGAGGCAAAGTTGACCACGGAGCCCTTGGTCTCCTTCAGGTGCGGATAGGCCTTCTGCATATACAGATAGGTGGCATACAGACCGGAATAAATGGCCAGGTTAAACTGGTCCATGGTGTGATCGGCGATGGTCACGCCCGAGGCGCTGGCCTGAGCATTGTTGACGACGGCGTCGATGCGGCCGAACTCCTCAATGGCCTTGTCGATGACGTTCTGGACGACGGCTTCGTTGTCCTGACCGGCCGAAACATCAGCCTGAACAGGCAGAACCTTGACACCGTACTCGGCCTCGAGAGACTCCTTGGCGGCCTCGAGCTTGGCGACGTTGCGGCCAGTGATGACGAGGTTCGCGCCCTCCTTGGCAAATGCGATATCGATGCCGTAGCCGATGGAGCCAGCAGAACCGTCCTTAAGCGTGGCCTTGCCGCCGCCGGTGACGATCACGGTCTTACCAGTGAAAAGTCCCATACATAGTCCTTTCAAATCGCGACGGGCACGCCCGCCGACTGCGCGTATCCAACTTCACGCGCCAAAAGCCGAGATGCAACTTTAGCGTGTTCAAGCAAAAATAAAAGACCGCGGTAGGCGAACGGCACCACGTCGTTCGGCGAAGGGATTGTCAAGCACAAACTGGATAAAGCGGCCGAGTTATTGTTATCAGATCGAGCCATCGAACACGTTTTGAAACTTTGCTGCGGCGCGCGGGATGTCGGCGCGAGACTTTATCATAGGGTGACAAACAACGATGAGGAGCACATGCCTATGACAGACGAGCTGGACCCCCAGACTCAACAGCATATTGATGATCCCGCAGACGTCACCGCAGATACTGACACTGTGACCTGCGATGGTATCGACATCGACGACCCCATCTTGGACGAAAGCGCTACTGCGGAAACCCCCGAAACAGAAAACGCCGATGAGCAAAACGACGATGTGCCCGCTCAGGACGACGCCCCTGTACAGGACGACGCCCCGCAAGCAGCGGGCCCCATCGAGGTGTCTTCGGAAGAAGAGCTCGATGCCGTCATGGACTCCATGATGGATGCTGTCAAAGCGATGAAAGACGCCGTCGCCGATGCCGATATTGATGCCGAGGAAGAGGAGGCTGCCGAGGCGGCCTCGACCTTTGTACCCGGCGAGACTCCGGTTGCCGACCAGGGCAGCACCATGCCCTCGTTTCTGCAGCTCGAGCACCCCACGATTGGCGCCGATGCGGTCGACCCGCACGCAGCAGGCTTTTCTGTGGTCGAGGGCGGCACCGGCAACATCTCCGTGCCGCAGGCTGCCGATGCGGACGCTGCCGACACCGCTCGCCCGACCGCCCCGCACTCCCCCGCCGCGAGCCGCGATCTGGGGACCGCTGTCTCGAACACTGCGAACGCCGTGGGCACCTTTATCGCCCAGGGCGCCTCGGCCATGCGCGAGATGAATGCCGCGAAAAAGGCACTTGCCGATGCCCGCGCCCACCTGGCCGAACTTGAGCAGCGCATTGCCGATCAGGCCGAGGAACTCGAGACGCGCCAGGATATCGCAGGCCGCTACGACCAGATCGTCGCCGACCAGCGCCAGGCGATTGCCACAGCCCAAAAGACTGCAGCGGCCGCCGAGATTGACCGTGATGCCCACGCCGCCAAAGCGACAGAGCTCAATGGTCAGCTCGAACAAATGAAGACAGAGGATGACGCGACTGAGCTCCGCCTGAAGGCCGCGCTCGACGCCGTGGAGGCCCGCGAGGCGAGCTCGCGCGAGACCGGCAACCGCCTCGTTCGCCGTCTTGAGGATTCCAAGCGCATCCGCGACAAGGTGCAGGCCGAGCGAGACGCCGGCATTGCCGCCGCACAACAAACCGTCGACGCCACGCGCGCCCAGCTCGAGACGCTGCGTCATGAGTATGCCGAGCTGCAACGCAATCCCTCGGCAAATCCCGCCAACTATACGGTGCGCACCAGCGAGCTCTCGATGCAAATCTCCGACACGGCAGATGCCCTGCGTAAAGCCGAGGAAGATGTCCCGCGCATCACCGCCAACCTTGAGCACTCGCTTGCCGCAGCTGAGCAGGCCGTCGAGCAGGCTCAAGACCCTATCGCCGACGCAAAACGCGCACACCAAGCCGTGACGACCGAAGCCGATGCCGCGCGCGACGAGCTGCAGACTGCAAAAACCGCCGCTGCAACGCGCCAGCGCGAACTGCGCGAGAAGATCGTCGCCGAGGACAAGGCACGCCGCGACCAAGAGCAAAGCATCGCCAACGCCCAAGCAGATGCCGCACATGCACAGTCGATCATCGAGCAGGCGACCGAGGTACATGACCATCCAGAGATCACTGAGTCGCTTGCAGGGTCCTTGGCCCGAGACAAAGCCGAACGCGCCGAGACCGAGCGCGAAGTCGCCCAGCTCGAGGCCACCGAGGACGCGGTGCGCGAGCGTACCCGCGACTCACGCATCAAATTCACCGGCGCCATCGTCTGCATCGTCGCCGCAATCCTGGTGATCATCCTAGTCTGGCTGTTCGCGAGCAAGTAAACCAGCTGCCAAAAAACGCTCAACGCAGTTGCGGTGAGATAGTTCCTGTTTAGCCCTCAAAAAGCCAATTCAAGAACTATCTCACCGCAACTTATTAGATTGATGCAAGGCAATCTATCCCTCTTGCACCAATCTCTTGACATAAGGAGTGTCCCCAGGTGCCGGCACAAAAGGAACGTCCCCAAGTGCCAAGTGCCCAATGACTACTCAACAACCACGGCAACGCCGATGTTATGGCAGAGTCAGCGAGCGGGTCGCATTTGAGACAAGGTGACATGAAACGAAAGGGCGCTGACCTTCTGGTCGCGCCCTTGAAGTTGAACGTCAGATT
>UQIH01000022.1 GCA_900541145.1 uncultured Collinsella sp. | reverse complement strand
CGCGGCTCATCCGGTTCGACCGGGCCGCGCGGCAAGGAGATATATTGCCAGACCGGAGGGGCCCCGGGGGCGGGAATCGCGCACTCCATATTTTGTTCACAAATGAATAGGTCCCTCAGTCGCATCACTGGGGTTAAAACTGAAGCATTGGCTTCTGATATTGGCGATGACCAGCTGTTTTATGAGTATTGAGGCATCGGTCATCTCTGGAGCGCCACTTTACTCCAAAAGCATCAGCTATTTGTTTCCCATCGGTAAAAGGCGGGTATTGTTCGCCAAGCGTTCTTATATATAGATTGATACGGGTTCGAACCCATGCACCGGCAACAAAAAAGCGACCAACCGGAGTCGATCGCTTTCTGTTTTATGCTGGAGCATCCAGAGGGTGCTTACGAACTCGTTTTCTCGCTGCCATTCATGCTTTCGAAGCATCTTTCGACCTTCGCAGTCTCATGTTTTGAGGATCTGCCGTGTTTATCGCTGTTATTAATGAGTGTGTGAAAGTGATCCTCATACAGATTCATGCGATCCGCCAGAGAACTGAGTAGCATCTTTCTGCAGCCCTCGTTGTCTATACACGCATCTCTCAGGTCTTCCGGAAATTCACAAGCAGTCTTAGGGTCAATTTGTTTCTGCTTTCAGAGACTTGTTTGAGAGTTTTTAAAGACAGTTCAAAACAATAAGTGAGACACCATAAAGCAGAGCAAGATGTGCCGGATAGAAAATGTAGAAGAAATATTTGAGCTTCAGCCCTCGCTTGCCATTATAAAGATTGATAAGCAGCAACGAAACGACCGCGGCAGCAACATCAGGATTAAATACATTAGCTGTAGCAAACTCAAATCCGCCGCCAACTATATGGCATGACGAAAGGAGCACTGCGCATACTGCAGCAAAGAACATCTTGGCCTTGCTGTCGTGGAATAAATAGAATGCAGCCACAAGCAGAATGCCATACACACCGCCATCCAGTTTAGTGTATTCAGCTGCCAGTGCTGTCAAAACAATCAGAGCAGTTTCTGCGATGTACCTTTTCCATTTTGAAAGACTTTGTATCTTTTCCAGAATAATCAAAAAGACCAAGGAAAGCAGGAGCTCATACATAACATTCTGTTGCCGAAGGTCAAATAGCTGCCCGGTTTGAACGAAATCGTATATGGGCTCCGCAATGATTGCGAAGACAAGCATATTTCGCAGGTACTTCTTTATGTCATGAGTATGCAAAAATCCCTCAACTATCAAAAAGCAAAATAAGGGAAATGCAATTCTGCCAAGAACATGAAGCACATCCGAAGCCTCGCTTAGAATCGCCCACTGTTCGTCTGATATCTGATTGTACGATGCGTGAGTCATGATTCCATTGGTCAGGACGATCCTGCTTACATGATCGAGAACCATCGAGATGGCCGCTATTATCTTTAATGTGCTGCCGCTAATTCCGTATCTATCTGTTTTCATTTCTTTTTCCTTTCTTTGGGTGGGCCGTCAGGGGTTCAGCCTGCTCCGCAGGCGGCCGCTGCGGCGCTTTCGCGCCTTGCGCGCTGCGCTGGCAAACGCTCACGCGTTTACTCAGCTCCGCGCCCCGACGGGTTCGAACCCATGAAAGGGCGACAAAAAAGACGGCCAACCGGAGTTGACCGTCTCAACAATCTTGGGTGGGCCGTCAGGGGTTCGAACCCTGGACCTTGGGATTAAAAGTCCCCTGCTCTGCCAGCTGAGCTAACGGCCCGCGGGTGGCATTGTACCACGGTCTGGGACTATTCCCAACTCCATTGGCCGTTCTGGAAAATCACAACTTCACGTCCATCAGGCGTAATGCCCGTAATATCGATGTCGTCCGTGCCAATCATAAAGTCAACGTGCGTGCTCGAAACGTTGACACCATGCTCCAGGAGCTCCTCTTTGGACATATCATATCCATCCTCGATGCACTCGGGGAAGCCGACTCCCAGTGCAAGATGGCAGCTGGCATTCTCGTCATAGAGCGTGTCATAGAACAGGATGTCGCTTTCACGGATCGGCGTGTTCTTGGAAATGAGCGCGACCTCTCCCAGGTGAGCAGCGCCCTCGTCAGTATCGATGATACTTGCGAGCGTTGCCTTGCCCACGCGGGCGTCGTAGTCCACCACGCGGCCGCCCTCGAACTTAATCCAAAAATCGTCGACTTTATTGCCGTGGTGGATGAGCGGCATGGCCGAGTACACGATACCGTCGGCGCGCATGCGATCGGGCGAAGTGAAGACTTCCTCGGTGGGAATGTTGGGGAAGAAGGGGTGCCCATCGGGCGTCTTGCCCTTGCCGCCGGCCCACTCGTGACCCTTCGTCATGCCAATCATCAGATCGGTTCCATTTGCCGCGGTGTAATGCAGGCAGTCGAAACGATTGTCGTTCAGGAAACGCAGGTTCTTTTCGAATGCGGCGTCATGGAGCTCCCAGTCGCTCTCTGGGTCCTGGCCATCGGCGCGAGCGGTGTGCAGAATCGCATTCCACAGCTTATAGATTGCAACCTCATCGGCGTCTCCTGGGAACACCTCGCGCGCCCAAGCCACGACCGGAGCGCCGGCGATGCACCACGGATTGATGTTGTAGTCCAGTCCACGGCGGAAAACTTTGCACTGCGTGTTCCTTGCCTTAGAAGCTGCAGCGGGCTTAGCGGGATCGATGCCCTTAAGGGCGGCAGGGTCCGCGCCCTCGATAAAGATAAAGCAGGCACCGTCCTGGGCCAGGGAATCCAGCTGCAGGCGCTTCCACTCGGGCGTCTGCTCAAAATAGCTTTTCTCGACATGCTCGTACGTGAGCCTCGTCACGGCATCATCGGCCCAGATGACCGTCACGTGGCCGGCGCCGGCAGCATAGGCCTCCGCGACCACCACGCGCGCAAACGGCGCGCACTCGACCGGAGACTGAACGACGACCTCCTGGCCGGGCTTAACGTTTACGCCCTTGCGGACGACTAGGCGCGCGTAGTTTTTAATCTTGGGCTCCAAGGCCTTCATGCTCTCCAGAGCCTCTTCGACCGTCAGGGCAGCTCGAATCATGTGCCACTCCATCTATCTATAGAACAGTAAAAAGGCGCGCCGCAAAAACGACGCGCCTTATATCTTAGCGATAAGTATGTATGCAAACGCTACTTCTTCTTGGAGTCCTTCTTGTCCTCCTCGGCAGCTGCGCGCTCGATAAGAGCGTTGAGCTTGTTCTCGGACATGCCCTCGGCCTGCGCGCGGTACATGTTGCGCAAGGGACGAATACGAGCGAAGTCGTAGATAAAGTCACCTAGGATGATGACATAGGACAAAACGATGCCGACCATCTGGACAGGGCTGGACACCATGCCAGCGGGAGCGAAGTACAGCGAGGCCCAAATTGCCACGACGAGCACCATGCCAATGGCGAGCACGGCCCACCAGATACGACGGCGCTTGGTGTAGTCCTCATCCTGCTTGAGGAGGATATTCGACACCGTGTAGATGCGATCCTCGCGGGCGCGCTGTTTAGCCTTGCGGGCGCGCTTCTCCTCCTTGGAAAGACCTTCCAGGTTTTCGCCCTTCTCGAGCTCTTTGCGGCGTGCCTTAGATGATGCCGGCACGACGCGAACGGAGCTCGCTGCTTGGCGGGCGGGCTTAGCAGATGCGGCAGACTTGCGCGCAACCCCGGTAACTTCGTGGGATTGCGTGCGCTTGTTCGTGGCGCTACGGGTACTCACTTATGCGTTCTCCTTCATGCTTGTGAACTGGGAGCCCGTGATGATCTGGAAGGCCTCGCGATAGCGCTCGGACGTGCCATCGATGACCTCGGCGGGCAGGTGCGGGGTCTCCCCCGTCATATCCCAGTTGGCCTTGAGCCAATTGCGGACGAATTGCTTGTCGTAGCTAGGCTGGATCTTGCCCTCCTCGTAGCTGGCAGCAGGCCAGAAACGGCTGGAGTCGGGCGTGAGGCACTCGTCGATCAGCGTGACCTTGCCATCAATAACACCAAACTCGAACTTGGTGTCGGCAATGATGATGCCACGGGTCGCGGCGTACTCGGCAGCGGCCTTGTAGATCTTGAGGGAAAGGTCACGAATCTGCGTGGCGATGTCCTCGCCCACGATCTCGCAGCAACGCTCGAACGAGATGTTCTCGTCGTGGTCACCGATCTCGGCCTTCGTGGACGGCGTGAACAGCGGCTCGGGAAGCTTGGAAGCCTCGGTCAAGCCCTCAGGCAGCTGGATGCCGCAGACGGTGCCGTTCTCGTCGTAGGTCTTCTTGCCCGAACCGGTCAGATAGCCGCGGACGATGCACTCGATAGGAATCGTCTGGGCCTTCTTAACCAGCATGGCGCGGCCAGCGAGGTAGTCACGATACTCAGCAAACTCCTCGGGGAAATCCGCCGGGTCGATGGAAACGAGATGGTTGGGGACGATGTCGGCAAACTTATCGAACCAGAATGCCGAGATGCGATTGAGCACCTCTCCCTTAAACGGAATCTCGTCGGGAAGAATGAAGTCGAACGCAGAAATGCGGTCGGTGGCGACCATCAGCAGGTTTTCACCGGCATCGTAAATATCACGAACCTTGCCACGGGAATCCGGACGACGCTCCATCGTTGTCACGTGAGTCACTCCTTACCTAAATACGACAGAAATGCGGGTTCTTTCCCGCATGTTTTCGCAAACTCGGAGCGGCAGGGACGCGGCCCCTCCTTCACCGAATAGCGAAAAGCTAGTGCTCCATTGTAGTAGATGCCGCGTCTGCCGTGTGCTCGCGGGGCAGATGAATTGTAAAAGTCGTACCCTTTCCAAGCTCCGACTCCACGGATATGTAGCCATGGTGACGCTCGACGATCTGCTTGGTCACGGCGAGGCCAACGCCCAGGCCGCCAGCTTCGCGGGCGCGGCTGGCATCGGCGCGCCAAAACCGCCCGAAGATGCGCGACAAATCGTCCTTGGCAATACCGATGCCGGTATCAGAAACGGCAATGCTGACGTGCTTGCGGTCACTGAGCACCGACACCACGACCCAACCGCCCTCGGGGGTGTAGCGCATGGCGTTGCTCATGAGGTTGATAACACATTGCGTGATCATGTCGGGATCGGCCTCGACGACATCGTCGTGACCCTGGGTCTCGTCCGCAAAACGCAGGCGCAGATCGCGGTCGACAAACAGGCGCTCCTGGGCATTAACGATGGAACGCACGAAAGGAACCATGTCCACCGGCTCAAGGTTGAGCGGAGCCGTGCTGTTTTCCATGCGCGACAGGTCGAGCATCTGCTGCACCAGACGAGCCAGGCGACGCGTCTCGGAAGCAACGGTTTCCAAATGCTCATCGTCGGTGGGATACACGCCATCCTGCATGGCCTCGACCGTTGCGAGCATGGCCATAAGCGGCGTGCGAAGCTCGTGTGCAACGTCTGAGGTCAGGCGCTTCTCGTGTTTCATATCCTTCTCGAGCGAAGTGGCCATCTCATCGAAGGTCTCACCCAGCTGATCGATCTCGTCATCACCGCGCAGTCCCGTGCGAGCCGACAGGTCGCCGTCACGGATTTGCTTTGCGGTACTGGTGATGCGATGAATCGGCTTGGTGAGCATGCGCGACACGAGCGATCCGATAACGACCGAAATGCAGATTGCAACAACCGCGGCGAGGGCCATGGCGTTAAAGGTCTTCTCCCTAAACGCAGAGTCCGCCTTGGTGAGCAGAGCGTCGGAGCCGATGGCCCACAGCTTTACCTGTCCGACATGCTCGCCGGAAGACGTTACAATCTCGACGTTAGCAACGCTATCGGAGTCGGTTGGAGCAGACGAGACCGGGCTATGCGATGCCCTCTTGCCGCTCGT
This sequence comes from uncultured Collinsella sp., assembly GCA_900541145.1. GTDB lineage: Bacteria > Actinomycetota > Coriobacteriia > Coriobacteriales > Coriobacteriaceae > Collinsella. The sequence goes on along the minus strand of UQIH01000022.1, from coordinate 35,880 downwards.
GTCGTCGGTCGTAGCCTGGTTTTCGCGTATATCGGCGGTGGCGCTTGCCGAGGGCCAGGAATCGTCATAAACGATCACGCCCTTTTTATTGACGACCTGCATGCCCAGATCGTCGGAAACCAAACTCGACGTTGCGACCGTGCGCAGTTCTCCCGCGGTCCAAGAGCCGTTTTCCTCATATGAGGTTGCCAACTTCTCGGCAGCGGAATTTGCGATTTCGACGATATTGGAGCGTGTGTAATCCGAAAAGACCGTGCCCCACACAACAGAGACAACGCCCACCAGCACCAATACCGTCATGAGCGATGTCAGAGCAAAAGCAAGTGCCATGCGCGAGGGATAGCTCATCGTTGGCCGTGAATCGGAACGAGGCGTGTTCCAACTAGCCTTGGAACCCGCCTCGCTCTCCTGCTTGTGCTTTTGTCCGATTTCAAAGCGCGCAGGTGTCATATGTGATTTCCCTATTTCTCGTCCGACTTATCGGTCTTGGCCGGAGCCTCGAAGCGATAGCCGACACCATGGACGGTGTAGAGCCACTTGGGCTTCTTGGGATCATCGCCCAGCTTGGCGCGAAGATTCTTCACGTGGCTATCGATGGTGCGCTCATAGCCCTCAAAGTCATACCCGAGCACTTTCTCGACCAGCTCCATGCGGTTATACACACGGCCGGGATGGCGGGCAAGCGTGGTGAGCAGCTTGAACTCGGAAGCCGTCAGATCGACTTCCTTGCCCTCGACCAAGATCTTGTGGCCCGAGATATCGATGACCAGATCGCCGAAGTCGAGTACCTCGACGGCGGGCTCGTCGGCCTGATGGGCACGGCGGAACAGAGCGCGAACGCGGGCGACGAGCTCGCGCGGCGAGAACGGCTTAATCAGATAGTCGTCGGCGCCGAGCTCAAGACCGATAATACGGTCCTCGATCTCGCCCTTAGCCGTCAGCATGATGATGGGGACATCCGAGGTATCGCGAATGGTGCGGCAAACGCGCTCGCCGGGGATCTTGGGGAGCATAAGGTCGAGCACGACCAGGTCGAACTGATGCTTCTCGAACTCCTCGATCGCGGACTGGCCGTCGCCGACGCCCACAACCCAGTAGCCTTCGCGCTCGAGATAGGCAGCGACGGCGTCACGGATTGCCTTCTCATCCTCGACCAGCAGAATCTTTTTTGCATCTGAAGCCATAACACGGCCCCCCTGTCTCAATTAGCTAAGAACAAGCCCATTTTAACGCACCTGAGCCCGCCAGATGCCGCTATGACGCGGCAGCTCGGCGGGCGGTACTCACAATTACAACGCGTTTATTCCCCTGTTGGCGCCTTTTTAACCCCTCTAAGCTTAAAGAGAGAATAGGCGTGCAGTGACCGTCTCTGGTATACCCTGGCTGTTGCGCACCGTGGCGTACGTAAGGAATGAGTCCGATTTTCCCGCCGTAGCTGGATAATCGCCATACTCCAAAGCGCGGTCGGGCGACAGCAGCGAGCCATAGGTCTTGGCAGAGGTGTCGATCAGGAAATGCGACGCCTGTACCTTAACAAGGTATTTATTCTTCTTGCCAGCCGCACATGCGAGCGGCTCGCGTGACAGGAAGAGGTACGGCCCTCCCTCATTACCGATATACGTGCCCATATTGCCCAGGCTGCCCACGCCACTATAGGCCGCCTCGATAGAAAACACGAAGATATCGCCCATATATACGGCCTCGAAAGGCGAAACTGACGAAGGAAGGACCAACTGGGCACGCTTGGTGTTGTTGCCGTCGGTCAGATCGATTGCCGTTATGCCGTAGTAGACGCCCTCGTCGTTGCGGACACGCGGCGAGATGGTCAAAATGCCGTCGCTCGCGCGCGGGGCCGATGCAAAGCGGCCCGTCGATTTCCAAATTGTCTCGGCCTTGGATTCATCAAGCGAGCGACGATAGCAAAACGAATCACTACTCGTTTTATTGCCGCCTGCCGAAGGCATTTTATACCAGATGACTGATGACCCGAACGCCGTAAACAGCGGCGGATCATAGTCCTTGCCACCTCGATCGAGCTCAACCACGTCGCCAGAGAGCGAAGCGCCCGACAGATTTTGACCGTAGAGCTTCCACGATGAATTGGCAAAGCTCATCTCAACCCACGCGAATACGCTGTCGCCGGCACGGACATCGTAGAATGCATATCCCGTGCCCTCGATAGGATCATCGATTAATGTGGTAAGCGAGCCATCGCCCAGGTTGAGCACACCGAGTGTGTTGGCGTGCAGCGCCGATGCGGGCGCCATCATTGCCGCGGCGTAATCGCCGTCGCAGTAGTACAGCAGCGTACCCAGAGGCAGCGTCCACGACGCCGCCGGCTCAAGATCGATGTCGACTGCCTCGTACTCATCCGTAATCGAGATGATTTTGGAATCATCCTTGATAACCTGCGGCTCGCCGGCGGCATCATCGCTGGTACCCGTTTTTTTCGAGCATCCGGCAAGCACCGTGGCAGCGCCCGCGGCAGCCCCACCGAGTACAAAGCCGCGACGCGATATTCCGTTCTTGATGTGATCGGCGATACCCATTAGGCGATCTCGGCGCGAGCGGCCTCGATGGCGCGCGTAAGCTGGTCGGCGCAGGAGGTCTTTTTCATACCGCAGGTATTACCGGCGAGAACCTCGATTACGCGATCGGCAGGAGCGCCCTCGACCAGCTTGGAGATTGCCTTGAGATTGCCGTCGCAGCCACCGGTAAACTCAACGCCTATCACCTTGTTGCCGTCATCGGAAAGGTCAAGGTGAATATTGCGAGCACACACGCCCTGAGGCTTGTAATCAAACGAAATCATGCGATCCCCTCTCAGAATGTTATTCGAGACGACTATTATCCCCGTCTTTCCCTAAATGCAACGAGGCGCTTTGCCGGCAACACACATTACCAGCAAAGCGCCCTAAAAAGCTAACGTTATGCCCGAACCTACTCGAAGCTCAGCTGCTCCAGACGATCAAAGACCGTGTCGATACGGGTGAGGAAGTCCCATGGATCAAAGATCTCGTCGAGCTTCTCCTGGCTGACGGTGCAGCGCGGGTCGGCCTCGAGACGCTCCTTAAAGGTGGGGCCGGAGACACAATCCTGCACCTCGTGCCAGGTTGCCATGGCGTTCTCCTGCACAATGGCGTACGCGTCCTCGCGGGTGATGCCCGTATCGACGAGGGCGAGCAGCACCTTGGAGGAGAAGATGAGGCCGCGGGTCTTATTGAGGTTGGCCATCATGCGGGCAGGGTACAGCTGCAGGCCGTCGATAACGCGGATGAGGCACTGGAACATGTGGTCGAGTGCGATGAAGCTATCGGCCTGGGCGACACGCTCGGCAGAGGAGTGCGAAATGTCACGCTCGTGCCACAGGGCGACGTTATCGAAGGCGACCTGGGCGTTGGACTTCACGACGCGCGACAGACCGCAGACCTTCTCCATGGTGATGGGATTGCGCTTGTGCGGCATGGCGGAGCTGCCCTTTTGGCCCTTACGGAACGGCTCCTCGGCCTCGAGCGTATCAGTCTTCTGCAGATTGCGGACCTCGGTCGCGATGCGCTCGCAGGTGGCTGCGGTGGTGGCGAGAACGCCGGCGAGATAGGCGTGATGGTCGCGGCTGATAACCTGCGTGGACAGCGGGTCGTGAACCAGGCCCAGGTGCTCGCAGACGTACTCCTCGACAAACGGCTCGATGGAGCTGTACGTGCCGACAGCGCCCGAGATGGCACCAAAGGCAACGTTCTTGCGGGCATCCTCAAGACGGTCCAGATCGCGCTTGAGCTCCCAGGCCCAAGAACCAAACTTCATGCCAAAGGTCATCGGCTCGGCATGGATGCCATGAGTACGGCCGGCGCAGAGCGTGTTGCGCTCCTCAAAGGCGCGACGCTTGCAGATCTCGCCGAGTTTTTTGACGTCCTCGATGATCAGGTCGCAGGCCTGGGTGAGCTGGTAGCACAGGGCCGTGTCGCCCAGATCGGAGCTGGTCATGCCATAGTGAACCCAGCGGCTGGGCTTGGGGTCGCCCTCGGGAACATCGGCATCGATGTACTCCTTCATGTTGGTCAGGAAGGCAATGACGTCGTGGCGCGTGACTTCCTCGATCTCATCGACCTTCGCCTTCTCAAAGTTGGCATGGTCGCGGATCCACTGGGCCTCGTCTCTGGAAATACCGATCTTGCCGAGCTCCGCCTGGGCCTCGCAGGCCAAGACCTCGATCTCCTGCCAAATGGCGTACTTGTTCTCGAGGGAGAAGATGTGTCCCATCTCCGGGCGGGTATAGCGATCGATCATAGCGGCTCCTTTTTGGTTATTGGCACGTTGGTCGTAACCCAACCATTGTACCGTGCGCAGGTGCAAGTATGGGCAGCAGGCATTAACCTAACATTTTGGAATTGGAGCGGGCAACGGGACGTCCGCGTATTTGCTTCGCAAATACGCACCGGCTGCGGTCGGCAGACCCGGTCCGCGCACACGCAAGGGCACAGCGGGTTGGACCCGACGTTCCCGAGGTCCCCCGTACTCGATGGAGCGGGCAACGGGACATCCGCGTATTTGCTTCGCAAATACGCACCGGCTTCAGGCGCCTGTCGGCGCCTTCGCCTGCTCGCTACAAACGCTTCGCGTTTGCTTAACGCTCGCACCCTGGCGGGTTCGAGTCCCGGCACTTTATTGAAAAAAGCACGGCAACGTAACGCTGCCGTGCTTGTGCTTTTTACTGGAGCGGGCAACGGGACTCGAACCCGCGAGTGTCAGCTTGGGAAGCTGATGCCTTACCACTTGGCGATGCCCGCATATGTGGGGGATAGTATAACGCGGTTGTCTTGTTCGATACAAGGGTGGCGATGCTTGTTTTAGCTGTGGAGATTCGTTTGAAAATCGCGTCAATTGTGGAGACGAGGACCTTTGACTTCCTGTTCTCCTTATCTTCTACCTGCGCTTTTGCTTGATTGTTGTATTTGAGCTCAATTTGTCAGGAATTGGGCAAGCTTTTGGTCAGGCCCCGGTACTTACCCGCATGAACCTCGGGGGTAGCCTCATCCTACGCGTCGCAGCCTCCCCGTGCGGCGCACGAGGGATAAGGAGCAGCCATGTCCAACGCACCCACGCACTCTGTCCACAGCGCAATCGCAACAGGTCCGCTGCTCCTGCTCCTCTTCCTGCTTTTCGGCTGCCTGGCACCGGGAGCCGCATTTGCCGTCGATGGCTATGACCAGCTCGGCTTCCGCACTATTAGCGATGATTGTGGGCCCTTCTTCATCGGCAAGTATGAAGCTCAAGACGCCTCAATTGCCTACTGCATGAACCAGGAGCGCCCCGGCCCCACCAAGCCAGGCGGCCCATGGCTCAACTTTGATCAAGGCTGGGTGTGGCTCGACGACGAGTTCGCGGCAATCGTTTGTCACGGATATCCTACCGCCACGTCATTTGGCGGTTACCATCTTTCACCCGATCGCGCCCGCGCCGCCACCCAGCTTGCCGTATGGATGCTCAACGGCACTACCCATGTCGACGGCACCTACTCCTACACGACCGCTCAGGGTAAAACCAAGAGCGGACACTTTACCGCCGACAATGAAGTCGTGGCGGCTGCGCGGTGGCTCCACGACAGCGCAAAATCAGGAAGCATCAAAGCCGCTCCGCACCGCGCGCGACGCTATCTAGGGGCTGTATCGGGCGGCAGCAAACGTCAAGACATGCTCTATGTACTGCCGGCGGTCTCTGTTTCCTTCCAAAAGCAGTCTGCTAACACCGTTATTACCAGCGGAAACAATACCTATCAGTTTACCGGGGCAACATTCGATATTTTTGAGAGCGCCAGCGGCGCGCGTGTCGGCACCATCAAGATGGACAGCAACGGTCGAGCGCAAGCAACACTTCTGCCCAACACGGCATACTACCTAGTTGAAACGAAGGCGCCGGCCGGCTATGTCCCCCGCCACGATCGTATTGCCTTTACCACGGGGAATGACGGCGGGCGGGTCGCCATTGATGAACAGCCCGGCACCATCAACCTGCGTATCGTAAAACTCGATGCCGCGACGAATGCCGACCCCCAGGTGGGATCTTCACTCGCAGGAGCAGAGTTCACGTGTGTGTCGCAATCAACCCCTGGATGGGCACAAATCCTCACGACCGACGAAAGCGGTCGGGCCACCCTCGCCGATGTCCCCTTAGGAACCTTTACCATCTACGAATCAAAAGCCCCCGAGGGCTACCTGCCATCCAACGACAGCTGGACCTATACCGTTGGAGCCGACCAGCTCGGCGATTCAGGCGTGGTCGAGATCGAATCTCGCGTTTCCGATATCCCCATTGCGTTCAACCTTGAGATTTCCAAATTCAAGGATTGCGGCAATAGCGACCAATCCGGCCTGGAGCAGCCGGCGGAAGGTGTTGTCTTTGAGGTTGTCAGCAACAGCTCTCAGCAGGTTGTTGGCACACTGACCACAAACGTCTATGGCTTTGCCTCCACCAAAGATCAGCCCGAAGCATGGTTCGGCGCAGGCAAGCGACCCGCCGGTGTCCACGGAGCCATCCCATACGACCGCGCCGGCTACACGGTTCGCGAGGTTCCGGAAACCGTCCCCGAGGGTTTTAAACGTGCAGGGGAATGGACCGTCGGGGCCAATCAGATTTCCGACGGCGCCGAGCTTCAATATATCGTGGACAACCACGCTCTGTCGACGCATCTCCAGATTGTAAAATGCGATGCCCAAACAGGCGCTTCTGTTCCCCTAGCCGGATTCACCTTCCAACTCCTCGACAGCAATCACGAACCTGTCTCACAAACTTGCTGGTATCCAGCACATAACGTAATGGACACCTTTACGACTGACGCGACCGGGACCGTCACACTGCCCGAATCGCTCGTGCCGGGCACCTATTATGTACGCGAAACCTCGGCCAAAGAGCCCTATCTTGTCGGCGAAGAGATCGAGGTAAACATACCCGCCGACATGAACCTAACGCCCGTTGCAATCGCCTCGTATTATGACCACGCCGCGACCGGAAACATCAGGATCGTTAAAACCGATGCCATAGACGACAGCAGCCTCGCGGGCGCCGTCTTTCAGATCCGTGCCTCGGGTGATATCGTGCGCCCCGACGGTAGTATTGCCGCGCTCGACGGTGAGACTGTCGCTACCGTCACGACGGATGAAACTGGAGAAGCACGCGCGGACAACCTCCCACTGGGATCTGGCACCGCACGCTACGAGGTCGTCGAGACTCAAGCGCCGGCAGGCTTCTTGCTCGATCGGACAACCCATATTGTCGACCTTACTTATGCCGACCAGAAAACACCCGTTGTAGAAGCACGGCTTAACGTATCCGACGATTACACCAAGGTTGATATCTCCAAGGTCGATGCAAGCGGTGAGCAGGAAGTGGAAGGCGCACAACTCACCTTATATGGTCCCGATAAAACCGAAATAGACTCCTGGACCTCATCCGACAAGCCGCACCGCGTCGAGCATCTTGCACCCGGCACCTACTCGTTGCGCGAAATGATGTCTCCGCGGACCTATGACCTTGCCGAGGAGATAACGTTTGAAATAAAGGATACGGGAGAAGTCCAATCCGTCGCGATGAAGGATGCGCCCATCGAGATCAAGGGGCAGGTCGACAAGCGTCAGGAACTTGTCCAACCTATCGAAAAGGGCCTGTTGGCTAACGGCGATGGTAAAAACCGCGCCACGACGCAAACCAATAGTGATGGGCTTTTCTCCTATACCATCGATGCTCGAAACGATTCCGCTACTTGGGTTGATGAGTTTACGATTACCGATGATCTTGAGTGCGCCAAAGACGGCACGGCGAGATTCGTCTCAATCGAAACCCCCGTCGCCATCGGCGACCTCAACGGTCTGTGCAACGTGTGGTATCGCACGACGCCGTTGGACTCGACAGACGTCGATGAGCCGGCAAACGCGACACTTGACGATGGGCACGAAAATCCTTGGCTTGAGTCCGACGAAGTAAGGGAGAGTCTGGGTGAGGATTGCCGCCTCATCGATTACGACGGCTGGCACCTCTGGAAGACGGATGTCTCGACCACGGAATCCACCACACTCGAGGTGAAAGAACTCGACCTTGCATCCAATACCGTCGTAACGGGCATTCGAATTGAATACGGTGCGGTAGCCGCCGACTTTACGACTCGAAGCGATGCGGATTCTTGGACCCGCGATGATCTCAAAGATGAGCACGACGACCTTGACGATGCCAAAGCAATCCTTGGCACAGACGCTCGGGGCGCAATCGTGCACATGCAGGCGACGTCGGCTTATACGCCCCAAACCGCACTCACCAACAGCGCGCGCGTCGATCTTTGCCGCAACGGTGGCGGCGATAAACTTGAGTCACATGACGAGGACAGCGTTATTCAACGCTGTACCCTACCGCAGGACCTACCGGCAACAGGATCAGTTCCCATCGCCGCTTGCATCACCGCGCTCCTGACCTCGGGTGCCGCAGCCCTATGGTTCGCTCGCCTTAGGTCGATCCCAAAGAAGCGCTAGCGCGATGAAAAAGCGGGCGAGCCAGTCCCCTGGCTCACCCGCTTTCAATCATGTAAATCGCCGTATCTACTCTGCAGACGAAGATCCACCATCAACGATTGCTTGCTCGGACTCAGGAATCCCATCGGCACCCGTGCTCTGTTCTTGCTCCACCTCTTCGCTGATTGCGGAGGCGGGGGTCGAGCCCTTTGCACCCACGATGTAGGCGGCCCCAAATCCTAACGCAATGGCAATCAAGGTCAAAATCACGTAGACAGGCCAATGGCGCTTAATATACGAAAACACGTTGACTCCTTAGAGCTCCGTCTACGAACGGCGGATAACCTCGGTCACGACCTCGGATACCGTGGCAATGTTCGTCGGGCTGACATTGTGGGGCAGGTCGTCCTCGGTACGAGCGCAAGCCAGACGCGTGCCGTCCACACCGGCGATGGTGAGGGCTCGGCGGCTCGCCTCGAGCGCGGCATAGGCATCGGTCTTGGCATAGGGCATCTCGAGCGCGCCACAATCGACATGGAACGACTTGCAGACCTTGCTGACCAGGTTCATGATACGGCGATCGCCCTTGAGCAGTTGTTGTTCGCCCTCGACCGTCACCACCGAAAGCCTACCGGCGCCGACGGATTCAAGATTGATAAAGAATACGCCGCGGAGCTTATCGCGATGCGAAGCCAAGAAGGCCTTCATGCCAGCGCCATCACAATCCGAGGCGCCCGTTGCCACAAACCAGATATCGTGACCGAGCAGCTCATCATCGCCCATAGAGGCGACAGCCGAGAGCATATCTTCGGAAGAAGCGCCATCGGAAGACGTAGCGCCACCCTTCCAGCCATCGTTATCGTCCTCGAAGTTATCCCACGAACCGATACCGCGACCGGACTTCTTGGCATCGTAATCGTCTTCGACGCCCAGCCAGTCACTCATGCTGTCCTGCTCGTTTTTCTTTTTACGGCCGAACAGACCACCCAGGCCGCGCTTACGAGACTTGGGTGCCGCCGGGGCGGGAGCCGAAATGGTCTCGATCGGCTGTGCGCCCGACGCAACGGGCATAGGAGGCGCAACGGGTGCCGATGTGGGTTCGGGGCCCTGGGCAGTAGCAAAGGGATCGTTGACCTGTGCGGAGGGGTCGGGAAGGTCGAACAGCGACGTGCGAGACGCAACGTTTGCCTGCTTCATAGACGGCAGCGACGGATCGGGGACCGAAGCCAGCGGAGACGAGGAAGGTGCAGGCGACGGTGCCGACGCCGGATCGGGAACATTCATCTGCGGGCGCGGCGATGCCTGGGAGGAAATCTGGGCCATAAGGGAATCGACCGTTTCGTCCTGGGTGGGAGCGACATTGGCAACCGTGGCACCGGAACCACTCGGGGTCGGCATGGTGAAAATCTGCGTGGAATAAGGCCTCGACTCACCCGTCTCGGGAGTCTCGGAAACCGCAGGCACTTCCTCCTGCTCGACCTCGGTCGAATCATCTTGCTCGGCTGCCGCGTATTGCTCTTCGTCAGAGTTGGCCTCGACGGGCTCGTCCTCGGCGGCATCTTGGATTTCGGCAGCATCAACAGGCTCGTCATCGTCTGCCGCGTCGCCCTGCTCATCGGAAACAGGAAGGGGCTCGGCAATCGCGGTGCCCTGTTTTTCAAACGTTATCGTGGAATCGAACTGCGCGGCATCAAACGACATGGTGCTATCGACGTGCTGCTGAGCCTCGAAAGACGTCGTCGCTTCAACAACATCCGCGGACGCCGGTTGCTGGGACTCAAAGGACGTTGTAGCTTCGGCGGCTTCGACGGGCGCGGACTGCATAGCCTCGTTCTGCTCGAACTCTTGCGCCGCGAGCTCACGTGCCGCCTCGGCTGCCTGCTGCTGAGCGATAGCCTCCTGCTCGGCAGCCTCGCGTGCGGCAGCGCGCTTCTCCTCGAAATCGTCGACAAATTTCTTGCCCTTTGCAAACGCACCCTTAAAGAAGTTGGAAGCGCTGGCGCCAATCGACGAGAACGCGGATGCAATGTCGGCATGCGGCGTTGCCGCGGGAATCTCGGCCGAGAAATCAGTATCGCTCTCGTAAGACACGCGCCTCGGTTGTTCAACGTAATCGTCGTCAGACTCGTCCGCAACGTCTTGCGCCGGTGCGGCGGGAGCCAAAATGTCCAGTCCTGCCGCGGGATCGAACGCGGACACCGCCTCGGGATCGGCAACGGCAGCGGTAACCGCGGCAGACTCATCATCCGCAGCGACAACGGGCGCAGGCGCAGCCACGACGGGGGCAGGCTCGGGCTCAAACGTTGGCTCCTCGCCCTCCTCGTAATCGAGCGTGCAGGACTCGGGAAGCATTCCGAGCGCACGGATGGCATCCGAACCAAAGCGGATGTTGCCGGCGGCGTTGCGATAGAGCTTGGGCTCGGGCTCGGCAGACTCCTCCGCCGGCTCGGCAGCGGGAACCTCGTCATTGAACTCTTCGGCCTGGACAGCCTGATTCTGATCCTCGGGCACGATGACGCCAATCAGCGTCTCGTCGGCAGACGCACCCTCAAAGCCCTCGATTTGCTCGTCGAAAGCCTCACCCTGTTCGGGCTCGGTCTGAGCGTCGGGAGCAATCGGCTGACCGAATTCGTCCTCGGCGTAGGTAGGCTCTTCATACTCGATGGTGTTGCCGTAGTCGTTTTGCTGCTGGGCCGCGGCATATTCCGCCGCTGCGCGCGCCGTTTCCTCGGCACGACGCTTCTGCTCCCCAAAATAGGTATCGAACGGAACATCGTCGGGAAACTCGTTTTCGCCCTGGAAGGGAGCAACGTTGTCCATAACGCCGAGCATAGCGGCGACAGAGGACTTGTTGCACACCGCGCCGGACGTATAGGGAAGAATATGGCGGTTAGAGATGATGTTTGCCGCGTTGGCAAGTGCAACGAGGGAAGCGAGGATCGCGACAATCCACAGCAGAACCTTGAGCGCGCCGGGGAGCGGCAGGATACGCAGGATGGCAACGGCAGCGGGGGCAACCGTGGCAACGGGCAACAGCTTGGCGATGAGCGCACGATACGAAGCATAGGGCTCGCGGGCGAGCAGCTCAGCACGGGGAGAGTCGTAGTGTGCGACAACGACCACCGGGCGGTTGCGCGGAGACGCGAGCGGGCCCGAGGCCTTGTGGTAGGCGATGACATTTTGGCTCACGCCCGTCTTGCCCAGGCGCGAAACCACGGGGTGCCCTGTGCGTTCGAGCACGTAAAGAACGGCGCCGACAATGGCCAGCAAGGTGCCGACCAAGCCGATACCGCCACCGATGCCCATCAGCAGGGCACCGGCAAACGCAAGAATACCGGTAACGGCAAATGCCAACCTACTGGGCGCCGGGGCATTGAACTCCTGAACCTCGGGATCAAAGCCGTGGTTGCGGAAGATCTGAGCGATATCCTCGGCCGCCAAGCGCTCTTCTTCGCTGCATGCCGGCGTAATGCCGGTGTTCTGCAGCAGGTGGTTAATATAGTTCTGGGTGTTCGCCATGTGCGCTCCACATCCATAATCCGACAAATAGGCCCAATGCATGCACATTAGAACCGTATATAGTCGAAAGTATACCCCGAGCGAGCGCAAACGACCGAATTCGGGCCATCTTAACGCCCCGAGCGGACAAGGATATAGCCTAATCTCCATATCGGACTAAAATCATGGCAGCAAACCACCTTCTCATGCGAGGACTCTATGACGGCAAGCGACACGACCGCGACAATTAAAAAAGGGAATTCGGAGCCCAGTTTCGATAAAACGGCTCAGCGCATCCTCAATCTTTTCTTTGTGCTCAACAGCTCCCCCAAACCGCTGACGACCGAGCAGATCGTCTTGGATTCCGACCTGGGATATGGCTCGGGCAACATCGACTCGGATAAGCGCAAGTTTCGGCGCGATCGTGACAAACTGCTCGAGCGTGGCATCTTAATCAAGGAGGTTCGCCCCGCCGGTGCGCAGGAGACCGAGGAAAGCTCGTGGACAATCGACCGCGAGCACACCTTTGCAGCAGGCGGCCTCATCACCGCAGACGACGCCGATATCCTGCTCAACGCCATCGACCAGACACTAGCGGCCGGCTCATCCACTTTTGCCGCACCGCTTGCCGATATTCGCTCCAAGATTGCCTATCTCACCGGTAGGACGACGGTGGACGAAGCACCAATCCGCCGCTCTCCCACCGTCGATGCGGTATGGAGCGCCTTTGCCGAGCGATGCGCGCTGCGATTTTTATATCAGAACGGACGCGGCGAGCAGAAAGAACGTACCGTCTGCGTCTACGGCATGTTCGAACGCGAGGGCGTGGCGTACTTCTGCGGCCTCGACAATGTCACCGACGGCATCAGGACATTCCGCTGCGACCGTATCGTTCGCGCTTGGCGTCCTTCGAAGGCCTACGCCATCCCTGCGGACTTCAATCTCAACGACTATCTGTTCTTTGAATTCGATTTTGCCGACCGACCGCCCGTTGCAGCCACGTTCTCGTTCGCCCCTCAGACGCAGATCGATATGATCAACGGCCTCACGCGCGGGCGAGGTGAGCTCGCACACACCGATGCGGGATGGACCTGGACCGTTGACGTGCGTGACCTTGAAGCCGCCGCCTCATTTTGCATGGCCCACGCCGTGGACGGCATGAGGCCCGTGGCCCCCAAATCGCTCAAGCAGGCGTGGAACCGCCTCATTGAAAGGACGGTGCACGAGCATGCCCGTGCGTAAACTCACCAGCGAGCAGAGACTCTCGCGCGCCATCGACATCATGGAGGCCCTCTACGCCGCCGGCGAGAGCGGCATGACACGAGCCGAGATTTGCAGCCGCTTTGACATCACAGGGGTGTCGCTCGACGAGATTCTCGAGATCGTCTCGACGCTCGCGGACCGAGAATCGGGCGCGCGCATCATCTGCGAATGCCGCGGCGAGCGTGTGGTCCTCACCGGCGACGCCGGGCGTGTTCTACCGTTGCGCCTGAGTGCCGCCGAGGGCGCTGTGCTCAACCACGAACTTGAATCGTTGGGGATCGAGCCACAGACGGCAGCCCGGATTCGGCATGCTCTTCTACCCGAAGAGCTCGGCTATAACCAGCGCGTCTTTGACACCGTCAACCACGGGTCGCACTGGCAGCAGCTGAGCTGCGCCATTCAGGACGGCGTTCGCTGCCGCATCTCGTATCGCTCGATGGACGATGCACGGCCACGCGAGCGTTTGGTCGACCCCTTGCGCATTACGGCAAACGGCGACCAAACATACTTGATTGCCTGGGACATCGCAGTCGATGAGCAGCGCACCTATCGCATGGATAAAATCGAGGGACTCACCTTGACGGAAGACTCCGTCGTGTCTCACGCACCGGACGTCGCATCCCTCCACGATTCCCTTGCCCGGACGCAGCGTAGCGCAAAGCTCCTGATGCCATTCGATATGGCGGAACATCTGGACTGGGCCGGCATCACCCTAATCGAGCGCAGCGGGGCAGACATGGCAACGGTAACCGTGCATTACGGCTCCGAGCGTTGGCTACTGAGCCAGATAATCGCAGCGGGCGGAGCCATCCGCATCTTGGATGACCCCGCCCTGTCAAAGCGTCTATGCGATATGGCAAAAACCCTCGTCTGTCCGCTTTAGCGCCGCCGCTCGTGGCGTGCACGCCACAGTTGCAGATAGTGCCCGATCTGCGCCGATTCGATGCGCTGGTAGGAGCTCGTGGGCAGCGACGTTAAGAACTTCTTTCCGTAGCCCTTCGTCACCAGGCGCGGGTCGGCCAGAATCAGCACGCCGCAATCGGTCGACGAGCGGATAAGGCGGCCAGCCGCCTGCTTGACCTCGAGCACCGCCTCGGGCAGCGAATAGCGCGCCCAAGCGCGGTCTTCACGCAGGTTGCGCTCGCACGAGAGCGGGTCCGTAGGGCTCGAGAACGGCAGCTTGGGAATGATGACGCAGCGCAGCGTCTCGCCGCTGGCGTCGAATCCCTCCCAGAAGGCCTTAAGCGCAAAAAGCGATGAAGTCGGCTCGCTGATAAACCGGTCGCGCAGGCGACGAGGAGATGAGTTGCGCTGCTGGCAGTTGAGTTCCAGACCCGCACGGGCCATCTTGGGCTCAACGCGGGCGTACAGGTCTTCCATGTCGCGCCGATTGGTGAACAGTGTGAGCACCGATCCGCCCATGGCAAGATGGGCGTCGACCAGCACGCGCTCGAGCGCCGTAAGATAGCTCTCACGATCGCGCGGATCGGGGATATCACCCGCAACGACTACAGCCATGTTCGAATCGAAGTCGTAGCTCGAGTCCAAGTGCAACGATGAGGATGTTGAAGCACCGATGCGATCGAGGCCGACCGCGTGGTTAAAGTGTTCAAAGCTTTTGGACACCGTCATGGTCGCCGAGGCAAAGATAGCCGTGTGAACCTCGGGCAGCCACTCGGTTGCCAAGGCCTCGCCAATGTCGATGCGCTCTGCGGTCATTGACTCTCCGCCGGCACGCAACCTGCGATTGACCTGCAGCGAATACACGTAGTGTTCATCGGTGCCGTCAATGATGAGTTTGAGGTTCTCGGCCAGCTCGTGCAAGCGGCGCGAGATATCACCCAGGTCGACAACAACCTCGGGCTTGTCGGCGGCGACGGCTTGCACCAGCGCGTCGACGCTCTTGTCAGCCTGTTCCAACGCGTCGATGGCAACGTAGGCCGACTGTAAGAAATCATGCCAGTCGTCAGATTCGCGCAGTTCGGGGCCAATCCATAGATTGGCATTGTCATAACCCCCACGGGCACGGCGGCCGAGCTCGCGAACGCCATCGAACACGTCGGCGATTGCCATGCTCGCGCGCGCAACCGTCGACGTCGCCTTGGCAGTAAGGCCCAGATAGAGCGTAGAGCCCTCGGAGGTTGCCAAATCACGGGAAACCTGGCTTAGCGCGCCGGTGCTCGAGCCACCCAGACGCTCAAACAGAACGCGTGATTCGTCCGCCGATACCACGCGCGCCCACTGACGGCGTGCCTCGCGCTCGATGGAATGGGCCTCGTCGATTACCCAATGACGAATCGGAGGTAAAATCCTGCCCTCGGCCGCGACATTGCGGAACAGCAGGGAATGGTTGGTGACCACCACGTCGGCATGCGCTGCACGACGGCGAGCGCCGTGGACCAAACATTTATCAGGGAAAAACGGGCAGAGGCGACGAGCACACTCGCGCGAGGCCGTCGTAAAGTCGGGGCGGTTGACGCTGCGCCACCGAATGCCGAGCGAGTCGAGGTCGCCATCGGCTGATTGGCAGACGTACGCCATAATGACCGCGACCGCCGTGAGCGTGTCCGCCGGATCGCGCTTGGTGGTAATCTCGACCTGGCCGCGGCTCATGCGCTCAAGCTTGCGCAGGCACGGATAGTGGTCATAGCCCTTGAGAGCGCAAAATGACAGGCCACCGTCCAGTTGCTCGGCAAGTTTTGGCAGCTCATGGTACATGAGCTGGTCGGCAAGATTGTTCGATTTGGTCGCAATACCAACCGTGATGTTGTTACGGCGTGCTGCCTCGGCAAAAGGCACCAGATAGGCCATCGATTTGCCGACGCCCGTGCCCGCCTCAATTACACGATGAGTGCCCGTGACCAGCGCATCGCGGACCTCGAGCGCCATCGCGATCTGCTCATCACGCGGCTCGTAGGTGGGATACATGCGATTGACCAGGCCACCTGGCGCATAGTCTGCCTCAATCTCCTCACGACTCGGCATCTTGAGTACCGGCAGTTCGTCGGCGTCCACCCGATCGTCGGCGCGATCGGCCTTGAGAACGTCAGCACGAGCGGCGCTGAGAGAGAAGATAGAACCAGGGTTCTGCCCCGCCAAGAATGAGAAGATTGGACGATAGGACCAAGGCACGTCCGGATGCATGTCGGCTAGGCGCGCCATGAGGCCCTGGGGCAAGTCGGTGAGTGCCACGAGCAACACGCGCCATACGCCACACAGGGCGTCGACGTCGGCATTGGCACGGTGTGATACCGAGTCACAGCCAAACAGATCGGCCATAAAAGACAGCTTGTGCGATGCCAGGCGCGGAAGCGCGATGCGCGACAGTGCCAGCGAATCAATCCAGATGTCGCTGACGTTGACACCGCCCTTGACCGACTCGATAAACGAGCGGTCGAAGGTGGCGTTATGTGCGATCACCGGGCAGCCGCCGACAAAATCGGCGAGAGCGGCCACGGCATCGACGGCCGATGGGGCATCTGCCACATCGGCGTTTGTAATGCTCGTGAGCTCGGTAATCTCGGCGGGAATCAGCTGCTTGGGATGCACGAAGGTATCGAAGCGGTCGACGATCTCGCGGCCCGAAAGGCGGGCCGCCGATATCTCAATAAGCTCGTTGTCCTGCACCGAAAGACCCGTGGTCTCGGTATCGAGGACGATAACATCTTCCTCGATGAGACCAAACGATTGGGTTTTGGCGCGCTCGGCAAGCGTGGCATAGGAGTCGATGACAAACTGCGGCGTTCCTGATGAAACCGCGTCCTCGATTAGCATGCAATGCCCGCTCGACGAAGACCCATACGGATCAGGCTGTCACAGACCTGCGGGAACGTCATGTCGTCGGTGTGGCGGATCTCATCCGGATACAGCGACGTATCGGTCATGCCGGGAATGGTATTGGTCTCGAGGATAACGGGGCCGTCCTCGCTCACGATAAAATCGCTGCGCGAGATGCCCAAGCAACCGAGCGCCCTATGGGCGGCACAGGCTAGTTCCTGGGCACGAGCGTAGTTCTCGGGCGAAATCTGCGCCGGAATGCGATGAATGTCCGTAGGGTCGACATACTTCACGTCCAGATCGTAGAACTCGCAGTCCTCGGGCTTACGGATCTCAACGATCGGCAGGGCGCGCACGTCATCCTCGCCGTATACGCCGACGGTGATCTCGGTACCCTCGATACACTTCTCGACCAGCACTTTGTCGCCGTACTCGAACGCCTTGGCGATTGCCGCGGGAAGCTCGGAGGGCTCATGGACCAGGGAAATGCCATAGCTGGAACCGTTTACGGCCGGCTTCACAAAGCAGCGCTCGCCACAAACCTCGACGATATGATCGATATCGACTTCATCGCCCACTTCGAGCGCCAGGCCGGGGGCAATGGGAATGCCCGCCTTGGCGTATAGGAGCTTCGAGACCTCCTTGTCGGCACCGCAGGCGCTCGCGAGCACACCCGACGCCGTGTAGGGGATACCCAGGGTCTCCATGGCACCCTGCATGGCACCATCCTCGCCGCCGGCACCGTGCATGGCGATAAACGCCACGTCAAAGCCGCCGGTCGCCATGGTTACCATAAAATCATCGGCGGCCGTGTCGAGCAGCTCCACCGAAGTGTAGCCGGCCTCCTTCAAGGCAACCACGACGTTCTTTCCCGAATTGAGCGAGATCTCGCGCTCAGCGGAATGACCGCCCGCCAAGACCGCTACGTGCATGTTCTCTAGGCTTTTACCCGGCATGGGCAGACTCCTCCTCTATAATTTCTGCAGCTGATACCATATTGTAGCGATACCCTCTACGTTTCCCCAAAATCGAAAGGCTTCCATGAATCCCAGGACTAAATCTCAGGACATTCGCGACTTGAGCCAAAACGATATTCGCGAGCTCGTGGCCGAACTTGGCCAGCCCGCCTTCCGCGCGAAGCAGCTCATCGAATGGGTCTTTGAGAAGAACGTTTGTTCGTTTGACGATATGACCAACCTTCCCAAGGCTTTCCGCGAGCAGCTTAAAGAGGCTTTTGCCTTTGACACGCCGACTGAACTAACCAAGCAGGTTTCCAAAGATGGCTCTCGTAAGTATCTGCTCGAGTACCACGACGGCGTTTCCGTCGAAACTGTCGGCATGCCACGTCGTAACAAGCTTTCCGTCTGCGTTTCCACCCAGGCAGGCTGCGGCATGGGCTGCGCCTTTTGTGCTACCGGTCTCAACGGCCTCAAGCGCTCGCTGACCGCTCAAGAGATCGTCGACCAGGTGCTTCATGTATCTAACGACTTTGGCGAGCGTGCCACGAGCGTTGTCTTCATGGGCCAGGGCGAGCCGTTTGCCAACTACGATGAGGTTCTCAAGGCGCTGCGAATCCTCAACGACCCCGATGGCATTGGTATCGGTGCTCGTCACCTCACCGTCTCCACCAGCGGCGTTATTCCCGGTATTCGCAAATTTGCCGATATCCCCGAGCAGTTCACGCTTGCCGTTTCCCTGCATTCCGCCATTCAGTCGACGCGCAATAAGCTCATGCCCGGTGTTAAGAAGTACACGCTGCTTCGCCTTCACGAGGCGCTTCAACTCTACACCGAGAAGACTGGCCGCCGCCCGACCTATGAGTATGCCATGATCGAAGGCGTTAACGATACGAATCCCGAGATGCAGGCGCTCTGCGACTTCTGCGAGGGAACGTTATGCCACGTTAACCTGATTCAGCTTAACGACATCGAGGGTAGCCCGCTCAAGCCGTCGCCGATTCATAAGGTTGAGGATCTTCAGCGTCGTCTTGAGTCCCGTGGCATCGAGACCACGATTCGTAACTCCCGTGGTAACGATATTGACGCCGCTTGCGGACAGCTGAAGCAGCGCTTCAAAGTTCAGAAGAACGCATAGGGGAGTCGCATCCCAAAACGTTTCATGTGAAACATCGAACGACCCCGGTTACAGAATATGCAACCGGGGTCGTTTCATTTATTGACCTTAATTTTGAATCAGCTGCTACCTGTCCCATTTTTTACGGCCAAAATAAGGGGTCCTTGTCTCATGAATCAGACAAGGACCCCTCAAAATATGCTGAGTAATTGTTAGGTACCTAATAGCCTACATTTTCCCATTGGTTGCTGACCCAACCTTGATTAATCTTGGGATTCTTCGTTACCTGAGCAGTACGCATGGCAACATCTTCTGTCATAACATCCATTTTCCTTTTGGAAGTATCGACGATATCTTGCGCGCCACGAAGCAAACGACCTCGAAGTTCATCGTCTGTCGCGATCTTATAGCCAGCAAAGGCACCAGCCGCGACAGTCGTCACCAATGCAATCGCTGTTAAAATCTTATTCCTCATCTTGGCCTCCTTGATCAAACTGAATCATTTCGCCAAGAATACGAGAGAGTTCTTCCTCGTCTTTAAACTCAATCTCAATCTTATTCTTTCCACGCGAGCTCTTCACACGCACGTTGGTATTAAATACCTGACGAAGCACACGGGCAGCCTTTTTAAAGGACTGAGGCGTTGCAGGCCTTGGCGTCTTAGGTGTCTCTCCGGCAGAAAACAACGGAGCAAGATTTTCTGTCGCTCTTACGGAAAGGCCCTCTGTAACAACTTTCTCTGCAAGTCGAATACGCGCGTCCTCATAGGGAACTGCAAGAATCGCACGTGCATGACCAGCAGTAAGTTTGCCCTCAAAAATCATCTGCTGAACTACTTCGGGGAGATCGAGAAGACGCAGCGAGTTTGTAATTGCAGAGCGTGACTTGCTTACTGCCTTCGACAATGCCTCCTGGGTCATCCCGCTGGCATCAATGAGTTGGCGATAGCCCTTAGCCTCTTCGACGGGATTCAGATCAGAACGCTGAAGGTTTTCGATAAGAGCAAGAGCCAGCATCTCTTCATCATTTACCTCTTTAATGATGACTGGCAATTCTTCAAGGCCAGCAAGCTTTGACGCCTGGTAACGACGCTCACCAGCGATGATCTCATAGCCGTTTCCATGCTTGCGAACCAAAAGCGGCTGCAAAACGCCATGTTCTTGGATTGACTCGCTCAACTCGCGAAGTTCAGTTTCGTTAAAGTGAATTCGCGGCTGATTAGGGTTGGGAACGATATCCTCAATAGGTAGTTTTGTTTCAGATGCAGCCTTTGAAGTGGATGCAGCCGAACCACCGGTCTCATACTCGGCCTCTGAGACCAAAGCATTGAGTCCACGTCCCAATCCGCCACGTTTCTTTGCACTAGGCACGCTTGATCACCTCTTTTGCAAGGTTCATATACGCTTTTGCACCCTTATTCTGAGGTGCATAGGTAATTACCGGTTCTCCAAAAGACGGAGCTTCGGAGATTTTAACCGTACGTGGGATTAGCGTCTTAAACGCCTTATCACCAAAGTACGATTGAACCTCCTCAACAACCTGATTCGACAGTGAAGTACGCGAGTCATACATGGTCATAAGCACTCCATAGGTGTCTAAGCCCTTGTTCAGACGTGATTTGACCATCTTCATTGACTCAAGCAGCTTTGTAACGCCCTCGAGTGCGTAATATTCGCACTGGATCGGAATCAAAACGCTGTCTGCTGCGGTCAAGGCGTTGATAGTAAGCAGGCCGAGCGAAGGAGGACAGTCAATGAAAATGAAATCGAACTCGTCCTGAATCGGCTCAAGCAAATCTTTGAGGCGGGTTTCACGAGCAATTGCGCTTACGAGCTCAATTTCTGCGCCTGCAAGCTGAATTGTTGCCGGAATTACAAATACCTTTTTGCAATTTGTATCAAGAACAAGCGATTCTGCCGGCACATCATTCAACAATGCATCATAGATGCAGTGATCAAGGTCTTCTTTTTCAATTCCAAATCCACTGGTGCTGTTTCCCTGTGGATCAAAATCGACAATCAGTGTCTTACGACCCTGCTCACCCAGTGCTGCTGCAAGATTTACAGCTGTCGTTGACTTACCGACGCCGCCTTTTTGATTGATGATTGCAATGATACGCGTGTCTTTTGCGCTCTTAGAACGCTTAACGTCGCGAAATCCCACGGTCCCTCCTGGTGTGTATTAAAGCTGTCAAACGGAGGATGTTTCACGTGAAACATTCCGATTCGATATCAACCGCCATGTTTCACGTGAAACACTGCAAGTTGTTAGTATCCATTATGTTTCACGTGAAACATCTAGGCAAGCGGATTCTTCTTTGCCATGCCATTTGCACGAGGTAATGAAACAGATGCTGGATGACTCTTCTTAAGAACAATGAACTCCCTGTGGCCCAAGCCCTCAGGCAAATCGATTGCGTCATTCAGAAGCGAAGTGAAGCCGCAAATCTTAGCTGCTGACATGCCGGAAGCAAGCTCCTCATCCGAAGGATTGCCCTTGGTGATAACAAATAGACCTCCATCCTTGAGGAACGGAGCCGCATACTCAACAAGAATCGGTAGAGGGGCCAGTGCGCGGGCGGTTACGACAGAGAACTGCTTCTTATGGCTTCGAGCATATTCTTCAAGACGATCATGAACCGCATGAGCATGTTTTAATCCAAGAGCATGGACAAAGGAATTGACAGCATCAACCTTCTTGCAAACAGAGTCAATATAAGTAGCTTTACGATGCGTGGCTAGCGTTAACGGAATACCAGGGAAGCCCGCACCTGTACCCATATCGAGCAAAGCTCCCTCAGGAGCCTTATTGATATAGGGGAGCAAAACAAGTGAGTCGAGGATATGAAGCACGGCAGCATCCTCTACGTTAAGAATACGGGTGAGATTGGTTGTCTTATTTGTTTCCAGAACCAAATCCAAATGTTGAATACATTTCCTCAGCTCAACATCAGTTACGCTCAAGGAATACTCTTTACAATAGGAAGTTAGGCGACTCAGCATCTCGTCAGCCTGCTGATCAGTAAGTACTAACAACGAAAGCTCCTTTCTGACAAAAATCAGTGTATCGAGAACTTTTGACAAAAAAAGGGGACGTGGAAACCACGTCCCCTTAGCATAAGCTCGAGTAGATTATCGAGCAACAATCACCACATGGCGATCAGGGTCAGAACCCTCAGAATGAGTATCGACGGCATCATTGCCACGAAGTGCAATGTGAACCAGTCGGCGCTCATAGGCATTCATGGGCGGAAGCGAAACACTCTTATGAGTGCGGATGGCACGCTCGGCAGCAGACTGAGCCATGGAGGCAACCTTGTCCTGACGGCGGCTCTTGTATCCCTCGACGTCCACTACAACCGGATACCTAAAGCCAAGTTTGCGGCTCACCAGCAAAGAGAACATAACCTGAAGGGCATCAAGGGTGCGACCATGACGGCCAATGAGAACAGCAAGGTCGGGAGCCGTTACATCCAAAATCAGCTCACCCTCGTCACCCTCATACTCATCGATAGGAGAGTTGGCGGCATCGAAGTGCGAAAGGATGGAACGCAGGATGGAAATCGCAACATCGGCAATGGTGTCAAGTTCCTCATCGGTCAGCTCTTCACCAGCCTTGTAGCGCTGTGCAATCTCGGGATAATCGCCCGCAACCTGCGGGGCAACCTCCTCAAGCATATCCTCGATGATCTCTTCAGACATAACGTACTCCAAAAGTTAGGTACCTAAATAAGATTGATATCCCACTACTTCTTCTTGTGCGGGCGCGGCTTCTTCTCGCGACGAGTGACCTCAACCTGCAGCGGAGCGTTCTTAAGACGCTCCTCCTCATCGGCCTTCGCCTTGTCGATGACCTTCTGCGTCACGAAGATCTGCTGGATAACCTGCCAAGCAGACGAGACGTCGTAGTACAGCAGAACACCAACGGGAAGGCTCCAGCCCATCCAAAGCATCATGACCGTCATGACAACGGCCATCATACGCATGCTCTGAGCCTGCTGGCCGGTCTGGTTGCGCGACATATAGAGCTGCGGAATCAGGGTCAGGACGGCGAACAGGATCAGGCAAACCAGCGCAGGCAGTGCAACCATAAAGCCATCGGCAAAGGAAGCGCTCGGCGTGGTGGTCAGGTCGGGCAGGATATTGAAGAACGAGAACGTGCCGTCGTTAAAGTAGTCCGGCAGGTTACGCAGCAGCGTAAACAGGGCGAACAGGACAGGCATCTGAATCAACAGCGGCAGACAACCAGCCATGGGGTTGAACTTGTTCTCGCTGTAGAACTTCTGCATCTCCTCGGCCTGACGCTGGGGATCGTCGGCATAGCGCTCCTGGATCTCGAGCATCTTGGGCTGCAGCACCTGCATGCGAGCCGTCGACTTGGTCGACTTGAGCATGAGCGGCGTCAGCAGCAGACGGATGATGACCACCAGGATGATGATGGACAGGCCCCAGTCGACCGCAAAGGTCTGGATGAGCTTGAGCAGCTCGAAAAGGATGTTAACGATCCAATCCCACATGTAAGTTTTCCTCCGATAGCGAGTGCCCGCTAGGGCACAGGGTCATAACCGCCGACGTGCAGGGGATTGCAGCGAGCGATGCGCCTCACGGCAAGCCAGCAGCCTCTCAAAACACCGTACTTCTCAATCGCCTGGATGGCGTATTGTGAGCACGTTGGGTAATAAATGCAGGCGTCAGGCAATAAGGGCGAAATAACCTGTTGATATATGCGAATAGGAGCGATGGCAACACGTCGCAAAACGTGATTGCTCATCGCTCCTCCCCGGCAACGCCGGCGCGTTTCATAAGCGAACGCAATGCATTGTCCATCTCCTGCGGCGAGGAAACCCTCGTCTTGGGAGTTGCGAACAAGATGATGTCATAACCCGCAACGGGAAATCCACAGCTGCGGGCGGCCTCGCGCATCACACGCTTAGAACGGTTGCGCACGACAGCACAACCGAGCCGTTTAGCACCAACGAAGGCGACCCTTCCGGAGTCGCCTTCGCCAACCGATTCACATATGGTCATTCGAATCAGAGGGTGATTGAAACGACGCCCCTGACTGAACACATGCTCGAAATCTTGCCGAGACTTAATAGTCTTCATGCGAGATGTGTGTATCGCTGCTAGACAGTGAGACGCTTGCGGCCCTTGGCGCGACGACGGGCGAGCACGGCACGACCACCCTTAGTGGCCATACGGGCACGGAAGCCATGGGTCTTGGCACGCTTACGCTTATTAGGCTGATACGTACGCTTCATCTTAAGTTCCTCCTGCTGCATTTCGAGTGTCCGCGGGGACGCGGACGCAGATATAGACACGTGAGCTTGAAGATTGTAGGGAAATCAATGTTCAAATGTCAAGAAATCAAAGGTAAAAGGTTGCGCAGTTCACACGGTTCCCCCATAAGCCAAGCTCGATTTAGCGGTACATGGCAACTTTTCACGATATTTCATCGAGTTTTCAACAGGTCATGTTGGCAATGTTAAGAACTTTTCGCCCGTTTTCCAAAGTTTTCAACAGGTTTTGAAAAGTTGTCGAAAGATGAGAAACATTGCACGGTGAGCTACTATTTGTCCGAAACCTTTTGAAAGATTGCGAGCGGCATGTCTGACGACTTTTACACCATGGTCGATTCCGGAGACCCGGCACCCGACAACGAGCACATCACCGGCGTGCGCGAAGAGCGTGCGGAAGGCGAGCAGACAACCACGCAGGCGCCAAAAGCCATGTACGCCGCGCGCATCGCCGTCTATGACGACATGCTTTCGACACCGCGTGTGATCGTCATTGATCCGCAAGATGTCCGCACGTATTTGGAAGAGACGACCAACACCGTCTACCAGTGCATGAAAGAACAAGGTGGCCATATCTCGCTCATGGTCATCCGCGAGATTGTCGAAAACTTTATCCACGCACACTTTGCCGAGCCCATCATCTCGATTCTGGACGGCGGAGACACCATCCGCTTTGCTGACCAAGGACCCGGCATCGACGACAAGGAACGTGCTTTCGACTTTGGAGTTACCAGCGCAAACAGCAAGATGAAGCGCTATATCCGTGGAACCGGAGCAGGGTTTCCCATGGTGCAGGAGTATTTGGAAAACGCCGGCGGTGCCGTAT
This sequence comes from uncultured Collinsella sp., assembly GCA_900541145.1. Lineage (GTDB taxonomy): Bacteria > Actinomycetota > Coriobacteriia > Coriobacteriales > Coriobacteriaceae > Collinsella. The sequence continues at coordinate 10,652 of UQIH01000022.1, read as the reverse complement.
CCATCGAGGACAACATGGGCAACGGCACCGTGGTTACGGTAAGCCTGAACCCTAAACGCGTGCAGGAAATCGAGCGTGCCGGCGGACGCGGCGCTGCCGTGCGGCCCGAGACGGAGCAGCCCACATATCCCCTGCCGGGAGCTTTTGCGCAGCAGCCCATGGCAACGCAGCAGATGCAGCCCCCCGTGGGACAGATGCAGCAGCCCGGAATGCCTCCTACACAAGAACCCCAAGCGGCATCGATGTCGATGCCGCCAAGCATGCCAGAGGCCATGTCGCCGGCGGATCGGGATACAGCAGCAATGCAGCAGGCGACGGGAGCAGCAGGTGGCCAGCAAATGGGCTATCAGCCGTACCAACAGGGATATCCATATCAGCCGATGCCGCCACTGGGGTATGGCCAGCAGTTCCCGCAGCAGTACCAGCAGGGATATCAGCAGCCGTACCAGCAGATGCCGCAGCAGCAGTACAACCCCTGGGCCCAGCAGATGCCTCCACAGCCTTACCAACAGTGGCCTCAAAGTTTTCAACAGCAAATGCCGCCGATGCAGAGTTCTCAACAACCAGCAGCTCAAATGATGTATCCTAATGCAGCAAATCAGTATGCGCAGCCACAACCGGACGTGTTCGTAAGCGATCGCGGCAACGCCGCGCTGGGCTATCTGGCGCAAAATCAAGCGTGCGGTGCAACCGATCTGGCGAGGGCGTTTGGAAACTCGGCCCCCACTTGGTCACGCACGCTCAATGACTTGGCGCAGGCCGGCTTGGTCATCAAGCATGGCCAGAAATACCATCTGACCGAACTCGGCGCCGCTCGCGTGCGAGCTCAGAGCTAAAGAACGGGAGAGACAGTGGACGAGGAAGCAAGCATCATCCTGGGGGATGCTATCGCCTTTTGCCAGCGCGACGGCCAAGATGCACGCCTCATCAACATGCTGGGGCAATCGCGCGCCATAAGCCTGACCGAAGATACGCTCACGATCGAGGCCCCCTCGCGCTTTGCCATCGCGCAGCTCAAAAAGCATCAGCCGACTATTGAGGCCTATCTGGAAGAAATCGCCTTTGCACCGATTGTGCTCGACATCGTGGCACCGCAAGGCGCCGCGACGGAATCCACTGCAGCGACGGCGCCCGCCACGGCTCCCGCCGCTTCCCCGGCGGTGCCGGCCTCCGCAGGCAACGTGCCGACAATCGAGCACCAGCACAGCGATGTTTCCCGTGAAACCATGGCACCGTTGCCGACCGCGGCGGCGACGTCAACGAACGTACCCGTCACGCACATGCCCATCGCTCACGACGCGGCGGCGGGCGCGGATTCGGGCATTGCAATCAAGAACACGCTCTCGGCCGATGACTTTCGTCGCATGATGAACCAGATGAAGGGCGGAGCGCCGACTAAATCCACGCAAGCTGCGTCCCCCGCTTCACCCATGCCAGCACCGACCGTGCCGGCCGAGCAGAATACGGATGGAGCCCCGCTCGCCGCGAACTCAAAATTTACCTTTGAGAACTTTGTCTACGGCCCCGAGAACAGCCATGCCTATCGCTCGGCACTCAAGTTTGCCGCCCTCGCGGACGAGCGCGGCACGTGCACATCGCTGTTCATCTACGGCAAATCGGGCCTGGGCAAGACGCACCTGCTGCTTGCCATCAAAAACGAGCTCGCCGAGAAGTCGCCCGAGATCAAGGTCAAATATGCCAACTCCCAGGCATATCTGGACGACCTGATGACCGAGTTCGACCGCCAAAAGAAGAGCAACGCCCCCATCATGCAGGCGTACCACGGCGTGGACGTGCTCATCATCGATGACATCCAAAACATCATCGGCAAGCGCGCGAGCGTGGACTACTTTTTCCAGCTCATGGACGAGTTCATCCGCAACAACAAGAAGGTCGTCATCGCGGCAGACCGCGCCCCCAAGGACCTGAGCATGGACGAACGCCTGACCAGCCGCTTTAACGCCGGTATGCTCTGCCTGGTCGCAGAGCCCAGCTACGAGATGAAATACAAGATCTTGCAGCGCTATTACGAGAACACCATCGTCGCCGCTCCCGAGGCAGGCGACGACTCGCTGCTGGCGGCCTATGGGGGCGACGGCGGGCACCTGACCGACGAACACTTTAAACACATGGCCGAGGTGTCGGGCACCAACATCCGCGAACTCGAGAGCTTCTGCGAGCGCTGCGCCGGCGAGGCGGGCGACCGCGAACGCGAGGGCGGGGAGCTCACCTTTGACGATATCGACGCCATCGCCAGCCAGTACTTCGACACATCGGCCAAAAAGATCAACGTGCAAACGGTTCAGTCCGTCATCGAAGAGCAGTACGGCGTGACGCACGAGGAGCTCATCGGCCCGCGTCGCAACGCCAATATCGCCAAAGCGCGCCATATCGCTATCTACCTGGCCATCGAGATGTGCGAGATGACGACCACGGCGGTGGGCGCCGAATTTGGCAACCGCAACCACTCGACCGTCAGCACGAGCTACAAAAAGGTCCAGAAGATGATCCAGGAAGACCGCACCGTCACCGAAGATCTCAAGTCGCTGCGCGATAAAATTACACTGCGCTCGTAGGGAAATAGAGACACCTGTTGAAAACTTGTCGAAACCACGGGCATAAGGTGTCTAAAACCCAACCCGCGGTGATGAAAAGTTTTGCGCAGGTTTTGAACGTGGAAAACTACCCCCGTTGCACACAGGTTGCTGTCGATTCTCTTTCTGGGTCTGACCTGCGTCTTTGGGAGTAATCAACAGTTTCGTTAGTGCTATTACTATTATTAAGATATTTATATCTATAGAAAGGTATTAAAAGATGAAGTTCACCGTCAGCCAGAGCTCGCTCACACAAGCCATCGGCGTCGTTATGAAGGGTGTCGCTTCGGCATCCACCCTTCCCATCCTGTCGGGCGTGCTCGTCAAGGCGCAAGACGGCATCTTGGAATTCCAGACCTCTAACTACACCATCTCGATCCGTCATCGCATCGCGGCGCATGTCGAAGAAGAGGGCGAGATGGTTATCCCCTGTAAGATGCTCTCCAATATCACCAAGACTCTCCCCGATGCCCCGGTCACCTTTGAGCTGTCCGAGCGCCAGGTGCTGATTGGTTGCGAGAAGAGCTCTTTCCGCTTGAACACGCTCGATGCCAACGACTTCCCCGAGTTTCCGGCCTATGCCATCGAGAGCGCCGTGGAACTGCCGACCGATATCTTGTCCGAGATGGTCGGCCGCGTGTGGCGCGTCACCTCGACCGACAAGGCCCGCCCCATCCTGGGCGGCGTGCACATGAAGGTCGAGAACAACACCGTGCGCCTGGTGGCGACCGATTCCTTCCGCTTGGCCGTGTGCGATACGCAGGTCGAGACCTCGACCCTCGAGGGCTCCTTTGAGCTTAACGTTCCGGCCGACGCCTTTAACGACGCGCTGAACATCATGGCCAGCCAGGCGACCATCATGATCGGGGCTACCGACACCCAGGTCGTCTTCGAGGCCGGCAACACCACCTACGTGTCGCGCCGCATCGAGGGCGTGTACCCCAACTACAAGCAGCTCATCCCCGATTCGTGCGTGACGAGCGTCAAGATCGACGTCGCCGCCTTTAACGCCGCCCTCAAGCGCGTGGCCGTTATCGCGAGCGCCAACCCCGCCGTCAAGTTCGAGATCGATGTCGAGAACGGGCAGATGGGCCTGTCCTCCATTTCCAATGACCAGGACCTTGCGCAGGAGACGATCGATGTCGAGGCCGAGGGCGAGTCGGGTACCATCGCCTTCAACTACCACTACATCTTCGGCTGCCTCAATGCCCTGTCCAAGGAGAAGGAGATTACGCTGGAGCTCAAGAGTTACTCGCAGGCGGGCATCTTCAAGTCCTACGACAAGATCAACTACCTGTACCTGGTCATGCCGGTCCGCATCTAGCGTTGCGCCATGACCATGTTCGCCCGCGATCTTTCCGTCGCGCACTACCGCAACTTCGATAGCTATCGCCTTGCCCTAGACGACGGCGTGACGATACTTGCGGGACCTAACGCGGCGGGAAAGACCAATCTCATAGAGGCGCTGCAGCTGCTGACGAGCGGCGCCTCGTTTAGGCATCCGACCGCAGCCGAGCTCGTCCATGACGGCGTGGGCTCGTGCAAGGTCGAGCTGAGGCTCGAGGGCGACGGCCGCGTGCTTGATATGGGATTGAGCGCGGAGGACGGTAAGCGCTCGTTTAGCCGCAACGGCAAGAGATGCTCTGCCGCCGGTGTGCGCGGGGTTCTGCCGAGCGTGCTGTTTTGCCCCGACCATCTGGACATGGTTAAGCGCGGCGCCAGTGTGCGCCGCGCCGCCCTCGATGACTTTGGCATGCAGCTGAGCGCACGTTATGCCGATCTTGCGAGCACCTATGGACGCTGCGTGACCCAGCGTAACGCCCTGCTCAAGGAGACCTGGTGCTGCCGCGAGATGCTCGGCGCGTGGAACGATTCGATTGCCCGCGCGGGCTCGGCCCTGCTTGTGCACCGGTTGGCCCTGCTCGACCGGCTGGCGGGCCATGTGCACACTGCCTACGGGCAAGTGGCATCCGGTGAGGCTGCCAACGTGACCTATACGTCCACGCTGGGGGATTTGCCCCAGGTCGATGATCGCGAAGAGCTGAAGGGCTGGGCGTACGAGCGCATGCTGGCTGCCCTTGATGAGCACGCCGACGAGGAAATTCGCCGCGGCGTGACGTTGGTGGGACCGCATCGCGATGAGATTGAGTTTACCGTGGCGGGTCGCTCCGCCCGTTCATTTGCCAGCCAAGGTCAGCAGCGAACGTTGGTTCTGGCCTGGAAGGTGGCGGAGGTGGCCGTGGCTCGCGATGTCCTGGGCACCGCCCCGTTGCTGCTTTTGGACGACGTGATGAGCGAACTCGACGGCGAACGCCGCGGTGCTTTCCTGCGGCTGATCGGCGATGATATCCAGACGGTCATAACCACGACCAACCTGGGGTATTTTACCGATGACCTGCTTGATCGAGCCAAGGTGGTGAGCATGGGTGAGACGTGCTAATTACGAGCGCGAGAGCGAAACGGTTGCCTTCAGTGGATTTTTGAACGCAGAGCGTCAGCGCATCCTGGCGGCCGCGACACCTGAGCGCCGCGCGCAGATGGAGACTGCCGAGGAGTCGCGCGCGGTCTATCGCGCGTGGAACGCGGTGTGCTCGGGCACGCGCGAGGGGCGGCATGTGACGGGCTTGCGCTACCTGCCCGAGTCCAATGAGCTGCTGGTATATCTCGATTCGCCCTCGTGGACGCAGGAAATGACGCTGTTGCGCGAGATCATCCGCGCGCGCATGGAGCGCGCCGGTGCGCATGTGGACGGCCTGATGTTCAAAACCACCGCGCCGGGTCACACGCCGCCCGCCGCCAAGCAGCGCCTGCGCCCGGCGACGACCGAGCGCCCGCCGGCCCCGCACGCCGACCTAAGTGAGGCCGAGCGCACCGAGATTGAGCGCCAAGTGGCGCCCATCGAAGACCAAAAACTGCGCGAGGCCCTCGAGAATGCCATGAGAGCCAGTGCCGAGTGGGCCAAGGGCGTAGAAAGCAAAAAAGAGCCTTAAATCGCATCTGGTGGCCTTGTAGAGCCAAATACCCTCGTTCCCGAGGGTATTTTTTTACGATAAACTAGTAAGTCTGTACACATTTTCTTGACTGAAGGAGGACGTGTGGCAAACGAAAACGATTACGATGGCGGCGAGATTAAGATTCTCGAAGGTCTCGAGGCCGTTCGTAAGCGCCCGGGCATGTATATCGGCTCGACGAGCGCCAGCGGTCTGCATCACCTGGTGTGGGAGATCGTTGACAACTCCGTCGACGAGGCCATGGCCGGTTTCTGCACCGAGATCCAGGTGACGGTCCACGCCGACAACTCCATCACGGTCGTCGACAACGGGCGCGGCATCCCCGTCGACGAGCACCCTGTTAAAAAGATCCCGACGCTCGAGGTCGTCATGACGATCTTGCACGCCGGCGGTAAGTTCGATAACTCGGCCTATAAGGTTTCGGGCGGCCTGCACGGCGTTGGCATCTCCGTCGTCAACGCACTGTCCAAGCGCGTGGTCGTTCAGGTTCGTCGCGACGGCAACACCTACGAGATGGAGTTCTCGCGCGGCAAGACTGTCAAGAAGATGGAGGTCGTGGGCACCTCGGATTCGACGGGCACCACCGTCACCTTCTGGCCCGATGACGAGATCTTCGAGACCTGCATCTACGATTTCGATACGCTGCACAACCGTCTGCAGGAGACGGCGTTCCTCAATAAGAACCTCAAGATCGTGCTGACCGACGAGCGCGAGGCGACTCCCCGTGTGGAGGAGTTTTGCTACGAGGGCGGCATCATCGACTTCGTCAAGTTCCTCAACGAGGGCAAGGACGTCCCCGAGGCCTTTAAGGAGCCCATCTACATCGAGGGCAAATCGGACCCGGACGCGCCTGTGACCAAGATGGGCGAGGTCGAGGTTTCCCTGCAGTGGAATAGCGGTTACGGCGAGAACGTCATGTCGTTTGCCAACGACATCTATACCCCCGAGGGCGGCATGCACCTTGAGGGCTTCCGCACCGCGCTCACCCGTGTGATCAACGACTACGCGCGCAAACAGAACCTGCTCAAGGAAAAAGACGCCAACCTGACCGGCGACGATGTGCGCGAGGGCCTTTCGGCCGTTATCTCGGTCAAGCTGCCCGACCCGCAATTTGAGGGCCAGACCAAGGCCAAGCTCGGCAGCTCCTATATGCGCGCGCTGACGCTCAAGATCGTGACCGACGGCCTCGCCGATTACCTCGAGGAGCATCCCAAGCCCGCTCGCGAGATCGTCAAGAAGGCCCAGCAGGCATGCAAGGCCCGCAACGCCGCCCGCAAGGCGCGCGAAGCGACCCGTCGCAAGAGCCTGCTCGAGACGGCGTCCCTGCCCGGTAAGCTCGCCGACTGCTCGGTGCGCGATGCCGAGCTGACCGAGCTCTTCATCGTAGAGGGCGACTCGGCAGGCGGTTCAGCCAAGGACGGCCGTCGCCGAGACATCCAGGCGATTCTGCCCCTGCGCGGCAAGATTTTGAACGTCGAACGCGTTGGTGACCATCGCGCGTTCTCGAGTGACACCATCCAGTCATTGATTACCGCGATCGGCTGCGGCGTCACGACGAGTGCCGGCGACGGCGGCGACTTCGATATCACCAAGGCGCGCTACCACAAGATCATCATCATGACCGATGCAGACGTCGACGGTGCACATATCCGCATCCTGCTGCTGACGTTCTTCTACAAGTACATGCGTCCGCTGATCGATGCCGGCTACGTCTATGTTGCCTGCCCGCCCATCTTTGGCATTAAGGTGCGCAACAAGATTCACTACGTGTATCCCAACGGCCGCCAGCCCGAAGACGAGATCCTGCGCGACACCATCCAGAGTCTGGGCCTGAACCCCGACGATAACGACGAGGACGGCAAGGCCAAGGACGGCAAGATTACCAAAAAGCGCAAGGGCTATACCGTCCAGCGCTACAAGGGCCTGGGCGAGATGGACCCCAAGCAGCTTGCCTCGACGACGATGGACCCCAAGACCCGCATTCTGCAGCGCGTGTCGATCGAGGACGCCGTGGTGGCGGACCGCGCCGTGCGCGAGCTGATGGGTTCCGAGGTCGGCTATCGCCGCGAGTACATTGAAAAACACGCACATGATGCACGATTCCTTGATGCTTAAGAGGAGGTAACGTGGCAGACGATATCAACAACAACGGGGGTATGGACGAGGCCGGCGACGCTGGTATGCCCGACGATCTGAAGCGCCTGCTTGCCCGTGCTGAGCAGGGCGAGGACGGCGATCCGGACGCCTATAACCCCGATGCCGATGATGATGAGGAGGAAGACGACGACGCCGAGCTCGAGGAGAGTTTTGGCGAAGTCGACCGTGGCGCCTCGGCCGGCGAGGACATCAACGGCGGTCAGCTCCAGATTTCGGAGTTCGGTCGCGAGATGAAGCAGTCGTTCATCGAGTATTCGATGTCGGTTATCACAGCGCGCGCCCTGCCGGACGTGCGCGACGGCTTAAAGCCGGTGCACCGCCGCATTCTGTACGCGATGAACGAGAGCGGCATCTACCCCAACCGCCCACATAAGAAGTCGGCCTGGACGGTCGGCGAAGTTATCGGTAAGTACCACCCGCACGGCGATTCCGCGGTCTACGAGGCCATGGTCCGCCTGGCGCAGTGGTTCTCCATGCGCACGCCGCTCATCGACGGTCACGGCAATTTCGGCAACATCGACGGCGACGGCGCGGCAGCCATGCGTTACACCGAGAGTCGCCTGGCCAAGCCCGCCATGGAACTGCTGCGTGACTTGCAGAAGGATACCGTCGACTGGCAGCCGAACTACGACGAATCGCTCGCCGAGCCCGTGGCGCTGCCTGCGCGCTTCCCCAACCTGCTGGTCAACGGCAGCCAGGGTATCGCCGTCGGCATGGCCACCAACATCGCCCCGCATAACCTCGCCGAGGCGATCGAGGCCACCTGCTACCTGATCGACAACCCCGACGCCACCGTCGACGAGCTCATGCAGATCATGCCCGGTCCGGACTTCCCCACCGGCGCCATCATCATGGGCAGCGCCGGCATTAAGCAGAGCTACGAGACCGGCCGCGGCTCCATTACCGTGCGTGCCAAGGCACACGTGGAGTCCACCAAGACCGGTCGCAGCCGCCTGGTCTTTACCGAGATTCCCTACATGGTCAACAAAGGCACCCTGCAGGAGAAGATCGCCCAGCTCGTCAACGACAAGCGCATCGAGGGCATCTCGGATATGCGCGATGAATCCAACCAGAAGGGTATCCGTCTGGTCATCGAGCTCAAGAAGGGCGTCATTCCGCAGGTCGTGCTCAACAACCTGTATAAGTACACCTCGCTGCAGACGACCTTCGGCGCCAACAACCTGGCGCTCGTCAACGGCGTTCCCAAATGCCTGAGCCTGCGCGAGATGCTGCAGCACTACATTGACCACCAGGTCGACGTCGTCACTCGCCGCACCCGCTTCGACCTTAAGAAGGCCCAGGCGCGTGCCCATATCCTCGAGGGCTACCTGATGGCCCTTGACCATATCGACGAGGTCATTAGCATCATCCGCTCCTCGCAGACCGACTCCGAGGCCAGCAGCCGCCTGATCGAGCGCTTTGGCTTTACGCCCGAGCAGACCACGGCCATCCTCGAGATGAAGCTGCGCCGCCTGACCGGCCTGGAGCGCGACAAGATCCAAGAAGAGTTGGACGGCCTGCGCCGCGCCATCGCCTACTACGAGGACCTGCTGGCGCATGAGGAGAAGATCCTGGGCGTCATCAAGGAAGAGATGCGCGAGATCTCCAAGAAGTTTGGCGACAAGCGCCGCACCGAGATCAGCCAGGTTGAGAAGGACCTGGATGTCGAGGACCTCATCGCCGACGAGGACATGGTCGTGACCATCACCCACACCGGCTACGTTAAGCGTATCCCGGTGGCTGCCTACCGTGCCCAGAAGCGCGGAGGCAAGGGCGTGTCGGGCGTCAACCTCAAAGAGGACGATGTTATCGACGAGATGTTTATCGCGTCCACGCACGAGTACGTGCTGTTCTTCTCGAGCAAGGGCAAGGTCTATCGCCTGAAGGTGCACGAGCTGCCGGTGGGTACGCGCCAGGCGCGCGGTACCGCGATCGTCAACCTGCTGCCCTTTGAGGACGGCGAGAAGATCGCGAGCGTCATCAGCTGCCGCGAGTTCCCTGCCGACGAGTACCTGATGTTTGCCACCAAGAGTGGCATGGTCAAGAAGACCGTGATGAGCGCTTACGATCGTAGCCGCCGTGATGGACTCATTGCCATCAACCTGCGCGACGACGACGCACTGCTGAACGTGCGCCGCGTGCGCGAGGGTGACAAGATTATCCTGGCCACCACCGCGGGCAAGGCGATCATGTTCTCCGAGGAGCAGGTGCGCGCCACCGGCCGCGATACCAGCGGCGTTCGCGGTATCGGTATGAAGGACGGCGTGAGCGTTCTGGGCATGGAAGTCACTAACGGCAACGGCGATCTGTTCGTCATCACCGAGCGCGGCTACGGCAAGCGCACGCCGGTCGCGGACTACCCGGAGCAGAATCGCGGCGGCCAGGGCGTCTACACCATTCAAATGACCGAACGTAAGGGTAACCTCGCGGCCATGAAGACGGTGGGCCCGCAGCACGAGCTGTTCATCGTGACGGAGGGCGCGACGGTCATTCGCGTCAAGACCGACGAGATCAGCCAGACCGGCCGCGCCACCCAGGGCGTCAAGATGATGACCGTCGACGACAACGACCGCATCTGCGCCGTAGCCCGCATGACAGCCGCCAAGGAGAAGCCCGAAGGCGAAGCCGCAGAAAACGGCTCTGCTCCCGAAGAAACCCCAGTCGATCTAGGCGAGGGCAACGACATGCCAGAAGATCTCCTAGACGAGTAAGAGGCCCTAGCTGGTAGAAAATATCAGACACCATATATCGGCGGTCGGCGCACTGCGCGCCGACCGCTTTTTTGAAAACCTTGGGACCCCATGGTCGCTGGGCTGGCGAGATGGTTTTGGTTTGTCGCGAGTTCCGCACGCAAAGAAGGCCACTTAATGTGGCCTTCGTCTTGCGCAGG
>UQIH01000021.1 GCA_900541145.1 uncultured Collinsella sp. | reverse complement strand
CGCGCCCTTGAAGTTGAACGTCAGATTGTCCAAATGCGGCCCGCGCAGCGTCGAGCAGTTACGGCGTTTGGTAAAACGCCGTAACTACTCTCGGGCTCCGTACTGCTCGTAGTAGGCATCGATGGCGGTCTTGAGCTCGTCATCGATGACGACCTTGCCGTCAATCTCGTGGTTGTAGAGGGTCTCGACGACCTCGGCCATGGAAACGATGCTCGCGACGGGGAAACCGTACTTGGCCTCGATCTCCTTCTGCGCGGTGGTCACACCGCCCTTGCCGACCTCCATGCGGTTGAGGGACACAATGAGGCCCTTGATCTCGACATCGGCAGCAGCCTTGACCTTGGGATAGGTCTCGTCGATGGACTTACCGCTGGTGGTGACGTCCTCGACCATGACCACGCGGTCGCCGTCCTGGGGCTCATAGCCCAGCAGGTTACCCTTGTCGGCGCCGTGGTCCTTGGCCTCCTTGCGGTCGCAGCAGTACTTGACCTCCTTGCCGTACAGCTCATGGTAGGCAATGGCGGTCACGACGGCCAGCGGAATACCCTTGTAGGCCGGTCCAAACAGCACGTCAAAGTCGTCGCCAAAGTTATCGTGGATGGCCTGGGCGTAATACTCGCCCAGCTTCTTGAGCTGATAGCCCGTCACGTAAGCGCCGGCGTTCATAAAGAACGGGGACTGACGGCCGCTCTTGAGCGTAAAGCTGCCGAATTTAAGAACGTCGGACTCAACCATGAACTTGATGAACTCTTGCTTGTAAGCCTCCATGCGGGCTCCTCTCGTAATCGCGTACGTGTCTTCCAGTTTAGCGCAGGCAAGGCGCGTTGCGGGCGCGCTTTGGGGCCTCGGCATTCTGTAAAGGCTTTGTCAGGGGCAATGGTTTTCCAAACAAAGGGGTTGACACGGCAAACCCCCTCATCAAAAATACGGGCGGATTAAAACGGGTACGAGATACCCAAAGCGCGCCGCGCCCGGCCTTAAGGAGGTGTGCCATGGAAGGCAGCCATAGTCGAAAAACCTGCATGTCGCCCTCGGCACGCCGCGAGGATTCCGCACACGCATAAGCGCCAACAGCCGATCGTCAAAACCACCACAAAGGTGCCTGTCCCTTTGTGGTGGTTTGAAAGCATGACGTGAGCGACATCTAGGTTTTTTGAAGCAAATACGACACGTACGCTAACTCCCTTCAACAAGGAGGACCCTATGCTGATGCTCAAAACCGCCACGGTACTCGAAGCCATCTCCAAGCGCCGCCGCACGGCGCGCCCCGCCGCTCATACCGGCATGTCCAAGAACACCATATTCGCCGCCACCCATAGCGCCGAGGACGCCCTCGTACTGCTCGACGCCACAGCCGACGGGCTCAACGCCGAGCATGCCGCCGAGCGCCTGAACGCCGTCGGCCCCAACACCATCGAGGCGCCGACCAAGACGCTTGCGCGCCGCATCGCCGACGCGTTCATCGACCCCTTCGCCGGTATCCTCGCCGCGCTCGCACTGGTCTCGCTCTACATCGACGTGCTCGCCGTACCCGAGCCGCAGCGCGACCCCTCCACGGTCATCGTCATCGGCATCATGCTGCTGGTATCGGGCGGCATGAAGTTTATCCAGGAAGCCCGCAGCGGCAATGCGGCCGAGGCCCTCAAGGACCTGGTCTCTAACACCTGCACCGCCCTGCGCGACGGCGAGCGCCTCGAGATCCCCTTCGACGAGCTCGTCCCCGGCGATGTGATCCGTCTCTCTGCCGGCGATATGGTGCCGGCCGATGCCCGCATCATCACCGCGCGCGACCTGTTTGTGATCGAGTCCGCGCTCACGGGCGAGAGCGAGGCCGTCGAGAAGACCGCTGCCGCAGCTGTCATTGAGGGCGCCGACAGCTCCGCGTTGCCGCTGTCTGCCTGCAAGAACATCGTCTTTACCGGCACCTCCGTGCAAAACGGCACCGCCATGGCGCTTGTCGTTGCCACCGGCTCGGACACCTACCTGGGCGGCATCGCCAAGATGCTCAACAGGCGCGGCGAGAAGAGCGCGTTTGACCGCGGCGTCTCGAGCGTCTCCATGCTGCTCGTACGCCTCATGCTCGTTATGGCGCCGGCGGTCTTTGCCATCAACGCCGCCACCAAGGGCAACGTCATCGATGCGCTGCTGTTCGCCACGAGCGTGGCCGTGGGCATCACGCCGCAGATGCTTCCCGTCATCGTGACCACGAGCCTGTCGCAGGGCGCCAAGGACCTCGCCCGTCGCCAGGTTATCGTCAAGGAACTGCCGGCGATCCAAAACCTCGGCGCGATGGACGTCCTGTGCTGCGACAAGACCGGCACCCTCACCGAGGACCGCATCGTGCTCGAGCGCTACCTCAACACCGACGGCAACGAGGATGCACGCGTGCTGCGCCATGCGTTTTTGAACAGCTTCTTCCAGACCGGCCTCAAAAACCTTATCGACCTGGCCGTCATCGACCGTGCCGATGTGACGCCCTCGACCGTCGTGCCCGATTCCATGCTGGGCCAGAGTCTGCGCGACCGCTATACCAAGGTCGACGAGGTGCCCTTCGATTTCTCGCGCCGTCGCCTGAGCGTAGTTGTCGCCGACGCCCAGGGCAAAACCCAGATGGTCACCAAGGGAGCTGCCGAGGAAATGCTCGAGATCTGCTCCTTTGTCGAGGTCGATGGCGCCGCCCAGTCGCTTACCGAAGATAAGCTCGCCCAGATTCGCAAGCAGGTCACCGGGCTCAACGCCGAGGGCCTGCGCGTGATTGCCGTGGCGCAGAAAACCAATCCGCGCTGCGTGGGCGAGTTTGGCATTGCCGACGAATGCGACATGGTGTTGATGGGCTTTTTGGCCTTCCTCGATCCTCCCAAAGCAAGTGCCGCCGGCGCCGTCGCCACCCTCGAGGCCAAGGGCGTAGCGGTCAAGATCCTGACCGGCGATAACGACCGTGTCGCCGCCACCGTCTGCGAACAGATCGGCATCGACGCGAGCAACGTCTTGCTGGGCTCCGAGATCGATGCGCTCGACGACGCCGAGCTTGCCGAGCGCGCCGAGAACACCCATCTCTTCGCCAAGCTCTCGCCGCTGCAGAAGGCGCGCCTGGTGCGCGTCATGCGCGAGCTGCTCGGCCACACCGTGGGCTTTATGGGCGACGGCATCAACGACGCCGCCGCCATGCGTGCGAGCGATTGCGGCATCTCGGTCGATTCGGCCGTCGACATCGCCAAGGAATCTGCCGATATCATCTTGCTTCAGAAGGACCTAGGCGTGCTCGAGCGCGGCATCATCGAAGGCCGCCGCACCTACGGCAACCTGCTCAAGTACCTCAAGACCACGGTGAGCTCCAACTTTGGCAACGTGCTATCCGTGACCGTCGCGAGCCTGTTCTTGCCGTTTTTGCCCATGAGCGCTCTGCAGCTGGTGCTGCTGTCGCTGGTCTACGAGATCGTGTGCATCGCGCTGCCGTGGGACACCGTCGACGACGCCTGGACTGCCCGTCCGCGCGCCTGGGATGCCGCGTCCATCAAGGGCTTTATGCTCGAGCTGGGCCCCGTGAGCTCGCTGTTTGATATCGTGACCTTCGCCGCGCTCTTCTTTGTGGTGTGCCCCGCCGCCGTGGGCGCAAGCTGGTCCGAGCTTGCCGCCGCGGGCAACGTCGCGGGCATGACGACCTTCGCCGCAATCTTCCAGAGTGGCTGGTTTGTCGAGTCCATGTGGTCACAGACGCTCGTGATCCACATGCTGCGCTCCCCGCGCCTGCCGAGCGCGCGCCACGCCGCGCCCGCGCTGTGCATCCTCACCGTGCTGGGTCTGGCGCTCGTCACCTGGCTGCCGGCAAGCCCCATCGCCGATGCGCTGGGCCTCATGCCGCTGCCGCCGAGCTTCTTCGCGCTGCTCATCGGCATCGTCGCCGCCTATATCGTGCTCACCCAGCTGGCCAAGCGCCGCTACATCGCCCGCCACGGCGAGCTGCTGTAACTTCACCGGCACCTTCGTCAAGGATGTTTGGGCCGCCGCGACCCGCCCCCGCTGGCCGCGGCGGCCCAAAACAGCTAAAAAAGCCCCGTCCCAAATGAGCTAGTCCTTGGGTGACCAGGACCAGAAAAAGATGATGAGGGCCAGACGTGAGGAGGCACCGGTCTTTTTGTTGATCGAGGCGATATGCCGGTAGAGCGTGGAGCGCGAAAGGAAGAGCGTTGCGGCGATGTCCTGAACGCTCTCATTCGATGCGACCAAGGCCTCCAAAATATCGCGTTCGCGCTGCGTAAGCTCAAAGGCAGTGGCGAAGGCATCGAGGCGCTCATCGAGCGTGAGCTCCGATGCCTCCGCGGGGGCGGGCTCGCTTTGGGTAGACACGGAGCCATCATCAAGGTCGTCGGCAGCAAACGCCAGCTCGTTCAGCGCCGCAATGTCATCGGTCCTATGCCCAAACTGTCCCAGCAGTGAAATCGCAATACCCACAAACAGCACGAGCCCGGCACCCACCGCCAGCAGCACGTTCTGGCTCGAAACAATCGCCACCGCCGGCGCCGTCACGAACATCGCGCAAACGTTGTTGATGACACGGCCCATGCACGGCCACAGATACGACCAGTGCGCATAAACCGAAATGGCAGCAAATTTCGTCGTGAAAAACACCACGAAGAAGCCCGAACCCAGATAGAAAATCGCAATGGCCGCAAGCGCATTGCCGCCATTGCCGTCGACGAGCAAGACAAAGAACGAAAGCGCGGACAACATGGCAGTGCAAGTCATGGTGATGTTCATATACGAACGATCGTGCAGGTCAAATAGGGCGCCGGCGAGCAGAGCGCTCACGCCCATCAGCAAGCGCGACCAATCGCCCATGTCAACGGACCCTGCGGCTTGCGAGGTCGTGAGCCCTGCATTGAGGGCGGCAAACACACCGGTAAGGCAGGCGATTGCGACCGTCAGACGCACCACGGCGCGCCGAAAAGCCGCCGTTGATTCAGAATCGTCTTGCCACTTGGCGCCAAACTCCGACGCATCCACCGAAAGCTCGGCGATATCGGACTCGAGCCCAGGCTCAGATTCACCGCGCAGCTTGGCACGACGGGCGCCGTGGAGTAGCGCCACCAGCACAACTGCACAGGCAACAAAAACAAATTGTTGCGGAATCCCCGCGGGCATCACCATATGGTTGAGTACCTGCACCAGAACACCCAGGCCATACGAAAGTGCCGCCGCGCGCGCCAAATACGGCGTCCGCGCAAAGCGCCGCGCAAAGTTGGCGTGGGCGGTCGATCCGCAGTAGCCCAGCGTGCAGCATGCCATCAAACCGCCGGCAATGAGCACCCCAAACTGTACCGCCATAATCATCAGCAGCAATACCGCTACCAACAGCACGCCTGTAATATCGCTCGTCGCAACGATCGTCTGGGGAAGGCGATAGTACAGAAATGGGCGCACGAAAAAGCCAATCACGCTCGCGCCGACAACGATGCTCTCGTAGATGACGACCTCACTCGATGGCACGAACTCGGCCATGCGCACATCAAAAAGATACTCGCACGCCAAAACGTGAAGAAGAACAGCGCCAGGCATATAATCTCCCGAATGCCCCGACGCAAATATGCGGTTGTGTCTCCCATGCCCCTCATGGTTAACCCCCAGTCGCTCAATTGTCTGGAAATCTATTTTAATAAAGAACAAGTCTCAATATCGAAGCCAGGCTCGAAATGCTGCAAATTTGACCCCAGCCGTTCACGTCACACCGCGGTTTTGAGCCTCATGGACCAGAAGGGACACGCGCGGCCTCTAGCTCGGCAAGGAGTGTCTCCAGCTGCCACTCATTTAAGTACGTCCCCAATGAGTGGCCGAAGAACGTCCCCAATGACTAGTCAAAAATGGGCCATGTGTCCCAGTTGTGGAGACTCCTTGAGCCGTCTGGGTATCGCGAAGGATCGCGCACTCCCCCATCATCAAAAGTGACACACGCTACCAGTTGATGGGAGGCAGCCATGGGCTTCTTTGACAAGATGTTCGAGAAGAAAGAGTGCGCGATTTGCGGTACCGAGCTGGGACTTCTAGGTAAGACAAAAATCAATGAAGGCTACCTGTGCAAAGAGTGCGCCGGCAAGCTCTCCCCCTACTTTCACGGCTATCGCTCCAGCACCGCGGACGATATCCGTGAGCAACTCGCCTACCGCGAGGCCAACGCCGAGCGCCTGTCTTCGTTCAACCCCACGCGCACGCTTTCTGCCGGGCGCACCAATATTATGCTCGATGAGGACGCGGGCCTGCTAATCATCACTTCGCAGAGCCGCTGGCGCGACGCCAATCCCGACATCATCGAGTTCTCGCAGGTACTCGGCTGCGATATGGATATCGACGAGCATCGCACCGAGATCTATCGCGAGACCAAGGACGGCGAGCGCGAGAGCTACAACCCGCCGCGCTACGACCTGGATTACGACTTTAATCTGACCATCCACGTCAACACGCCGTACTTTACCGAGATCAACCTGCGCGTGAACGACTCCACCATCGATCAGCGCGGTTCCATCGAATACCGCGAGGCCAAGCGCCAGGCAACCGAGGTCCGCGACGCACTGGTGCAGCTGCGCCAGGAGACGCGCGACAGCGTCGTGGCCGCCAAGGCCCCCAAGACCGCGGTGACCTGCCCCTTCTGCGGTGCAACCACCATTCCCGATGCCAGTGGGCGCTGCGAATACTGCGGCGGCGCCATCGGCGCATAGCCTCCGGCAGCGAAAGGACCGATCATGGCCTTCGAGAGCGTTAACTATCAGTGCCCTGCCTGCGGTGGCCCCTTGCATTTTGCAAGCGCCGAGCAAAAGCTCGTCTGCGACTACTGTGACTCGCGCTTTGAAGTCGAAGAAGTCGAGGCCCTCTATCGCGAGCGCCAGGACAAGGCCGACGCCAAAGCCGATACGGCAGCCGCAACGCCCAAGCCCGTCGCCGACGACGCGGTGCAGGAGCTCGCCCAAAACGCCGGCTACATCTGCTCGTCATGCGGCGCCGAGCTCGTGTCCGACGGCACCGTCGCCGTCACCACCTGCCCGTACTGCGGCAACTCCGCCGTGGCGCCCGGTCAGCTCTCGGGCGACTTCTCGCCCGACCTAGTGATTCCGTTTAAGCTCGGGCGCGATGACGTCACGGCCGCACTCAAGGAACACTACAAGGGCAAGATCTTGCTGCCCAAGAGCTTTGTCACCGGCAACCACATCGACGAGGTCCAAGGTGTCTACGTGCCGTTTTGGCTCTACGGCGCCCGCGTTGACGGCGAAGTGTACTTTGACGCGACCAACGAGACCGTGACCGAGGAATCCGACCGCACCGTCACGACCACCGACCACTACGATGCCTATCGCAAGGGCAATATCTCGTTTAAGCGCGTGCCCGTCGACGGATCGTCCAAGATGCCCGACGGCCACATGGACGCCATCGAGCCGTTTGACTACGACGCACTGCGTCCGTTCTCGGTCGCATATATGCCCGGCTACATCGCCAACCGTTACGACGAGGACTGCGAGACCTGCAAGGCGCGCGCCGAGCGCCGTATGGAAGAAAGCACGATCTCGGCCCTGCGCGAGACCGTCGTCGACGAATACGACGATGCCACGGTCGAAAGCAAGCAGCTCGACTACACCTGGGAAGACAGCGACTACGCCCTGTTCCCCGTCTGGATGCTCTCCACCTCGTGGAACGGCAAGAGCTACCTGTTTGCCATGAACGGCCAGACCGGCCGCTTGGTCGGCGAGCTCCCCTGCTCCAAGCCCAAGCTCGCCATCGCCTCGGTGCTGTTCTTCGTGATCGGATTTATCCTCTCCCAGATTCTCTTTATGGGGGAATACGCCTTCGATCCGGATTACCTCACCTTTGATATCGAGGGCATCCTCATCAACGTCATCGCGCCGCTGATCATCGTGATTATCGGAGACGTGCTACTGGTAGGCCAGCTCAAGACGGCCAACGAAGCAACCCATGCCGATGAGTATTGTGGCGAGCTCGACCTGACCGAGAAGCACGACACCTTCAGCCACACCGAGACCACCGTTGTCATGAAGGACAACAAGGACGATTAGCCATTCTGACCAATACCACCCGGCCTTTGACGAGAAAGGAAGATCACCATGGGACTCTTGAAAGCCGGATTGGGCGCTGCCGGCGGCGTCATGGCCGACCAGTGGAAGGAATTTATCTATTGCGAATCGATGCCCGCTGATGTCTTGGCCTGCAAGGGCAGCAAGCGCACCGGCGGCCGCAGCTCCAACACGCGCGGCGAGGACAACGTTATCTCCAACGGTTCCGTCATCGCCGTCAACGACGGCCAGGGCATGCTCGTGGTGCAAAACGGCAAGATTATCGAGGTCGCGCTGGAGCCTGGCGAGTTTGTCTTTGACACCGGCAGCGAGCCGAGCGTCTTTAGCGGCAATCTGGGCGACTCCATCAAGGAGACGTTCGCCAATATCGGCAGCCGCTTTACCTTTGGCGGCGACGCAGGCAAGGACCAGCGCGTCTACTTCATCAACACCAAGGAGATCATCGGTAACAAGTACGGCACCGCCTCGCCCGTGCCTTTCCGCGTGGTCGATAACAATATCGGTCTGGATGTCGACATCTCCGTTCGCTGCAACGGCGAGTATTCGTACCGCATCACCAACCCGCTGCTGTTCTACACCAACGTGTGCGGCAACGTGACTGATAGCTACACGCGCGATAAGATCGACAGCCAGCTTAAGTCCGAGCTGCTCACCGCTCTGCAGCCCGCCTTTGCCAAGATCTCGGAGATGGGCATCCGCTACAGCGCCATTCCCGGCCACACCACCGAGCTCGCCCGCGCGCTCAACGAGGTCCTCTCGGCCGACTGGCGCGACCTGCGCGGCGTCGAGATCGTGAGCTTTGGCGTCAACTCCATCGCCGCCTCGCAAGAGGACGAGCAAATGATCAAGGACCTGCAGAAGGCCGCGGTCATGCGCGATCCCACCATGGCAGCCGCCAACATCGCCAGCGCTCAGAGCGATGCGATGCGCGCAGCAGCCGCCAACCCCAACGGCGCGATGGCAGGCTTTATGGGCATGGGCATGGCAGGTGGCATGGGCGGCATGAATGCCAGCCAGCTGTTCGCCGCCGGACAGGCACAGCAGCAGACTGCCCCGCAGCCGGCTCCGGCTCCCGCCCCGGCACCGGCTTCCGCCGCTGCCCCTGCGGCCGGCACGTGGACCTGCAGTTGCGGTGCCACCAACACCGGCAAGTTCTGCCCCGAGTGCGGCAGTCCCGCACCCGCCCCGGCACCGACCAAGTGGTTCTGCCCCAACTGCGGTAGCGAAAACGGCGGCAAGTTCTGCAGCAACTGCGGAACACCCCGGCCCTAACCCCTTTATCTGGTAATTGGCGGGGGTTCCGCCACCCCCCGCATTTGCTTCTATGGGTTTCGTTCGATAAAGGAGGACACCATGAAGACAACGTTCAAAAAGTCCGTACTCGCATTCCTGACATGCGTCCTGGCGCTCGCCTTTGCCCTGACGGGCTGCAGCGGCGGCGGCAAGGACCCCAAGGCCAACTTCGTCGGCAGCTGGCAGTACTCGGGTGGAACCTTGGACGGCGAAGAGCTCACCGATGAGTACATGGATATGCTCAAGGAGTGGGGCCTCAACTGTATCCTGATCCTCGACGAAGACGGCACGGGTGTCCTCGACATGTTCCTTGAGGTCGCGGACCTGAAATGGGAGGCCAAGGACGCCACCACCGTAACGATTACCGCCGAAGATGAGTCGCACGACCTGAAGCTCAAGGACGACAAGCTCGTCCTCGAGGTGGAAGGCGACAAGATTATCTTTACGAAGTCCGACAAGGATCTGTCCGGTACGGTGAAGAAGGATCGCGAGAACGCCGAGAAGGAAGAAGAGATCGATGAGGCCGTCGAAGACGACGACGTCCAGAGCATCGAAATCTCCCCCGCCGTCACCGTCGCCGATGACGACCTGTGCACCATCACCATTACCGAGAAGTTCAAGGACGACTGGGGCGACATCGGATTTGTCGTCAACATCACCAACAAGAGCGACAAGGACCTGACCTTCTACGCTCCTTCCGGCAAGACCAACGTCAACGGCACCATGAAGGAACCCTGGTTCTCGGCTCACCTGATGCCCGGCACCAACGCCACCGAGGAATTCACGTTCTCGAGCGGCGAGCTTGACAGCCTTGACGACCTCGTCAATACGACCATCGGCATCGACGCCTACCTGACCGATTCCTATGAGGACGTCGCCTCCTACACCGCGACCATCGCGTAGCGGCACGTAACATCAGCCGCGGATTGGCGGACACATCCGCGCACATGCCAGACGGGGCCGCAGGAGTTGATCCTGCGGCCCCGCCGCTTTATGCCGATGCGTAACGAGCGTTAGCGCTCCATGTTGGGAACGATGCTGCCCTCCGTTACTGCGCGCACGGCCAGGCGCATGATGTTGTCGTAGCCGGTCTTATTGAGAATCTCCGAGATGCGGCGTTTGATGGTGCCCTCGCTCATAAACAGCTCGGCCGCGATCTCGCGGCGGCTCTTACCCTCGCAGGCAAGGCGCAAGATCGACAGCTCGACATCGTCGAGGGCCGCCGTGCCCGAGAAGATGCTCTCGGGCGGCTTGGGAAACGTGCAGTAACCCGCCAGCGTGGAGCGCATCACGGCGAATAGCTCGTCGATACCGACGTTCTTGTACACAAAGCTGTCGACGCCCGCCTCGCGCGCCTGGTCCACAAAAGTAATTTCGGGCATACCCGTCATGATAATGACGCGGCACTCGGGCAGTTGTTCTTTGATGCGCGCCGCCGCCACGATGCCGTTGGAATCATGCTCGGTGCATACGTCCATCAGTATCATGTCCGGGCGCTCCTTGAGCGCGACACCCAAGGCCTCGGAAGCATCGGCAATGGCGGAAACAACGGTCATATCGGGCTGGTCGCCAACGGAGCGCGCCAGGCTCTCGCGCAGGATGGCCTGGTCTTCAACTATAAGGACGCGGATCATGAACTTCTCCTTTGGACCGTGGCGTTGGAGGCGAGCGGGATGGACACCGTAAGCGTGAAGGGCGGGGCGGTGTGGACTTCCAGGCTGCCGCCCAGATTCTGTGCGACATGCCTCATACCAGGGATACCCGTTCCCTCGCGATACGATACGGGGGCCGGGGACCCGTCGTTAGAAATCGTCATGCGCGCGGCGGCGTCAGCATCCGTCCCCTCCTGCCACAGGCGCACATGGATCCGATGCGCCTGCGCATGTTTGGTAGCATTGGTCGAGGCCTCGCGGATAATCTGCAAAAATGCGGCGGCGACACGCGCGTCCTCGGGCAGCACACCCTCAACATCGATCTGCACACTCACCAGACCAAAAGCATGGACGATATCACCCAGCTGCTCTGCAGGCTCGCCGGCACCGCCACTGCGCAAATCGGCGGCGATTGAGCGCAGCAACGGGTCAATCTGCTCGAGCGACTCATCGTCCAGGCGCCCCTCCTCCAAATAGCGATGGAGGATGGACAGGCGCTGCCCGATTACATCGTGAACGCGGGCACGCATGCGTAGGTAGGCCGCATTGTCGGCAACCTTTTTAACTTCTTCGATCTTGGCCTGGAGCTCTTGGCCCGCGAGCTCAAGCAGGTGGTTGGCTTGCGCCAGGCGGTCGTAGGCGTGCGCGTATTCCGTCACGTCCAAGCCGACGACGCGCTCGAGCGGACGGCCCGAGACCGTAACGGAGTCACGCACGAACAGACGAATCTCGGAAGGAGAGATCTCGACCACGGCGCGATCCCTACCAAAGCGATCAAGGTCGATATGGGCGCGATTAGCGCTGCTTTCGGGCATTTGCATGCTAAGTTTGCGCAGGTCGTTCCATGTGCTGCTCATGTCGCGTAGATCGGTTGGCATATGAAGTTCCACCAGGTTTTTGCGCATGCAGCGGTTCATGAGCAGCGGACGGCCCCTCGGGTCCAGATACAGGATGCCCACGGGAATCACGTTGATGGTTTCGATCGTCGAGAACGCGGTGATATCCTCCTGGCGGTTACGGACGTCCATCAAGAGCGCCGCGATGGAACGGAACAGGAAGAACGCTCCCTCTGTGATAAGGACAACGATCCACGCCGAGCCCATGGCAAAAACCACCGGCGGTGTAACGGCGACAACAAGCAGTAGCTCGACCAGCATGACGGGGCGACGATAGTGCACCATAAGCACCACGCCATAGGCAAAGATCGCGGCATTGAGCCACAGCGCTCCTCCCATTGCCCTGGCGCAAACGTCAAACGGCGCCACCAGATGCGAGCCAGA
Source organism: uncultured Collinsella sp. (assembly GCA_900541145.1). Taxonomy (GTDB): domain Bacteria; phylum Actinomycetota; class Coriobacteriia; order Coriobacteriales; family Coriobacteriaceae; genus Collinsella. Next base: position 30,100 of record UQIH01000021.1, on the reverse strand, counting down.
CGACGCGAACAGGATAAGCGCCGAAACCACCAGGTGAACCACGAGGCTCGCCTCGTAGGCGCAAATCACCTTACGGTTATAGGACGAGCGGCGCGATGAAATGAGCGGGACGTGGATCGTCTGCAGACACGCAGCCAGGGCAAAGACAACATCGAGCGCAACAATTTGGGGAAGGATGAGCGAAATCCGCATCGTCACTCACCCGCCCTCGGCATCAAGACGATCATGCGCAGCTGGCCGGGCTCGCCCTCAAGGCGGTATGCCACGTTGCGCCCTTGCAGAGCGCTTTCGAGCTCTTGCGCAGCGGGCGTCTGCGAAAGATCTTCATCATCGTTGGAAAAAAGCGTGGCGCGCAGCTCGACACTGCATCGGTCATGGTCGCCCAAGTGATACATAAGCGCCGGATGGTCGGTGGTGTAGGCAAAAAACGCAAAGTCATACACGCAGTCGTACAGGGCGCTTACCGTACTGGCGTGCATCGGGCGCCGTATGGCGATAATCGAGGCGCAATCGATATCGATGGTGCGCAGGTCGCTTGCGAGCTCGTTGGCGATGAGCTGAATACGGTCGCGGTCAAAACCGCTCTCCCCGTGCTGTGCCAACGTGAGCGACCCCTTGCGTTTGCAATAGGCGACGAGCATCTTGGCGCGCTGCAGTATGCGGTAACGCTCGTGCGAAGACGCTTCGTCGGTCAACGGCGGCAGCGAGCCCAGCAGGTCGTACATCCCTTCGAGCGCGCGGGCAAGCGCCTGGTCCACGTCTTGGACCAGCAAGGTCTCGGCCTCTTGATCTGCCAGGTGCGTCTTAAGGTCGTAGTCGGCGGCGAGCAGCTCATTTTGACGCTGCAGCTCCATACGACGATGTGCCAGTTCACGGTTAAGCTCGTTGAGATCCGACACGTCTTGGGCAAGCAGGGCCGATCCGCCCAGCAGTGGAAAGGCACGGTGCATCACATCGGGATCGGACGCCACGGCAAAGGCATGGGCGCGGCTGTGCGCCTGGGTCCGCAACTCCTCGCGCACGCCTACCGGCATTGGCTTTGACACTGGCGTGGCATAGACTTCCTGCAGGTCGCGCGTTAGAACTTTGAGGTCAAGCGGCAAGGTGTCGAAAATGCCGGCGATGTCGTGATATGACGGAACGACACCGCAATCGAGACAGATTTCCATCGCCACCACGCACAAGACGCAATAGACGAGCGAGAAGTTGAGCCTCCATGCCCAGGGCACGCGCAACGCATATGAGATGGCAAAGAACGCGCCGCCCAGCAGCACGAGCGCCGCCGTGCCCGAGAAACGTTGGATGCGAAAGGACGAGGACCGACCCACCAGGATAAAAAAGGCCACAAAGTTAAAGGCCGTCCACACGAGGACGGCGAAATAACCCCAGCCGTACGTGTAATCGTTGCTCCAGGTGTCGCTTGTACGGTCAAAGTGGAAGACCTGCTGGTGAAAATCGTTGGTGAGCACAAATCCGATAAGCAGGATAGCCATAATCCACAGCGCAGCGCAGTAGCGGCGACCCAGGCGGTGTTGCTCCAGGCCCGCAAGGCGCAGACCACACAACTGGTAGAGCAGCGGAATGAGCGTTATGGGCACGTAGTACAGGTACCACAGCACGGTGGCATAGAACGGCGTGAACGACTTGTACTTGAGAATGACTTCGATCATCCACAGGGCGCAGATGGTGGCGATGGCAACAAGACGGCGGCGCAACACATAGTCCAAACAGCGCAGATAGACCGATACGCCCCAGATCGAAAATGCAATTGCGGCAACAAGCAACGGCAGAGAGTTCGAATGGACGAGCGCATCCACGACCTCTTCGGACACCTCGCTATAGGCGGGCACGGCGTTAGAAAGTTTGGGGTCGAAGGCGAACAGCGCCGGCAAGACTGCCAAAAGCATGAGGAACAGTGCGGTGATGGCGCCGGCGATAGCGAAGACGCGGCGACGGTACGCCTGATGTGTTATGCCAACAAGGAATCGCGGCATGGCGAAGAGCCTGCCGCCCCTGGGATCCGCCACGGGTGCGGATCGGGCGGCCGCGTGGCCGATATGTCGCTCGCGGGTACCCATAGTGCTTTTAGTGTACCGACAGGCAGGCTCAAAAAGCGGGCCACATGTCCCAAAATCCGCAGACGGCAAGGCGCCCGGCAGCCTCCCCCGTCTGGCATTTCCCGATATCCGCCCGCCCCAAACCACCGCAAAGGGGACAGGCACCTTTGTGGTGGTTTGGGGCGATGCGCTAGTCCACGGTGATGTCGAGGTTTTTGCCGATGAGGCCTACGTAGCCGCCCTCGGCTGCCTTGGGGCTGTCAGCATGGCAGAGAACCCACTTGTCGGCCTTCCAGTAGCAGTAGCCGTCACCGGCGGCAGGCATGTCGGCTGCAGCCTCGGGGCGCGGGCCGTTGGTGCCGGCGGGCAGCGCCACCATCACCTGGAAGCCGCCGTCGTCGACCATGCACGGCGTGTAGTGGAGCGTGGTGTTGAAAACCTCAACAAGCGTGCCGGCCGGCACGCGGAACGCCTTGACGCACGCGGTGTCGAGCTTGCCGTCCTCGATCTCCCAGCGATGCGCCACGAGCAGGATAAAGTCGCGGGCGCCCAGGTTAAACTCGCTGGCGCGGTGATACTCCAGGCAGTTGAGCTGCGTGTTGTGGCCGTTGCACCAGCCAAGCTGGAAGGGACGACCACCAAACATGAGAAAGCCAAGCTTGTCGGCATCCTTGACGCCCTCGAGCTCGGGCGCAGAGGCCACATACTTGCTGCCCTCGGGGATGGGCGTGGAGGCAAGTGCCTCGAGCACGGGCGACGTAAGCTCGGACGGAACGTTATCCCAAACGTTGCCATAGGACTTGAACTCGGGATCGTTGACAGAGTAGATATGCATGTTCGCTCCTGTTCGTTTGTGTGACAGTATGAACATTCTAGAACAATCTTGTTCTGTTTTGAGCACTCGGCATAAAAAAAAGCGCTCCGCAAAGAGCGGGAGCGCTTCTAGTACAAACGCTATTCCTGCGAGGGACTTACGCCTGCTGATAATGCAGGTGCTTCTCATCGATATCGGCCAGGTCACGGTCGAGATAGCGGCGCGCGAGCCAGTTTGCCATGGGGAGGTTCTGGTCCAGGTAGTTGCCGCACTCCTCGGGAGCGGCACCGGGGACATCGCCCTCGAAGCCGGCGACAAACTCAAACAGCTCGCGGACGAGCGGCAAGACCTTCTCGCTCGTCAGCTCGCCAAAGACAACCAGGTAAAAGCCCGTGCGGCAGCCCATGGGGCCAAAGTAGACAATGCGGCTCGACCACTCGGCATGATTGCGCAAGAACGTTGCACCCAGGTGCTCGATGGTGTGGCACTCGGCGGTGTTCATGACCGGCTCCTTGTTGGGCGTGGTCAGGCGCAGGTCAAACGTGGTGACGGCAGCACCGGTCGCCGGATCGCGGTCGATGCGGCTCACATACACGCCGGGCTCAAGCAGCAGATGATCAACGGAAAAGCTGGCGATGCGCTCCATGGCAGATCCTCTCGATAGTCAAATTGGGACGGGGCTCTTTTAGCTGGTTCGAATGGTCGTACCAATCATACCAGTCAAAAAAGCCCCGTCCCAAAAAGACAACTTAGCCAAGGACACGGGCCATACGCGTCTTGAACTCGGACAGGAAGCGCGGAGCATCCACGGTCAGTGCCACAAGCGCGCTCTTGTCCGGATCGGACAGGCGGCGCTCATCGCAGATGGTGCGACCGCGGTACTCGCCCAGCAGATCAACACGCAGGTTGCAGCCGAGCGCACCTACGAGCGTGGGGTCGATCGCCACGGCAACGGCCAGCGGATCGTGCAGCGCACAACCACCCAGGTAGGGTGCGTTCATCTCGTACGAGCCAATGTAGTGCTCGACCATGCTCGCAAATGCGCAGCCCGCCATGGTGCCCGAGCCCGTCCAGCCGGCAATGTCGCGGCGTGTGAGCACCACGCGATGCGTCACGTCCAGACCCACCATGGTGAGCTTACGGCCCGAACGCAGCACCGCGTCGGCTGCCTCGGGGTCGCTCGCCATATTGGACTCGGCGCCCGCGCTCACGTTGCCGGGCACGGTAAGGGCGCCGCCCATCACGACCACGCGGCCGATGGACATCATCGCCGCCGCATCGCGCTCCAGGGCGAGCGCCAGGTTGGAGAGCGGGCCAGTCGCTACGTAGACCAGATCGGGACCATAGGTGCGCGCGGCATCGATCAGATAATCGACCGCAGCGTTGCCGTCGGCCGAGGTCGCCCCCACCGGCTCGTAGGGCGACGCGGGCACGCTCGCGCCGCCGATGCCGTTCTTGCCGTGAATGAGCGCGGTGGACGCCGGCGGCGTATAAGGCTCAGTCGCCTGCAGAGGACGGTCGGCGCCCAGGTACACCGGCACCTCGGGACGACTCAGCAGATCGAGCACCGCCAGGCAATTGTGCGCCGATTGCTCGACGCGCACGTTACCAAAGCACGTGGTGATGCCCACGAGCTCAACCTCGGGGCTCGCGATGGCATAGGCAAGCGCCATCGCATCGTCCACACCCATATCCAGATCAAGGATCAGCTTCTTGATTGCCATTGTTCTACTCCGCTTCTCCGTCTTTATCGTTTAACCAAACCAATGTTCAACTTCGGCGCGCGTGGGAATCGATTGCTGAGCGCCCAGGCGCGACACCGTCACTGCCGAGGCGCGAGCACCCGCGGCCATGCACTCAAAGAGCGGCAGGCCCTCTAGGCGAGTCGCCGCCAACGCGCCGATAAACGTATCGCCGGCGGCCGTGGTATCGACTACCGTACTCGAAAGTGCCGGCATGCGCAGCAGCTCGCCGTCATCGCCGAGCGTAACCGACCCGGCGCCGCCCAACGTGATGACCGCAGCTCCGGCGCCCTTGTCGAGCAGCGCTTTGAGCGCGGCGATGCAACTCACATCATCCGTGGGCAGAATGCCCGTCAGAACCTGGCACTCGGTCTCGTTGGGACAGACCAGGTCGACCGCAGGCCAGGCCTCCGCAGGCAGCTCACAGGCAGGCGCTGGATTAAAGACCGTATAGAACCCCAGCTCGTGAGCGCAAACAAGCGCCTCGGCCGTCGCCGCAAGGTCGCATTCGCCCTGGGCGATAAAGACGCTTCCGGCAGCCGGGGCAATCTCGCTGGCGCCGCCGTCGAGCTCATGGGCCACCAGACGCCTCAGCGCGCAGGCAACGTCCGCGCCCGCAAGCGCATGGTTGGCGCCCGGTGACAGTATGATGCGGTTGTCGCCCTCGCAGCGAATGATGGTCGCCGTTCCCGTCTCCACGTCATCGCGATGCACTACAAAGTCACAGTCCACGCCGGCGCCTTGGAGCCCCGCCACGAGCGACGCGCCGAACGCATCGCGACCGACCGCGCCGATCATGTGCGTGCACGCGCCCATACGCGCGGCAGCTACGGCCTGATTGGCGCCCTTGCCGCCGGCGTTGGTGATAAACCCGCTGCCGCCGACGGTCTCGCCCGCACGCGGTATACGCTCGCACGCCACCGAAAGGTCCATGTTCATGCTGCCGAACACCGCAACGATGCCGCGATCTGCCATGGAAACCTCCTCATCTGCGGGCTTTGCACCCACCGTCGACCGTCGATTGCGCGCCTTCGCACCTCTATAACTTTAGTTCACTTTGATGTGAACGCACCCTTGAGGTTGCGCCAGCAGCAAGCATTCACAGGAGCAGGCAGCTACAATGAATACGTGCTGATTATTCTCGTCATTGGATGATGTTTTATGGAACAATTCTCGCAATCGGGCTCGCGCGGTCGACGCCGCACGGGCAACGAGCCGGCGCCGCACGAACGCGTGAAGAGCGAACGCCGTGCCAACGAGCCGCGACGCACCACGAGCCCCCATCGCGCTTCTGCCAACAACGCGGGCCGCGCCACGGCTCCCGCCGCGGAGCAGACGCCTGCTCGCCCCAAGTCCCGCTACATCCCTGCACTCGACGGCCTGCGTACGCTCGCCGTCGTCGCGGTGGTGCTCTATCACCTTAACCTCACGTGGGCTCAGGGCGGCCTGCTCGGCGTCACGATCTTCTTTGTGCTTTCGGGCTATCTGATCACGCGCTTGCTGCTCAACGAAGTCGCTAAGACCGGCCGCATCGACCTCAAGAGCTTCTGGATCCGCCGCATCCGTCGCCTGGTCCCCGCCGTGGTGACCGTCGTGGTGGTGACCTGTGCTCTGTGCACCGTCTTCAACCACGTGATGCTCACCAAGATGCGCCCCGACATCCTGCCATCGCTGTTGTTCTTCAACAACTGGTGGCAGATCGCCCAGAACGTCTCGTACTTCAATGCTCTGGGCGACCCCTCGCCGCTCACGCACTTTTGGTCGCTTGCCATCGAGGAACAGTTCTACCTGATTTGGCCGCCACTGCTGTTTGCCATGGTATCCATGCATGTGAGCAAACCCAACACGCGCCGCGTGGTTCTGGGCCTTGCCGCGGTATCTGCCCTCGCCATGATGGTGCTTTACAACCCTGCCGCCGACCCCAGCCGCGTGTACTACGGCACCGACACCCGCGTGTTCTCGCTGCTGCTGGGCGCCTGGATGGCCTTTATCCCCGATCGCGATCTGGCGCCGGTGCGTCTCGCTCGTCGTTTGGGGCTCAATCGCCTGGCTGGCGCCGCCAAGCACGGCAAGAACGCCGAGGGCAAGCCTGGCGAGAAGGCCGACGAATCAGCCGAGACCGCCCCGGCACAGCCGAGCGCCCTCGTGCGCTTTTGGTCCTCGCCCGCATCCATCGATGTGCTGGGCGTCGTGGGTCTGGTTGGCCTTGCCGCCATGGTCGCGCTCACCAACGGCTACACTGCGTTCCAGTATCGCGGAGGCACGCTGCTGTGCTCGATCCTCACGCTCATGGTTATTGCCGCCTGCGTGCAGCCCCAGGGAATGGTTGCCCGCGCGCTGTCCGCCGAGCCGCTCGTGTGGATTGGCAAGCGCTCGTACAGCATCTACCTGTGGCACTATCCGCTGCTGTTGCTCATGAACCCGGTCGCCAACATCAACGATACGCCCTGGTGGCAATACATTTTGCAGGTGCTGCTGGTGGTCGCCGTAGCCGAGTGCTCCTATCGCTTTATCGAAACGCCGTTTAGGAAGGGCGCCTTCGGCCGCACCGTCGCCGAGTTCCGCGATGGCACCACAAAGCCCGCCAACTGGGCACGCACGCACATCCCTGTCTGCGCAGCCTGCGCTGTCGTGTTGGTCGTTGCACTGGGCGGCCTGATCTTTGTGCCCGAGACGTCTGCGCTGAGCGGCGAGGGCGCCGAAGTTCTGAACAAGGAAGCCAAGAACACCGCGCCCACCGACCAGCAGGCGGCCGACGACACCGACAAGGACAACGACGGCTTCCCCGATGGCTCCTACGATCTGCTTATGATCGGCGACTCCGTGTCGCTGCGTGCCGTAGACACCTTTGACGGCGTGTTCCCGCACAGCCATATCGATGCCGAAAAGGGCCGCCAGTTTGATGCGGGGCGCGCGACATTTGAGGGCTATATCCAGCAGAACCTTGCCGGCAAGATCGTGGTCTTTGCCCTGGGCACCAACGGCTTGGTAACCGACGACCAGATCGACGCCATCATGGCCGATGCAGGAGATAAGCGTATTGTGGTGTTTGTGAACACGCGCAGCCCGCAGCCGTGGGTTGGCTCTACCAACCAGGCCATCGCCAACGCCGCTACGCGCTACAAGAACGTGCGCGTTATCGATTGGTACGGATACAGTGCCAACCGCAACGACCTGTTCGATGGCGATGGCACGCACCTATCGACCACTGGCGTGACTGAGTACCTCAACTTGATCCACGATGCCGTCAAGAAGGACCTGCCCGTACACCCCGAGGATCACGTCAACGATCCGCAGCCGGCAGCCGTCAAGTCTGCCACCGACGCACTCGTCAATGCGCTCGCTCTCAAGCCGCACAAGCTGGGCACCGACAAGTAACCTGCAGCGCAAACTTCCCACATCCGGAGGGGGTGTCTGCCACGGCAGACACCCCCTCCGGCAGTTAGGGACACTCCTGGCGCAGCCAATGAAGACCTCTACGGATGAATTCCAGGCCGCTCCGTCGCTCCAGACATCGTTTCCGCGCCTCGCGCCTGCCCCAAACAATCAAAACAAGCCCTTTTCGCCGCACCCTCAAAGGTCTGTGGGCAAAAAAGGGCAAATATGAGTACTGTTACCATTTTAGTAGCAGGCAAAACCACCCAAAATGACGTCCGAGCGAACCCTACAACCCCCTAAGACAGCCAACCTGACTGGTTTAAGGCGTATTGGAGCCAATTTTAATGAACATACTATAGGTTATGTTTATTATCTTCTTGAATGTAAATGCTATTCACTTAGCAACAGTACTCATATTTGGCATTTATTGCCCACTGCCATATAACTAACACCCTATAGCAGACAAAAACAGGCCGTAGCCCATCGCTGCGGCCTGTTTGGAGTCCAAAAGAGGCGCTAAGCGCTGTAACCCATCGCCTGCAGAACAAACATGACGACCGTGAGCACCGTAATCACACCGATAGTCGCCCAAGTGAGCACATTCCACACGCGGCCGTTGCGGTTAGTGCCCATAATGTGACGGTCAGCGGCAATAACCACCTGGAACACCAGAACCACGGGCAGCAGCACGCCATTGATGACCTGAGAGGTCATCATAATCTGGAACAGATCGACGCCGGGCATAAGCACCAGCACGGCAGAGATACCGATGATGGCCGTAATGATGCCGCGATAGACCGGGGCCTCGTCCCAGCTGCGGTCGGCACCGCGCTCCCAGCCAAATGCCTCACAGATAGCGCTCGACGTAACGCCCGGCAGCACGCAGGCGGCCAAGAAGCTCGCCGCGACCAGGCCCGAGGCAAACAGTACCGTGGACCACTGACCCGCAATAGGCTCCAACGCGCGGGCAGCATCGGCGGCATCGCTTATCTGAATACCCGCCGGGAACAACACCGTACCGGTCGTGATGATAATAAAGCCGGCAATGACATCGGCGGCAAGCGAGCCGCTCACGGTATCGATGCGCTGCAGCACGATATCGTCCTCGCCCGCGTTCTTATCGACCACGTTGTTCTGCGCCAAGAAGATCATCCACGGCGCGATGGTGGTACCGATCGTTGCGACCACGAGCGACACGTAGCTGGGGTCATTTTGAATGTTAGGCACGACCAAGTCGACCGCGACCTCACCCCAGTTGGGGCCAGCCATAAATGCAGCGACGACATAGGTCACGAACACGCAGCTCACCAGCAGCAAAATCTTCTCGATGCGCTGGAAACTACCCGACATGGTAAGCATCCACACCAGCAGCGCCACCAACGGCACCGAGATGCTCGCCGGCACGCCAAAGAGAGCAAGGCCGCTGGCGATGCCCGCAAACTCCGAAATGGTCACAGCCGTGTTGGCGATCAACAGCGCCGCCATAGCAAGTACACTCTTGCGCACGCCAAAGCGCTCGCGAATGAGCGATGCCAGGCCCTTGCCCGTGACGCAGCCGCAGCGCGCCGCGGTCTCCTGCGTCACGATAAGCAGCACGGTCATGACGGGAAGCATCCAGAGCATCTTGTAGCCATAGCTGGCGCCCGCGCTGGAATACGTTGCAATGCCGCCGGCGTCATTGCCCGAAAGCGCCGCCAACAGACCGGGACCCATAGCGCCAAAGATGGCCGCGATGGTCAACTTTTGCTTGGTGCCCGACTTTTGCTTGGTATTTTGCACGCGACCACCTAGCCCATGACCGACATGGCGAGCAGCACCGCAGCGGCGCAGTACGCCACGCACGAGATCATGACGGCAACAACGTTCATGGCGGTGCCCGACGTGTTGAGGTCATGCTCGTCACGCCAGAACAGCACCATCAGGTAAATCACGGCGCTCATGTTGCCAACTAGGCAAATGATGGCAGCGATATTAAAGCACCCGGTAAAGAGTTGCTCCTCAAACATGGGCGCATCGGGGAACGCAGCGGTGCGCACCAGCTGGGCGCACAGGTAGGTCACGAGTGACAGAATCAGGCCCATGCCCGTGCTCTGGAAGAAGAACCCCAGATACGGCTTGGGCTCGTCGTCGTGACCGTCATACTCCAAGAAGTAGTTCTTGACGAACGACACCATGCGCGAGGCCGCCAGCAGCACGAGCGGCATGGCGCACATGGGGAACACCACCAGATGCGCGGATCCGAGCGCCGTCCCCAGCACGGTCGCCATGATGCACGACGCGATGCCCCATACAACAACCCAGTACTGGCGATGCACGAACCAGCTGAGCACGTTCGTCGAGTCATCCGACGCGCTATCGCCCGAGCCGACACCGGCGATCTGCAGGTCCTCCTGATGCTCCTCGGCGATAACGTCCATGGCGTCGTCGAAGGTCACGATACCCAGGATATGACGGTTCTCGTCGCAGACAGGGATGGCAACCAGGTCGTACTTGGTCATCTCGTCCGTCACGTCTTCCTGGTCCTCGTCGGGCGACACATAGACCAGGTCGCGATAGGCCAGCTGACCCAGCGTGGCGTCGCGGTCGGCTACGATCAGCGTGCGCAGCGAAAGCACGCCGGTCAGCATGCCGCTCGGATCCTCGGTATAGACGTAGTAGACGCTCTCGAAGTCCTCGTCGAGCTCGCGAATCGCCTCGATGGCGTCACCGACCGTTGCCGTGGCGGGCAGGGAGACAAACTCCGAGGTCATGATGCGGCCGGCGGTGTTGTCCTCGTAGCCCAGCAGATTACGAATCGCCTTCTCCTCCTTGACGCCCATCAGGCGCAGGAGCTTCTCGGCCTTCTCATAATCGAGTTCGTCGATCAGGTCGGCAGCGTCGTCCGGGTCCATCATGGCCAGCATCGACGATGCGTCCGTATCGGACAGGCCCTCGAGCATCTCGGTCATAAGCTCGTCGTCATCGAACTCCGAGATGGCCTCGGCGGCCTGTGCCGTATCGAGCTGCGCGAACACCTGCGCGCGCAGGCGCGGGTCGAGCTGCTCGATAATGTCGGCAATGTCGGCAGGATGCAGCTCGCCAAGCGTCTTGTGCGACACCGAGAGCTGGATGTTCTTAGTCGAGCGATCGAGCAGGTCCATGTAAGACCAGGCGATAATGTCCTCGCTGAGCGGTTTGCCCAGATGCTTCATAAAGCCCTCGACGACATGCTCGAGTGTGGGGCTGATCGCGCGCAGCAGACCGCGGGCGCCGACCTCGGCACCCAGCAGGCGCAGCTGGTTTTCGCCCGACATGGAAAACTTGATGTCGTTTACGCGCACGACCTTCATGCCCTGCGTGTCGACAATCTGCTTGTTGAGCACGTCGCGGGCGAGCAGGAGTTCGGTCGGCTGCAGGTACGAAAAACGGATTTCGGTGGCCGACGTCTTAAGGTGTACACCCGTCTCGTCGATACGGTCGACCCATTTGCGCCAGCTGATCATAAACGGCGTCTTGCCGGGACCGCGGAACGCGAGCGACGTCACGTGCGGAAAAACTTCGCCGGTTGCAATGCCAAAATCGTTAACCACGCCGAGCTTTTCGCCGTCGACGTCCAAGACCGGCAATTTGAGCATCTCACTCAGATAATTCAATGGTGCTCCCCATCATTATTCCTGCGGACCGCGCGACCATGCCGGCACGCAATCCGTGGACTTTTAGATATGTATACGCATGCACGGGCGGCACGCCGCTCGGCACTTACACCCCGTGCATGCGCAGAAAGCACCTGCATGGGGTCATCGACTGTATGGTCGAGGTTTGGATTTCACCTGTAACCTTTCTCTTGACCCTCATTAACCGCAGTAACTATAGCATCAGCATCGCGCTGCGGCACCGAATTTATGCGCTGCACATTGCAGGCATACCAAACGCTGACGTATCCGTGACATAGTCATTGGGGACGTTCTTAAATGACTACCCAATAACTACTCTGTGGTGTCGTCGTCCTCGGCAAGCTGGGGGAACACGGCGTCCTTGGGCATGGTGGCCTTCGTCAGCGAGGTGAGCTTTTTGCTCAACGACGTGTCCGTCTTGACCAGGTCGCTGAGCGTCACGATCTTGTAGCCGTCGGCAATGAGGCCGTCGATAATCTGCGGCAGCGCCTCGAGTGTCTGCTCGGCGCATTCGTCTCTATCGGTGAGCAGCACGATATTGCCCGGCGTCACCGAATCGAGCACCGTCGAGACCTGCTCGTCGGCACCGTTGAGCAGCCAGTCGCCCGAGTCAATATTCCACGAGACCACGGCGGAGACCAGGTCCATCGCATCAATCCAGTTTTGTTCGTCAAAGGCAGCGTAGGGAGCACGCAGCAGCATCGTCTTCACGCCGGTCGCCGACTTAATCGCATCGGTGCCTTTCGTGATCTGTTCGCGTACCGCCTCACGGTCCTGACCCTTGAGCGAATCGTCGCTGTAGCTGTTGGATCCGATCTCGCACCCGGCGTCGACAATCGCCTTGGCCGTGGCAGGCGAGGCCTCGGCCGCATCGCCCGAAAGGAAGAACGTCGCGGTGACGCCCTTTTCCTTGAGCACCTGCAAGATCTGTTTGGTGGCGCCGCTCGGACCCTCGTCAAACGTCAGTGCCACGTACTTTTTGTTGCCCTTGGGCGCCACGCTGGCGCACGTAACAACGCAATCGGTGGCGGGCACAACCTCGCCGCGGTCTTGCGTCTTGCCTGACTGCTCACCAACCCACACCTCGGATCGGCCCTGGACACCCCATGTCTGCACATACTCGATAGCGCCCGTGCCCTCGACCTTGAGCTTGGGCTCGATAACCGTAGCCTGAACCTCGTGCTTCTCGTAAGTGTTACGGCCATCCTTGACCGTCACCTTCTCGCCGCCCTCAAGCTCGCGGCTATCCCATTTGCCCTGCTTCACGCGCTTGCCGTCGACCTTCACCGACAGCTTTTCGCCCCCATGGCGCTTGAGCACACTGTCATCGACGGCCAGCAGGTCGCCTGCGTCGTAGGTGTCAGTCAACTCCTGGTCGTCGATGAGATTCTGCAGCGTAGAGCCCACGCGCACCGCGGTCTTCTGGCCGTTAAGTTCCACGTCCACACTGCGGTTGACGTAGCCCACGACGGCAGCGATAAACAGCACGAGCGCACAGCCCACGGCAATGAGCGCATAGGGCAGGCGAGACGAACGACGGGGTGTGCGGCTGTTGCCGATGCGAGCGCTGCGGTCGCTAAAGCCGCGGCTATGGTTGAGATACATCGCGCCGGGCTTACGGTGACGCTTGCGCTGACCGCTGGGCAGCTGCCCCAGGTCGCGGCGCGCCGTCGGACGCGCACCCGAACGCCCGTTTAAGTTGGATCCGTTTTGGCGCATGTGCCCTCCCCCATAAACACAGCAAGCCGGAGCAACAGGTCTCCGGCTTGCCTCCCATCATTTGGTACGTCGCTATTTTGTAGCTTTTGACGAGCCTCCGCTCGCCTTTTGGTATTCGTCCTTAAACGCCTTGAACATGCCGCGCGTCTTGCCGAGCTGCTTGCCCAGTGCGCGACTGCCCTTGTCCACGGCAACCGATCCCTTGTCGTCGAGCACCTTGGCGCCCTTTTTGACCTTGTCGCCCACCACGACGCTGGCCTCGGCGGCCTTGGCAGCCGCACCGCCCGAATACCCGAGCGACTTGACCTCGTCCGAAACAATCATCGCGCCGTCCGCATAGCCGCGCAGCATCGTCGGCGGCACCTGCGTGTCACCAACCAAAACACTCGAAGCAGCACCGGCGGTCACATAGAATGCCTGCACTATGCCCGAGCGTGGCTTGAACTCAACGTCCGAGCAATAGCCCACGATGTCGCCCGATTCCGTGCGCACGTCCATACCGACCCAGATGATGCAATCGTCCAGGTTGATGTCGAGGCGCTTGGCAGCGGCGGCATCGTACGTGTCCTTGACGTCATCGACCGCAATGGCGCCCTCGTAGACACCAATGGCGTCGAGCGCTACGAATCGGTCGGGGCGCTCGATCATGCCCGCGATATCAGACTGGCGGACCATAAAGCCGACCACGCGCGTACCGCCCGGGGTAAAGACCGGAAAGTGAATCTTTCCGAGCTTTTTAGGGCTGCGCGGCGTGCCGTCCTTTTTGATGCGCTTGTCCTCGGTAGGCTTGCGATAGATCTTGGCGCCGACAAAATCCCCGGCGCGCATTATGCCTCGGTCGAGGGCTCCGCAGCCTCGGTATCAGCCTCGACGGCGTTCTCGACCACGACATCGGCGGCGGGCGTCACGTTGCCACCCGAGATGGCATCGTTGAGCTGCTCGCGCAGCTGGTCCATGCGCTCGCGGGCCAGATCGACCTTGGCGCGCAGGTCATCGGTCTTGGCGTCGACCATCGGGCCAAAGTCATTCACCGCAGCACGGGCCTCCTCGGCGCTGTGCTCGTAGGTGTCGCGCATATTGTCCCAGGCGTCGTTGGCGATATCGGCAGCCATGGCGCGGGTCTCGGCGCCCGAGCGCGGGGCCAGAGCAACGCCGACAATAGCGCCGGCAGCGGCACCAAAAAGTGCGCCGGAGACAAAGCTGAAAGTCTTACCCATGATCATTCCTCTCCTGCGGGCACGTCGGTGCCCACCGTTTGAATACTGTCCATTATACCCGCAGCGCATCACTTGCCGCTCCGCTCATCTGCGTACGGCAAAGGCGCAGGTACGTGATGGTGATAAACGCGTAGGCCTACTCCTGAGGCATAGCCGGCATGGTCACCGTGGCACCCGGGTCCTCGCCGGCGCCGTCCACGAGCGGCAGGCTGCCCTCGTGCGCAGCTCCCGCCGGAACCGTTGCCGCACCGCCAAAGACGGCAGCGGGGACCTCGTGGCTCTCGACGGTCGCGCCTTCGGTATCAATAGCCGCCCGCGGCTCGTCGTCAAAGTTGGGAACGCCCTGGGGCTCGGCAGGCTCGGACTCCGGCTCGGCGGCCGTATCGGAAACGGGCTCGGCGGCGGCTTCGCTGCCAGCAGCGGCGTCGTCCTCAACAGCATCCTCTGCCGCATCCTCGCCATTCGCGGCGGCGACGGCCTCGTGCGGATCTTTGCCCTCGGCCTCGGCGCGCATGCCCAGCACCAGGTTGCGCAGGCCCGCGACCGTGCCCTCCACGTCGGGAGCTGGCTGGTCGGCGTGCAGGTAGGCCCAGTCCATCATAAAGGTGGCCGAAGACAGCGCACCGATGGCCAGCGCATCATCGGGGCACGAAAGCTCAATCTCAAAGACGCGCTCGTCGTGCTCGCTCACGCGGGTGCGGCCGCACGAAATGCTGCCCGCAAGGCCGGTCTCGTTCATGAGCTCGACCGTCACGTGCTCAAGCAGATGGCAAAGCTCGGTCTGGCCCATGCAGTCCTGGAACTCGCGACCGGAATCGCCCAGACACAGGTGCTTGGCAATCGCCGGCACCAGGTAATACACGCGCGCCGTGGCCTCGATATCCTCCGAGGTCATGAGCGGCATGCCGGGGTTCACCAGCACATGCGCGCAGATCTTGTCCTCGCTGACGGTGACCTTAAGGATGTTGAACAGGCCTGCCATAACTCTCCCCTACTCTTCCTTGCCCTACTCGTCGCCATCGTGCGGATCCACAGAGCCCGCACCCGACGCCGCCGGCTTCTCTGCCGAAGACTCGGAATCCTTCTTATCGGTTTCGGCCGGAGCGATCACGCGAATGAGCGAGATGCGCTGGCCACGCATCGACTGCACCTTAAACTTGTACCCCGCAACCTCAAACACCTCTCCGATGTCGGGCACCGAGTCGCAAAGCTCCAAAATCCAGCCGGCGATGGTCTCATAATCATCGCTTTCCTCGAGCGGCCAACCAAGCTCAATCGCGTCATCGCACGAAAAACGCCCATCAACGAGCCACTCGCGGCGCGAAAGACGCGTGAGGTACTTGTTGTCGGGGTCGAATTCATCCTCGATCTCGCCGACGATCTCCTCGACGATGTCCTCGATGGTGATGATGCCGGCCGTGCCGCCGTACTCGTCCACGACCACTACGATCTGGTCGTGCGAAGTCTGCATCTCGGACAGCAGCGGCAGGATGTCCTTGGTATCGGGCACAAAAGTGGCGTCGCGCAGGTAATCGGCGATGAGTTGGTCGCCCTTGCCGTCGAGCGCGGGCTGAATCAGGTCCTTGATGTGCGCGATGCCCGCGACGTTGTCGGGATCCTCGTGATAGACGGGGATTCGGCTGAAGCCGGTCTGGCGCATGGTGGACAGCACGTCGGCGACGGTCTCGTCGTCCTCGCACATGGTGGTGTCCACGCGCGGCACCATGACCTCGCGGGCAACGGTGTCGCCCAGGTCGAAGATCTCGTGGATCATGCGCTTTTCCTCGTCGAGCAGGTCGTCCTGCTCCGAGACCATGTACTTGATCTCTTCCTCCGAGACGTTTTGGCGGTCGTCGGCGCTCTTGATGCGCAGAATGCGGGCCAGGCCATCGGAACAAGCGCCGGTCAGCCACACGAGCGGACGGGCAATCTTTTGGAAAAACGACAACGGCCCCACGACTTGCTTGGACACGCCCTCGGCATTGGCCAGGCCGATGCGCTTGGGGACGAGCTCGCCGATCACGATGGATACGAAGGCGACCGCGACGGTGATGATGACCGGCGCCAGGCCACGCGCGATGGCGGAGAGCGGCGCGATGCCAAAACTCATGAGCCACGTGGCGAGCGGGTCGGACAGACTCGTCGAGGCGACGGCGGACGAGGCGAAGCCCACGAGCGTGATGGCGACCTGGATGGTGGCGAGCAGCTGGTCGGAGTCGGCAGCCAGCTTAATGGCACGCTCGGCGCGCTTGTCGCCTTCCTCGGCCTCGTGCTCCAGCACGGCGCGCTTGGCCGTGGTGAGCGCCATCTCGGACATAGAGAAGTAGCCGTTGATGAGGGTCAGGACGAGCGTGGTAATAAGAGAGATGGTTATGTCCATCGGGAGTTTCTCGAACCTCCAAGATTCGGGACGTTAGGTAGTAAGCGTAGGTGACGGATAGGGCAGTTGCGCCCGGCGGCCGCCTGGATAGGTCCGCGGGCACAGACGCGATCGCTAGATTACGAAGAGGATCACCGCCATGAACTGGAAGATGCTGCCGGCGAGTACCCACAGGTGAAACACGCTGTGAAGATAGCGCACGTTTTTGGCGATATAGAACGGCACGCCCGCGGTGTAGCACACGCCGCCGACGGCGAGCAGGGCAAGTGCCACGGGGTTGAGCAGCGCCACAAGTTCGGGCAGCTTAAAGACAACGAGCCAGCCCATCAGCAGGTAGACCAGGCCGCTTACCCAGTGCGGCTGGCGCTCGCGCATAAAGCACTCGAGGGCGATGCCGATGATGGCGATGGCCCATACGGCAAAGAACAGCACAGCGCCGCCGTCGTTTGCGAGCGTGATGAGGCAAAACGGCGTATAGCTGCCGGCTATGAGCAGGTAGATGCAGCTGTGGTCGATGATGCGAAACACGCGCTTGGCGCGCGCGGGCTGAATCGCGTGGTAGAGCGTGGAGGCTAGATATTCGAGGATAATGCTGACGCCATAGACGATTGCCGCGGCCATGTGGGCCGGGCCTCCGCCGCGCAGGGCAGCGAATACGATCAGGAGCACCAGGCCCGCGATACCCAGCAGGCAGCCGACACCATGGGTGACGGAGTTCATGATCTCCTCGCCCACCGTGTAGTGTGGAACGGCCGCGGTCTTGGGCCGCGGCTTGGAACTGTCGCTCGAATCGGACATGCCGGTTACATCCTCCAACGTAAAGAGTTCTCAACACTATATCAAAGCGTCTGGGTACGTGCGAAATTTGCACCATACGTGACCCTTTGTTTACCCATTCTTTGCTTGTTGACGCATCAACGGCGAACGTCCATAATGCGCTTGCATTAAATGTTGACGTATTAACATCTTATAGGAGAATACCGCATGTCTCAAAGCGCACACCCCCATCGAAAGCTTAAGATAGCCGGCATTGTTACGTTGGTAGTCGTTGTCGCGCTGCTGGGGTTTGCCGGCAACTTTTTGTTTGACTTTGCCCTGAACCCCCAAGCGCCGTACACCATGAAGATGATGCAGGATAGCAAGAACGAAAAAGAAGGTGAGCAGCCGGATGCCGAGGAAACCGAGGCGCGAGCGTGGTTTAAAGAGAATCGCGAGAGCAGCAGCCTCACCGCAGATGACGGAACCGAGCTTGCCGCTTGGTATTTTGCTGCGTCGGAGAGCACGCACGACTACGCCGTCTGCCTGCATGGATATACCAACGAGCCCATCGGTATGGCCCGATACGTCAAACGATTCCATGACCGCGGCATGAACGTACTCGCACCCGCCGCCCGCGCCCACGAGCGCTCCGGCGGCGACTATATCGGCATGGGCTGGCCCGAGCGCCTCGACGTCGTCGCATGGATCGAGCGAATCGTTCAGGCTGACCCCGAGGCGCGCATCCTGGTCTTTGGCGAGTCGATGGGTGCGGCAACCGCCATGAACGTCGCGGGGGAATCTCTGCCCGCAAACGTGAAATGCATTATCGAGGACTGCGGTTATACGAGTGTTTGGGACGAGTTTTCTCTGCAGCTCAAGGACGTGTTCGGCCTGCCCAGCTTTCCCTTGCTCGATGTAGCAAACTTGGTGTGCAACGTGCGCGCAGGCTACGACTTTCATAAGGCGAGCAGCGTGGAGCAACTCAAACACGCGACGGTTCCCATGCTGTTTATCCACGGCGACCAGGACACCTTTGTGCCGTACGACATGCTCGACCAAAACTACGACGCGTGCGCCAGCAAGGTCAAGCAAAAGCTCACTATCCATGGCGCCACCCACGCCAAGAGTGCGCAGGTTGACCCCGAGCTCTACTGGAACACGGTCAACAACTTCCTCGACGAGTATTTTTAGGCAAAAAGCAACGTCTGGGGCTTTATCTGACCCCCTATTTTCGGAAGTGCGGGGAAAATCTCGGGAAGCCCGACCAGACCACAGTTTTACCAACAATTTATCAGGGGTTTTGTTGCCAAAAAATGTCGCGTGCTCGGCGGTCTCGAAATTTGCCGCATACTTCCGAAAAGCCGCCCGTGGGTACTGTGCTCATGGGCGGCTTTTGCTAACGTTGCGCTACAAAAGCGCTTGATATGTCCAATAGACAGGTGTTACTTGACCTCGATGAGCTCGTACTCGCTCGTGCCCAGGCCGATCTTCTCGGCGTGCGCAATGCACGCGCGCCAGTCGGTGTCGGGATGCGTGATGCAGAAGGGGTCCTTGGCCTGCTCGCCTTCCAGATGCTCGTGGTTGTGCTCCATCTTGGCCGCGCTATCGGTGAGCTCGGTGTCGGGCAGCGGCTCGGATGCCATGACGGCATCGGCGCAGGCCTGATCAATAGCGACCGGGTCGAAGCTCGCGAACATGCCGATGTCGTTGACGATAGGCGTGTCGTTTTCGGGATGGCAGTCGCAGTTGGGGCTGATATCCATGGCAAGCGAGATATGGAAGCTGGGGCGATCCTGGACAACAGCCTTGGTGTACTCGGCGATCTTGCAGTTGAGCACGTCGGCCGCGGCTTCATAGCCGGGCTTGATGGCGTCCTGGTTGCACACGCCGATGCAGCGGCCGCAGCCCACGCAGCGATCGTGGTCGATGGCGGCCACGTGCACCGTGCGGGTGTTGCCGTTGGCAAGCTCGCGCTCGCGGGTATCGTCAAACGAGATAGCGTTGTGCGCGCAGTTCTTTTCGCAGGCACGGCAGCCAATGCAGTGCTCGGCCGCGACGTTCGGCTTGCCGGCGGCGTGCTGCTCCATCTTGCCGGCACGGCTGCCGCCTCCCATACCCAGGTTCTTCATGGCACCGCCAAAGCCGGCCTGCTCATGGCCCTTAAAGTGGGTGAGGCTGATCACGATATCGGCGTCCATGAGCGCCTGACCGATCTTGGCCTCGTGTACGTACTCGCCGCCCTCGACCGGGACGAGCGCCTCGTCGGTGCCCTTAAGGCCGTCGGCGATGATGATCTGGCAGCCCGTGGCATACGGGGTAAAGCCGTTCTGGTAGGCGGTATCGATGTGCTCGAGCGCGTTTTTGCGGCTACCGACATAGAGCGTGTTGCAGTCGGTGAGGAAGGGCTTGCCGCCCAGCTCCTTCACGACATCCGCGACGGCGCGGGCGTAGTTGGGGCGCAAAAAGCTCAGGTTGCCCAGCTCGCCAAAGTGAATCTTGATAGCAACGAACTTGTTCTCAAAGTCGATCTGCTCAATACCGGCGCGGCGAATGAGGCGCTTGAGCTTGTCGAGCTGGCTCTCGCGAGCATGCGTGCGCAGGTTGGTGAAGTACACCTTAGCGGGTGCTGCGGGTGCAGTTGCGGTCATAGATCTATCCCCTCGGTCTATATGGCGTTACAGACATAAGGGATGGTACCAGTTAAAGCAGAGTTAATGTCAAGCGCGGCACCTAGTCATTGGGGACAGACTTAAATGACTGAAACCACTCATTGGGGACGGACTTAAATGAGTGCCTCGCCACCTGGCAGCTAGGGACGTTCCTTTCCTGCCGGCAGTTGGGGACAGTCCTTGCCAGCACGGCCGGCGAACCGGCGAATCGGCAAAGACTGTCCCCGATGACTACTCCTGCACCTTGAGAGCTTCGGCCAGGCCCACACGTTTGATGGAACGCATGTGCAGCAACGCCACGACCAGGTAGGTCGCAAAGCCAATGCCGACGCATGCAACCATGGACCAAGCGGGCGCATAGATTTCGATATTGCCGTTGTAGGCGAGCAGCATCGAGCGGAAGATGGCCGTGAGCGAGCCAATAATGACCGGCAGACTCAGCACGAGCGACGCCGCCACGCACAGCGTGATCGAGCGGATGTACAGATGCGAGATCTCGCTATCGCGATAGCCAAAGACTTTCATATAGCTAATCGAACGGGCGCTGTGGTCGATCACAGCCTTGGTCAGTAGATACATAAACAGCAGGAAGATAAACACCGCGAGGCCAACCATCATGCCGATCATTTTGCTCATCATGCCGATGAACTGGTCGCCCACGGCGCGCATGTCGTCGGGCGTGGTGTCGCCGGCAAAGTAGCGCGCGTCGAGGTCGAGCTTCTCGTCGCTCACATAGCCGTTAAAGTAGGCGGCGTCGTTGTCGAACAGCTCGTTAAAGTCGTCGATACTCATATAGATATTCATGTCCGACTTGGAGCCCCAGGCACAGTCCTTGCCCGCGCACTCAAGAGAATAATGCTCGCCCTCGTACTTGTCGTCGAGCGTGACCTTCTGGCCCTCGCTCCAGCCAAACTTGTCGAGCAGGCCGCCGCCAAAGACGACACAGCCGCCGCCGACATCCAGTCCTTTCCAGTAGCGCGAATCGGATGAAATGCCGTAGACGGAAATCGTCTCCTGCCCATTACCATCACCGCGGTCGTACTGCAGCTGGTAGACGGCGTATTTCTCGGCCTGCGCGATTGCGCTTGCACCATTGTCGATCGTATTGACCGGGTGGATATCGTCGTTGTCAGCGTCAATCTTAGAGGCCTTGTCGATCAGGTCGATAGCCTCGTCGCGGTTGCAGCCGAGGGCATCGGCAAGGTCATCGAGGCGCGCATAAAGCGCATCCTTCTTGTCCTGGACCTTGGCAAGCGCATCCTGCGCCGCGGTCAGGCTCTCGGCAGACGGAGATGCGGTCGCGGCATCGGCTGCCGCCTGCGCCGCATCGGCCGCGTCGTCAAGCTCGTCATCGGCATCCTGAGCGGCAGAAAGCAGTGCGCCGTCAACCGACTGCAAGCGCTCGAGTGCCGACCACTGCTCGCGCACCTCGGCGGTGCCCTCGAGCTCCAGCGGCGCCTTGAGCGTGTACTGGTGCTCGGCGACCAGGCTTGTCTCGAGGTTGTCGGCGTAGTGCGTCATCGTGGGCAGAATCGCCAGGCCAAAGAGCAGCAGCAGCGACGCAAATGCAATGCCCACGAAGAGCGTGGCAAAGTTGCCCAGGTTCCGCAGGAAGATGCGCAAGCGGAAGCGGGAAACAAAACCCATGCGCTCCGGCAGCTGCAGGCCGCGCTTGGTGCCCGACTTGCCGCCCGCCTCGTGACGGAGGAACTGCAACGGCGTCTTGCCCATTTTGCGGAGCAGGCCCACCAGCGTAATGAGGATGAGCGCGGCGGCGGGAACCACGGCGCACTTCACAAAGATCTCCCAGCTCCAGTACACCTGGAAGGGCGGCAGGCTGTACGAGCCGTAATAGAGGCCGCGCATGGGCTCGGTAAAGAACGCAACGCCGAGCGCGGTGCCCAACAGCGCCGCGAGCATGCCCACGATGGCGGGAAGCGCGAGGTAGTGCAGTACGATCTCGCGACGGCGATAGCCGCTGGCGAGCAGTGTGCCGATGATGGCGCTCTCCTCCTCGATGGTGGCGTCGGTAAGGACCACAAAGACGAACGCCATGATCACGATGATGATGTCGAGCAGCGTCATCCACATCATGGAGTCGCCGTCCACGTCGTCGCGCGCGTAGCCAATACCCTGGTTGGAATCGGCGTCGATCAGATCGTCCACGCGCGCATCGGCATCGGTCAGCGCCTCGACCATATCCTGCTCCGCATCGATGCGATCCGCAGTGGAGAGATCGCGATCGGTAAAGGTAAAGGAGTAGGTGTAGGCGGGCGCGCCGCCGACGTCCTCGAGCGCGGCAAAGCCAGCGTCGGTGACCTCGGCCACGCCATAGGTGATGGTGTTCACCGTAAAGTCGGAGTTGCTGAGGAACAGCGCCTGGCTATCGGGCTGAGTCATGATGCCGCAGATGGTGTAGGTGCGACCCTCGAGCTCGACTTTATCGCCCACGGACAGGTTGTTATTGGTGGCGAAGACGCGGTCGATGGCCACCTCGTCGTCCGCCTTAGGCCGCCTACCTTCGCAGTAGGACGCGATATCGACCTTGGTGCGGTGCGCATAGGTGCGCAGCGTGCGCTTGGTGCCGTCGTCGCCGGTCGCCTTTTTGATGATGGCGTCGATGGAGAAATTCTTGTAGAGCGTGACGCCGCCGACGTCGTCGGCCGCGTCCTCGGCGGCCTTGAGTTGATCATCGGTAGCCTCGAAGGAGGTGGTCACGCGGCCGTCCTCAATCGTGTACGCATCGCGCATGTCGTCGATAAGGCAGCCGATGGAATGCGCTGCGAGCAAAAAGCCCGACGTGAGGGCGATGCTTCCGCACATAAGCAAAAAGATGCCCAGGTACTTGCCGATATTGCGGCGCAGCTCGCGCGGGAGACGTTTTGCGAGAGGTGTCATGGCGCCGCCTACCAATCGAGCTCGGCGGCCGCGACGGGCGACTCGTTGAGCTCATCCTCGACGATGCGCCCGTCGCGCAGGCGCAGCACGCGATTGGCCATGCGCGCGATGGCGGCATTGTGGGTGACAATGATGATGGTGCAGCCGTACTCGCGATTGACATCCTCCATGAGCTGCAAGATTTCCTTGGACGTCTTATAGTCGAGCGCGCCCGTGGGCTCGTCGCACAGCAGCAGGCCCGGGTTTTTGACGAGTGCGCGGCCGATGGCGCAGCGCTGCTGCTGGCCACCCGAGACCTGGCGCGGGAACTTGTTGCGGTGCTCGTAGAGGCCCAGCGAGCGCAGCAGGTCGTCGACGCTGAGCGGGTTTTTGGACAGGTGCGCCGTGACCTCGATGTTTTCCTTGATGGTGAGATCAGGCACCAGGTTGTAGAACTGGAAGACAAAGCCCAGCTCGCGGCGGCGATACTCGCCCAGGTCGGCGGGCTTGAGCACCGTGAGGTCGCAGCCGTCCACCATGATGGAGCCGGCGTCGGCA
The DNA here is from genome assembly GCA_900541145.1 of uncultured Collinsella sp. Lineage (GTDB taxonomy): Bacteria > Actinomycetota > Coriobacteriia > Coriobacteriales > Coriobacteriaceae > Collinsella. The sequence goes on along the minus strand of UQIH01000021.1, from coordinate 6,277 downwards.
TCCTCCAGGCCGCCGATCAGGTTGAGAAAGGTCGACTTGCCCGAGCCCGAGGGACCCAGCATGACGCAGATTTCGCCGCGGTTGATGGACGTGTCGATGCCATCGAGTACCGTCAGGCGCGCATCACCGTCGCCGTAGTGCTTTTTGAGCCCTTTGACCTGGACATAGGCTTTCTGCGTTGCCATGGCATCCCCCATTGTTAGCCTCGTACTACTTTATGAACGTAATAGTAAACCTTGGCGAACTATTTTGGGGCGAGAGTGGGGATTTGTTTCAGACTAGTCATTGGGGACGTTCTTAAATGACCAGTCACAAGGGACGCTCTTTCGCCACCCGGCAGTTGGGGACGCTCCTTATCTGCCCCCGATGGCTAGTCATTTAAGTCTGTCCCCAATGAATACTTTTGGTCGTTTAAGTCTGTCCCCAATGAGTAGGTGTCTAGGCGTGGGATTTGTTGTGGGCGAGGGCTAGGCCTACGGCGGTGATGGCCGCGGCAAAGAGCACCGTGACGCCCAGGTCGCAGGCGATGTCGCCCAGCACGGTGGACGTCAGGTCCGCGGCGAGAGCCTTGCTGATCGCGTCGTTCACCCAAAACGTCGGCACAAAATGCGCCACGGTCTGCACGGCCGAGCCCATCATCGAAAGCGGCATCCAGGCGCCGCCCAAAAACGTCATGAGCAAACCAAGCAGATTGCCCACACCGTTGAGCAGCTCTTCGCGCGCACCCAGGCTCGAAAGGGCAAAGCCAACGGCCAGCGGCGTGCACGCTAGGGCAAACGTTGCCGCCAGCGCCAGGCACACACGGCCCACGCCGACCTCGGCGACTGCGCCGGCAAAGCCCACGACGCCCATCATGCTCGACACAAGCCAAATACAGACAGTGAGCACGGCGGCGGCCGCGAACACGGCAAGCGAACGCTGGCGCTCGGGGATTGGGCCGGCATCCATACGACGCACGCGCTCGGGCTCGTTCATACCCGAGAACACCAGCCCCACCGACACGATGACCGACGAGATGATCGCGTACGCGCCAAAGTTGAAGTACGACTCGAGCGTGGCGGCGGCAGTCGAGTCAACCTTAACCTGCTCGATCTGGACCTCCGCGCGCTTTGAGGCGGCATGCTCGGCGGCCTTGGCGACGTCGCCGTTGGAGGCGGCGGGCTCTAGTGCGGCCGCAGCGCCCGCGAGCGAGATCCACCGCGAGGCCTCGGCAGACGAAAGCGCCGCCGCCATGGTGCCGGCACCGTAGGTCACATCGAGCTTGGGCAGGGACTCCCCCGCGCGGGCGGCTGCAACAAGATCGTCCTCAAACCCCTCCGGGATAAAGAACACGCAGTCGGCGCTGCCTTTGGCGCTGTTGCTCTTGGAGAGCGCGTCAGCAAGGTCGTATGTGTCGTCGCCGACGCCCGTGACCAGGTCAAAGCGTGAGCCCAGGTGCTTGGTAAGCGCCCGCGAAAGGTCGCTATCGTCGCGGTCGACCACGATCACGTTGGTGTCGTAGGGCTTGTACTCGGTAAGCTGCGACGAGTTCCAGCTCACCGAAGCCGCGATGAATACGCCCATGAGCGAGATGAACACCGTATAGATGAGCAGGTAGAACGGATGCGCCAGCGCCATGCGAAGCGCGGTCTTAAAGGTGCTCATAGCGGCTCCTTCCAAAGATCAGCGTAGCGGCGGCGACAAACACCAGGGCCATCAGGACGAGCGCGCCGGCGCGAACAGCGAAGGGCCCCAGGTCCTCAAAGAAATACAGGCGATTGAACATGTCGCAGATGAGCTTGACGGGGTTGAGCCAGCACTCGACCGGACAAGCGCGGGCGACGTCGTCGGCAAGCGCCATCGCCGGCTCGCCGTAGAGGCCGGCGAACAGGGCGCACGTGGTGGCAAAGCCCGTGAGGATGCCCGACTTGGATGCCTTGCCGCCCTTAACGGGAAGCGTGCCCACAAAAAGCCCCAGGCCCGTGGCGGCAAGCGCGGATGCAGCCCCGCCCAGCAGGCACAACCCCTCGCGCCCGCCAAAGTCGACGCCCACGACCAGGCGCACGTAGCCGATCGCAACCGCCATCGATGCAAAGGAAACCAGCCACGAGCCGACAAAAATGCCGGCCAGCGACGCCGTCTTGGAAAGACCGCCCACGCAGCGGCGCGCGCCAAGGCCCGACAGATTGGGCTGCAAATCGACGACGCTCAAGGCGGCAAACTCGGCAGACATCATCGCGACCAGGCCAAAAAGCGCGTAATAGTAGATGACCGTGCCATCGGGCGTGGCACGAGTCAGGCTCACGCGGCGGGTTCCGCCCTCGAGCGACAGGGCGCGCGCAACCGCCGCCGGATCGGCGAGCGCCGCCGGGTTGTCCTGGGCAATCTGGGACATGAGCTCGGCATTTTGCGTATACGAGCTTGCCACCGTTTCAAGGATGCTGCGGTCGGTAAGCACCGACGAGGCGCGCGAGCTGTCGTAACTCGATAGCAGCGTGAGCTTGGGCGTGCCCGCGGCATCAACCGTATAGATGCCCGCGACCTCGCCGGCCTTGAGCGCTTTGCGCGCGGCAGCCAAGTCTTCGTACTCGCTCACATCGAGCAGCTGGTCGTCGCCTGCCTTGGCAAGCGAAGCTGCCACATCCTTAAAGGTCGAGGCATCCCAGGCCTCGTCCGCCACGACGGCAACCGGCACCGGGTCGACCGTGCCGTCGGAGCTGAGGTTCGCAAACATAAACATGAACATCGTGGAAAGCGCGATAGGAAAGAGAGCGCCCCAGACCCACGTGCTCGGCCGGCGCAGCAGCGTCTTGACCGTGGTGATGATGGTGTTGAACATGGCCGCCCCCTAGTCGCGCAGCTCGCGGCCGGTGATCTCGAGGAACACGTCGTTGAGGGTCGGCGGTTCGGAATAGATGCGGCCGAGCGGCACGTCATGCGAGCGCAGCGCATCGAGAATGTCCGTCAGGTTGTGCGGGCTCGCTTCGCACGAAAACGTGAGCTGTCCCGCCGTTGCCGAAAGGTCCAGAACGTGCGGCAGGCTTGCGACGGCACCGAGCGCCGCACTCGGAACCTCGCCGACCTCGATTACAATCTTCTCGCCCATCTGAATCATGCGCTTGAGCTCGTCGTTAGTGCCCTGCGCCAGCACGCGGCCGCCGTCCATGATCATAATGCGGCTGCAGATCTGCTCGACTTCCTCCATGTAATGGCTGGTATACACCACCGTGGCGCCCTCGTCGCGCAGGCGGCAGATGCCCTCCAGGATGGCGTTGCGGCTTTGCGGGTCGACCGCCACCGTGGGTTCGTCAAAAAAGATGAGCTCGGGCTTGTGCGCGATGCCGCAGGCAATGTTGAGACGACGCGTCAGGCCGCCCGAGAGCTTGCCGGGGCGGAACTTGGTAAAGTCGCCCAGGCCGACAAAGTCGATCGTCTCGTCCACCAGCGCGCGGCGGCGCTTGCGGTCGTTGACGTGGAGACTGCAGAAATAGTCGATGTTCTCGCGCACGGTGAGCTCGTCGAACACCGCCACCTGCTGCGGCACCACACCGATGCGGCGCTTGAGGTCGTAGCGGGCGGGCGTCATGCGCTCGCCGAACAGCTCGATGGTGCCCTTGTCGTAGGCGAGCAGCTGCAGGATGCAGTTGATGGACGTGGTCTTGCCCGAGCCGTTGGGGCCCAGCAGGCCAAAAATCTCGCCGGGGGCGATGTTCAGGTTAAAGTGGTCGAGCGCAATAAGATCGTCGTAGCGCTTGACGAGGTTTTCGACGTGGACGATGTCTGTCATGAGGCGGCCCTTCTGTTGGTCGTGGCCCGGTACGATTGCATCATCGCAGGAGCGGGCGGCGCGCACCAGTGAGCTTTGTCACGAGTGCGGAGGTCTTGGTCGTACGGCCTGCCGACGCCCCCGCTTTGCCGCGCGGGAGAAATGTCACGGTTGCGCAGGCGGCCCCTCCACCACGCGCGGCATCGCGTACAATACCCGTATGAACAGGCTTTTCGACAAATCGATTGTGCTGGCGTGCTGCATCGCAGCCGCCACAGGCCTTGCTGTGGACGCTCGCTTAGTCGCGGCGTTTTGCCTGGGCGTTATTGCCACCTCACTGGCCGAGGTCGCACAGGGAAATCGCGCCCGCCGTGCGAGCGAGGCCGTGAGCTACGCTTACATCATCGCGGCTGTCTTCGTGCCGCCGTTTATGCCGTTTGCGCCTCTCGCCCTCTATGACATCGCGCGGCGCGTGCGCCGTGAGCACGCCTGGATCGCGTTGGGTGTCGGTGCTGTCTTTGCCTGTGCGCTCGTCGCGGACCTTCGCGGCGGCGCGCTCACCACCCGAACGCTGCTGCTAACCGCCATTCTTTCGGTCGCCGCCACGTTGCTGTCACTGCGCACCGCGCAGCTGGAGCGCGAACAGGAACGCATGCGCCGTACCCGCGACGAGCTGCAGGAACGAGCCCTCGCGCTCGAAGCGCGCAACCGCGATCTTGCCGACCGCCAGGACTACGAAGTCGAGCTCGCGACGCTCGCCGAACGCGCCCGCATCGCGCGCGAGATCCACGATAACGTCGGACACCAGCTCACGCGTGCCTCGCTACAAGCCGAAGCCCTGCGCGTGATCCACGCCGACGAGCCCGGCGTCGCCGCCGATTTCGCCGACGTCAAACGCACGGTTGACGAGGCGCTCCAACTTGTGCGTACTAGCGTCCATGCGCTCAACGACAACGCTGTCGACCTTTCCGTGCAGCTCGAACGCATTGTTGAAGGCGCGCGCTCGGACGGCGGCCCGCAGATTGAGCTTGAAGTTATGACCGAACATGCGCCCGCAAATGTCGCCAACTGCTTTGCGGCGGTCCTTCGCGAGGCGCTTTCCAACGCCATGCGCCACGCCCATGCCAATGCCGTTACCGTGCGGTGCATGGGGCATCCGTCGTTTTACCAGCTCATCGTTACCGATAATGGCGCGGACGCGACCCCGGCGAGCAGCAGCAACGTCGCAGAAGGCATGGGGCTCGGCTCCATGCGCGAGCGCGTCGAGGCGCTTGGCGGCACCTTCACCGCCGGTCCGCGCGCCGGTGCCGGCGGCTGGCGTGTGTTCGCCACCGTTCCCAAACAGCAAGGAGATGAGGGCCGATGAGGCTCATCGTTGTCGACGACGACCGCCTAGTGGTCGATTCGCTCAAGATTATCCTGGGCGCCCAAACGCAGATCGAGGTAGTGGGCACCGGAGCCGACGGCAACGACGCGGTGGCACTCTACGCCGAACTCGCACCCGATATCGCGCTGCTCGACATTCAGATGCCGGGGCGCGACGGCCTTTCGGCGGCGCGCGAGATCCTTGAGCACGACCCCGCGGCACGCGTGGTGTTTCTGACGACATTCTCGGATGACGAGTACATTGTGTCGGCGCTCAAGCTGGGCGCCCGCGGTTACCTGATCAAGACCGATGTCGCCGCCATTCCGCCAGCGTTGGCGCAGGTCATGGATGGCAAACGCGTGCTCGAGGGCAAGGCGATCGAAGATGTCGATTTTGATGGGGCGAACGCTGAGGCCGGTGCGACTCGCCGGCCCGCGGCCTTTGCCGGTCTGACCGACCGCGAGTTCGAAGTCGCCGAGCTCATCGCCCGCGGCCTCGATAACAAGGAGATTGCCGCCACGGCTTATATGGGAGAAGGCACGGTGCGCAACCACATCAGCTCGATCCTGGCCAAAATGGGCCTGCGCAACCGTACGCAAATCGCCATCGCCTACCTGCGAGGGTAATTACCCAACGGCCGACCGCTTTGGCATAGCAAAATGGCTGCCATCGATTTAATGCCATTTCAAAACTAAGCCGGTTTACGGGGCTAAACTCAGGACCCCCCATCCATACCCGCGTTTTCTGCAAAATGACGGCTCGTCTACCTGCAGTTTTATTTTCACGAATATCGGCATGGTTGGGGACTCGTGACTCAGCCCCGTAAACCGGCATAGTTTTGTTTGAACGGTCCTGCGCGAACGCACCCACCAGCCGCGTGGGGCCAAAAATGATCCGTTTTCCTCCGTCCCCGGGGGATCATTTGGCGGCGCCAACCACGAAATCGGCCCATCTACTACGTTTGACTCGATACCCCTGACCATGCCTTCGTTTTGAACAAAACCGCAGGCGTTCTACCTGCGGTTTTGTTTTCGCGTTTTTTGGCATGGTTGGGGGTAAGGGGATAAACGTAGTAGATGGGCCGATTTCGTGGCGGCCCTTCCTCCCCTGCGCACAAAAGTGCCGCCACGGAGAAGGGAGACGTCTCCGTGGCGGCACTTTTGTGC
>UQIH01000020.1 GCA_900541145.1 uncultured Collinsella sp. | reverse complement strand
TGCAGCAGGGGCTCTCAATGTTTTTATGTCCTGCTCATATCGTCTGTGCCGGCAGAAAGGGACTGTCCCCAACTGCCGGGCGGGACCGTTTAGCGGTGCAGCTGCCGACTGGGCAGGCTGAGCTGGTATCCTTATGCGGTAATGTCTCGATTCGTTAGGATTGCATGTGAGAGCTTCCGCTGTCCTTCGTTCAGTTATATATCGCACCTTTGCCGTCGCGCTTGCCGTGCTCGCCGTACTGAGCACCATCATGCCCGCCCCCGCCTATGCCGCCAATACCGATCAGCAGGTCAAAACGGTCCGCGTTGGTTGGCTTGTCAACAACGAGGGCTTCCAGGACGGCACCCCCGGCGAGCGTCTCTCGGGATGGGGTTACGAGTACCTCCAGACCCTGTCGTACTACACGTCCGGCTGGCGGTACGAATACGTCTCCGGCACCTTCACCGAGCTTATGGACATGCTCGAGGCAGGCGAGATCGACCTCATGCCCAACATCTCCTACTCCGAGGAACGTGCCCAAAAGCTGCTCTTTTCCTCGAACCCCGAGGGCACCGAGCGCTACTACATCTACGCCAGGCCCGACCGTGACGACCTTGCAAAGGGTGACCCTCAAGCACTCCAGGGTCTCACTATCGGTTGCAACCCCGACGTCATGCAAACCTTCGTTGGCCAGCAATGGCTCGCCAGCGAAGGAATCGCCTGCACATACAAGGAGTATGACGGAGGATCCTATCTCTTTGACGCGCTCGCAAACGACGAAGTCGATGCCGTCATCATGAACGACACAATCTCGTCGCCCAGCGCCTCCCCCATGTTCTACATTGGTTCGAGCGACTACTATTTTGCCGTCCCCAAAAGCCGCCCCGACCTGATGGACGACATCAATGCCGCCATGTCGGCAATCGCCCGCGTCAACCCACGCTATATCGACGAAGTCAGATCTAACTACTCGGCCCAAAACAGCGGTTCATCATCGCTCAACGGCCCCGAACGTTCCTGGCTCAAAGCAAATGGCAACACCATCACGCTCGGCTACATTACGGGCAAACTCCCCTACTGCAACGAAGACGAAAACGGCGAAATGGAAGGCTCGCTCGCATCGCTTGCGACGACGCTGCACGATAAATTTGGCATTACGGTCAAAACCGTCCCCTTTGATAGCTACAAGATGATGTCAAAGGCCCTGTCAAAGGGAAGCGTAGACGTTGCGCTGCCGGTATACCGAGATTACTGGTTTGCCGAGCAAACAGGCGTTGCGCAGTCGGTATCGTTGGGGACCATATCTCTCACCGCCATCCACACCGGCAGCGACCTGAACAAAGACCTTCAGAACATCGCCTGTACCAAATCATCGTTTGTCAACAAAAATGCGCTTGAAAGCCTGTTCCCCACAGCGACCGTGACCGAATACCAATCCGACGATGAAGCGTTCGACGCCCTCAGGAAGGGAACGGCGCACTGCATCGTCGCTCCCAGTTCACGCGTAAAGACCATCGGTGACCGTTATGATCTCGAGGACTGCGAGACGACCGAGCTCCCTGACACCTGTGAGCTTTCATGCTGGATTTCGCGCGGAAAACCCGAGCTGTTGGGAATCATCAACAAGGGCATCATCAATGCCGGAGAATCGCTCTCCGCAAGCAATTTCTCCCCCACGTCGTACACGGCCCAGGAATCCGACACGCTTCGATTCCTTTATCGCAACCGCACCGCTATCGCCGCCACCCTCATCGGTATGTTGTCGGTCGGCATCGTCCTGCTCATCTGGGCGCTCGTGCGCGCTCGAACCGAGCGCAAAAAAGCCGATGCTGCCAACGCCGCTAAGACGGCATTCCTCACGCGCATGAGCCACGACATCCGTACGCCGCTCAACGGTATCCTGGGCCTTATCGAGATCGAGGAATTGAAGGAAGGCGATATGCAAGTCGCCCGCGAGAGCCGTGCCAAGGCGCGCGTTGCCGCCAATCACCTGCTCTCGCTGATCAACGACATCCTCGAGATGGGCAAAATCGAAGACCGCAAGCTGACACTGGAGCATGCGCCTTTTAACCTCAAAGAGCTCTGTGACGATACACTGGTGCTGTGCAAGCTCCGCGCGTCCAGTAACGGCATCACCATGCAGGACAATAGTCTGCCGTACGCCACGGGGCCATACATGATCGGCAGTCCCACCCATATCCGACAGATCATGATCAACCTGTTAGACAACAGCATTAAGTACAACAAGCACGGCGGCTCCGTCACCTTTAGCTCAAAGACCAAGCCACTCGACAACGGGCGCGCGCTCTTTTGCTTTAGCGTTTCGGATACCGGCATTGGCATGGCTCCCGAGTTTTTAAAGCATATCTATGAGCCGTTTGCCCAAGAAGGTGACGATGCGCGCAGCAAGTTCCAAGGAACCGGCATGGGCATGCCAATCGTCAAGTCGCTTATTGAACTGATGGGCGGCACCATCGAAGTCACCAGCGAACTCCATGTGGGCACCACGTTCTACGTGGAAATTCCGCTCGATATCGACAAGAACCCCCGGGCGCGGACGGATACGGTCGAGAAGGCGCTCGACTGCTCGCTTGCCAACATGAACGTGCTGCTCGCCGAAGACAACGAATTGAATGCCGAGATTGCCCAGACGCTGCTAGAATCCGAGGGCGTCGTGGTCACCCGCGCCGTCAACGGCAACGAAGTCGTCGATCTGTACCTGTCTCATCCCGCCGGCAGCTTCGATGCGATCCTGATGGACATTATGATGCCGGACATGGACGGTTACGAGGCAACCCGCGCGATTCGTCTGAGCGAGAAGGTCGATGCAGCCGATATCCCCATCATCGCGCTCACCGCCAATGCCTTTGCCGAAGACGCCAAGGCGGCACACGACGCCGGCATGAACGCCCATCTGTCCAAACCGCTCGACTTTAACAAGCTCAAAAACATACTCGCCCGCATCAAGAAAAACGGATCCGTTTCGCTACAGTTTGTGCTCAACCACCACGCACGACCAGAAAGGAAGCCAACGATGTTTAGGCCCTTACGTCGAAAGAAACGCGCCATCACCGACGAGGAAGCGCGCGAACTGCTCGCTACCTGCAAGCGCGGCGTCTTTGCCGTCAACGGCGACGACGGCTACCCGTACGCCATTCCCGTCAACTACTTCTTTGACACCGAGCACGACAAGATTTATTTCCATGGCGCCAAAGCTGGCCACAAGGTCGACGCACTCAAGCGCGATGACAAGGTCTGCTTTACCGTTTACGGCAACGAGTGGTACCAGGACGGTGACTGGGCTCCCTACGTTATGAGTACCGTGGTCTTTGGCCGCTGTCGCCTGGCGAATGACACCCCCGCGTTTATCGAAGACAAAGTCCGCCAGCTCGCCCTTAAGTACTACCCTTCCGCCGAGGAAGTCGAAGAGGAAATCGCCAAGGACATTAAGGGCGTCCAGCTCTACGAGATTACGATTGAGCATCTTTGCGGCAAGCAGATTCAAGAAAAGTAAGCCTCAAAAGCAAAACTCACAAATAGCAATATGGCCCGGTTCCAACCCACCTTGGAACCGGGCCATATGCTTATAAAGCGTCGGCAGCTATGTGCGCAAGCGCCTCAACGAGCTCCTGCGAGCTCACGGGTTTACTCAGGTGCGCGTCCATGCCCGCCTCGCGCGAAAGTCTGCGGTCGTCGGCAAAGGCGTTGGCACTCACAGCGATAATCGGCGTGGTCGCGGCATCCTCGCGATCGAGTGCTCGAATCCGACGCGTGGCCTCAAGGCCATCGATGCCAGGCATCATGATGTCCATCAACACCACGTCGTACTCGTGCGGTGCGCTCGCGACAAACGCCTCAACGGCAGACTCGCCATCCTTAGCATGCGTCACGACGGCACCGGCACGGCTGAGCGTAAACTGCGCGATCTCGGCATTCAGATCGTTATCCTCTACGAGCAAAACGTGCAAGCCCTGGAGCGCATCGCCATCGCCCGCATCCGCGCGAACTGCCTGAGGAATCTCGGAGCGCTTGCATTTCTCAAACGGCAGGCGGATGGTAAACGTCGTCCCCTGCCCCAAGACGCTCGTAAAACTCATGGTTCCGCCCATAAGCTCGACTAACTGTTTTGCGATAGGCGCGCCCAGGCCAGTTCCCGATGAGGCGCCTTCCACCTGTTGCTCCTCGCGGCAAAACGGCTCGTAGAGGTGCTGTTGGAACTCCTCGCTCATGCCAATACCGTTGTCGGCGATCGTGTATTCATAGACGGGGGCGCCATCCGCTGGCTCCACCTCGCGGCACGCCAGGCGAACGTATCCGCCCTGGCGGTTGTACTTGACGGCATTGCCGGCAATATTGAGCAACAGGCGCTTGAGGTGCGTCACGCTCACCCGAGCATAGGGATGATTAAGGGTCTGCTGGTCGCAGATAATTGTCACCAGACGCTCCTCGGCCTGGCGCTCCAGAATATCGCGCACCTCGTGGTTGAGGGTCGCCAAGTTTGTGGAAACAAGCTCCAGGTCGACCTGCCCGCTCTCCAGGCGACTCATATCCAGGGCCTCGTTGGCAAGGTCGAGCAGCAGTCCCGATGCTGTCCAGATTTTTGAGCGGCACTCGGTCTGCTTTTGCAGATCGTCCGCATTGGCATCGCCGACCTCGACCATGCCGCGAATGCCGTTGATGGGCGTGCGCAGATCGTGGCTCATGCGACGCAGAAACTCCGTCTTTGCCGAGTTGGCAGACGAGGCCTCACGCGCCGCCTTTGCCAGCTTGTCGCCATAGTCGCGCTCCTGCTGCAGCAAGTCCGTCAAACGTCGACGATCAGCGCGGCGACGCACCGTCACAACAACGGCTATAACACCGCCGTAGAGCACCAGCACGCCGGCGGCAACAGCCGCGGCGACCTCAAAGTAGCGCTGCGCCGAGGCATAGGTGTACACATAGAATTTGTGCGCTTTTCCAAATGTGCCCAAATACCACTCGCCGGCGGCGTTAACCAATCTGACCTTACCAGCCAGGCATCGATCCTTAATACCGTCGACAATGAAGACATCCGTCGCAGGCAGATCGAACACGCCCAATACGGTGGGTTCAACGGCATTGGTCGCAACGACCTTGCCGTCGCTTTCGATCACGATATTGCCGCTATCGATGGTTTCATAGCCTTCGAGCAAGCTCTGCAGTTTGAGCGTATTGCTTGCAACTGCCTTCGCGCTCTGATGCCTTACTGCGACAACGATGCCCTCGTCATCCTGCCGGGTTACGCAGCCAATGTCTGCGACCGAATCATCCGAAAGCGTAATGCGGGCGGTATAGGACTTAAGCGGATGGGCTGCCACCTCCAGCACGGGTGCTTCCTTGAGATACGTAGCGAGCGACTCGTAGCCCACGCCATCCGTCGAGGACTCGGACACCAAATTGCCCGATGCGTCCGTCACGATCAGTGCACTCACGTTGAACAGGTCAGCATATTGCTCCAACATGGCGTTATCCACCGAACCGTCGCGCTCCATATCGCGCGCTGCCTCTCCGGCAATCTCCATAACGCGTATCAGGTTTTTGGTCGTATAGGCGCTATTGAATGCATCGTGGGAAAGGCTCTGCGTCGCCACGTAATCGACAACGTCGGCAAAGCGCTGCTCGGCTTGGGCCGTCATGTAACCGTAGCTCATCATGCCGGCAGCAACCGAGAGCACTATCCCCAGCAGGGCGACAAGGAGCCATGCCCCTGCCGAACGATTGCCCCGCTCCTCTACGGCGTGGTCAGGCGCATCGATCATGACAGACCCTCCACATTCAAAAATGGCGAAGGGTCATCGAAGTACTTTGACACCAGGCGTTCCATGGTGCCATCGGCAAGCATTTCTTGGTAGGCATGAGTGAGCTTAACGTTGACGCCGCGCGTATCGTTGATATCGAAAGCGGTGCCCAAACCAACCTCTAGCAGCGGCTCATGCAAAATGCGATACGTTACGCCATAGTCTTTTTCATAGGTGAGCAGCAAGGACTCATGCGCGGCGATGGCGTCGACCAGGCCCTCGACGAGCGCCGGGTTCAGGCATGAACGGTCCGAAAAGCAGTAGAGTTCCTTGATCTGCGGAACGTTTTCATTTGTGCGATTGAGCAAAATGCCCTCGGGCTTGGTGGTGGACTGAACCGCCACGATCTTATCCTCAAGATCGGCAAGCGTGTAGATATCGCTCTCGGGATGGACCGCGACCACCTGGCGGCTCGCAAGGTACGGACCGGCCCAACGATACTCGTTTTCGCGACCCGTCATGCTAAAGCTACCCATGACGCAATCGAGTTCGCCGCTCGCCAGCAGCTCTTTCTTCTTTTCCCAGTCGATCAGCTGGTATTTTGGCTTATAACCAATGCGGGCCAAAGCCTCGGTCAATATCTCGACATCCAGGCCAACAATATCGCCGTACTCGTCGGTATACACAAACGGTGGATAGAGGTCGCTGCCGACGTTGAGCGTCTTAAGGTCGTCGTCTTTGACCTGCGAGGCGTCCAGACCTTCTAATGCAGACGTCGAGGCTTCGTCATTACGCCCAGAACAGCCAGCTATCACAACGACAAAGGCGCTCGCCACCGCAAGCGCAACAAACAGCGATATGGCAATCGAGCGGCGGGGTCTTTTCATCGAGCTCCAGACGATCCTGTTTACAGACTAAAATGCTGAAAGAATAGCAAACAAAACCTGTCGAGCGCCCAATGGTTACAGACGTTTTACCATGCGGGGCCTTCCAGCCGACTTGGCAGAAGGCCCCACATGCAGTGCTCACTTACCGTGCATTAAAAACGTAGCGGTCCAGGCGGTCGCACGCTTCCTTTACGCGCGAAAGCGGCAGCGCCAGATTCACGCGAATGTGGCAGGACCCGTGGAACGGACGGCCGTCCTGATACCCCACGCCCACGCGCGCCCCCTCGTCGAGCAGCCACTGAATATCGCGGCCATGCTCGCGGCACCACTCGGTGCAGTCCAGAAACACCATGTACGTGCCCTGCGGACGCGAATAAGACACGCCCTCAAAATGCTCGTCCACGTAATTGCAGAAGTACTCGATATTGCCGGCAAGCACCTGGTTGAGCTCGTCCAGCCACTCGTAGCCTTGCGGCTGGTAGGCACCGATAAGCGTGTGCATCGAGAGGACGTTCATCTCGTTGTAGTGAGTCTTGTTGGACACGGCACACACGCGGTCGCGCAGCGTCTCGTTGTAGATGATGTGGTAGCTGCCGACCAGGCCCGCCAGATTAAACGTCTTGCTGGGCGCGTAGAGGGCAACCGTGCGCATGCGGGCATCCTCGCTCACCGACTGCGTCGGGATGTGCTTGTGCCCCGGCAGGATGATATCGGACCAAATCTCGTCCGAGATCACCACGCAATCGTGCTGGCGATAGATGTCCATGGCGCGCTCGATCTCGTCGCGTTCCCATACGCGGCCGCAGGGATTGTGCGGCGAGCAGAACACCGCGGCATGGATGTGATTTTGGGCGAGCTTGTGCTCCATGTCCTCAAAGTCCATACGCCACACGCCCTGGTCGTCGAGCTTAAGCGGGCTGTGGACAATGTGATAGCCCGCGGCCTCAATGGACTTGGTAAAGCCGATGTAGGTAGGGCTGTGGACCAGCACCGCATCGCCCGGCTGGACATACGCGCGCAGCGTCGACACGACGCCGCCCAGCACGCCGTTTTCGTAGCCGATATGTTCAGGGCTCAAACCTTCGACGCCATTGCGGCGGTTCTGCCATTCGATGATGCGGTCGAAATACTCGGAGCGCGGGTTAAAGTAGCCAAACATGGGATGCTGAGCGCGCTGAATGATGTGTTCCTGGACCGTGGGCACCGTGGCAAAATTCATGTCGGCCACCCACATGGGGATGCGGTCGAAGCCCTCGTCGGGTGCGTTCGGGGCCATACCGGGGATCTCACCCCAAGAGTCAACAGCGATAGAGTCCAAGCCGTGGCGGTCGATAAGCGAGCTAAAGTCGTATTTCATGCTGAGCTCCCGTACAAAGTTGATTGTTTTGGTAGGCGTTATTGTCCACCAGCGTGGGCGGTTTTGACGCGGGGTTTGGCGCTTAATTTGACGGATGCGGACGAATGGCTGGTTAGTCTCGCGCGTCGTTGACGGCGACTACGGTTAGCTGGGTTTTATCGACCGTAAAAGATATGTCGAGCCCGGCGAAGGCCAGATGATAGACGCGGTTTGGCTCGTGCTTGCTGCCCGCGCGGCGCGGATCTTGGCGAAGGACCTCGACCAAGCCGGGGAGCTTTGCGGGCGAGACCATATCCTGCAGCGCCTGCGGAAACTCAACATCGAGCTCTTGCCACGGAGCATCCTCAATCCAGCCGCCCGTTGCATCCGGGTGGCAGTCCGCAAACGGAATGTAGGGCTTAATGTCGTAGATGGGCGTGCCGTCGCGCAGGTCAGCCCCCAACACATGGATGATGGGACCATCGTCGGTAAGCTCCACGCGGTCGAGCTTGACGCAGGTGAGCCCAATGGAATTAGGGCGAAACGGACTGCGCGTGGCAAAGACGCCCACACGCTCGGCTCCACCCAGGCGCGGCGGACGCACAGTTTTCGACCATTTTGCGTTGGTGCCGGACCTGTCCTGCGTTTTGGCATCGGCGGCTATGTCCTTAGCCGTGCCGCCGGGCGTTCCGTTTTCGAAGCGCCACAGCAGCCACAGGTAAGAGAAGGAGTCCAGACCCTCAACCGCTGCGTTGGAGGCAAATTCCGGCTCAAAAACGATGCGTCCCTGCAGATGAGGCGCCAAAAAGCTGTTGCGCGGGATGCCGAACTTCTGCGGCAGGTCGGTATGTATGTGTGCAATAGGTTCCATGCCGGTCATTGTACGGCATGGAGGCGTGGGGCGTTGCGTGCAATTCTTCGCCGCGGTCCCCCGCCGTGCAACCAACGGTTGCTTGGAAGGGCGTCTGCCGCCGCGTATGCTTAAGCCATCAACCAGCAGAAAGGAGCCGCTATGGCCTTTGCAGAAAAGCTCATTGCCATCCGTCGCGCCCATCACCTTACCCAAGAGCAGCTCGCCGCCAAACTCTTTGTCACGCGCCAAGCCGTCAGCCGTTGGGAGCGCGACGAGGTCACCCCGGGCATCGACATGATGAAGCTCATTGCCGCCGTAACCGGCGAGCCACTGTCCCACCTGCTCGAAATGCCCGAGCATTATTGCCAGAGCTGCGGCATGATACTCACGCCCGACGACTGCGGCACCGATGCCACAGGCGCCACGACCGACCATTACTGCAAGTGGTGCTACGACCACGGCAAGTACACCTACGCCACCACCATGGAGGCGATGATCGAGGACTGTGCCCCGCGCCTGGCGCAAAACACCGGCATGTCGCTCGACGAAGCCGTCTCGCTCATGGGCGCCGTCCTGCCACAACTGGAGCGCTGGCGCACCGTGCAGGAAAACGAGGAATGCTACGGCGCCGAGGCTCGAGCTCGCTATGGCAATGAGGCTATCGATGCAGCAAACGAAACGTTACTGGATATGGATCCTCAGACATGGAACGACATGAAGGAACTTGAACGCGCCATTTTGGGCCAGCTCTCGATTGCCATGGGCATTGGCGACTCAGAGAGTAACGAGGCCCGCAAACTTGTCGCAATGCACCGTCGATGGATTGGCCTTAATTGGGGACACAAGCCCCAGAACGAAGCGTATCTGGGCCTCGCCCACGGCTATCTTGCCGACCAGCGCTTTGTTGACTACTACGACAAGCCCTGCGGCACCGGAGCCACGGCGTTTCTGGTCCAGGCCATCGAGTCGTCGTTGACGCGCGCATAGACCGCGGCTGCTTTGGGTATTTCAATCGAAACCTCAACCGATTGGAGACCCATGGCTACTAATCATGAGCTCACGCTGTACGTTATGACCGGCTGCCCGTATTGCATAAAGGTCAAGCGCTTTCTGACCGATAACGGCGTGACCATTCCCGAGCGCAACATCTCAACCGACTCCGATGCCGAACAGACACTCATCGCCGTCGGCGGAAAGCGCCAGGTTCCCTGCCTGTTCATCGACGGCAAGCCACTCTACGAATCGAGCGACATCATCGCATGGGTACAGAAGAATCTGCTCTAGTGCGCACACTCTGTCCGTCCAGGGACCCAGCCCATACGGCCCAAACATGTACACCAGCATCCAAAGTCGACATTTTTCGACATCTTTGGATGCTGGTGTACAGCTTTTGGGTAGTCATGGACGCTCTTAGCCGGCTAATTGTTTGAGGCGACCTTTGGATTATGGCTGTTTGACGCCTCTGGAAAGGTTTCCGAGAGGGCTGTGGTCAAAAAAAGGCAAATATGAGTACTGCTACCTGTTTAGTAGCAGCGATTTTGATCACTTCAGGAACCATTCAACGTTCCACTCGTCCGCAGACGACGTTATTTCTCCTCATATGTTCAATAAAAGTAGCTCCTAATGGGAACAAATCTCATCAGGAGCTACTATTTATAGCAAAATAAATGCAACCATAATGGCAACAGTACTCATATTTGCCCTTTTTTGACCACGACCCTCCAGAATAGTCGCTGAGAACGACACTAAATGACAAAATCCGGCACTTGGACGTTCTTATATGAGTAGCCATTGAAGGACACCTAACGACTACTCCCATTCGCGACACACTGTGTCGCGAATTAAGCTGGTCCCATTACCGAAGACCAGTGAGAGCTCCTGCCCAGAATCTCGATAGCTTAATAAAGCGCTCCCCTCCGGAAGTTCAATGGGCATCCAAATTCCAAGCTGAAAAGCAAAGGAGTATCGAAGCCGTCAATGCTCATTTCCTATCGAACACGCGGGTCAAAACAAGCTAATTAGCCTGATAAACTGTTTATATTTTTGTCTACAAAACTGTATACAAAAAGAGTATCCGTTGACCTGTGCTCGACATTATGCCGATCGATAGGAGGCGCTATGGACACTAAGCAGCTCGAAAAGATGATGGGGTTTGCTCCCGGAGAGTTGGAGAAAGCCGCGAAGGCATACGAAAAAGATGAATGGCCGAAGGGTCGCACCATCAAGCTGGGAAGGCCGTCGATCTCCGATGAGCCAAGCGTCGTTACAACAGCACGTGTGGGCGAATCGATTCTTGAGGCGTTTGACGAAAAAGCCAAACGCCATGGGCAAACACGCACGGAGCGGCTCAGAGAGCTCATTACACTTGATGCACTGATTGCCTAGGCCCGCTCCCCCGTCGGACCCAAACATGTACGCCAGCATCCAAAGTCGACATTTTTCGACATCTTTGGATGCTGGTGTACAGCTTTTTGCTACATAGTCGTTGGGGACGTCCTTAAATGACCAGTCGTTAAAGAACGCCCCCGATGACTAGTTAGCCGTGGAAGCGAGCTGTGGGTGCAAGCGGCTGTTCGCGAAAGACGCGCTCGACGGCAGCGCGGTATTCGTCGACCTTTTTGGTCTTGCGTACGATCTTGTGGACGGTAGCGGGATCGGCGAAGGCGCATTTGGCGTAGAACCACCACTCCTTCATGCGAAAGACCGCGTTACCGCCAATCTCTTCTGCATATGCCGCAAACAGCGTGTCATGGAAACGATGCAGTTCGGCTGCCGTGGCAGCAGGGCCGCCCTTGACCATGCGAGCCAGCGCGGGGTTCGCAAGCAAGCCACGCCCCAGCATCACATGGCGTGTGCCGGGATAGGCCTCCACCAGCGCATCCATATCCTCAAGATCAAAAATATCGCCGTTATAGGCAACCGGGAACGGCGCACGCTCCAGCGTCTCGCCATAGAACTCCTTGCGCGGCGAGCCCGTATAGCGGTCCTTTTGCACACGCGGATGCACGATTAGCTCTGCCAGCGGCATGCGGCAATACAGATCGAGCACGCGCTCATACTCGTCGTCGTCCTCGAGCCCCAGCCTAGTTTTGACCGATACCGGCAACGGCGACCGCTCGCACACATCGCTTAAGAACGCCTCGAGCTCGTCGAGATTGCGCAAGAAACCCGAGCCCTTGCCCTTGGCGACAACCGTTCCCGAAGGGCAACCCAGGTTGAGATTGACCTCGCGGTAGCCCATGTCGGCGAGCACCTGTGCCGCCCACACAAACTCGTCCGCGTTCTTGGACATCAGCTGAGGCACCACGTTGAGCCCCTGGTTATTGGCAGGATCGATCTCCTTAAACGCCTTGCCGCCAAAGTGGTTTCCCACCCGCGGCGGCGGCAAAAACGGCGTGTAATAGCAATCGAGCGCACCGAAGCACTCCGCATGCACGCGACGGAACACATGCCCGGTAATCCCCTCCATAGGGGCCAGCGAAAGGATCATCTACTCTTCTCTCATATCAACACAACAAAGGGGCCGTCCCTTTGTCACATGCATTATGCCTTGCGCTTCAGGCGATTCACAAGGAAGAGGTAGCTACTGAACGATGACCACCCTCCAGCCGCACCCCATACAACGAGGTCTAATACTTTTCCCGAGAAGTGAACGAGTGAAAACGGGCCCCCGAAGCATCGGCACTTTCGAGATGCAATTTCCTGCGGTTTTGCCAGCCAAATCCTGCGGGTTTGACGTCTAAAAATGTCGATGCTTCGGAGGTCCAAGTATGGCCGTTCACTTCTCGGAAAAGTATTAGGCCTCGATTTACATGCCACTCAATGTGACAAAATGGCTGCTCCTTTGTCACATTCGATGAAAAAGGGCACCGATGTTAGTCGATGCCCCAAAGCGGCTGCAGGTTAAGCCCTACAGCGTATGTCTAAGACGAATCGAACTATTCGTCCCAGGAGAGGTTCTTACCAGTCTTTTTTGCCAGCAGCAAGAACAGGCCGATAATAACGTTGCACGCGATGCAGAAGATGAAGACGCCCTGGAAGGAGCCGACAAGCTCATAGACCTTCATCATAACGGGCATGCCAAAGGCGCCGACGATATAGCCCACGGAGCAGATCAGCGCGAAGATGCGACCGAAAGCGCGGGAGCCAAAGACATCCATAACCAAAACGGTCAGGGCAGTGCCAGCGATGACGTACATTACGTCGTTCACGCCTGCTGCGAGGATGCTGAGCGTCGAGTTGCCGCTGCTCATCATGAGCATGACAAAGGAGAGGATGGAGACAGCGAGCCAGCCCAGAATAGCCTTCGTGCTGCCAAACTTATCGCAAGTGGTGCCGACGATCGGATTGAGGAACAGATCGAAGAGCGATGCAGCGGATACCATGAAGCCGCCCACCATGGGGCTAAAACCAACCTCGGAAGCATACGTCGGGAAGAGCTGGTTCATGCAGCAAGTGAGCTGAACAAGACAGAGGAAGCCGATGCAGAAGAAGAAGGCAGGCGACTTAATGGCGCGCGCATAGCTAACGCCACGCGTGCTATCCTCGGTCGTCTCCTCGGTCTCGGTGACCGTCTCGCCCTCGACGTAGCCATAGGGCAGCATGCCCTTGTCCTGAGGCTTGTAGCGGATGACCAGAATGGAAGCTGGGAGAATGAGCACTGCGGAAACACCGGCGAGCACCAGATAACCAGTTCTCCAGCCAGCGGCCTCGATGACAGAGGTGATGACGGGACTCATGATGAGCATGTAAATCGAGTTCACTGCCCAAGCGAGACCGATTGCCAGGCCACCAGATTTTTTGAACCACTGGTCAATAACGTCGGACATAGCGACGCCGGTGGTGAAGGCGAAGCAAACGCCAATCAGGGCGCCAGCGGCGATGAACATCCAGACTTCGGTGTAGAAGGCCATGCCTGCGCCGGCAGCGAGCAAAATAAGCTCGACAACGGGGAGCCAAACCTTGCCAACGACCTTGGGAATGAGTTTTCCGACAAACGGAAGAGCTGCCGCAAGACCAATGAGCGTTGCGGTGAAGTAATACGAGAAGATGGAATAGTCAAACCCGAACTCCTCGCACACGGGTGCGACGAAGGAGCCCGCGATGACGCTATAGGATCCGGTCGTGCCGGCAGACATAAGGCCGAGCGCGATTACGAGAACCCATGCGTAAACCTTGCTGCTCTTTAACTTTGCATTTTCCATTGACGCAGCTCCTAGAGACCCAGAAGGGCACACATAACGGCCTTGATGGTGTGCTGACGGTTCTCTGCCTCACGGAAGATGACCGAAGCGTTGGCCTCAAAGCACTCGTCGGCAATCTCGAAACCCTCGGTGATGATCTCGCGATGAAGGTCGTTCTTGCACTGGTCGAGGAGCATCTTGCCAACACGGTGATCCGCGTTGTGGACAGAGGGAAGCTCATGCATGCAGAAGATGTCGGGATTGTTGGTGCGCTTGCACAGCTCGCTGGTGACGCGATAGGGGTACAGAGACTCGGCATCGCCCAACCAGGAGTTGTAGTCGTCGGGATCCAGAACCTCTTCTCCGCACTCGGGGTTGATGTAGCGCCACTCCTCGGTAACGATAACGTCAACGCCATCCAGGGCATCGAGGTCAGAGGTGATGGTAAAGGTCCTATTGGGAGCGTACTTGGCGTAGCAGGCCTCCACCTCTTCGATCATTTCCTTGCACATCTGATGACGGAGGTCGTCGGGGCCGATGGCGAGGAAGTCCATGTCGAGCATAGCGCACAGACGGCCATACCACACTGGGGCGCCGGCGCAGTTGCCAACGAAAGCCATCTTCTTGCCGCGGCTCGTACGCAGACCGCCCCATTGCTCTTCCATCGTAAGAGCGTCAGCGAGCATCTGAGTCGGGTGATCGCCGAGAGTAAGGGCATTGATGACCGGGATGTCAACCAGGTCGGCGACGTCATAGAGGAACTGCTCGTCCTTCTGTGCGCGGTAGACGATGAGATCGTACATGCCGTTAAAGACGCGCATGGCATCCTTGACGGTCTCGCAGTCACCCATGTGGGAGTTGGTCAGATAAGTGAAGCCCATGCCCAAATCATTGCAGGAGGTCTCGAATGCGCAACGAGTACGGGTCGAGCCCCACTCAAAGTTGGCGAGGACGTTTTTGCCGGGGAAGTAGCGCTGGTCGACACCAGACTTCTTCTGAGCCTTAAGGTTCCAGGCAAGATCGATGAGATAGCGGAAATCCTCGGAGGAGAGATCATGGATGTTGATGTAGTCGCGACCGCGGAGGCTGTTGTTCATGCCTATTTCCTTTCGAATTATTATCAAAATTATTGTTGAATGTGTCCCCGAGGAAAACACGGATATCCCTCGGGGAGCGGTACATGTGGCGCCTAAGCCAAAGAGCGCAGGCTCTAAGGCTCACTAACGACTGGCCGCCACGTCCTTAGTCCAGCAGTGCACGCCGCCGCCGGACAGGTTAAGCGCGAGGGAATCAATCATGATGACTTTGCGATCGGGGAAGCAGCTCTCAAGAACTGCCTTGGCCTGCTCATCCTTCTCTTTCACGACCTCGCTCATGCCCTCGTGGTAATAACGCTGGCCAAGAACGACGCCGTTGCAAATCAGGAAGTTGCAGTAGCTCGCTGCGGCGTAGAAGTGGACGGGGCCCTCGGGCCAGGGGGTGCCATCCATAAACTTGCCGCCCATTTCGTCGATGAAGCCCTTATAGAGCTCGTAATCTTCATCGCCAGGGGCGATAACGACTTCAATAGGCTCGGCGGTGGGCATACGAACGATCTCGAAGGGCTTGCCCTCCCAGTCCGTTTCGTTGCTCAGGATCTCGTAGGCTGCCTCAATGCGGCGACGAGACTCTGCTCCAGCCTTGCTCGAGGCTGCCTCTTCATCGGACACCTCGGCAAGAAGAATCTTGTTCGGAGTGATAAAGCGACACATCTCATCAATGTGAGCTGCAAAGCTCATGCCAAAGACGGGAGTTCCGTCTTCCTTCTCGTCGAGGATGCCCAGTCGATAGTCGTCGTCCTCGAGCATAGGCTGCGGAAGCCAGATAACCTTGTTGAGGTTGTAGATGCGCTTATACTCGGCCTCTACTTCCTCTTTCGTGAACTCGGGATTACGCTTGCGGCATTCCGTGTCCTCGATGGCGATCAGAGTGCCGTGACCGTCAAACTCGCGGTCGCCGCCCTCCGAAACCATTTCGGAATTGACGATATCGAAGCAACCGAGCGCAACCGCCATGTGAACGGCTGCCTTACGTGCGGACTGGCACTCCGGGGAGTTCTTGTCCCACACGCCGTAATAGGTCCAAGCGGGGTTGACCATATAAGAATGGCCCTTGTCGTCGACCATGATGCTGGGGCCGTTGTCGCGGACATAGAAGTTGGAGTCTTCGAACTGCGTGATCTCGATGCGATCGAGATCAACCCCCTCCTCCTTCAGGCGCGAGCAAGCCTCCTCATAGGAGCCGGGGGTGCCGCAATTGAGGTTGACCGTAACGTCGCCATACTCGAGCAGAGCCTTGATCACGTCAACGCAGGGCTGGCGGTTATCGTAGCCCTCTGCACGGATGTAATCGGGAAGCCATGTCACATAGACGTTGGAGCGCTTCTCGAACTCGCCCGGCATACGATAGTTCTCGTACATGGTTGGTCCTTCCGTCGGGTTTCCCGCGATGCTGTCCGGCCGCGACAATAGCGGGGTTTCACCTGCTATAGTACTACTATACCTACCGTTCGGTAGATAATTTTGAATAATTGCCGCTCGCCTACTGATACATACCGTTCGCCGTATATAGTGGTCATGTTTGGACACGAATTGATGTTCCGTTGCCATCCTTAATAATGTTGGTAGTGCGGAAGTGATTTGCAATGGAGAAATGCAGCGTGAGCACAAGAAAAAAAATATTGGACGCAATGTACGATCTTGTGGCAGAAGTCGGTTATGACAAAGCGTCTATCGGAAAGATTTGCGACTTTGTCGGTATATCCAAGCCGTCGGTGTACTACTACTTTCCCTCAAAAGAGGAGATTTTCACTACGCTCTTGGACAGCATGTTTCCGACCATTGACTATCAGCGCGACTACTCGCTAATAGTCGATAGGGACGGGTTCAAGGCCGCGCTTATCGAGCTCGGCAATTCAGTTATAGGTGGCTATCGAAGCGATGAAAAGCGCCGGCGCGTGCTGGCCGAGGTTAGCGTTCAAGCAAATCGAATTCCTGCAGTTCAGGAACGTCAAGCGACGGCGACCAAACGAACCATGGATGCGCTTAAAGACATCCTTCTTCATGGTGTAGAGATTGGCGCGTTTTCCGATAGCGCCGACGTAATGCTCTACGTACAAATTCTTTATACCGTTCTGGAGGGAGCAAGCAATACGGTCGCTCAAGGTGAGGATATTGATGAGAAAGCGGTTTGGGCGGGAATAGTCGAGCTTATGTTCAAATAAACCAGCCAAGCTGAAGCGCATGTTGGCACCCATGGTGCCTGCGGGCAACCTTTAAAACGAAAACAGGGGTCGACTCCAGTCTGGCTTGGAGTCGACCCCTGTTGCATGGCAATCTATGCCGATGCAAATCGGCGCTTATTACTTTTCAGCAGCCTTATTGAGAAAGCCGGAAACGATAGCAAACGCAGCAATCATAAGGTTGCAGGCAATGCAGAAGATAAATACTCCCTGGAATGACCCTGCCATGCCGTAAACCTTCATCATGACCGGCATTCCAAAAGCACCGACGACATAGCCCGCTGAGCAAACAATCGAATAGATCCTTCCAAAATCGCGTGATCCAAAGAGCGAGAGGAGAAGCATCGGCATTGCGGTTCCAACGATGGCGAACATGACATCGTTTACACCAGCTGCAATGATGGAAACGGTCTCATTGCTTCCGCCAATGATAAGAAGCAGGAATGAAAGAATGCTGACACCTGTCCATGCGACCGTTGCTTTAATAGCGCCAAGCTTGTCGCATGTTTTGCCCACGAAGGGATTTAGGAAGATATCGGAGAGTGAAGCTGCCGAGACCATTAAGCTTCCTACGATAGGATTGAAACCGACCTCGCTTGCATAGGTTGGAAACAGCTGGTTCATGCAGCAGGTGAGCTGCGCCACGCAAAGCAAGAGGACACAGAGAATAAAAGACGGCGTTTTCGCGGCATCGCGGAGTGCCATGCCCGAAAGGACATCTTCCTGCTCATCGGCGCTGCAGCTCTCATGGGTTTCGGAGGCGGTCTCTCCGTACGGAAGCATATTGCGATCAGAGGGGTTAAGGCGAATGATAAATGCGCTTGCAGGCAAAATCATAGCTGCAGAAACGGCCGCAAGCACGATGTATCCCGTACGCCAGCCTTGCTGCTCGATGACCAGTGTAATGACAGGACTCAATAACAGCGTGCAGAGAGAATTAACGCCCCAAGCGAGGCCGATGGCGAGACCGGACGATTTGCTGAACCATTGGTCAATGACATCGGACATGCAGACGCCCGTTGTAAACGAAAAGCAGATGCCGATCACTGCGGCGGAGACGGTGAACATCCAGACCTCGGTGTAGAACGCCATTGCGGCGCCGGCGGCAATAAGGACGAGTTCAATGCAAATATGCCATGGTTTGCCGATTACTTTTGGAATGAAGCGACTCAAAAGCGGAAGCCCAAGCGCAAGGCCAAGAAGAATCGCGGTGAAATAGAAAGAAAAAGAAGTGTAGTCAAAGCCCAGTTCTTCACATACTGGAGCAACGAATGAGCCGGCAATAATGCTATATGTGCCAGTTGTTCCGGCGGACATTAAGCCGAGCGCAATAACGACGACCCAAGCAAATGCGCCGCTTTCACGGAGACAATCTTTTTTGGCTGGTGTGGTGAGAGTCATGGTTGCTCCATTTCTATCGGCAATACATCCTATATGCCTACCGATAGGTATATAAACCAGAGGACTCTTCGTCAAGCATTAAGCGGGGAGAGGGAGTTCTTAACCTGCCGAACGGTAATTAGACCCCGTTTTCGCAAGGGTCTCAATGTGACAAAGGGACTGTCCCTTTGTCGCATTATTCGGAGCGTAGGGCTTCCACGGGGTCTTTTTTGGATGCGCTGCGGGCCGGCAGCAGGCCAGCGACAACTGTCAGCAGTACCGAAATTGCAATGAGCACCAGCGCATCCTGCACAGGCAGGCTCATCAGATTGGGCACCTGTTTGGCAGCAAGCGCCCAGGCATTAACCGGAAAGCTCACGAGCACCACGACGATAATGGCAAAGACGCCGGCGATGAGGCCCTCGATAAAGGTCTCGGCATTGAATACGTTGGCCACGTTACGCTTCGACGCGCCGATCGCACGCAGGATGCCAATCTCCTTTTTGCGCTCCAGCACGCTGATGTATGTGATGATGCCGATCATGATGGAGCTCACGACCAGACTGATGCTCACAAACGCGATGAGCACCAAGCTGATGGTGTTCACGATGTCGGTCACCGAACCCATGATGATGCCCATGTAGTCGGTGTACGAGATCGCCTGCTCATCGTGGCCGGCGGCTTTGACCTGCTTGTTGTACGCATCGATATGATCGAGCACGCGCTCCTTGGCCTCAAAGTCGCGCGGGAAAATCTTGACCGAGATGGGGTCTGCCTCGTCTGCATAGCCCAGCGTGGTCAGGTTGTTGTCGTAGGTGAGTTTCGACGCCTTCGCATAGCTCATCATGAGCGAGCTCAGGTCCTCGGCGTCCATGTTGAAGTGGATGGCACGAGCAAAGGCACTCCCATCCACGTGCATGGCGCTCGCCAGGTTGGCAAAACTCGAAGACATCTGCGTCGCCATCTGGTCCATGAGCCCCGCCGTGCCTGCTTTAAGCTGGGACGATACCGTCGACGCTATCTGGTCGCTGATTGTCTTGGTCACCTGGTCCATTGCCTGCTGCAGATACGGAGTCAGCTGCATTTGCACATAGTCGGTCATTGCCTGTTGCAGGCGCTCGGCCAGGGCATAGCCGCCGAGGGCCTTCAGCTGCGCCAGGCATTGCTGGGCTGCGGCATCATTCTCAAGATACGTCGAGAATGCGGCGGCGAGCTTTGACGCGTCCTTAAGATCATCGGGTGTCAGCGCCTTAAACTGATCAGACTGCAAAAAGCCCTCAAACAGCTGGTTGGCAAGCGTTCCCACCTGCTGCATTTGCTCGGGCGTAAGCTCCAGACCGTCAAAGATGACCGAGAAATCTGGGGCCGGTGCTTTTGCCATGATGTCGCTGAAGTCGATGTCCTTGCCAACGTCCGAGAGGTCAATGTCCAACCCGGATAAGTCGATACCAGAAAGGTCCATACCGCCGGCCGCACCCGAGAGTGCAGACGCATCAAACGAGAACGCGCTCTTGAGCGCCGCCTCGTCCACGCTGAACATGCTGCTCAGATCCACGCCTTGTTTGGCCTCGCCTTGCAGTTCGTCGAAGGTTTTGCCCGTAAAGACATCCGTCTCGGGGTGAGCAAGCTGCTCCTGCACAATCTGCGAATTTGCGGCGCGTTCCATAAGCTGACGAGTCAGTGCATGCGTATAGGCAATGCCCGGGGTCAATGCGCTCGCGTTGGCCGTCTCGTTAGGTCGCACCACGCCCACAATGCGCACGTCAATACCGTCGGCAACCTTGGCCGTCATAAAGTCGGCATCGTCAGACATGTCAGTCCACATGCCGGTCTCTTCGTTTTTGCGATAGGCATCGGCCGGCGACAGCACCTTAAACGTCGTGGACAGCGCATCGTCATAGGTAAATTCGGTGCCGGTCTCGGGCGTTTCGACCCCACCGTCAGCCGTCATAGCGCTGTTTACCAGATCGTTGAGCTCATTGATATCCAGCGCGCCGATGCTGTAGAGCGTGTAGTCACCCACCGTGCCACGACTCGAGAGCACCATTACGGCTTCGTTGGCGGACATGGGCCAATGACCGGCGACGACATCGTACTGACTGTCGAGCAGGCTCTGGTCGTCGATCATCTCGTTAAAGACCGAGGTTCCCATGGATTCCATGCTCACCGTTGCCGCCGAGCTCGCGCCTCCGCTCATGGCCTCGGTCATGGCGTTGGGCACCAACCGGACAGGCTTCTCGTCGCCCTTACCCGCACGATAGACAACCGGCGATACACCGTAGCCGTACTGAATGGCGTTGACCTCTTTGTCGATGCCGTCGCCACCGGCATCGAGCCATGCCTTAAAGCTCGTCATGTCGTTGGACTTAACGCTCGCAAACATATCCTTTACGGCCGTAACCACGGGGATCTTATCGGTTCCCTTAGCCTTGCCGCCGGCACTGTCGACGGACGAATCCACGTTTTCAGGCGAGCCATCATCCGCAGTTCCCTGCCCGCCCATCATGGACGACAAGTCGTAATCCTGCTTGGAAATGGTGAGTGGGTAACTCGAGAGCGTATCCTCCTCGACCTTTTTGATGTAGCCGTTTACGCCGTTGGACAGCGCCAGAATCGCCGCGATACCGATAATGCCAATCGAGCCCGCAAAGGCAGTCATGGCCGTGCGGCCCTTCTTGGTCATGAGGTTTCGGGCAGAAAGCCCCAGCGCCGTCACAAAGCTCATCGAGGTTTTGCGCGTAGGCTTGGCCTCGCGGCGCGTGGCGTTAGCGACATCGAAAGGATCGGAATCGTCGGTGATCTTACCATCCGCCAGGTTGACGATGCGCGTGGCGTACTGGTACGCCAGCTCGGGATTGTGCGTGACCATGATGACCAGACGGTCGCGCGCCACGTCCTTGAGCAAGTCCATGACCTGCACGGATGTCGTTGAATCCAAAGCGCCGGTCGGCTCGTCGGCCAGCACAATCTCGGGATCATTGATCAGGGCGCGGGCAATGGCCACGCGCTGCATCTGACCGCCCGAAAGCTGGCTCGGGCGCTTGTTAACGTGCTCGCCCAGACCGACTTTCTCCAACGCCTCGCGCGCACGCTGGCGGCGCTCGGCATGCCCCACGCCCGTGAGCGTAAGCGCCAGCTCCACGTTTTCCAAAATGGTCTGATGCGGAATGAGGTTATAGCTTTGGAACACAAAGCCGATGCGATTGTTGCGGTAGGCATCCCAATCGCGATCGTGAAAGTCCTTGGTCGAAATACCGTCGATCAGCAGGTCGCCCGAGTCAAAGTGATCCAGTCCGCCGATAACGTTGAGCATCGTAGTTTTGCCCGAGCCTGAGGGACCCAGAATGGCCACGAACTCGTTATCGCGAAAAGACAGGCTTACGTTGTCGAGCGCCACCTGCGTAAACGACTGCGTAACGTACCTTTTGCAAATGCCTTTGAGCTCCAGCATGGACGGCAACCTCTCCTGCACGGGCGCACTTGCCCGCTCTCCTCCACCGTTCGTATTCGACGCGTTTGTCCTACTCTATCCCCATTTTTCACCGACACCAGTGAGGAATGTAGGGAACCGCATCAAAAAACGAACGGGACGGCGTCCAAAAAAGAGGTCCCGAGCGGGACCTCTATATGGTGGAGCTTATCTTGAAAGGTAGCGGACTACTTCGCACAGCGGCGCACGATCCTCGCTATGCTTTAGGCGTTTTTTACTGCTCGCTATTTGCAATCGCCTGGTCGATAAGTTTGTCGAGTGCTGCGCGCTGCTCGGCGGAGCTGATGGCTCCCACGATTGGATCCCCTACGATGTTGCCATTCTGATCGATGACATACGTTGTCGGGAACGAGAACAAATTTGACGTAAACTTACCGGCCTCGCTATCCGACTTGAACCAGATGTTCTTATACGTCACGCCCTTCTTGCTCAGCACGTCCTTGGCATCTGCAATCTCGCCCTTGTTGCCATCGAGCGTAAAGGAATTGACGCCCACGACCTGGCCGCCCTTCTTGGCAAGCTCCTGATTCAGGTCCTCAAGGTCGCCCAACTCACCCACGCACGGCTTGCAAGTGGTGAACCAGAAGTTCATGACGGTGACCTTGTTCTTAGAGAACAGCTCGTCGCTACTCACGTCGTTACCATCCAGGTCCCTGCCCGTAAAGCTGGGGAACTTCGTCGCCTCGCTCGAAGCATTGGCACCAGCCGTCATGCCAGCGGTCGAAGCGTCGACGCTCTCGCCTGCGCTCGGCGTGCTTCCACAGCCGGGGAACTCCTTCTCCAAGCTCTCGAGCTTGTCCTCGATCTCCTTGATCTGCTGTGCACCGGCCTTGAGCGTCTTAAGCTCATCCGCCGTGAACTCATCCTTGGCGCCGTCGATGGTCTTGAGCAGGAAATCGCCGTAATTGCTGCCGTCCTCAATCATTACCGAGTCTTTATTTGCCGCATTGAATACCTTTTCCCACAGCGCGTTATCGCTCGAAAGGATCTCGTTCTCCTTTTGCATGAGCTTCGCATACAACTCGGCGGCCTCGTCGGCATTGGCCGGCTTCTGCGCAGTGAGTTCTGCGATCTTAGGATCGGAGCTCGCAGATTCGCTCACATTGCCACCGGGCGCCGAACATGCCACAAGGCACAAGGCCAATACCGGCACCATAAACAGGGCCGCAATCTTAGAAAGCTTCATAGTCATTCCTCCGTTTTGTCGAAGCTTGTTTACTTTTTATCGGCGGTCAAGGGAAGCTTTTCCGCCGACACATCCAGGCCATAGCGATAGCTGATGGCATCGACAGGACAGGCCCCGATGCACTTTCCGCACCGGATACATTCGGCATGATTGGGCGCGCGGACCACATCAACGTCCATCTGACAAACCCTTGAACACTTGCCGCACGAGACACATTTGCATGCGTCAACCCGAATCCCCAGTAGGGACACCCTATTCATGAGCGCATAGAATGCGCCAAGTGGACAAATCCATTTGCAGAAGGGGCGATAGAACAAAACGCTCAGCACTACCACGGCAATGAGAACGGCAAGTTTCCAGGTAAAGAGCTGCCCCAGCGCAGATCGAATGCCGGCGTTGGCAATGGCCAGCGGAATGGCGCCCTCGAGCACACCCTGTGGACAGATGTACTTACAAAAGAACGGGTCGCCCATGCCCACGTCGTTAACCACCAAGACGGGCAGCAGCACCACGGCAAACAGCAGCACGACGTACTTGATGTACGTGAGCGGCTTGAGCTTTTTCGTGGAGAACTTTTTGCCGGGAATCTTATGAAGCAGCTCCTGCAGCCAGCCAAACGGGCACAGAAAGCCGCATACAAAGCGTCCCAGCAGCACGCCGAGCAAAATGAGCGTACCGGTAACATAGTAAGAAAAGTTGAACTTGGATGAACCTACCACCGACTGGAACGACCCGATGGGGCACGCACCCGATGCCGCGGGGCACGAATAGCAATTAAGTCCAGGTACGCAGACTGTTTTTCCCGCGCCCTGATAGATGCCGCCTTTGGCAAAGTTTGGCAGGTGAATGTTGGTGACCAGCGTCGCCGCCGCCTGAATGAATCCGCGAAATCGGGCCAAAACATGCGACGCAGTGTTTTCTCTTTTATCCAATTCCGATACACTCCAAGCACAGCCTAATCGCTTTGGCCAGCACGGCATCCGCCTCGCCACGCATAACACCAAAGCACACCATGGCAATTCCGACGATCAACAAAGCGACCTGTACCACGGGCTTTACCGCTTTGAACAACCCAACCACTCCTTTCGTTACGCGACCATTGGACCATATCGACTATAAAATCCGTGTTAAGCGCGATTTGGAATGTGCAAGGAGACTGTTATGCGTATTTTGATCGTCGAAGACGAGCGAGCGCTGTGCGATGCAATCGCGCGCAGCTTGCGAAACTTGGCGTACAGCGTCGACTGCTGCCACGACGGACAGGAGGCGCTCGACCTGCTGGGCGTCGAAGTCTTTGACCTCGTGGTACTCGACCTCAACCTTCCCCGTATCGATGGCATGACCGTGCTCAGGGAACTTAGGAAAACCGACTGCGAGACCAAGGTACTGATTCTGTCCGCACGCGGCGAGGTCGCCGACAAGGTCGCCGGACTCGATGCCGGCGCCAACGATTACCTTACCAAGCCGTTTCATCTTGACGAGCTTGCGGCAAGGATCCGCAGCCTTACCCTCAGGCGCTTTGCACAAAGCGACATAGTATTAACCTGTGGAAAGCTCCGCTTTGACACCAAGGCGCGCATCGCTTCCGTAGACAGCGAGGCCCTATCTCTTACGCGCAAGGAAACGGGAATCTTGGAATACCTGATGCTTAATCAGGGGCGACCGGTAAGCCAAGAGGAGCTTATAGAGCACGTTTGGGATAGCAGCGTGAACAGCTTTAGCAACGCGACCCGCGTTCACATCTCGTCACTCCGCAAAAAGCTACGCAGCGCTTTGGGATACGACCCGATTCGCAATCGGATTGGAGAGGGCTACGTTATGGAGGATAGCGAATGAAAAGGCTTTCGCTGCAATGGCGCATAACGATTACGACGGCACTGCTCACGTGTGCGGCATGCGTGCTGACGAACTGCCTGGTCGGCTATACGGGCATGCGCTACATGGATGCCATCGGCAGTAACATCTCGGCCTTTAACGCAACCGGCGAAAATTCGCCCCAGGCGTTCGACCCAACGAAAGCGACCCCCGATGACGAGGTCACGATCGTCGTAAACGACGCACAGGAGTCTTTTGGCACGACAGCCTGGTACATCACGGCTGGAGTAACACTCCTTGGCGGCGCGCTGGCATACTTTGTGAGCGGCCGTGCACTCAAACCGCTACGGGCTTTTGCGGCCCAGGTCGAGCGTGTGCAGCCTGACAACCTAAGCGAAATCAGGCTCAGTGAAGATGTGCCCATCGAGCTACAACGATGCAGCGCCTCTTTCAACGACATGATCGCCCGTCTTGGCGAAGGGTTCTCTGCACAGCGTCAGTTTACCGGCAACGCCGCACACGAGCTGCGCACCCCGCTCGCCCTTATGCAAGCACAGATTGAACTATTCATCTCCGAGCACTCCGGTTTGCAACCCGAAACGGCCGAGCTGCTCGGCCTGCTACAAGAACAAACCGAGCGCATGTCTCGAATGGCCAAGGTATTGCTCGAGATGAGTGAGCTCCGCAGTGTTCCTTGCGAGGACGATGTGGAACTTGGTCCCTTGTCCGAAGAGGTCCTCACCGACCTTGCACCACTTGCCGAAAATAAGGGCATAGCCCTCAATTGTGCTGGAGACGCTCTAGTAATCGGGAGCGACACGCTCCTCTATCGGCTGGTGTTTAACCTGGCCGAAAACGCTATCCGCTATAGCCGCACCGACTCGAGCGTTACCGTCTCCATCTGCGACAACGACAGCCACGTGTTCCTGCGAGTCGAGGACCAGGGCCCGGGAATACCCAAGCAGTACCGTGAGAGCATCTTCCAACCGTTCTTTCGTCTAGACAAATCCCGCAGCAGGGCATACGGCGGCGCAGGACTCGGACTAGCGCTCGTTTGGGAGATTGCAGCTCTTCACGGTGGCACAGTAGAGGTCGAAACAAGTTCCGAGAACGGGACCACCATGCTCGTAAGCCTTCCAAAACGATCCGCAGCGTCAACCGAGCAGTAAAACGAAAGGGGTCCCGAGCAACAGGAGTACAATTGCTGCTATTGTTGCCAGCTGTTGGGAGATGGAAGATGGACTGCGATGGCTACCCATGCGTTCCCATGCCGTTGATGTGCACTGCCTTTGTGCCGGGGCAGATTGACGCTGCGGTTGCAGGCATTTCCGACCCCGATTCACGCACCATCGCCACGGCAGAAGCGCTGTACTTTCGCGGACAGGCCGCCCTCGCTGCCAAGACGGCGCGCCCCTATCTTGACGCCACCGATTCCGCACTGCGCTATTCCGCATGCTTTATCTGCGGATACGCCAGCCTGTCGCTCAACCGTATCGCCGACGCCCGCCGTTGTCTTGCGGGCATCCTCGATACGCCAACCGACGAGGAATCACCCGCCGTCCACGCCACGCATATCCTGTTCGCCTCGGCCGCAAGCGTCCTGCTGCACTTGTCTTCCCCGTATTCTGCCGAAGAGTTTTATCCGCTTGCGGCGCATCTGCCCGAAGGCCTGCGCCTGTTCGCCAGCTACGTGATGGCGCATGCCCTGTATCTGCGCGGCGAATACGGCCGCAGCCTAGGCATGGCGGAAAACGCCCTGATTATGAAACAGGGAAGCTATCCCATCTCGGAACTATTCCTGCACCTGGCAGCTTCCATGGCATGCATGAGCCTCAAGGACATCGACGCCGCAAAAACGCACTTCGGAGCTGCTTGGGACATTGCGCGCCCCGACGGCCTTATCGAGCTCATCGGCGAACACCACGGCCTTTTGCAGGGGCTCATCGAGGCATGCCTAAAATCGCAATACCCTGACGATTTCGCACGTATCATCGAGATTACGTATCGATTCAGCTACGGCTGGCGGCGCATCCACAACCCCGCTTCGGGCGAGGACGTGGCTGACGACCTGACGACCACAGAGTTCACCATGGCCATGCTCGCCTGCCGCGGATGGACCAACGCCGAAATCGCTCGTCATATGGGAGTATCGCCGGGCACTGTCAAAAACCGCCTATCCAGTGTGTATGCAAAGCTTGGCATCGGCACGCGCACCGAACTGGTCGCGCATATGTTGCGTTAGCGACCGGGCTGCCTAGCGCAGCATGCGCGCTCCGGAGCCCCGGCGCTTCGCTCGCTCAAATTGGACATTTTGGCCCTCGGACGGCACTACCGTGGCAGGATGCCTTCTCGCAAAATTGGATTATTTCCACCGATACCTGCGGGATGGGAGCCAAAGATGCTTGATCGCCGTTCGTTACTTGTTGCCGGAGCGTCCTCGCTGGCGAACATTATGTTGCCGCGCGTGCCGGGAAGCGCAAACGCCTTCATATTGCCGATCGCGCCCACCGAAGCCTATGCCGACGAAAAAGACCCCTTCAGGGTGCTCGTTCTCTCGCGCACCATGTTTGGTGTGGTCGTGGTCGACGTCGCCAACAAGAATACGCCCATCACGGGTGCCCAGGTCACGCTCACATCGCGCTATGCCGCAGGCAAGCAGCTCACCGCCACTACCGATGAAGAAGGCACGGCCATCTTTGAGGTCGCGCCGCTTTCGGAAGGCTACGTGGACGAGGCAACGCTTCTCGACGCGTACGACTTTAACGGCGGCATCTCCATTAGCATGGCGGGCTACCGTGATGTCGAGATTCCCCTTGCGCGTATCCAGGGCGGCACCGCCATAACCGCGCCCACGCGTCCGCTTTCCGACGGCGAGCCGTACTTCCGCCAGCTCACATTCGACGAATGGGACATCCAGTACGCCGACGCCACGTTTATGGCATTGCCGAAGGACGACACGGCAAACGAGCAGCCCGATACGCACGCCTTTACCGTGCAGGCACATCTGCCACAGGGCGGACAGGCAACGCTGCGCATCAACAAGGTAATGCCCGCCACGGACAGCTCGCCCGAAACCGTCACGCAGATTGGCCAAGTCAAGGCCAGCGCATCGGGCGCGGATAATCTGGCGACGTTCACACTCGAAGACAAGTTTCTCGACGCGGCATCGGGCCTTCTGGAAGAAGGGTGCAAGCTGCGCTTTGTGCTCGACTACCAGGGCAAGACCTATACACTCTCCTCCCCCATGGCCGTTGTCACCGCGCCGGCGGCAAAGGCGGAATCGGGCTCGACCACTATCGTCCCCACCACCATGGACCAAGAGATAACTCCGTTTGATTTCCCCGCGGCATTTCCCGGCATCGGCGGCAATAAGTTCACGTGCTGGATGCCATCGTTCCCCATTCTGTTCGATTTCTCGTTTGCCGGGTACGTACTGTTTGGCGGAGGATACAAGCCGGTCGGCTACATGAACGATTCGGGTAACCCTGATCCAGAGTACTGGAAGAAGTCACCGCGCGAGTCGGGCGCCAAGCAGGCAAACCGCTACCTCGACGAGATGGAGGGGAAGTGGAATCAGTACAAGAGTATGAGTGCCGGTTCGGGCACCGATCCAAGAAACACTAAGCTCCTTCGCCACCATTGCACGCCGCTGTTTACGATGGATATCGCCACACAGCTGTACGGCTCGCTCGCCTACGATTGGGTGGGCAAAACCTGGGGCAGCAACAACGACCCCGCATACGGCAATATTAAGGCACTCTTCCAAGTAAAAACCGACCTCAATTGGACCGAGCAGTTCACCTTGGGACCGGTGCCGTTTTTCCTAAACGTCAACCCCTGGGTGCTGGCAAAACTGGCGCTCGCCGTGGGCGCCCACACGCACGGCAGCGGCGCGGCGTTTTTCAAGAACATTTCGCTCGACTATTCCAACACGTCGGGCTCATTCACCATCCAGATCGGGCTTGCCGTCACCTTTGGCGCCGGCGTTGCAGGCGTCGCTTCGTCTGCCGTGCGCGGCGCCGCATCCCTCACGCTGTTCATTGGGTACGAGAAGGCAGATGGACACCAGCTTCCGCGACTGCGCGTAGGTGCAGACGTCGATGTCGATGTGATACTCCAGTTTGTAATGTTCAAGTGGACCACCAAGGCTTGGTCGGGGTCGTGGCCCACACTCCTCGATTCGTGGAATATGTCGGTGAACAATGGCGACCAGTATGTGCACCAGCGCTCTGAGCTGGCATTGGGTGGAGATACGCCTTATACGCTGGATGCCTGCTTCGGCTCGGCCGGCAACGCCGAGGCGGGTGGTGTGCCGCAATTTATCGCATCGGCCACCATCGTCACCAACGCCGAACTGCTCGCACGCGCCGAGGTTAAGGCCACTGCCGTAAACGCCGCGCCTGTCGTGCGCGATTGGGATCAAGCGGTCACGCGCATTGAACTCGAGTCGGATGCAGAAAGCGACGACACGGGACAGATCGAGCATTTCGTCCATGCGCTGATAGAGAACGACGAAAATGCCGCGCCGATGTATGAGTACACCTACATCGGTCAAGCAACGAACGCCGTTGCGGACCCCAACGCCAATTCTGCCGGTGTATCGGAGGACGAGCGTGGCGGCATCAAACCCTCGAGCGACAACGTGCTGTTTACTGGCGTGCTCAGCGAAGCCCACATGAAGCTGGCGATTATTGCCGGCGTGGAGTGCCTATTCCGTATCGCCTCGGTGCGCTACGGCGACAATGGCCGCTCGCGCCTGGTGGTACACACAAAGGCAAACGGCACGTGGTCTGCCCCCACGCCCGTGGACTTCCCCCTTGGCTTTGGCGAGGGCGACGTGGAGCGCGACGGCATATACGATTACGACTTCGACGTGGTGGAATATACGGACGGCAGGGGAAACAAGGACGCCTACGTGCTGCTGGTCTCGGGCGAGCGCCCCGACGGCGACAACACTTTTTTCGATACGGCAAGCACAGCCGGCATACTGTCCGTTGTGCGCCTGCGCATAAGCAACGACGGAGTTCGCGTGATATCGCACACGTCGTGGCGCAGCATCTCGCGCGGCCGCCTTCAGGAGGATGGCTATCATTGCCTGCAGTGCCCGCGTATCACGGTGGGCAAGACGCTGGTCGACGGACGTCTGTCGGGCGCCTACCTCCACCGCCGCGGAGCCACCGCAGAGAAGGCGCTCGGCAGCGAGGCCGAGGTTGCGCTGGAATGCTTTACCCTGTGGTCGGACGTTTCGGGCGACAGCCTGACGTTCCGCCAGATTCTCCGCTTTCCGCAGGCACCGTCGAGTATCGAGCTGGGCACGCCCGAGAATATCAACGGCAAAATGGTGGTGCCCGTTGCGTACGAGACCGCAGACGGTTGCGGCTGCGCATCGTACGCCGTGATCGGCCAGTCCATTGCGGGCTGGGGCGTTATGTCACCAGACGCCACAGTACCCCGTGCGGTGCCGTGGCCACAACATTCGGGCTTTTTGGCAACCGTCAACGAGCAACTGCAGCATATTACTTGGGCGCGAGGCGCATCGGCATTTGCAACGCAGCCCGTGGGTGCCGCAGGCTGTGGCCCGGCATCGTTTAGCGTAAGCAACAACGGCAGGTGCGTGCTCTATGTAGAGAACACCGATGGCAAGGTAGGACAAACCTACGACGAAGAAGGCAACCCGGTAGCAGTGATGGGCAAGCACTTCCGCATCTTCGCCAGCACCTTGGCAGGCGATCTGTTCACGGAGCCGTTCGTGATGTGCGAGCTGGACCATCCCGTCGATCAGATAACGACATTTTTGACGTCGGGAGATATGCTCTCCGCGCTCGCCACGCACATTGTGAGCGCGGAGAAGAGCGAGGCAGAACTACACGGCATCGAAGTGCCCTTGGTGGCGTGTGCCACTCCGACGGGCGCCGTTGCTACCTCGGGCGCGGTGGTGCCCGGAGCAGCAGGCGAATCCTTCATGGTCACGGTGCGAAACGACGGCAACACCTTACTGACCGCCGGCACGATCGATCTGTACCGAGAGGGCTCCAGCCAGCCGTTCTCCAGCGCATCCATCGGATTCGGAGTGAACACACGCATGGCTTCGATCTACGATCCAGAGCTTGCCGAGGACGCTTCGGCCAACGATATGGCACACGTGAAGTACGCGCTCGAGACGCTGGGCGCACGTTTTGCAACGCACCCGCTGGTAGCCGACAACGGCAACGCCGTGCTGGCACCGGGTTGCACGGCACAGTTCCGTATGAGCTTCGCCATCCCCGAGAGTTGGAGCGACGAAGTGGGCAAACGCGTAACGCTGTATGCGAAGGCGCGTAATCTGGTGGCGCTCGATCCCGTAACGCTCGAGGAAATTCGACCGGGGGCAAACTCGGCGCTGGGTGCCGTACTGCACGAGCTTCATGTGCCCGACGCGGCATGCGAACGCTCAGAAGTTCAGGTCGGCGTATGCGACAACGCGGATACGACGGGGCTTCACGATGCACCGATGACGGCGGACGGCGGTGGCGGTACTGATAAGGGCGGCGGCTCCGGCGGAAGCGGCTCCAGCAGTGGCAAGGACCACGGCACTAACAAGCGCTCCGGAAAAGCGGGCGCGCTTGCGGGCACGGGCGATGTCAACGCTCCCCTTACGGCAGCCGCAGCAGCACTCGCCGCGGCAGGCGCCGGCCTCGTCGCCTACAGTGCCCGCCGCACGGCGCTCGAAAAAGACACCGCCGATGAGGTCAATTCTGATAAGCCTCACTAGCTCTCAGTTACCTTTGCGAGAGACGCCGACTCGGCTCATCGAACATCAAATGGGCTGGTTCTGGATACCCAGAGCCAGCCCATTACGCATTAGATGTCGTCAGAGGAGTCGAGTTCTGCCTCGAGCTTGGCACGGCGTCTTTTCGCCGTGAAAAACGTTGCGCACAGGGCAGCAAACGTGGCCGCGAAAATCGTCGCACCGCAGAACACGCCCGTGGCCAGGTTCGCCAACCAAAAGACGCTTTCGAGCGGTACGATCTGCGCCTCAGCGATACAGCGCATTGCGGCAATAACAAGAGCGAACGCGGCGCCGCTAAGACCGCTGACAAGCAGGAAATATCCAACAGGAAGATGCTCGGTTTGCCCAAAACGATTGGTATCGACATAGCCCTTCCGCGTTTGCAGTCCTGCGCAAATCAACATCACGAGAACGAGCCACAAATACATGGCTGCCTCGAACGGCGTTGCAAAGCCATGCGGCATTTCACTGGCGTCGCTGTGAACCCACGCAACCTGTCGAGCTATAAACTGGTAGAAAAAGATCATCAACATGCCAAACGAAAGCAGCACGAAACCAATCTTGTAGATCTTCGCGCTCTCGGCCTCCAGGCGCTCATCCTTTGGGCCGGCATATTCACGCCACTTTTGCACGAGTTTTAAATCTTCAAATTTCATAGCGAACTCCTAAAGAGCGTCAGGGTCGACGTCGCTCTCGTCTTCCCAAAACAAGTCGTTCAACGTAACGCGTAGCGCTTTACAGATTGCCACGCACAAATTGAGCGTGGGGTTGTAGCCGCCCGCCTCGATCAGGCCGATGGTCTGGCGCGTAACGCCCACGGCCTCGGCCAGGTCAGCTTGCGAAAGGCCAACCGCCGCGCGCGCCGCCTTCATGCGTAGGTTCCTTTTGCCCGGCATGGAGTTCCTTTCGTAGTAATGGACAGATATCCGTTGCAACATGACAGAAATATATTGCATCTATCAGAAGATGTCAACTATATCTGTCATTATGAAAACCATGTCTGTCATCGCTGTGCAGACATAACAATTTCGATTCGCTATTCAACCTTACTCGGACAGAACCGACTCGGTTTTGTCCGAGTAAACGAATCTCCATCGTACTCCGAACGATTGTTCGATGGATTTCGTGTTGGTTGGAATCGCCTGTGGGCTGGGCTATGCTACCTTGACTATCTATATGACTTAAACGCAGCAAAGGAGCACCGAGAGAGCGAGTATGGCAAAAAACACCGCAAACTATGGTAACGACAGTATCCGCCAGCTCAAGGACGAGGAGCGCGTACGCCTGCGCCCCGCCGTTATCTTTGGCTCGGACGGGCTCGACGGTTGCGCGCATGCCGCCTTCGAGATCCTGTCCAACGCCGTTGACGAGGCGCGCCAGGGCTACGGCAAGCTCATCACCCTTACCGCCTTTCGCGATGGTTCCATTCAGGTAGAGGACAACGGCCGCGGCTGCCCGCTCGACTGGAACCCCTCCGAGAAACGCTTTAACTGGGAACTTGTCTTTTGCGAGCTCTATGCCGGCGGCAAGTATAACAACAACCAGGGCGGCGACTACGATTTCTCGCTCGGCACCAACGGCCTGGGCTCGTGCGCGACCCAGTACGCTTCCGAGTACATGGACGTCACCGTCTGGCGTGACGGCAACAAGTACTCCTTACACTTTAAGAAGGGCAAGGTCGTCGGCGCCAAAAAGAAGGCACTCGAGATTGAGCCTAGCGACGAGAACCGCACCGGCACCACTATCAAGTGGCGCCCCGATCTTGAGGTCTTTACCTCGATTAGCATTCCCCACGATTGGTATCGCGAGACCATGCGCCGTCAGGCCGTGGTCAACGCCAACGTGACCTTCCGCCTGCGCATTGAGGGCGACGATGGCGAGTTTTCCGAAGAGGACTTTTGCTACCCCAAGGGCATCGAGGACTACGTGCTCGAGAAGGTCGGTACCGACTACCTTACCGAGCCCTTCTTTATCGAGGCCGACCGTCGCGGTCGCGACCGCGAGGACCTGCCCGACTACAACGTAAAAATCACCGCGTGCATGTGCTTCTCGCGCACCTTCATGATGCAGGAGTACTACCACAACTCATCGTGGCTCGAGAACGGCGGCTCGCCCGAGAAGGCTGCCCGCAGCGCCCTCACTAGCGCCATCGATGCCTACATCAAGCAACAGGGCAAGTACAACAAAAATGAGAGCGGCATTAAGTGGCAGGACGTCCAGGACTGCCTAGTGCTGGTGACCAACTGCTTCTCCACCCAGACGTCCTACGAGAACCAGACCAAGAAGGCCATCAACAACCGCTTTATCCAGCAGGCTATGACGGCTTTCTTTAAGGAGCGTCTCTCGACCTACTTGATCGAGAACAAGGACGCCGCCAACAAGATCATGGAGCAGGTGCTCATCAACAAGCGCTCGCGCGAGAATGCC
This sequence comes from uncultured Collinsella sp., assembly GCA_900541145.1. GTDB lineage: Bacteria > Actinomycetota > Coriobacteriia > Coriobacteriales > Coriobacteriaceae > Collinsella. The sequence goes on along the minus strand of UQIH01000020.1, from coordinate 12,117 downwards.
GAGAAGACGCGCCAGAGCATCAAGACCAACCTGCAGCAAAAGACCGACATGGCCAACCGCGTGCAGAAGTTCATCGACTGCCGCTCCAAGGACAAGAGCCGTCGCGAGATTTACATCGTAGAGGGCGACTCGGCAGCAGGCGCCATTCGCACCTCGCGCGATGCCGAGTTCCAGGGCGTTATGCCCGTCCGCGGTAAGATCCTCAACTGCCTGAAGGAGGACTACCCGCGCATCTTTAAGTCCGACATCATCATGGACCTCATGCGCGTGCTGGGCTGCGGCGTGGAGATCAAAGACAAGCGCATCAAGAACCTTGGCGCCTTCGATCTGGACAACCTCAACTGGAACAAGGTCATCATCTGTACGGACGCCGACGTCGACGGTTACCACATTCGCACGCTCGTGCTCACCATGCTCTACCGCCTGGTGCCCACGCTCATCGACGAGGGCTACGTGTATATCGCCGAGTCTCCGCTCTACGAGATCAACTGCAAAGAGAAGACCTACTTTGCTTACACCGAGCTCGAGAAGAACGGCATCCTCAAGGAGATCGGCGACCAGAAGTGTTCCATCAACCGCTCCAAGGGTCTTGGTGAGAACGACCCGGACATGATGTGGCTCACCACCATGAACCCCGAGACGCGCCGCCTGATCAAGGTGGAGCCCGAGGACGTCACCAAGATGGAAACCATGTTCAATCTGTTGCTGGGCAACGACGAGGCAGGCCGCAAGCGCCATATCTCCGAGCACGGCAAGGAATACCTGGACCAGCTGGACCTGCAATAGCAGCAAATCGATAACGACGGCCCATAAGAAGTTCAAGAGGAAATCGTGGCAAAGAAGAAGACGAAGAACCAGCCAAAGAAAAAGCAGGTTAACGCCGAGAACGTCATCGGCCTGCACTCCGAGGTCACCGATCAGCCGATCACGCAGACGCTCGAGGTCAACTACATGCCCTACGCCATGAGCGTCAACGTCTCGCGTGCGTTCCCCGAGATCGACGGCTTTAAGCCCTCGCACCGCAAGCTGCTCTACACCATGTACAAGATGGGTCTGCTCAAGGGCGAGCGCCAGAAGAGCGCCAACATCGTGGGCCAGACCATGAAGCTCAACCCGCACGGCGATGCCGCGATCTACGAGACGATGGTGCGCCTGGCCACCGGCAACGAGGCGCTGCTCGCCCCCTTCGTGGAGTCGAAGGGCAACTTTGGCAAGTACTATTCGGGCGACCTGAGCTACGCCGCCTCGCGTTATACCGAAGCCAAGCTCTCCCCCATCAGTGCCGAGATCTTCAAGGACATCGACAAGGACCCGGTCGACTTCGTCGACAGCTACGACGGTGCCATGAAGGAGCCGCGCCTGCTGCCCACCACGTTCCCGAACATCCTCGTCTCGGCCAATAAGGGCATCGGCGTCGCCATGGCGTCCGACATCTGCGGTTTCAACCTCAACGAGGTCTGCACCGCCACCATGCACTACCTGCAGGATCCTGGCTGCGACCTGCTTGAGTATATGCCCATGCCCGACTTCTCGACCGGCGGCGAGATCATCTACCGCCGCGAGGAGATGGAAAAGATTGTCGAGACCGGCCTTGGCAGCTTCCAGATTCGCTCCCGCTGGCGCTGGATTCCCGAAGAGCGCATTATCGAGGTGTACGAGATTCCCTACACCACCAAGACCGATGTCATCATCGAGCGCATCGTCAAGCTCTCCAAAGAGGGCAAGGTCAAGGAGATTGCCGACATCCGCGACGAGACCGACCTCTCGGGCCTGCGCATCGCCATCGACCTTAAGCGTGGCGTCGACCCCGACAAGCTCATGGCCAAGCTCTATCGCTCGACCACGCTGCAGGATTCGTTCTCGTGCAACTTCAACGTGCTCGTCGACGGCTATCCCCGTGTTATGGGCGTGCGCCAGATTCTGCACGAGTGGGTCAAGTGGCGTATTGAGTCCACACGCCGCCGCATTAACTTTGACCTGGGCAAAAAGTCCGAGCGCCTGCACCTGCTGCACGGCCTCGAGGCAATCCTGCTCGACATCGACAAGGCGATCGCCATCATCCGTGGCACCAAGCTCGAGGCCGAGGTCGTACCCAACCTTATGCGCGGCTTCGACATCGACGAGACCCAGGCCGAGTTTGTTGCCGAGCTTAAGCTCCGCAACATCAACGAGGAGTACATCCTCAACCGCACCAAGGACATTGCCAAGCTTGAGGGCGAGATTGCCGAGCATGAGGAGATTCTCTCGAGCGAAGACAACATCAAGAAGGTCATCAGCGACGAGCTGGCCGCGGTCAACAAGAAGTACGTGATGCCGCGCCGCACGGGTAGGATCGAGCCCCATGAGGTTATCGAGGTAAGCCTGGAGCCCGAGGTCGAGGAGTATCCGGTTACCATCATGCTCTCGCGCGATGGCTATCTTAAGAAGATGACGGACCGCGTACTCAAGAAGGCTACCACGCTCAAGTACAAGGACGGCGACAAGCCCTTTATCGAGTTTCCGTCCTCCAACACCCACGAATTGCTGGTCTTTACCAACAAGAGCCAGGTGTACAAGTGCAAGGTTGCGGCGTTTGAGGATACCAAGTCGGCCCAGCTGGGCTCGTACCTGCCGACCGATCTTGAGATGGAACCCGACGAGAGTGTCATCTGGGTCATCGACCCCGAGGACTACAAGGCCGACGTGTTGTTCGTCTTTGAGAACGGCCGCGTGGTGCGCGTCGCGCTTTCTGGATACGTCACCAAAACCAACCGCAAGCGCCTCAAGAACGCCATCTACGGTGGCAGCAAGCTGCTGTATGCCCAGGTGCTCAAGGAAGATCGCGACATCGCGCTGGTCTCGAGCGACTACCGCCTGATGAACTTCAACACGTCGCTGCTCAAGACCAAGACGACTACCAACACGCAGGGTGTCCAGGCCTTTACGGCCAAGAAGGGCCGCTCGGTCACCACCGTCGGCACAACCGAAGAGATCCTTGGCGGCGGCGTCTCGGCCGAGAAGTTCACCGCGCAGAGTCTGCCCTCCGCCGGTGCCCTCATGAAAGAAAACGACATGCCGAGTCTGTTTGACTAGGACGACGGCAGCCAAACCGTCATGGTTTTACAATGCAACGGGGCCCGGAGCGCAGCAACATCGCGCTCCGGGCCCCGCTCGTTGCAACGTAGTCGGAATAATAGGAATCCCCGTTTTTCACTCCTGCAATCCCGCGGCACAAGACATGTTAAACCGTTAGCAAAACTTGCAAAAATTAGCAAAAGTTGCAAAAACTAGCAAAAGTTGCAAAAACTAGCAAAACCTGCAAAGGGGCCACCATGGATCGCAGCAAATGTCTCCGCCATGCCAGGCATGCTCGAAGATATTATCGAGCGAACCAAAGAAGCGGCAGATAGCCGCCTCTCATAGTCTCGCGCGTGCATAAGCGGCGTTCAGATTGAGCCAGTCGGCATCGATTGGACATATGCTCAGGAGACTCAGGGTAACTGGCGCACGGGCATGAATGGCGTCTTCAGGCAACTCGAGAAGCATGACGTCGGGCTTCTCTCGAAACGACCTATCGAGAGCTTTCCGATAAAGACATTGAGTTTTTACTCGCGATGCTGCCCGATTCTGGCCCCAGCAGGGTCTCGGAGATAGCCAAACGCATGGGCGTCGCCAGCAACTACGCAAGCCAATACAAACGCCGCCTCCTGGAGGACGGCGTCATTGGAGAGCGCGGGCGTGGTCTCGTTGGCTTTGACATTCCCGCGTTCAGGGAATTCTTGAACGAGAAGGCGTTTTAGCACGCCGGAATTGTCCGCGGAAGCATCAACGCATGGCAATCAGCATTCCTCTTGGTAAGAATAGCAAGCATTTTCCACCAGCACCGATTGCCATGCGTTCTTCTTGTCCTTAGGCGAGCTTGCGAGCGAGCTCTCGCACCTCTTCCAACTTGGGCGAGGAGGCCATGCTGTCGCGCTCGGTCATGCCGCTGATGGTGACAATGCCCTGGTCCTCCCACTTGCAGTACGCGCATGTGGCCCTGTACATAGCAATCGCCGCATCATAGACGCCCTCGCTGTGGCTATCGAGCAAAAGGGCCGTCTTGGTGAACGGGAAGCCTGTAGCACCGAAGGCGTACAGGCGGTCGATGGCGGCCTTCTCCTGCGCAGTGATATCAAACCAGTAGATAGGCGAGGCGAAGACAACCATATCGGCGCCTTTCAGCGACTCGATCACGTCGGCCATGTCATCCTTCTGCACGCAAGTGCCCTCATGGGTAAAGCAGTACTGGCACCCCAGGCAACCAGCGATCTTTTTGCCGGCAACGCGGATGACCTCGACCGTATGGCCGGCCTCGCGCGCGGTCTCGGCAAACGCCTCGACCATGGTGTCGGTATTGGCGCCCTTGCGCGGGCTACCACTCAATACAACGATATTCATAGAAATCTCCCTCCTTCATGCCGCAGGCACGCGGCACACATTTCGTTGTAACCAAAACAGATGGAGCTATGCAGTCGCCTCGTTTCAGCTACTTCCACTTAGTAATAGGAGCCACTGGTCAAAAGCCTGTCAACATCAAAACAAGTTTTCAATCTATCGATTCTACGTGAGGCAATGGTCCTCATTTGATACCCGCGCTGTTTGCGCACTTGGAAGCAAAGGGATCTGGCCACCACTCAAATAAGATCACCGCCATCTTGCATAAACGACGCCATGTTAAGGTGCCTGACGCCATCCCTCTCCTGCAATAGAGGATCAAGCGTGAACAAGTAGCGCGGATACCCATCCCTGATGTGGCCGAACGGCCTGTACTCGCGCTCCTCGACGCCTCTGTCGGCAATCGACATAGAGACCTGGATGTAGGCGTAAGCATTGCGCCTACGAGCGATGAAGTCACACTCGAGCTTCCCAATACGGCCCACAGAAAGCTCGTACCCGCGCGATGCAAGATAGAGGTAGAGCACGTTCTCCAACGCCGGCCCGTAGTTAATCCTCGCATCCGTGTTCATGGCGAAATAGAAGCCGGGATCAGCCAGGTAGTACTTCTCTTCGCGGATAAGCGATCGCCGAGACTTGAGATCGAACCTCGAGCAGCGATAAAGGATCTTCGCGTCAACAAGAATCTGGATATACCGATTGAGCGTTTCGCGCTTGATGGGAATCTTCTCGACATCATTGAAGTACGCAAGGAGGTTCTTCAGGTTCGTCGGCGCACCAAAGTTGTTGATGAGATACGTCTGGACGGCATCGAAAACCGAGACATTCTTAATCTTGTTCGAATGTTTGACGTCCTTTTCAAAGATCTCATGAATAACACTCTTGATATAGGTGCGCTTTTCATCCTCGCCCTCATACTCCAGCGCTTTGGGAAAGCCTCCAAGGGTCAGGTACTCGGTAAACTCTCCCACGAGAACGTCATTGACAGGCTTGCCGAGAAAACGCTTCATATCGATATATTCCGCAAAGTCGAGTGGGAACACCTCGAACTCGATATAGCGACCCGTCAGCTTTGTAACAAGCTGCCCAGAAAGCAGATATGAATTCGAACCGGTAATGAAGATGGACCAACCGCCATCTGTCCGGTAGCCGTTGATGAGCAGCTCGAATTCTTTGACGTTCTGAATCTCATCGATGAAGAGGTACTTCGTCCCCTCAGTGTCTGCTGGGGTCGACATGTCAATCAGATTTTCGAGCTCATCGGTCGTCTTGACCTTCCTGTTCTCCCGTGAGTCGAGGTCGATATAGATGATGTGGTCGCTCGCTACACCGGATTCCACAAGTTCGTCTGCGATTGATTGCATGAGGCAGGATTTACCACACCTGCGAACACCGGTGATTACCTTGATCATCCCGTCATCGTGGTAGAAACCACGCATTTGCTTCAGATACTTTTCACGTCGGTATATACGCAAGATGCACCCCTTTTTTTCAGTGTCCATTTTATCAGTTATGGGGGTACTTTTTTACATTTTATAAAAAAGCGTACCGATAACTTATTCTCACTTAGTTTCGGAAGTCGAGCAGGCGGTCGCGGTAGTACCCGTACTGCGCCCGGCGTGCCTCGATCTCGGTAGGGATACCGTCGGTGAGCGATTTCGTTAGGGTGTCGAAGCGGTCGAGGATGTCGACGACCTTCTGCTGGGTGCCGATGGATGGGGCGGGAATCTCGACCCTCGATAAGTCCACAGGCACGGCTTCGATTACCTTTTTCGATTTAGCGTATTGCTCTTCAGATCATCGTGGTGTGCTCGTAGCCGCGCTCCACGAGGAGCCGCTCGGCAACGTCGAGAATCTTCTCGACCGTCTCCTCCGGGTACTTATTGCGTGCCACGGGCACCTCCGTCCTTGTTATCGCGATAAACATACCATGAGTGGCGTACGGGTCGAGAAGGGCTGGCGCCAAAAGAGCCCAACGGCCGTTACAGCTTCGTTAGAAACGCGCCCCACCATGGATGGTGAACCCGAAAGGTAAGGCGCGCGGGCAAGGCGACTCGGCCCGCGCACCCGGAAGAGAAAGGACGAACCCATGGGTTACATGCTCGAGACGCGCGGGCTCACCAAGCGCTTCGGCCGCGGCGGCCAGGCGCAGGATGCCGTGGCCGACGTGAGCCTTCATATCCGCGAGGGCGAGGTGTACGGGCTGCTAGGTCCCAACGGCGCCGGCAAGTCGACAACGCTCAAGATGATCTGCGGGATGCTGCGGCCGACGGCCGGGGAGATCCTCTTTGCCGGGCACGCCTGGCGCCGCGAGGACCTCTACGCAATCGGCAGTCTCATCGAGGAGGCGCCGCTCTACCCCAACCTCACCGCGCGCGAGAACCTGCGCGTGCGCACCACGCTGTTGGGCCTTCCCGAGAGCCGCATAGATGAGGTGCTCGCCGCCGTGGACCTCGCGGACACCGGGAAGAAGCGCGCCGGGCGCTTCTCGATGGGCATGCGGCAGCGCCTGGGGCTCGCGCTGGCGTTGATCGCCCGGCCACGCCTGCTCGTGCTCGACGAGCCCACCAACGGCCTCGACCCCATCGGCATCGAGGAGCTGCGCGACCAGATCCGCGGCTTCGCGGCGGCGGGCACGACGGTGATCGTCTCGAGCCACATCCTCTCCGAGGTGCAGCAGATGGCGGACACCATCGGCATCATCTGCGGGGGGCGCCTCGCCTACGAGGATGCGCTTCGGCCCGGACAGGACCTCGAGGAACTCTTCATGAGCGTCTGCCGGGAGGGGCGTCGAGCGCGCGGGGAGGTGGCGGCATGACGGGCGAGAAAGGCGGCCTGCTCGCGTGCCTGCGCGCCGAGGCCCTGAAGTCGCGCCACGCAGCACCGGTTCGCCTGGCCGTGCTCATGGCGCTGCCGATGCCGCTGCTCGGCGCGATGCCCTACCGGGGCGTGCAGATCTTCAGCGCGTGGAACTACTGGTACGCGCTCTTCCTGCCCGTGTCTCTCTCGCTCGTGGTGGCGTGCGTCGCGCGGGCGGACGCGCGCACGCGGATGCGGGGGCTTCTGGGCCTGGGCTTCCCGCTTAGGCGCGCCTGGTGGGCCAAGGCGCTCTGGTGCCTCGCGCTCTGCGCGCTCTCGAACCTCGTGGTCTTCGGCATCTACCTCGCGGGATCGGCGTTCTCCTCGCAGGGCCTCACGGTCGCGGGCACGCTCACGATGCTCCTCTGCGCGCTCGTCAACACGGTGACCGCGGCGTGGATGATCCCCGCAGGGCTCTTCCTCACGGCGCGGCTCGGCATGCTCGCGGGCATCTTCTGCCCGCTCGCCACGCAGCTCGTGGGTGGGTTCGCCTGGTCGCTGATGCCGCTGCCGCAGCTCTTTCCGCCGTCGGCGAGCATGGTCATCCCCACGAGCTTCATCCCCGTGCTGCCGAGCGGCGAGCCACTCGCGGCGGACATGGCGCTCGGCGGGGCGCTCGCGGCGGACGGCATGCTCACACTGGCGGGCCTTGCGGTCTGCGCGCTCGCGTTCGCCGCGCTCACAGCGGCGGGCGCGGCCTGGTTCGCGCGCTCCGAGGAGAGGTGATGGCCGTGACACGACTCTCCGACCCGACGCCACGCATGACTCTCTCGCGGGCCCTGCTCTCCGAGGCCCTGCGCCTGGCGCGCTCCCCGCTCGCAGTGGTGCACCTCGTCTGCGGCCTGGCAGCCGGTCTTGCCTGCGGCGAGTACTTCTCCATAACCCGATGGGACCCGGCGCTGGGCGCGGACGCCTACGCCCAGTTCCTCGGCGCCCTCATGCCGCTCATGTCCGCCATCGTCTGCGGGCTCGCCGTGGACGAGGAGCGCGCTGCCGGGCGCCTCGCCAACCTCACGGCGGTCCCCTCGCGCGGGCGTGCCGTCGCGGCGAAGCTACTCGCCCTTGCAGCGCTCGGCGCGGGCGCGCTGGCCGTGGCGCTCGGCGTGTTCGGGGCCGTGCTCGCCGTCGCCGGGCGCCTGCCGCTCGGGCCCGCTCCGCTTGCGGCCGCCTGGGCGGGCATCGTGCTGGGCAGCCTGCCCCTCTACGCGCTGGGGCTCGGCGTGGCCCTGCGCCTCGGCCGCAACGCCGCCATCGGCGCCGGCGCGGCGGGGATGCTCCTCGCGTTCTTCTCAGTGGGCGGACTTGCGCACGGCCTCATGACCGGCGAGCTCACCGGTGCCCTGGCGACGCCCCTGAGCTGGGTGCCGCTCGCCTGGCCCGCGCGCCTAGGGTCGCTCGGGGTGGAGGTCTTCATCGACGCCGCACGCGCGGCGGCCCCTCTCCTCACGACTGCGATTGCTGGCCTCGTGCTCACCCTGGCAACCGCCGCCGTCCTTATCGCCTGGTTCTGCCGCTTCGAGGACGGGAGGGCAGATGCGTAGGAAGCCGTTCGCCGTCGTGCTCGTCCTCCTCTCCGCAGCGCTCGTTCTGGGCGGGAATGCCCTGCTCGACGCCGGCTGGGGGTCGGCGCTGCGCTCGATCGCTGACCGCGTGCTACCCAACCCTGAGATCACCATGTGGGCGCCCGCGCCCGAGCCCGGCAGCCACGCGAGCTCCTACGCCGACTCCACCGGGGCGGGGGCGAACTACGTCTACCTGGTGGACGCGGCGGACGACAGGGGCAATGTCCGAGAGCTCCAGCTCATCTTCTTCGGACGGGAGTCGGACGGCGAGGGCTGGCTCGAGATCGAGGCGCGCGGCGGCTCAGGCGTGCGCTACCGCGCGTGCGATGCGGCCGAGGCGCCCGCGGCTGCGCGCGGGGCTCTAGACCGCTGAGCGCGGCGCTAGTACAATTCCGACGGAAGTTTCAGGAGGTCGAACATGGCGAGGATACTGGCAGTGGATGATGAACGGGCGATCCTCGACGCGCTCGCGCGCGTCCTCGGCCGCGACGGCCATGAGGTCGTCAAGGCGGCGGACCCGACGGCGGTCCCGGGGATGGACCTCTCGCGCTTCGACCTCGTGCTCTGCGACGTCATGATACCGGGGCTCGACGGCTTCGAGCTCGTGCGGCAGATCCGCCCGGACTTCGACGGGCCCATCATCTTCCTGACCGCGCGCGTGGCCGAGGAGGACGCCGTGGCCGGCTACGGCCTGGGCGCCGACGACTACGTCCGCAAGCCCTTCGGGGCCGCGGAGCTGCGCGCCAAGGTCGCGGCCCATCTACGCCGTGAGCGCCGGCCGCGCTCGCACGCCCTCTCCTTCGGGGAGGTGCGGATCGACCTCGGGGCGCGCGGCCTCGTCGTGGGTGGCGAGGCCGTGCCGCTCACGCCCACCGAGTACGCCATCTGCGAGTACCTCGCCCGCCACCCCGGGCAGGTCATGAGCCGCGCGCAGATCCGCGAGGCGGTGCTCGGCTGGGAGAGCGACGCCGACGACGCGGCCATATCCATGCAGGTCAGCCGCGCCCGGAGGAAACTCTCCGAGGCCGGCGCCGATCCGATCGCGACCGTCTGGGGGATGGGGTACAAGTGGCAGCTTTGAGGACCGGGGCGCGAGGTCGCGGGGGCATGCCGCTCTCCTTCGTCATCGCGCGCTACTTCGCCTACGCGTTCGCGGCGGTCGCCACGGCGTGGCTCGCCTCGTTCATGGCGCTCTCCGCTGCGATCAACGCGGGCTTCGTCTACGAGGCAAGCTGGGGGCCGGCCAATACGCGCGAGGTCGCGGAGGGCCTGGCACGCGACGGCGTCTGCGGGCAGCAGGACGTGCCGACGGCGTACCGCTACCTCATCCTGAATAAGGACGGATACGTGCTGATGACAGACCTCGAGGGCACGCGGCTCGAGGACGCGACGGAAATGGCCCGTGCGGCACTCGCCGCGGATCCGGGCACAGTGGAGATTCAGGGCGGGGGCTCGGGCCTCACCTACGCCGCGTTCCCGCTCAAGGGCGGCGGGGCCTGCGCACTCGTCAGCGAGTACCTGCCGCAGTGGGTCTCGCGCGACCTCGCCGGCCTGCTTCCCAACCCGCAGAACCTCATGCTCGTCGGCGCCGCTGCGGGAAGCGCGCTCGCGCTCGCGCTCGTGGCGCGCCGCGCGAGCCGCGTGATCTCGCGCAAGATGGCGCCGCTCGCGGAGGCGGCGGAGCGCGTCGGCGCGGGGGAGCTCGACTTCGCGGTCGGCAGCACTAACGTGCGCGAGGTGAACGACGTCCTCGCCGCGATGGACGCCATGCGGGCCTCCCTCGCCGAGTCGCTCGAAGCCCGCTGGGCCGCGGAGCGGGGACAGCGCGAGCAGGTGGCGTCGCTCGCCCACGACCTCAAGACGCCGCTCACCGTGCTGCGCGCCAACGCCGACTTCGTGGCGGAGGAGCTGGAAGACGAGAAAGACGCCGACCTCGCGGCCGCCGCGCGCGACATAGCCGGCAGTGTCGAAAGGCTCGACGGCTACGTGCGCCTGCTCATCGAGGTCTCGCGCGGGTCCGGCGGGGCTGAGAGGGCCCCCATGCGGCCGGCCGAGCTCTGCGAGCAGGTCCTCGCCGAGGCCGCCCAGATCGCCCGGGCGCGAGGCGTGACGCTCGACGCGGCCACGGGCCCTGCTGTCGCGGGCGCGCCCGAGGCCCCGCTCGACCGAACCGCCCTGGCGCGAGCCGCCGCGAACCTCGTGGCCAACGCCGCCGAGCACGCGCGCTCGCGCGTGGCGGTCTCCTGCGACGTCGAGGGCAGCCACCTCGTCATCGAGGTGTCCGACGACGGACCGGGCTTCTCTCCCGCCGCCCTCGAACGCGGCTGTGAGCGCCTCTTCACAGACGACTCCTCCCGCTCCTCGCGCGACGGAGGCCGCCACTACGGGCTCGGCCTCCACGCCGCCTCCGAGGCCGCGAGCGCCCACGGGGGCTCCGTCTCGCTCGCCAACAGCCCCTCGGGCGGCGCGGTGGCCACCATCGCGGTCCCCCTGTGCGGGGCCTGACGGCTCAGGCCCTCGCACCGGCGTGCCTCGCAACCAAACACTTCCATCTTGAAATACGGGGAGTAAATAGCGAAATCGCAGGTGAAGGGGAGTAAAACGACAAAGAAAAAGCCTCCGTCCCAACCTGGGAACGGAGGCTCGGTTACCGTATTTACTCACCAATGTCGCTGGCGGCTTTGCCGTGACTCTCGTACGAAACAAAACTCAGCGTCACAGTGCGGCACTCAAAAATGCAGGTCAGAACCCTGTCGGGCTACTCCCACTCGATGGTTATAGTTTTGTCGCCCCGTCATTCCAGTTGCGCCTGGTTTTCGGTGCCGTCTCGAGCCGAGTGCCGTCAGGTGACGCCATGTCGCGTTTCGTCGGCTTCGGGGACAAAAGCTGGGACAACTCTAAAAACTTTTTTCAAACTCAGGCTTTGAGTTTTTGTTTTTGTCCCAAAGGGCGCGGCGGGACGCCTTTACAAGCTCAATATCGCCGAAAACGCCCGTTTCGAAACTCAACCGCCCTTTTGCCCGCAAGCCGCCAGCTGCAATCGCAAGTGAATCAACGCGGGCGGCTTTCATGCTGGTTGAAAAACCGCAGGTCGCAGCTCTTCGTCGTCCGCGGGTAAAGTGAGTAGTCTCAGGTGGCTTGCCCATGAGTTGGCGAGCGGGCTTTGAGATTCCGCCGACGTCTGGAAACGCTTCGAGCTCCCTTGAATTTCCGGACAGTACATGATATAAGGTAATTGGTTTTCCGTTAGGAAGGCTTCCAAGTGCCGGGGACGTTTTCC
>UQIH01000019.1 GCA_900541145.1 uncultured Collinsella sp. | reverse complement strand
CGGTGGACGGCACCGAGCCGTACGCTTGAACTGAGAAGGGGGAGGCCTCGCGGCCTCCCCCTTTTTTGCGTTTACCGGGCGTAAATGACTCATTTACACCAGACGATCTTATCGTTTTTGGTATTGAGCTTTTATTTAAAGAAAATAAATCGAATAACAAGGGCAACTGCTATGACTGCAATGATCAAAAGCAGGATTGTCAGTCGATGCTGCTTGCGTCGTTTACTTGTCGAAACGAAGATTGATTTTCCCTGTTTTGGCGTTTCGAGATAGCGAGCCGAATGCGTCAAGGTTTGCTTTGGTCGAGGACCTCTTTGTCGATGAGTGGCGGATGCTTTCATCGGCTCATCACTAGCTGCGCTGTTTTTAGATAATGGTGCGTCTTTCAGATATACAGGGTCTCCCGAGGCGACGCCCATATGTTTACGTCCCGTTTGGGCATCCTCGAGCGTTTGATATCGATTTCTCGTCACATACTCGGGCTCCGGATCATTAATGGGCTCTTGCGAGATGTGGGGGCGATGGAACCGCGGCGGCTGCGTGGAAGTATCTTCCCCCTGCGTCGGCATAAACATTTTGTTCTGGTTTTGGTCGTCCATGATGCCCTTTAGCTCGTTACCAACAACGTGTACGCGCTCATTGTAAGCCCCTTGCTATTTGTAGCTGTGAACATACTTGTTATTTAAGCTCAGGTTCAAAGAACCTTAACCTTATTAAAACCTGAGTCAAACACACTTAGATATACTTATAGTACTAGACTCAAAAAACTTTATAGTCGATGTATATATGAGCACTGGGTGGGCATATATAAGAGCGTCAAAAGAAGTCCCAGTCACCTAGAAGATGACTCGGCAGTCCTTAAAAGGAGTGGTAAACATGGCAAGCATGGTTCCTTATCGTTCGGTTTTTGGCGTTCGTCCTTCTGCTAGCTCGCTGTTCGATCTGTTTGATGATATGACTGACCTTGCAAACAACTCGATTGCTTCCAAGGCGTTTCCCGTTGACGTTGAGGATAAGGGCGACGGCTATGAGGTCAAGGCTTATCTGACCGGCGTCGCCAAGGACGATATCGATGTCGAGCTTAACGAGGGTCGTCTGTCCATTAGCGTGAATGTCGAGGAAGACGAGGAGAACGAGGGCAAGAACTTCCTGCAGAAGGAGTTCAGCTCGTACAGCGCGACGCGTGGCGTGTATCTAAAGGACGCTTCGAGCGAGGGCCTCTCGGCTAAGTACGCTGACGGCATCCTGACCGTTACGGTCCCCAAGATCGTCGAGAAGAAGAACGTTACGAAGATCTCCATCGACTAACTTCGTTGGTGTTCTGCGCTATTAAAAGACAGCAAAAGGGGCTGGGAAGCGATTCTCGGCCCCTTTTGCTGTCTAGGACAGTCTATTGAATGGTTACTGGCCGATGCTGGCTTGCGGGGCGTATCGAGAGTTTTCGCGATCCTTGGAGAAGGGTTGCGGAGCTGCCGACCTCGTCATCCAGGGTTGCGGTCAGAGCTTTGGCATAGCTTTTGACGGTAAGGCTCGGACGATTGTTATCTTGGCTGATATGCATGGCAATGAGCTGTTCGGTGCGTTCGGTAACAAGTTCGCGCGCGGCTTCGGCGGCTTGGCCATTGGAGAGGTGTCCCCTTGCAGACAGGATGCGCTCCTGAAGAAAGCGGGGATATTCTCCCTCGCGCAGCATGGTCACATCGTGGTTGCTTTCGAGTGCGAGGACTCGACAATCTTTGAGGGTGTTCATGGCTTGGCTCGATAGCTCTCCGGTGTCGGTGGCAAAACCGATGGAATCATCGAGGGTGTCGAATCGATAGCCGACTGGATTGATGACATCGTGTGACGTTGAGTAGGTTTGCACGTGGATGCCGGCAATGGATAGGGTGTCACCGGGATCGAATTCCTCGACAGGCAGATGCGAAAGATTTTCTTTGCTCGAAAGAGTGCCCCTGGTGGCAAAGAGGGGGCCGTGCCAGTGCTTGCACCAGACATCGAGGCCCTTGATGTGATCGCTATGCTCATGAGTAATGAGAAGAGCCGAGACGTTGTCTGCCGAGAGCCCCAGTTCTGCCATGCGCTTTAATGTCTCGCGGCGAGACAGTCCGTCATCGACCATAATGAGCCCCTGCGGGCCCTCGATGAGTGCGCAGTTGCCTTTAGAGCCACTGCCGAGGATATGAAGGTGCAGGCAAGACATAAGATTCCAAAGGATACAATGGGTGCGGACGAATAAAGGAGGAAGCGAATGCCAACGGTATCACAGCATTACGGACACCATGCCGTGCCTGGGGCAGTCGATGAGACCCGGACGAGGCAGCAGGCAGCTCCTGTCGTGCTCATGGTATCAGGCGGCGCGGACTCGACGGCACTGCTTCTTATGGCGTGCACATCAAAGCTGGATATCCAAGACGGACGCGGTGTTGCCCCCATTGCTCGCGAGCGCCTGCATGTGCTGCATGTAAACCATCATCTGCGCGGCAAGGCGTCCGATGGCGACGAGGCCTTTGTGCGTGAGCTCTGCGCGCAATATGGTTTACCGCTGTGTGTGGAGCACGCTTATTTTGATGGGGAGTCGGGCAATATTGAGGCCGCGGCCCGCGAGGTGCGCTATGCCGCGGCGCGGAGGTATGTTCGCGAACTCTGCGCCCAGACGGGGGCACCGCGAACGGCGGCTCGTATCTGCACCGCGCACACGTCTTCGGATCGCGCGGAAACGTTTTTGATGAACGCGATTAAGGGTTCGGGGCCCGCTGGTCTATCGAGCATTCCTCGCCGGAGGAATATCGTGGTGCGTCCCTTGCTCGACCTAACTCATGGCGAGCTCGTGGGCTATCTACAGGTACATGGTCAGCCGTGGCGTGAAGACGAGAGCAATGAGGATATCTCGTATCTGCGAAACTACGTGCGCCATCGGGTAATGCCAGTGGTGGCACAGCGTAATGCGAGCGTGTGCAAGACGATTGGCGCCGCCTGTGAGATCTTGGGTGACGAAGATGCGTTTCTATCCCAGCTGTCGGCACAGGCGTTTCGAAGCTGCCTGCGCAAGGAGGCGGCGGGCGCGCTAGTGCTCAATGCCAGACGCCTTGCTGCGGCCGAGGTGGTAATCGCGCGGCGCATCGTGCGACTGGCGATCAAACGCATCGATCCGGGCGCTCGTCCAGAGATGCGACATGTGGAGCGAGTCCTTTCCTGCGTTGCCGAAGGCACAGGCTCGGTCACGCTTCCGGCGGGAATTGACGCGCGCGTCGAGTTTGGCATGCTAGCGTTTAAGGCGCCGGCGGCTCGTGAGGGGCTGGTTGCGGACTGGATTACCATACCCGGTCGTTTGCCGTTGGGCGGGGGGCGCATGCTGGTCGCAGAGCCGATGGCCGTTGAGCCGGGATGCGATATCGTGCGCCGCGCCCGTGAGCTTGCGGCTGCCGGGGAAGTGACAGCTTTGGTAGACGCGGCTGCCTTGGGTTTTGCCGACAGCGATAGTGAGCGGATCCTGGCGGGCTCGCGTGGCGAGATCCCTGTCGAGGCGCGATTGGCGCGCCTGTGGGTGGACGGTCCCGCACCGGGAGACGTGATGTGCCCGTTAGGGATGAGTGGCCGAAGCAAGAAAGTATCCGACTTGCTAGGCGAGGCTCGCATTCCCGTTTCCGAGCGCGCCGGCGTGCCCATGGTGAGGACGGCGCCGGGAGGTGCCGTGGTGTGGGTCGCCGGAGTTCGCGCGGACGAGCGTTTTAAGTGCACAGCCGCAACGCGCGTGGCATATCTGCTTCGTGTGGTCGATGCGGATTAGCCCCTCGCCCAGCTTTTCTGTGCGGCGTTGACGGTATTCCCGCGCTGATGGTGCGCGGGCTGGAAAATATACCCCGTGCGCTGCTAGAATGTGTAGTTCGCGTCCATACGGCGGTGTGTGGGCGATTAAGCACAAGAAAGGGTTGTCATGGCTTCTCAACATCCGGATATCGAGAAGGTTCTGTTTACGCAGGAGGATATCGACGGTATCGTTTCTCGCCTGGGCGAGGAGATTACTCGCGACTATGCTGGTAAGGATCTGGTGCTGATCGCGGTTCTGCGCGGCGCTGTTGTCTTTATGGGCGATCTGATGCGCAAGATCGAGCTGCCGACCAACATCGATTTCATGGCTGTTTCGAGCTATGGCGACGGTGTGAAGTCTTCGGGCATCGTGCGTATCATTAAGGACCTGGATATCGACATCCGTGGTCGCGACGTGCTGATCGTCGAGGACATTCTGGACTCGGGCCTGACGCTCAAGTATCTGATGAAGAACCTCGAGAGCCGCAAGCCCGCTTCTCTGGAGGTCGCCGCCTTCCTGTGGAAGGACGTTGAGGACCGCGTCTCGGCCATCACGCCCAAGTATGTTGGAACCCATTGCCCCGATGCCTTTGTGGTGGGCTACGGCCTCGACTATGCCGAGCGCTATCGTAACCTTCCGTATCTGGGCATTTTGAAACCGGAGGTTTATTCGTAAGATGCCCGACGACCATAACGATAACAATTCCCAGACTCCCCGGGAGCCTAAGATCCCGGGGATGCCCGGAGGCAAGAAGCCCACGCGTACGGGCTGGCTGTATTTTATTTTGGCTTGCGCGCTTCTGGGCTACGCCTTCTTTAACATGGGCTCCGGCTTTGCCAATTCCAGCAATACCGTTAAGCTCGCGACGAGCGAGATGGTGAGCGCCATCAAGCAGGATCGCGTCGAAGATCTGACCTATACGGTTCAAGACGGAAGCGTGACGGGTCATTACTGGAAGACGAAGAAGGACAAGGGCGATACGAGCGAGCTCAAGAGCTTCTCCTCGACCTATGTCGGCTCCGATTCGCTTGCCGAGCTCATGGCGGAGCACCCCGATACCAAGTACATCGTCAACACCAACGATCCCGATTTTTGGGGCGACTTGGCGATGAGTGTGCTTCCGACGATCGCCCTTATCGCCATCATGTTCTACTTTATGCGCCAGATGATGGGCGCCAACAACAGGAACATGCAGTTTGGCAAGACCAACGCCAAGACCAACGAGGCCACGCGCCCCAAGGTCAAGTTTGAAGACGTTGCCGGCGTGGACGAGGCAGTCGAGGAACTCGAGGAGATCCGTGACTTTTTGAGCGATCCGGACCGCTATCGCAAGCTGGGCGCCAAGATTCCGCGCGGCGTGTTGCTGGTGGGCCCTCCGGGCACCGGTAAAACGCTGCTGGCCAAGGCTGTAGCCGGCGAGGCGGGCGTGCCGTTCTTTAGCATCTCGGGTTCCGACTTTGTCGAGATGTTCGTGGGTGTCGGCGCCAGCCGCGTGCGTGACCTCTTTAAGGAGGCCAAGTCCCAGGCTCCGTCGATCATCTTCATCGATGAGATCGATGCTGTGGGACGTCAGCGCGGAGCTGGCTTGGGCGGCGGTCACGACGAGCGCGAGCAGACGCTCAACCAGCTGCTGGTCGAGATGGACGGTTTTGAGGAGAGCGAGTCGGTCATCCTGATCGCTGCAACCAACCGTCCTGACATCCTGGATCCGGCGTTGCTGCGCCCCGGTCGTTTTGACCGTCAGGTTACGGTTGACCGTCCGGATGTGAAGGGCCGCGAGCAGATCTTGCGCGTGCATGCCGAGAACAAGCCGATGGACGAGGACGTGAAGTTTGAGAAGCTCGCCCAGATGACCGTTGGCTTCACCGGCGCCGATCTGGCAAATCTGCTCAACGAGTCTGCGCTGCTGGCTGCCCGCCGCCATCGTTCCGTGATCTCGATGGACGAGGTCGAGGAATCGATGGAGCGCGTGATTGCCGGTCCGCAGCGCAAGGGTCGCGTGATGACCGAGGCCGAGCGCACCACGATCGCCTACCACGAGAGCGGCCATGCCCTGGTGGGTCACATCCTGGAGCACTCCGATCCGGTTCACAAGATCTCGATCGTCAGCCGCGGCCAGGCGCTGGGCTACACGCTGCAGCTTCCGCAGGAGGACCACTTCCTCAAGACCAAGAACGAGATGCTCGACGAGCTCGCCGTGTTCTTGGGCGGTCGCGTTGCCGAGGAGCTCATGTGCGATGACATCACGTCGGGCGCGAGCAACGACCTGGAGCGTGCGACCAAGATGGCGCGCGAGATGGTTACGCGTCTGGGCATGAGCGAGGAGCTGGGCACGCAAGTGTTTGGCGAGGCGCAGCATCAGGTGTTCCTTGGTCGCGATTACGCCGATCACCAGGATTACTCCGAGGAGACGGCACGCCGCATCGATATCGAGGTTCAGCGCATCATGCGCGAAGCCCATCGTCGTGCGGTCGAGATTTTGGATGCCCGTCGCGATCAGCTCGATCTGATGGCGAAGGTGCTGCTTGAGCGCGAGACCGTCGAAGGCGACGCCGTGAACGCCTTGCTCGACAACGAGTGGAATGCCTACCTTGAGCGCGAGGACGATATCCTGGCGGCCAAGGAGGAGCGCAATGCCAAGGCGGCCGGCATGCCGACCAAGAAGCGCGCGCCTCGTATGAGCGAGGAGGAGCTGGCGGCTGATGCCGCGGCCTTTGCGCAGGCGGCCATGCAGGAGGATGCCGAAGCCGCATCCGAGACTGCCGATGATGACCATGCCGTCGTCGATGCCGATGCCGACACCGACGCCGACAAATAGTCTTTGTGGCGAAAGCCTCCGCGGGGAAACCTGCGGAGGCTTTTTCTTTTGAGCGATATGGGGCCGTCTGTTGATTGGGGACAGACTTAAATGAGCGTTTTCACGCATTTAAGTCTGTCCCCAATCAACATTGCTGCGGCACTTTGCTCGGCTAAAGCGTACAATAGCGCCTATGCGAAAGGGGAACAGATGATCAACGAAACTATGTATGCTCGCGGTGCGGAAAGCTCCATCATCCGTGAGATTTTTAGCTATGGCCTTGAGCGCAAGGCGCAGATCGGTGCGGAAAACGTATTCGATTTTTCGCTGGGCAATCCGAGCGTTCCGGCGCCCGCTGCTGTGGCTGAGTCGATTAAGAAGGCCCTGGAGCTGCCGAGTGACCAGTTGCACGGCTACACCCCCGCTCCGGGCCTGCCGCAATGTCGAGCAGCCGTCGCCGAATCGCTCAACCGCCGCTTTGGCACGAGCTATGAGGGCAAAGACATCTTTATGACGGTGGGTGCCGCGGCTTCGCTCACCTGCACGCTCAACGCCGTTACGAACCCGGGCGACGAGGTTATTGTTATCGCCCCGTACTTTCCGGAGTATCGCGTTTGGATTGAGAAGGCCGGCTGTACGTGTGTTGAGGCACTCGCCGATGAAGATACGTTCCAACTGAGCGTGGACAACGTGCTCAAGGCGATCAGCGATAAGACGGCGGCCGTCATCATCGACTCTCCCAACAATCCGACCGGTGCCGTATATACATGCGACACGCTGGCGCGACTGGCCAATGTTCTGCGCGAGGCCAACGCTCAGCGCGATCCCGAGAATCCGATTATGCTCATCTCGGATGAGCCGTACCGCGAGATCGTGTACGGTGCCGAGGTGCCTTGGGTGCCCTCGATCTACGAGCACACCATCGTGTGCTACTCGTATTCCAAGTCGCTGTCGCTGCCGGGTGAGCGCATGGGGTGGATCTTGGTTCCCAACACCAATCCGCAGGCTGCCCGTCTGATGCCGGCTGTTGCGGGTGCTGCCCGTACGCTGGGTTTTGTATGCGCACCGGCACTCTTCCAGCGCGTGATCATCGATTGCATCGATGAGCCGAGTGATGTCGGGGCCTATGCCCGCAACCGCACGGCGCTCACCGAAGCCTTGGCGGACTACGGCTATACCTATGTTGAGCCGGATGGTGCTTTCTACCTGTGGGTGAAGGCGCTCGAGCCCGATGCGAATGCGTTTTGCGAGCGCGCAAAGAAGTATGAGTTGCTTGCGGTTCCCTCGGACAGCTTTGGTATGCCGGGTTGGTTCCGCCTGGGCTATTGCGTGAGTTACGAAACGATTGTCAATTCGCTACCCGCTTGGAAACAGTTGGCGGACGAGTATCGTTAAAAGTAAAGCGCTCTGCCTACAATGTTTTACGTGAAACGGGGTTTGGTGTTAAGCCAGGCCCCGTTGTCATGGACGTTGTGTCTTTGGGATGGAGTGGTTTTACGACTATCGAAGGCTATGCGTACAATGAATATAAGCGACGGCCGTGCCAGATAAGGAGACCTGATGCCCTACCTGCTTTCTTGTGACATTCATACCCATACGATGTTCTCTGCGCATGCATATTCGACCATTGAGGAGAATGTGTACTGGGCGGCAGAGCGTGGCCTGCAGGTGCTCGGATCTGCCGACCATCTGAGCTCTATGGTTACGGCTTGCCCCAATGACCTGCGCAGTTACCAATTCTTTATCAACCAGGATATCTGGCCGCGCATTTGGAGCGGCGTGCTGGTGCTGCGTGGTGCCGAGGCCGATATCGTTTCGCTGGACGGAAGCCTGTTTGGCGAGGACACTCCTGTCACGCTCGATATCGCCGGCGATTCGTACAGCCGTCAGCATTCACTGTTCGATTTGGTTACGCGTAATTTGGATTATTTGGTTGCAAGCGTGCATAATCCGCAGATTGCTGAGGGCGCGACGCTGGCCCAGACGGCCGAGATGTATATCAATGCCCTGGAGCACCCCAAGGTGTTCATGCTGGGCCACACGGGGCGTTCGGGCGTGCCGTTCGATATCGACGAGGTGCTGTTGGCAGCTAAGGCCAAGCACAAGATTATTGAGATCAACAACCATAGTCTTGAACACGGTGTCGACACTGAGCATTGGGCCGTATGCCGCAAGATCGCCGAGCGCTGCGCCGAGCTGGGCGTGGGCATTGGCGTTTCGACCGATGCGCACATTGGCATGGCAATTGGTAAGCTCGATTACGCTCGCAAGATGCTCGACGAGATTCACTTCCCGTTGGATCTGATCGTGACGCGCGATCGCGAGACGCTGCTGCGCGAGATGGCGGCAGCCGGCGTGTGCGATCTGCGCAATGGGATGTAGCGGAGTTTATAAACCAAGCGAAGGGGGCGGCCCAGGCGGGTCGCCCCCTTTCTTGTGCCGGTGGATTAGCGGCGTTCGAGGACCGCTACGGTTTCGGTGTGGTCGGTGTGAGGGAACATGTCGACGGGCGTGATCTTGAGCAGGCGATAGCCTCCGTCGAGGAGCTGATGCAGGTCGCGCTCTTGAGTCACGGGGTTGCAGCTGATATAGGTGATGCGGCGCGGCTTAAGCGCGCAGGCAACTTCGAGGAACTCGGGGGTAGAGCCGGCGCGCGGCGGATCGATGGAAAGGACATCGACCCGCTCGTTGTTATCGGCGGCATCCAGGATGTAATCGGTGGCATCGTCGGCCATAAACCAAGCGCTGCGGGTGAGGCCGTTGAGCTCGGCATTACGACGTGCGTCGGCAATGCCTGCGTGGTTGCGCTCCACGCCAAGCAGCATAATACCGACGCCCTTGTCCTGGGCGGCTTTGGCTGCGCACAGGCCGATAGTTCCACTACCGCAATAGGCATCCATGAGCACATCGCCCTGGTGCAAATCCATGCCGTCGATAGCGAGCTGATAGAGCAGTTCGGTCTGCTGCGGATTGGTCTGATAGAACGCGGTAGGGGAGATATCGAATTCGCAACCGAGCAGCTGGTCGCGCATGCACTCGGCGCCATAGACGATACGAGTTTCCTCACCCAAGATGGCGTTACCGGGGCGTCCGTTGATGTTTTGGGCAACGGTGACAATATGCGGATCGAGTGCAGCGACGGTCTCAAAGAAATCCTGTGCATGCGGCAGGTCGCGTTGGGCGGTCACGAGGGTGACCATGATCTGGTCGGTGCGCCAGCCGCAGCGAACAACGGCATAGCGAAGCAAACCAAGATGCTTGTCCTCGTTAAAGGCGGGAATATGCAGTCGCTCAGCTTCGCGTGCGATGCCGTTGAGAATCTGACGGGCGCCCGACGCCTCGACGGGGCATTCGGGTACGGCAACGATCTTGTGCGTGCCGCGCTCAAAGAAACCGCAACGGACAGCACCCTCCTTACCGGGAGCAAAGGGAGTGGCGGCCTTATGGCGAAAACCGCGCGGCGCAGGATATTTGCCCGGGTCGTCCAGGGTGACACCCATGCCACGAATAGGATCTACAGCAATGCCCTCACGCTCACAAAGCGAAGCAAAAAGCTCCTCCATAGCAGCCTGCTTAGCTGCCAACTGCTTTTTATAAGGACGATTGAGCGCCGTGCATCCGCCACAAGCTCTCATGATGGAACAGGGAGACTTGGGATCCACAGCCTTACGCGCAGGCGAAACCGGATCTTTATGCGGACGCTTGGAGCGAGTCTGAGACGCTTTGCCTCCGCCTCGACGAGAGTCAGAACGCTTGGTCTTAGCCCTGCTCTTGGTCGATTTGCTTTTTGCAGCTTTAGAAGACTTGGATTTCGTAGAAGATTTCTCCTCCTTCGACCCCTCAACCGCCTCCACCAAAGCACGACGAGCCCTACGCTCCGCACGAGATTCTGCCATCAATAACTCCACTTATTCATGAATTAAAGCTGCAAGTATTGTACCGTGCCAAGCCAGCAGACGATATACAAGCGGTTTATTCGTGTCAGTGATAAGCCCAACGACGGTTGCCCGCCGCGTGAGGGGTGTGGGGGTTAAGTTTATCGCGAGTTCCGCACGAACAGGAGGCCACTTAATGTGGCCTCCGTCGTGAGCAGGACTGTAGAGCAGGAAACTTAACCCCCACACCCCTCACGCGGCGGGCAAACTCGCCTTGTGCTCTATCACGCTAAAGTGTATGATTCTGAACGTTACACGACTCACTTTACTTAACTAAAGTGCCATCAAGGGGGAATACCATGAACACCGATATGTCTCGTCGTCAGTTTGTTGGTCTAGCCGGCTCGCTCGCCACAGTGCTTGGCCTTGGTCTTGTCGGTTGCGGCGGTGGTGCCGGCAAGGGCTCCGCTGCTGGCTCTGCCGCGGCCAAGGATGTGAAGGGTGCTGCGGAGTCCAAGAAGCTCGTGGTGGGCTTCGATAAGTCCTATCCTCCGTACGGCTTTGTGGGCGACGATGGCGAGTACACCGGCTTTGATCTCGATCTGGCCAAGGCTGTTGCCGATAAGCAGGGCTGGGAGGTCAAATACGAGGCCATCGACTGGGACGCCAAGGATGCGCTGCTTAACTCGGGCGCCATCAACTGCATCTGGAACGGCTTTACCATGGAGGGCCGTGAGGACGACTACACGTTCTCCGAGCCGTACATGCTCAACGAGCAGGTGCTGGTGGTCAAGAAGGATGCGGGCATCAAGGGCTGGGACGATCTTGCCGGCAAGACTGTGATTACCCAGACTGATTCCGCTGCGCAGGACGTGCTTGAGGGTGACCAGAAGGATCTGGCAGCGACGTTTGCCACGCTCGACACGATCGGCGAGTACAACACGGCCTTTATGCAGCTCGAGAGCGGCGCGGTCGATGCCGTGGCGTGCGACCTTTCGATTGCCCAGTATCAGCTTGCCGCCAAGCCCGATGCCTATACGCAGCTTGATGAGCCGCTGTCCAGCGAGCACTACGCCGTCGGCTTTAAGAAGGGCGACACCAAGTCGGCCGATGCTGTAGCCGAGTCGCTCAAGGCGCTCTACGAGGACGGCACGGTCAAGGACCTCTGCGATAAATATTCAAGCTATGGTTTGTCTTTCGATAATTGGGTGCTCAAGTAATGTCTATTCAGGTCATGATGCAGATGCTTGGCCAGGGATTCTTGGTCAGCTTGCAGCTGTTTGTGTTGACGCTGCTCGGGTCGATTCCGCTGGGAATCCCCGTGGCGTTCATGCGCATGAGCAAAATCGCGCCGCTGCGCTGGATTGCGCGCATCTACATTTCGGTCATGCGCGGTACGCCGCTCATGCTGCAGATGTTTGCCATCTACTTTGCCCCGTACTACGTGTTCGGCATCTCGCTCACGCCCGATTCCAAATGGACGGCATGCGTCGTGGCGTTCATCATCAACTACGCCGGCTACTTTGCCGAGATCTATCGCTCGGGCTTGCAGTCCATTCCGCGTGGTCAATACGAGGCAGCCGAGGTGCTGGGCTATTCGCGCACGCAGACGTTTCTGTATATCGTGATGCCGCAGGTCGCCAAGCGCATTTTGCCGGCGATGGGCAACGAGATCATCACACTGGTCAAGGACACGTCGCTGGCGTTCGCCATCGGCGTGGGTGAGATGTTCTCGACGGCCAAGGCGCTGGTTGCCTCGCAGGTGAGCATGGTGCCGTTTGCAATCGCGGCGCTAATCTACTGGATCTTTAACTTTGTGGTCGAGATGCTGCTGGGCACCGCAGAGATAAAATTGGATTACTACCATGACTAGTTCGGTAATGAATATAACGAGCGCACGCAAGGCGTTTGGCGGCAATGAGGTGCTCAAGGATATCTCACTCGAGGTAAAGCGTGGCGAGGTCGTGGCGATTATCGGGCCTTCGGGCGGCGGTAAGTCCACGCTTCTACGCTGCGCCACACTACTCGAGACACTCGACGGTGGCTCGCTTTCGTTTGGCGACCTTGCCGTTGCGACGGACGCGGGGTCGGGTGCGGTATATGCGAAAGGCGACGTGCCCAAGCGGGCACGCTCGCGATTTGGCCTGGTGTTTCAGAACTATAATCTGTTTCCGCACTATACGGTGATGAAAAACATCACCGACGCTCCGGTTCGCGTACTCAAGCGTCCGCGCGAGCAGGCCGAAGCGCGTGCGCGTGAGTTGATCGCGCAGATGGGGCTTACGGGCAACGAGGACAAGGTACCGTGTGAGCTTTCGGGCGGTCAGCAACAGCGTGTGAGTATCGCCCGCGCCTTGGCGCTCGACCCGGAGATCTTGTTCTTTGACGAGCCGACCTCGGCGCTCGATCCCGAGCTAACGGCTGAGGTGCTGCGTGTCATTAAAGACCTTGCCGCACAGAATATGACGATGGTGATCGTGACCCATGCGATGCAGTTCGCGCGCGACGTTGCCGATCGCGTGGTCTTTATGGACGGCGGTCGCATTGTCGAGGAGGGCCCGGCCGAGCAGGTTATCGATCATCCGCGTGAGCAACGTACCCGTGAGTTCTTGAGCCGTATCGAGGGCTAGGCTCATCTATGTATTGAGAAGAAGCCGCCGCAGGTCTTATGGTCTGCGGCGGCTTTTATTTGTATCGATGGGGTTTAATAATCGCCTGGCATACTTGCTCTGTCCTCTCGCCGCCTGTATTCATACGTGTGCCGAAAGGTGTGCATGGACGGTCGCCCGTGAGGGTAGGGTGGTGGCATAGGACATTTGGAGGGTGAGTCGGCTCGGCTGCCGACCATGCTGCTCCCGGGATGGCACCGACCGCGAACTCTCCCCGTTGGCGTCGCGCATTGCGCGCGGCCCTGCAAGGAGGTCATCATGGGTGCTCCCAAGACCGGCAATGTAAGGAACGTGGTGCTCGTAGGCCAAGGCGGGGTGGGCAAGACTTCACTCGCCGAGGCCATGCTCCACCTTTCCGGCAAGACCGCCCGCCTGGGCGGCCACGATGGCACCAAGCCCACGCTCGACTATGACCCCGAAGAGGTCAAGCGTTCATTCTCCATCTCGACGACCATTGCGCCTATCGACTGGAAGGGCGCGCGCATCAATGTGCTCGATGCCCCGTGCTACCCCGATTTTATCGGCGACGCCTTTGCCGCGATGAGCGTCTGCGAGACGGCTCTGTTTGTGGTCGACGCCGAGGCCGGCCCGCAGCCTACGACGGTTAAGCTCTGGTATGCCGCCGAGGACCTGCGCCTGGCGCGTGCGGTGTTCGTAAACCGCCTGTCGCGCTCCGAGGCCAGCTTTGCGACCACGATGGACCTGCTGCAGGAGCGCTTTGGCACGCGCCTGGGCGCCGTGACCCTTCCCTGGGGCGAGGGCGAGGACTTTGACGGCATCATCGACCTGGTGCGCATGAAGGCGCGCCATTGCAACGGCACCGAAGCCGTTGAGTCGGAGATTCCCGAGGAGTATCGTGCCCAGGCCGAGGAGGCCCATGACCATCTGTGCGAGCTGGTGGCCGAGGCCGACGACGAACTGATGATGAAGTACTTGGAAGGCGAGGAGACGCTGACGCAGGAGGAGCTTGAGGGCCTGCTGTCGAAGGCGATTGCCGAGCGCATCTTTGTGCCGGTCTTTGCGGGCGATTGCATTAAGGAGCAGGGCGTCAACTCGCTGATGGACGACATCGCGACGTACTTCCCGGCGCCGACCGACTACGGCGAGATGCCGCTTATCGACGGCGATTCGCTCAAGATTTCGAGCGACGATGATCGTCCGGTGGCGTTTGTGTTTAAGACCCTGGCCGATCCGCAGCAGGGCCGCATCAGCTTTATCAAGGTGCTGACGGGTACGCTTGAGCCGGGCCTTGAGCTGGTTAACGCGCGCACGCGCAAGGGCGACCGTCTGGCTCACCTGTATGTGATGTGCGGCCGCGACATGACCGAGGTCGGCCACGCTTATGCCGGCGATATCATTGTGGCTCCCAAGCTGACGGCCGAGACGGGCGATACGCTCTCGATTACCGGCAAGGTCGAGGCTGCGGCGTTTAAGTTCCCCAACTCGCAGTACCGCATCGCTATTGAGGCCGAGAATCGCGGCGACGAAGAGAAGCTCTATACGTTTATCGAGAAGGCGTGCAAGGCCGATCCGACCATGAGCATCGATCGTGACGAGGAGACGGGCCAGACCATCATCTCGGCGGTGGGCGAGGCGCAGGTGTCGGTCCTGCTCAATCGCCTTGAGGACCGCACCAAGGTCGCGGCCAAGAGCGTGCCGATCCGCATCCCGTATCGCGAGACCATCCGCCGCACGGCGAGTGCCCAGGGCCGCCACAAGAAGCAGACCGGCGGCGCCGGCCAGTATGGTGACTGCTGGCTGCGCGTTGAGCCGCTCATTGGGCCCGACGGCACGAGCGATGGCTATGAGTTTGTGGACGAGGTCGTAGGCGGCCGTATTCCGCGCTCGCTGATCCCCGCCGTAGACAAGGGTGTCCAGGAGACCATGAAGGACGGCATCATTGCCGGCTACCCGCTCACGGGCATTCGCGTGGCTGTGTACGACGGCTCGTATCACAGCGTCGACTCCAACGAGATGGCGTTCCGCGCGGCGGCTCGCATCGGCCTGCGCAAGGCATGCGCCGATGCCGACCCGGTGGTGCTGGAGCCCATCGAGGAAATCACGGTGACTATCCCCGAGAGCTACGCCGGCGCCGTGATGGGCGACATCTCGGCATCGCGCGGTCGCGTGACGGGCATGGAGACCGATGAGCGCGGCGATACCGTGGTTATTGCCCAGGCGCCGCTGGCAGAGCTGACGGATTATTCGACGCGCCTGCGCTCTATCACGCGCGGCACGGGTGACTTTACCATGAAGCCCGCAGGCTATGAGCAGGTGCCTTATGACGTTCAGGCCAAGCTGGTCGAGCGCTATGAGGAGGGCCGTGCCAAGTAGCGCGTGATTTTGTCTGCAATGTAGGTGCTGACGAAAGGGCCGCCCTGGGTAACCGGGGCGGCTCTTTTTGATTCCTTGGGGACGGAGGAAAACGGATCATTTAGGCTTTGGGGCAGCTTGGTCGGTCCTAGTCTCCCGAGGCCTGATTGCGGCCGGTGGTGTAGTCGATCTGCACGTGCGGCTGCAGGTTGTAGCAATATACGTGGAAGCAGAGGGTCTTGCCGTGGTCCTCGACCGATTGCGCCTCAAGGCGCATGCCACGGCAGACAAGTTCCTCTTCGTTATACATAGGCGTGACGCGGTAGAGCACATGGTTGCCCGTATCGCGAATATAGTTGAGAATCTGCTCTTCAAACGGCAGCATGCCCGTCTCGTTGAGATAGCGCGTGCCGGTGAGGAGATTCTTGCGGTTGGCGTTTTCGCCGCAGAGCGACCAGGCGATAAGGTGGCAGCGGTTGTAGAGGCTCTGGCCCGGAATAAAGTCGTAGCGCTGCTGGTGCCAACCGGCAGGATGGATGCGCGAGATATCGCCGCGCTTTCCCTGTCCGAGCGACTCGGGGCCTACACAGGCGAGCGCCTTGCGAGTGCGACCCAGGCTGTCGAGCTTGGAGAATTTCTTAAAGCAGCCCTCTTCGGTGGCGCGATCGTATTCATCGAGTGTGAATGACGGCGTGCCGAGCGGGTGCGTGCTGTCGGCGCGAAGGGCAACGTAGGGGTTGCCGGCGTAGTCGGGAATGCTGCTGAGATAAACACCGCGGGCGCGGTTGAGGTCGGGGTTTTCGACCTCGTCGATGGGGGTGGCGGCACTGCCCGCGGAAACGTCGTCATCGGTGTCGGTCGCGGCGGAACCGGAGCCATCGCCGGAGTCCTGGCTGTTTTGAGGGTCCGCCGCGCTCGCCGTTCCCGATTCGAGCCGAGCGACCAGGTCTGCCTCGTCGTCGGTGCGGCTGGGACTCTCGTTTTGTTTTTCGGCCAGAGCCGCCGCCTGCTCATCGCCTTGCGGCGACAGCAACTTGGGCGCTCCGTCGAGCGATCCCGTAAACAGCGCAAACCCCAGCACCACGGCGGTGCCGATGGAAAGTGCTTGCTTGTAGGCGGGCTTGTGCGACATTGAGGCTCCTGGATGGACGGTTGGGAATCTACCAGTCTAGCAGGAGCCGGCAAGGGCCGTTCTGTCGAACAAATACTTAAGATTTGAGACAAACGCTACTGATTCATTTGTCCCGCGGTCTAGATCGAGGTGGAGTCGAGCCAGTTGAGCTTGCACTCGAGAATGCGCTGCTCGCCGGGTTCGCTGCTTCCGTCAAGTAGGGCGAGCAGCATCTCGGCTGCTTCGCGACCTTCTTGGTCGACGGGCTCGATGATGGTGGAGACGGTCGGTGTGGTGAGATTAGTCCAGTCTTCGCAGTTGAGTCCCAAAAGGCCGATTTGCTGCGGAAGCAGATGGGCCATTGGCTGGAGGGCCTTGTAGACACGGGGAAGTGCCCACTGATTTTGCACGAAGATAAGGGTTCGCTTGGCGGGATTGAACTTGAATTTAAAGTATTCAGTGAGCTCGTTGATTGACGGCTTGTTGTGATCGATGGGAATCGCTTTGTAGAGCTGCCCGTTCGCTGCCAGCGCCTCGGCATACCCCTGAAAACGCTCCATGCGGGTGCGCATTTCGGTCATGTTGGCGGCAATGGAAAAGAAATCTTCGTAGCCGGCGTCGAGGAGTGCCTGTGTGGCGTTGTACACGCCGTCGTAAAGGTTGGTTTTGATCCAGCTGGTACCTGGGCTATAGATGGCCGCATCGAAAAAGACGACCGGCTTGCCGGCGCGTCTAATGCGGTCATGCACGGCTTTGAAGTTTGCCGTGGGCTGGATGATAAAGCCATCGACGCCCAGCGAGAGCATCTTGTCGACGTACATGAGCTCGGTCTCGGGGTTAAAGTTGCTCGTGCAAACGACCGTCTGGTAGCCCGCGGGGAGCATGACCTGCTCCATGCCATTGAGAACGAGCCCCGCCCATTTGTTGGTGTTATCCAAAATGATGATGGCAATGACGTGGGTTTGCTTGCCGGTGAGCGTCTGCGCTTGGGCGTTGGGAACGTATCCGAGTTCCTTAATGACGCGCACGATTTTGTTCTGCGTCTTCTCGCTAAGCTTTTCTCGTTTGTCGTTGAGGTAATACGAGACGCTTGCCGTCGAGGTTCCCGCCTCTCGAGCGACGTCTGCGATCGTAACGCGCTGTTTTGCCACAGCGACTCCTTCCGACAGATGAGCATTTTCCAACATGATGACTTTGAGTCTTGGTGAAGGATACGCTTCGGTGAGCGGCTTTTTCCTTTCATATGAGTATGCAACAAATGCGGCATACGGGTGGGGTCGAAATTTGTGACCGGCATGCGCATCTGCCGTCTACCGAGAAAATCAAATACTTCTTGACTTTTGAAATCGAGGGCAAAATCGCAGGATTCATTTTTGGTTAAACGCATAACTAAATCGCATAACCAACGCTCTGACTTGCGCGTTTACCGAAATAAGCTGGCATTAAGAAAAACGAGCACCTATATTGTTCTTGTCGAAAAGACAGCAAGTCCAAACGGCAGGGGATGCTCCGGAGGCCTCCGCAAACGGTGTCTTGCGCACGCAACTCTATGAAAAGAGGGAAGCAATGAAGATCGTAGGCGTTGCCGCCTGTACTGTGGGTATCGCCCACACGTATATGGCCCAGAAGGCGATTCAGGATGAATGCGCCGCCCGTGGCATCGAGTGCAAGGTCGAGGCTCAGGGTGGCCTGGGTATCGAGAATGAGCTCACGCAGGAAGACGTGGACTCCGCCGACCTGGTCCTGGAGTCCGTCGACGTGGGTGTCGAGAACGAGGACCGTTTTGAGCAGAAGATGGCCGAGGGCAAGTTCCTGAAGGTCGGCACCTCTGATGTAATCGCCGATCCGGTAAAGATCATCGACCAGGCCATTGAGATCATCAAGGCGACGGGTGGCGCCGTTGACGCGCCCAAGGCCGAGGCCAAGGCAGAGAAGAAGGCCGTCTCCGCTGCCCCGCAGGCCCCGACACCGGCGTCCAAGCAGTCTATCTTTGCCGATCCTGGCAAGACGCTGCTCAATGCATTCAATACCGGCGTTTCCTATTTTATCCCCATCGTCGTTATCGGCGGCGTGTTTCTTGCCTTCTCGCTGGCATCCGGTACCGCCGGCGCCAACGGCATGGAGGTTACGAACCCGCTGATGGTGAGCCTTAACACCATCGGCATGGCCGGCATCTCCATGATGATCCCGGTGCTTGCGGCATACATCTCCTACTCGATGGCCGGCAAGCCCGCGCTCGCCCCCCGGTTTTGTCCTGGGCTACCTGGTCAATAACGCAGTCGTTACCCCTAACGGCAACAGCGTTTCGACCGGCTTCTTGGGCGCCATGATCATGGCGGTCATCTGCGGCTACTTTGTCCGCTGGATGAAGACCTGGAAGGTCAACAACACCATCCAGACCATTATGCCCATCCTGATCATCCCGATTCTGACCTCGCTTGTCCTGGGCATGGCCTATATCTACATCCTGGCCACGCCGCTTGGCTTTGTGATGGACTGGCTCACCGGCGTGCTCGGCAGCCTGCAGGGCGGTTCCGCAGTTGTCCTGGGTCTGGTCATTGGCGTTATGACCGCCTTCGATATGGGTGGCCCCATCAACAAGACCGCCTCGACCTTCACCATGGCCATCATGGCCTCCGGTATCTACGGTCCTAACGGTATGTTCCGCGTCGCCGTCGCCGTTCCCCCGATCGCCTGTGGCCTCGCTGCGCTCATCGCCAAGAACAAGTTCGATGACGCTGACCGCCAGATGGGCATCTCCGCGCTGTTCATGGGCTGCATCGGTATTACCGAGGGCGCTATCCCCTTCGCGGTCAAGGACCTCGGTCACACCCTGCCCGGCATTTGCATCGGCTCTGCCGTGGGTGCGGCACTTGCCGCCTTCCAGGGCATCGACTGCTACGTCCCGCACGGTGGCTTTATCGTCGCCCTTGCCACCAACAACGTCGCGCTGTTCTGCCTGGACATCGTGATTGGCGCCGTGGTCGCCGCTGCAATCCTGATTGCCATGAAGCCCACGCTCGATAAGCAGGCCAAGTAAACCTTTAAGGACTCCGGTTGTGCGGAGGGATGGATTTGACTCCGCACAACCGCCCCTACACAACAAAATCCATCCGTACTGATAGGGCCCACATCTGGGTCCCAGGGAACTTTTGTCAAAAATCCTCTGGAGAAGGAGAACAAAATGTCCAACCTCACCATCCGTCAGGCCGTTCAGGGCATGCTCAAGCTGCAGGATAGCGGCGATCACGCAACCATGGTCGGCATTGGCCCCATGAGCCCCAACCTGATTCAGGCCGTGTTCGAGCTTGCCAAGGACGAGGATTTCCCGCCCATGTTTATCGCCAGCCGCAACCAGGTCGATATGGACGAGATGGGCGCCGGCTACGTCAACGGTTGGGACCAGACGCGCTTTGCCGCCGACATCAAGAAGGTTGCCGACGAGGTGGGTTACACCGGTCCGTACTACCTGTGCCGCGATCACGGCGGTCCGTGGCAGCGCGACGAGGAGCGTAACGCCCACCTGCCCGAGGACGAGGCCATGGAGCTCGCCCGCAAGTCCTTCGTCGCCGACATGGAGGCGGGCTTTGACCTGCTGATGGTCGACCCCACCAAGGACCCCTATCAGATCGGCAAGGTTATTCCGCTCGACGTGGTGCTTCGCCGCACGATCGATCTTATCGACTACCTTGAGCAGTACCGTCGCGAGCATAACCTGCCCGAGGTCGCCTATGAGGTCGGTACCGAGGAGACCAATGGCGGCTTGACCTCTACCGATAAGTACGAGGAGTTCATTTCTCAGCTGCAGCCCGAGCTCGAGAAGCGCGGCTGCCCCATGCCCACCTTTATCGTCGGCCAGACCGGCACCCTTACCCGCTGGACGGAGCAGGTCGGTCACTACAACTTCAAGAACGCCCGCGAGCTTGCCGATATGGCCAAGCGCTATGGCGTGGGCCTGAAGGAGCACAACGCCGACTATCTGGACGACGCGACGCTGCTCGAGCACATCCCGGCACACGTGACCGCCTCCAACGTCGCTCCGCAGTATGGCACCGAGGAGACCCGCGCCTACCTCAAGCTCTGCGCCACCGAGCAGATCCTGGTCGACAACGGTCTGTGCGATGACCCCTCCGACCTGTATCACACGCTGCTGGTCAAGGCTATCAAGACCGAGCGCTGGCGCAAGTGGATGACTGGCGACGACGTCAACCTGCAGGTCGATGACATCCTTGCCGACGATGAGCTCAGCCTGAAGATCCTGGATGTCTCCGGCCACTATGCGTTCAACGATCCCGAGGTCAAGGAGCAGGTCGAGAAGCTCTATCGCAACCTCGCTGCCCAGGACATCGACGGCAAGCGCTTTGTGATCGAGCACATCAAGCGCCCGATCAAGCAGTGCGTCGTCGGTCTTAACCTCAAGGGCGTCACGAGCCGCATCGAGAAGGCTCTCGAGGACTAAGTAGTTCCGGCGTTTTGACAAACGCCGGACCGGTCGACGCTGCGCGGGCATCTGCCGGGCAATCTGGCGCTCAAGCCGTCGCTCGCGTACCAAAGTACGCTTCGCTCCTCTTTCGCACCACCTTGCCACGGCAGCTGCCCGCTCGCTGACGTTGGATTGACCGACGATCGGGCCGCTGTCCTTAGGATTACTAGCAATTCATTTGAAGGAGTTTGCACCATGAAGTTCTTTATCGATACCGCCAACCTTGACGAGATCGCCGAGGCCAAGAGCTGGGGCTGCCTTGCCGGCGTCACCACCAATCCGTCCCTGTACGCCAAGACCGGCGGCAAGCTTGCCGACTTTGAGCCGCATATGCTCAAGATTGCCGAGCTCTGCGAGGGCCTGCCCGTTTCCGCCGAGTCTACCGCTACCACTGCCGAGGGTATGATCGAGGAGGGCAAGCGCCTTGCCGCCCTCGCCCCCAACATCGTGGTCAAGCTTCCCGTGTGCGAGGCCGGCCTTGCCGCCTGCCGTGCACTGGCCGATGCTGGCGTGCGCGTCAACATGACGCTCGTCTTCTCGCCGACGCAGGCCCTTATGGCCGCCAATGCCGGTGCTCGCTACATCAGCCCGTTTGTCGGTCGTTTCGATGACATCGCCGAGGACGGTATCTCGCAGCTCGACAACGTCGTGACCTGCATTAAGAACTACGACTGGACGGGCAAGAACGTCGACGACACCGTCGAGATCATCACCGCCTCGGTTCGTACGTCCAACCACGTGACCCAGGCCGCGCTGCTCGGTGCCGATATTGCGACCGTGCCCATGGCCGCTCTCAAGAAGTGCCTGCATCATCCGCTGACCGACCAGGGCCTCGCCTCTTTTGAGGCTGACTGGCAGAAGGTCGTCGCTCAGGCTTAACGAGTGGATTGCCCCGGCATCGCGTCATCCGGTGCCGGGGTTGTTCTCAAGAGAGGAATTCGTATGACCAACCAGGAGCTGGCGAAGGTCGCCAATGAGGTCAGGAAGGGTGTCGTGACTGCGGTTCACGCGGCCAAGTCGGGACACCCGGGTGGATCGCTC
Source organism: uncultured Collinsella sp. (assembly GCA_900541145.1). Lineage (GTDB taxonomy): Bacteria > Actinomycetota > Coriobacteriia > Coriobacteriales > Coriobacteriaceae > Collinsella. The sequence goes on along the minus strand of UQIH01000019.1, from coordinate 25,202 downwards.
GGTGCTGCCGACATCATGACGTATCTGTACTTTGAGGAAATGAATATCGATCCTGCCGACCCTCACAAGGCCGATCGCGATCGCTTTGTGCTCTCCAAGGGTCACGCGGCGCCGGGCCTGTATTCGGTGTTGGCAAATCGCGGCTATTTTCCCGTCGAAGAGCTCGAGACGCTCCGTCATATTGGCAGCCGACTGCAGGGCCATCCCAACATGAACGACGCCCCTGGCATCGATATGTCCACCGGATCGCTCGGTCAGGGCATCTCTGCTGCAGTTGGAATGGCGCTTGCCGCTAAGCACTGGGGCGACGGCTACCGTGTCTACACGTTGCTGGGCGACGGTGAGTGCGAGGAAGGCCAGGTGTGGGAGGCGGCCATGTTCGCCGGCAACCATGCGCTCGACAATCTTGTTGCCGTCGTCGACCACAACGGCTTGCAGATTGACGGCACGATCGATGAAGTCAACTCGGCCATGCCGCTCGCTGACAAGTTCCGCGCCTTTAAGTGGCATGTGATCGAGCTCGCCGACGGTAACGACATGGCGCAGATTGCCGCCGCCTTTGCCGAGGCCCGCAAAGTGAGCGACTCGCCCGTGGCCATTATCGCCGAGACGGTGAAGGGCAAGGGCGTCTCCTTTATGGAAAACCAGGTGGGCTGGCACGGCAAGGCACCCAACGATGAACAGTTTGAGCAGGCCATGGCCGAGCTCGCAGCAGCAGGGGAGGAGCTCTAATGGCAGACGTCAAGAAAGTCGCCACGCGCGTTAGCTATGGCGAGGCACTTGTCGAGCTGGGCAATGAGCGCGATGACTTTGTGGTTCTCGATGCCGACCTGGCCGCCGCCACGCAGACCGGTAAGTTTAAGGCTGCGCACCCTGAGCGCTTCTACGACGCCGGCATTGCCGAGAGCAACCTGATGGGTCTTGCCGCCGGCATCGCGACCACGGGCCGCGTTGCTTTTGCGAGCACCTTTGCGATGTTTGCCGCCGGTCGCGCCTACGAGCAGGTCCGCAATTCCATCGGCTACCCGCACCTCAACGTCAAGATTGGCGCTACTCATGCCGGCATTTCGGTGGGCGAGGACGGCGCCACGCACCAGTGCTGCGAGGATATCGCACTCATGCGCACGATTCCGGGTATGACGGTGGTCGTTCCCGCCGACGACGTCGAGGCTCGTGCCTGTGTGCGCGCCGCCTATGAGTTTGAGGGCCCGGTTTACATGCGCTTCGGCCGCCTGGCAACACCGGTCATCAACGACTGCGAGGACTATGAGTTCAAGATTGGTCGCGGCGTGGTCGTGCGCGAGGGGTCCGATGTGACCATCATCGCTTGTGGCCTTATGGTCGCCGAGGCGCTTGAGGCTGCCGAGGCGCTCGCTGCCGATGGCATCGATGCCGAGGTCATCAACATGCATACGATCAAGCCGCTCGACGAACGCCTGGTTGTAGCCAGCGCCAAGAAGACCGGTCGCGTGGTCACTGCCGAGGAGCATTCGATTATCGGCGGTCTTGGCGAGGCCGTTGCCTCGGTGCTAGCGGAGCAGTATCCGGTGCCGATGCGTCGCGTCGGCGTGCGCGATGTGTATGGCGAGTCCGGCCCTGCGGTCGATTTGCTGCACAAGTACGGTTTGGACGCCGACGGCATCGAAGCTGCGGTCAGGTCTGTGTTGTAAGGAAGGTTTCCATGGGATTTGTATCTGCCAACCAAGTGACGATAGGGTATACCGCCGCCTCGCGCGAGGACGCTCTGCATTATTTGTCCGAGCAGGCCATCGAGCTCGGCTTTGCCGATGACGCATCTGCCGTAGAGGCTGCCTTCATTGCTCGCGAGAACGAGGCCGAGACCGGCCTTGTCGCCGGTTTTGCCGTTCCGCATGCCAAAAGCGACGCAATCCATACGCCGGGCGTTGCCGTGCTTAAACTGGTCGAGCCCGTTGAATGGCCGAGCTTCGATGGGGTACCTGTCGATGTTGCGCTCGCGCTGTACGTGCCTGCCGGCGAGGCTGGAACCACGCATCTGCGCCTGCTCTCCAAGGCTGCCGTAATGCTGATGGACGCCGGCTTCCGCGACAAGGTGCGCGCGAGCACCGATCCCGTTGAGATTGCGGAGCTCATCAATAGCGGACTCGAAGACTAGGACGGTCATCCCGTTCAATCAATCGATCCTTCTCCAAGGAACAGGGCCGCGACGCCATATAGGTGTCGCGGCCCTGTTTGCGTTTCCCCAGATAAAACCTGCCAAAATAAACCTGTCCCTTTTTGGCAGGCTAATCGTGAGTTATTTCACCGCAACTTAGGGCACGGTTAGGAAGTGTGCACCTTAAAGAGTGGAGCCCTTGATTAGAGAGATTGCGCTCGCCTCTCTAAATGTCTCTCTAAAGAGAAGGTTGGTTAGAGAGATAGCATTAGGCAATCTAGCAGCGAATTCGATACATCTCTCTAAATGTCTCTCTAAAACAAGGCGCTTATCTCTCTAAAGTTAGAGAGATAAATCTATTGTTTTAGAGAGACGGAATGCCAAGATTTGTCCGTCAGCTACCATCTGCCAAAAATGGCGGATAAAGGGCTCATCGAAGTAATGGGTTCATCGACGAGTCGTAACCGCCGATATCGGAAGAAGTAGATGCAGCCGGGTCGCCTCTCTAGTGCCTCTCGAAGTTAGATGGGTGCTAGAGGGGCGACTGCCTCGCGATATTTCCCCAGATAAAACCTGCCAAAATAAACCTGTCCCTTTTTGGCATGTCAGTTAACGCAGTGCAGGTTGAGCATATGCGAGCGAGCGGGCTCCGGGTGCGGTAAGGTGACGTGAAACAAGCGGGCGCTGACCTTTTGGTCGCGCCCGTGAAGTTGAACGTCAGATTGCCGTGCCCGGGGCCTGCGCAGCGCCGAGCAGTTACGCCGTTTGTAAAACGGCGTAACCTAAAGGTTCATGTTGCCGTGGATGTAGGGGGTAACCTCGGGGGAGATATGGTCGCAGCCCAGCCCGCGCAGCGCGGACTCGATGGCGGCGGGCAGCGGGGTCTTGCCCTCGGCATCGACGGCGGTGCCGCCGAGCGCGGCAATCTTGGCGACATCTGCGGGTGCGGCCTCGATATGCATGCAGCCGCCGATCAAGCGCGCGCGTACCTGTGCCAGATCAAGATCGTGCAGGTAATCCTCGCAGGCGCGGATTAAATCGACCTTCTCGCGCGTAAGCTCCTCGCCCGTGGGAACGCGCGTGGCAAGACATGCTCCCGCCGGCAGGTTCCAAACGGGATAGCCCCATGCGCGCAGCAGCTCGCGCTCTTCGTCCTTGGTAAAGCCGACCTCCATGAGAGGGGAGCGTACGCCGAGCTCTTTTGCCGCGCGCATACCAGGGCGGTAGTCGCCGCGATCACTTGCATTGCTGCCATCGATGACGGTGGGAAAGCCGAGCGACTTGGCGTGGTTGACGATGGCGGTAAAGCCGGCGTGCTTGCAGTGGTAGCAGCGATTGGCATCGTTGCAGGCTACCTGGGGGAGCTGCAGCTGATCGACCGAAAGATTGAGCACGGGGAGCTTAAAATGCGCCCCTTCATTGGCTTGTCCATCAACGGACCGCTCAAACGAGGCCTGTTCGGGCGTGCCGATGAGCGGCGTGGTGAGATGGACGAGGAGGGTATTGGTAGGCATGATGCGGGCGCATACGGCGGCCAAAAAGCTGCTGTCGACGCCACCGGAAAACCCGATAGCCACGCGCCCGTATGCCAAAAGCAGCTGTTCGAGCGCCGATAGCTTGTCTTGAAGCTCCTCTGCGGGTGCCGTGGTGTCTAAAATCATGAAACGTTCCTTATCGTTGAGTACTCGATCTAAAACTATAATCCTAATGCGTTACTTGCCATAAGACTCCTATCTGTGTAACGAAAGTGCAATATGGCATATACGTTATATACAAGTTGCCAAATGCGGTAGAGTTGCAGCAACGCGACAGCGAGAGTCGATGGGGGACCGATATGATCAAGGCTGTTATTTTTGACATGGATGGAACGCTGGTCGATACCGAGCGTTTGGGGATTAAGGCCTGGAAGGCAGGCGCCGCTGAGCTGGGGCTCGCGATTGATGAAGCGCTGATCCATCAGTTTATCGGCCGCACGCTGCCCGATGTCATGGACATCCTCGATAGGCATTACGGCAGCCATGAAACCACCGAGGCGGTCTATGTCCGCCACAAGGAGATTCGCGACGAGATGGTCAAGACCGAGCTGGAGCTTAAGGCCGGCGCCGCCGAGTGCCTAGACGAGCTGCTGGCTGCGGGCTATCACGTGGGTCTAGCGACGTCGTCGCGCCTCGTTACGGCCGAGCGCAACCTTAAGATGGTCGGCCTCTTTGACAAGTTTGAAACGGTAACGTGTGGCGAGGACGTCGTGCACGGCAAGCCCGACCCCGAGATGTATCTGCTTGCCTGCGAGCGCGCGGGCTTTGCTCCCGAGGAATGTGCCGTGGTCGAGGATTCGCGCAACGGTTGCGTCTCGGGCATTACGGCCGGCTGCCATGTCTTTGCCGTCCCCGATATCGTGCCGCTGCCGCAGGACGTGGTGGATGGCTGCGAGGCCGTGCTCGATACGTTGTTCGACCTGGCGGCGGCGGTCAAGGCCGTGCGCTAGACAATTGCGGCGTTGAAACGAGCAATTGCTTACGTTTGCGCTTAAACAAAAGGGGTCCGGCAATGGTCGGGCCCCTTTTGCTTAAGCGGCGACTTAGCATACTCGCGGGCGTGCTATAGATACGCACCGAGGTTGATGGCCGTGGCGTCGGTCTGGCTGCTTGCCTGGGTGCTGGCGCGTTCCAGTAGGAACGGACGTACCAGTTCTTGGCGGTTGATATCCTCGGCGGCGACTGCGGTGACGGTACGCGCTGCGGAGCCGACACGGATATGCTTGATCTTTGCCGGGGCCTTGTTCTCGATTTGCTCCATCAGCAGTTGGACACCCTTGCGGCCAATCTCGTAGCCCGGGGGCGCTACCGTAGTGAGCGGGACCGATCCGCTCCAAGCGAGCGGGTTGCCATCGCAGCCTGCTACGCGTACTTGCCCGGGGACAGAGATGCCCTTGTCGACCAGCGCCGAGATAACGCCCGAGGCCAACACGTCGGTCAGGCCGACGACAAAATCGGGGCGTTCGTTCGCGGGGCGCTCGGCGATTTGGGCACCGATGCCGTAGCCGTCGGCAGCGGTATTCCATTCGCCAGCGTCGATGACTTCGATCTTGATATCGGGGTGCAGGGCGAGGGCCTTGTGAATGCCAAGCACGCGTAGGGTGAGCTGCATAAATGCTGCTCGGCCGACGACGACAATATGGTGTGCGCCGCGGGCGATGGCGAGCTCGGCAATGATGCGACCTTGGGCCTCGTTGTCGGCCGCTACGTAGTAGCCGGGCTCGGAACAGTGGATGTCCAGATGGACGATCGGCACGGGCATTTTAGTCATGGCCGGATGCCAGTCGGGGGACGCCATGGGCTGAACCATGACGCCGGACATCTGCGTGCCCATAAAGTAGCGCAGGTAATGGTCCTCGAGAATATCGTCGTTATCGGCGTTGGCGATGAGCAAGTCGTAGCCGTGCTTGCGGGCCTCGTTGTGGGCGCCGCTGGCGATTTGGAGCGAAAAGCCGTGATCGAGACGGGGGAGCACCAGGCCAAAGGACTTGGTGGCGCCGCCCGCGAGCTGACGGGCGCTTTGGTTGGGCAGGTAGCCAAGGCGATTGATGGTCTCGTTGATGAGCTTGAGGGTCTCGGGGCGCAGCTTTTCGGGGTGGTTGAGCGCGTTGGAAACCGTGCCCAACGAAACCCCGGCCTCGCGCGCGACGTCGCTGATTTTTACCTTTGCCATAGCGGCCCCTTTGATGCGTTTCAAGTACAAGCCAGATTGTAGCATCCCAAACCTACCAAAAAGGGACAGGTTTATTTTGGCAGGTTTTATCTGGGGAAACGCCGTTGCTAGCGCGACCACCACGAAGGTGCCTGTCCCCATTGTGGTGGTTTGGACCGGCTGGACGTGTGTGCATCGGGTGGTATCTAAGTTGAGATACCACTTCTGGTATATCAGCTTGCGTTTGCGTGAGTACAATACTCGAACGTTATACGTCTCAGCGCCCCCTGTGCGTGGACGTCTTGCAGTCACGCGAACGAAGGGATTTATCCTATGTGCGGAATCGTCGGCTACACCGGCTCTGATATTGCAAAGAACATCCTGGTCACGGGCCTCAAGCGCATGGAGTATCGCGGCTATGACTCCTCGGGCGTCGCGCTCGAGGTGGGCGAGGGCGCCGCGGCACACCTCGACGTCATCCGCCGCGTGGGCAAGGTCGCGGGCCTGGAGAGCGAGCTTTCCAACATCGACAGCGACGCTACCTGCGGTATCGGCCATACCCGTTGGGCCACCCACGGCAAGCCCTCCGTCGTTAACGCTCACCCCCACACCAGCTGCGACGGTCGTATCGCCATCGTCCACAACGGCATCATCGAGAACTTCGCCGAGCTGCGCGAAGAGCTGGAGGGCCGCGGCCATCACTTTAAGAGCGAGACCGATACCGAGGTCTTCGCGCATCTGATCGAAGAGGCTTATGCCGAGGCGCACGACCTGATGGCCTCCGTGCGCGAGGCGTGCACCCACGTGGTCGGTGCCTATGGTCTGGCCGCCGTGTGCGCTGACGAGCCCGGCGTGATCGCCGTGGCCCGCAAGGATTCCCCGATCGTAGTCGGCGTCGGCGAAACCGGCTCCTATGTTGCTTCCGATGTCATCGCGCTCATCGACGCCACCCGCGATGTCGTGGTGCTCGAGGACGGTCAGTTTGCAAAGCTCACGCCCGCAGGCGTCGAGTACACCGACGAGACCGGTAATGTGATTGAGCCCAAGGTCACCCATATCGACTGGGATCTGGACATGGCCGAAAAGGGTGGCTACCCCGACTTTATGCTCAAGGAGATTCATGAGCAGCCTCGTGTCGTACGCGATACCCTGGTGGGCCGCATGACGCCTGCTGGCGAGCTCGATATTGACGAGCTGGGCCTTTCGCTCGAGGAGCTCAACGATATCGACCGCGTCTACGTGATCGCTTGCGGCACCAGCTATCACGCTGGCCTCATTGCCAAGAATCTCATTGAGGGCTGGGCTCGCATCCCCACCGAGGTGGAGGCGGCCAGCGAGTTCCGCTATCGCAACCCCATCATCACGCCGACGACGCTCGTCGTGGCTGTGTCCCAGTCGGGCGAGACGGCCGACACTCTCGCCGCCATCCGCGACGCGCGCATCAAGGGCGCCAAGGTCTTCGGCATCACCAACGTGGTGGGCAGCCCCGTGGCGCGTGAGAGCGACGGCGTCATCTACACCAAGGCCAACAAGGAGATCGCGGTCGCCTCGACCAAGAGCTTCATCGGCCAGGTTGTGAGCCTGACGCTGCTGGCCCTGCTGCTGGCGCAGGTCAAGTACCGCCTGACCACCAAACAGGCACGCATGCTGTTCCGCGAGCTTTCCGATACTGCCGAGCAGATCCAGTGGATTTTGGACACGCAGACCGATGCCGTGCATGAGGCTGCCCTGCTGTGCAAGGATGCGCAGTCGGCGCTGTTCGTGGGCCGCGGCATGGGTGCCGCTATTTCCTACGAGGGTGCGCTCAAGCTCAAGGAGGTCAGCTACCTGCACGCCGAGGCCTACGCCGCTGGCGAGATGAAGCACGGCCCCATTGCCCTGATCGACCCGGGCTTCCCTGTCATCGCTGTGGCCACCAAGAGTGCCACCTACGACAAGACCGTGTCGAACCTTATGGAGTGCAAGGCGCGCGGTGCCAAGGTCATCGTCGTTGCCACTGAGGGCGACGAGGAGATCAACAAGATCGCCGACTGCATCATCCGCGTGCCGGCAGTCCGCGACGTGTTCAGCCCCATCACGGCGAGTGTCCCGCTGCAGCTGCTCGCACGCGAGGTCGCCATCCTGCGCGGCTGCGACGTCGACCAGCCCCGAAACCTGGCGAAAAGCGTTACTGTCGAGTAATCGAGTTCCGTCATCCTAACAACTAAGGCCCGGCTCCGTTGCAGCGGAGCCGGGCCTTGTTTCATTTGCCCAGATAAAACCTGCCAAAATGAACCTGTCCCTATTTGGCAGGTTAGCGGAGCTTGCTGGTCTCGAAGTACTCGGGGAACTGGTCCAGAACCTCGGTCTGGTTGCGGAACATCATATGCAGGTGCTTGCTGACCAAAAAGCTCGCTTCGATGGGGTCGCGACCGGCGATAGCGCGGCGAATCTGCTTGTGCTCGTTCACGATGTCCTGATTGTCGAGAACCTGCGTGGCGGCGCGCAGCCAGCGGAAGCGCTCCAGGTCGGCATTGGTCTCTTCGAGCCACGACCACACGGTGCTGCGACATGCGATGCTAAAAATCATGTGATGCATGAGGTTGTCGCTCAAAAAGAAGCCGATGCGATCCTCTTCGGCCATGGCCTTTTCCTGCAGCACGATGGCGCGGTCGAGCTGCTCGATGCCGGCCGACGTGGCGCGCGCACAGCACTCCACAATCACCTGCTTTTCCAGATGCTCGCGGATGTAACAGGCACTCTCGGCAAGGGTGAGGTTGATGGGCGAGACGTAGGTACCGCTCTGGGGCACGGTGCGCACCAGGCCTTCCTGCGCCAAACGAACCAAAGCCTCGCGCACAGGGGTGCGCCCCATATCTAGGTCGTCGCAAAGTTGCTTGACGCCCAGCTTTTCGCCCGGCTTGTAGTCCAGGTAGACGATTTTGCGTCGAATGGTGTGGTAGGACTGGTCCTGTAGGCTCGTTTCCTGCTCGCCGACGTGCATCGATTCTTCCATAGCGCCTCGCAACTGTTCTATCAAACTCATATGTCAGTTGTTAATTATGCCGCGAATCAGCTCTCCGCGGTGGGCAATTCGGCTGTTGCCTGAGAACTATTGCGGCATCTTAGTCTGTGTTTGCGCAAGGCTGCGCTCAATGTTGCCGTATCATAAGCCGTCGCAAACGTGAAATAGAAAGAAGGAATCCCATATGCAACTGGCAAATATCGTTCGCGAGCGCTGGAAAGGCGTCTTGTTCTGCCTGATCATTGCCATTCCCGCGACGTTGCTCGGCAAACAAATTGAGGTGGTCGGCGGTCCGGTATTTGCCATCCTCTTTGGCATGGTCCTGGCGCTCGTCTTTCCCAGGAAGCGTCGCGAACAGCTCGCCGCCGGCGTCACCTATACGTCCAAAAAAGTCTTGCAGTACGCGGTTATCCTGCTTGGCTTTGGCATGAACCTCTCCCAGATTCTGTCCAAGGGCGCCCAGTCGCTGCCGATTATCGTGGCGACGATCTCGACCTCGCTTGTCATCGCCTTTGTGCTCTGCCACGTCATGAACGTACCGGGTAAGATCGCGACGCTTGTGGGTGTGGGTTCGTCGATTTGCGGCGGTTCGGCCATCGCTGCGACCGCGCCCGTCATCGATGCCGACGATCGCGAGATTGCCCAGGCCATTTCGGTCATCTTCCTGTTTAACGTTATCGCGGCGCTCGTGTTTCCGACGCTCGGCGGCATGCTCGGGCTGACCAACGAGGGCTTTGGCCTGTTTGCCGGCACCGCCATCAACGACACCTCGTCGGTAACGGCTGCGGCGAGCGCCTGGGACAGCATGCATCCCGGCGCCAATGTGCTCGAGAGCGCCACAGTGGTCAAGCTCACCAGGACGCTGGCCATTATTCCCATCACGTTGGTCCTCGCATGCTGGCAGATGCATCTGGCACGCAAGGCTGGCGGCGACGCCAAAAGCACGTTCTCCCTTAAACGCGCGTTTCCCATGTTTGTGCTGTTCTTTGTGCTGGCGAGCGTGATCACCACGGTGTTTCAGCTTCCCGTGTCCATCACGGCGCCCATCAAGGAGCTGTCGAAGTTCTTTATCGTGATGGCCATGGCGGCTATTGGTTTTAATACCGATATCGTCGAGCTGGTCAAAAAGGGCGGCAAGCCCATCGCGCTGGGCTTTTGCTGCTGGATTGGCATTGCGTGCATGAGTTTGGGAATGCAACACGTACTGGGAATCTGGTAGAGAAGTAGCTTGTTTGCGTGCTGCGTGCTGGTGAGCGCATTCTCACGGTGGAGCGATAGGAGCTCTTGCGGGTATGGCTTGTCCGCAGGTTTATAAGTCCCGAAGAGCTCTTATCGCCCCGCCAGGATGGCGATGCGGGGCAACACCTATACTCGCAGGACGGCGCTTTCTGCCCTATAGTGTTTGGTGAGCAATATCGTTCAATTTTGAAACACTCGGTCGTACGACCGTCGGCGGTTGCACGTCGCTGCGGACAGGGGCAAATAATGGATAGCGATGCCAAGCTGAACATCTTGACCGAGGCCCTGGCTGCTGCCGGGGCCTCGGCATTGGCAATCGATGCGCGTGGGGACGTCGCGATCTCGACCATGAATGACGCGGCGCTTGAGCGGGATGTGGCGGCTTTTGTAGCTGAGCGCCTCGACCGTATAGGAGACGGCGCGCGTCTGGTTATGGGGCGTGCGGGTGCGCGCCTGAGCCTGACCGTTCGCCCCACCGACAAAGAGGGCGGGGGGCTTTGGGTCGTCGTGGTCCGCGAGGTGCGCGGTGCCGCGGCGCATGCGGGCATCGAGTGGCTCAACGCCGACGAAGTTGAGGCCCGCTACGAATCGAGCGCGTACGGCATCGTTGAGGGGGCGGCCTCGGTGGCTGCGCCGGTTGCAGAGAGTTACGCGCGCGGTGTGCCTCTTATGCTCGAGGGCGAGCTGGGAGCGGGTCAGGTCGAGATCGCCAAGCGCCTCTATCTGGACGGTCCTTTTGCCGATCGGCCCTTTGTTTCCGTTGCGCTCGATGAGCTCACCGAGCGCGGTTGGCGCCATGTACTCAAAAGCGTCGAATCGCCGTTGTTCCAAATGGGGCTGACCCTTTGCATTGAGGGCTGGAACGCGGTTGGCCCCCAGCGCCTCCGCGAGCTGGTCTCCACGATGACCGACACCGCGTTGGCGACGCGCTGCCATGTGGTGCTGACGGCGAATGACATGCCGGGCGGCGGCGAAAGTGATCAAGCCGCCTTTGTGACCGAGCGCTTCGCCTGCGCGGTGAGCGTCGCGCCGGCAATCGCCGAGCAGGGAGCCGCGTCGACGAAGGTCGCGCGCTATTTGGAATATCTCGCTGATGCATTTGGGACGGCAGCGCCCACGCTGTCTGCCGCGGCGACGAAGACGCTCGATGCTTACCGCTGGCCGCGCAACTATCTGCAGCTCCGCGAGGTCTCGGAACGACTGTATATATTGGTGGGGACGGGCACGGTGGACCGCGCTGTGGCGGAGGAAGTGCTCGCCCAAGAGGACGTGATTAAGACCGCAACCTTTGGCGCCCCGACGCTTGAAAGTGACCTGTATATCCTGCGACCGCTGGCCGATACCGAGCGAGATATCGCGCATCTGGTTGTAGACCATCTCCACGGCAACCGAACCCGTGCGGCGGAGGTGCTGGGCATAAGCCGTACAACGCTGTGGCGCTTGCTGAAGGACGATGACCGTTGAGCGAGGCGCCCGTGACCGCACGCGACGCGTGTGCTACAGTCCAAAGCGTTATTGTTTCGATTTGGTTACGGCGTGCGAGGGCATATGGCTGAGACTTCAAAACCGAGCCGCAGAAGGCGGAGTGCCGCGCCGGTCAACCGACGCACAACATCGGTGACGTGGGGCAAACACGCCTCGGGGTTTGATGGCTCGTTCAAGCGCACTAAATACGGCTATCCTTCGGCAAGCGCCCGCTTGGCAATGCAGGCCGAGTCCTCGCTGTGGGGCCGCAAACGCGTGGTGGGCTCAAAGCTCAAGCACGACGGAACGCTCGGTTATATTAGCCGCGGGGCGGCTCGCCGCAGCGGACTCAATCCGGCTGGTTGGCACCGTTATGTTCCGATCGCGGTCGCCGTTGCAGTGATCGTCATCGCACTCGCTGTGCTTGGCTACGCCGGCGGTGGCGCCAACTTGGACGCAGTGTTTAAATCGCCCGAGCTCGCGCATGCAGGTACAGAAGTTATCGAGGGCGCTCAGACCCAGACGGGCGTCGCGCCCCAGCGTGGTATCGTTGCGGCGGCCTCCACCATCGCAGATGCTCAAAAGGACGAAGGCGAGCAAGGTAACGACGCCGAAACGACCCAGACGAACGAAACGACGACAACGGCGACGTCAATATAAGTTACGAGTGGGGTAGCTAATTTGGGACGGGGCTTTTTTAGCTGCCCAAGACAGTGGCTCATTCGATGTCAGTCGCCAAAAGCGAGCGAGCCGCATTTGCGCCAAGGTGACGTGAAATGAGAGGGCGCTGACCTTCTGGTCGCGCCCTCGAAATTGAACGTCAGATTGGCGTGAATGCGGCCCGCGCAGCGTCAACGAGCCCGCCGTTCGGTAGAACGGCGGAACTAATTACCTTACGTAGACGACGTTGTCGCGGCGCGGTTTTGCCTCGGGTAGCGTGTCCTCGGCGTAGCCAAGAATGCAGTTACCGACACCGCGCAGGTTGCCGTCGGCGGGCAGGCCCCAGCTGGCCAGCAGCTCCAGGCCCTCGGGCGAGTCAAAGACCTCATGCGCGCGGTGAATCCAGCACGAATCGACACCCAGTGCATAGGCGGCGTTGAGCAAGTTGCCCATGGCGAGCGAGCCGTCTTCCAGATGTGTGGGCACGCTGCGGTCAACCAGCACCACCACAACGGTCTTGGCGCCATAGAAGGGGTCTCCGTTGCTGTCCATGACCTGGGCGTTGAGCTGTGAGAGACGCTCGACGGTCGCGGGGTCGGTGACGGCGACAAACGTCACCGGCTGGCGGCCCATGCCGCTCGGTGCATATTGGCCGGCTTCGATAATCCGTGCAAGCTTTTCGGCCTCGACGGGACGATTGCTGTATTTGCGGCAGCTGCGGCGGTGAATGAGTGCTTCGATAGTCTCCATGGTGTCTCCTTGCGGTGGCGTTGCAGATGCCCCGTTCATACCCGTCGGGCTTAAACGATAGACGGTCAATTGCCCGGCCAAAAGGATAGATTCCAATTGGGAAAGTAGGTTTGCATAAAAGTACCTTCAGAATGTGACAAACAAATGGGATGGTTAAACGTTTTATCCCGTCTACCCTGCGCTTTTTTACCACTTGCCTAAATGACGAACGCATAACCTTTGATAAAGGTTTTACTAAAGGAGTACCAACGTTTATCAATGCGCCGTGGTGGCGCCGGGCCAGGAGGTAACATCATGTTCCAGGCTGGAGATGTCGTCGAGACCGATTTCGAAGGATTTCTGAAGCTGCTGCGTTCCAAGACGCGCGCTTTCGTGTCGATCAACGATCACGAGTACTACATCACGCACACCGATGGCTATTGGCGTGTTCAGGATTGCGAGGCCCTCAACGACAAGGGCCACTTTACTGACTGCTCCGAGCTGGTCAACACGGTCTGCGAGGTCGTCGAGCTGCCGTGGATTGCCGGCAAGAGCCTGCATGACAGCTTCTCGGGTGCTACGGTCTATGAGGCCGTCGCTGCTTAACAGCCAACACTCGATATTCTCTCGCAACCGCCGGCGCCGCCCCCGCGCCGGCGGTCTTTTTTGTCGATATGCTTATGTAGAGCCGACCATAAACAACGAGCTTGTTGACGATAGTCAAAACTCGGACTAATGTAGAGATATTAATTGGTCAAAACTCGGACTATCGAATGGTGGGAGAGATGAATAGGGCAGTTAGCCCGGTCGATTTCGACCGGATGCTCAACGGGCTTGACCGTATTTATTCGGAGTTCGCGCGTACCTGCGGTCTTTCGGACTGCGCCTACTGGATGCTCGTCGACACGAGTGCAGCGGGCGGAAGCGTTGCCGTGAGTCGGCTGACGAGTGAATGGTTCTACAGCAAACAGACCATCAATTCGGCGATCAAGACGCTTAGGGCGCGAGGGCTTGCGACGTTGGAGTTTGCCGAGGGCAGTCGTAAGAACAAGGTTGTGCGATTGACCGAAGAAGGCGTGCGGTTTGCCAAGCGCTACGCGTTACCGGCGCAAAAAGCCGAGCAACAGGCATTCGAAGCGCTCGAGCCGTGGGAACAGCGCGAGATCATGCGCCTGGTCGGTAAATTCTCCCATGTTCTGAACGAAGAGTGCGAGGCATTTAAACGGCAAGTGGCCGCCGAGAACGAGGCTGACGATAAGGGCGAGGGGGACACATGCGACTCTTAATGAGGTTTATGAGGCCGTACCGCGGTCTGATTGCGGTGACGCTGTTTGCGGTGCTGATAGATAACGTCGGTACGCTGTTGGTTCCCACGATGCTGGCGAACATGGTCAACACCGGTATTACCACGGGCGATGTCGACTATATTTTACGTAACGGCCTGTACATGCTTATCGCGACCGGCATGGCCAGCGGCGGCACGGTGCTGGGCTGCTATCTTTCGGCGCGCCTGGCCGCCAACGTGGCCTGCGATATCCGCAATGCCGTGTACGACAAGTCGCTCGAGCTGTCCGCCAGCGACTTTGAGCGCTTTGGCACGGGTTCGATGATCACACGCTCGCTCAACGACATCAACGTGATTCAGCAAGCTGTCCTTCAGACGATTCAGCTGGTGTTGCCGGTGCCATTCTTGGCCGTGGCAGGCATCATTTTTGCTTGGTTCATCGATCCCGCCATGGGCACGCTGCTGGGCGTGGTGGTTGCGATCGTGCTGGTGGCGGCGGTCTTTACGGTGGCTAACGCCGCGCCGATTTTTATGCGCCTGCAGAGCTTTATCGACCGCATGAACGTGGTGCTGCGCGAGAACATCGTGGGCGTGCGCGTCATCCGCGCATTTAACAAGGAGCGCCACGAGGAGCAGCGCCTGGATGAGGTGTTTAGCGATTACGCGGCCAACGCCATCAAGGTCAACCACCTGTTTGTGGGCCTCGACAGCTCCAGCTTCTTTTTGATGAACATCGCCGAGGTGGCGGTGCTGTGGGTGGGCGGCAACCGCGTGGGCGTCCACGCCATGCAGATTGCGAGTATCTCGGCGGTGCTGGAGTATGCAATTCTGATCCTGTTCTTTGTGATGATGGCGCAGATGGTGATTCTGACGCTTCCGCGCGCCGCGGCGTGCCTCAACCGTGCGCAGCAGGTGCTCGAAATCGAGCCGAGCATCGTGGACGGCAAGGCTACGCTGGGCGACGGGGCGCCTGAGTCCGCAGACGGAGCCGACGCGGTCGCCGTGTTCGATCATATGTCGTTTCGTTTTGACGACGCCGACGAGGACACGCTGTGCAATCTGAGCTTTACCTGTCGCCGCGGTCAGACGACCGCGATCGTCGGCTCGACGGGCTCGGGCAAATCGACGGTGGCCAAGCTCCTGCTGCGCTTCCACGATGCCACCAAGGGCGCCATTCGCCTGGACGGCGTTGATCTGCACGACCTTTCGCAAGACGAGATTCGCGGGCGCATTGCCTATGTGCCGCAAAAGGCATGGCTGTTCTCGGGCACCGTGGCAAGCAATCTGCGCTTTGGCAACGAAGACGCGACTGAGGCCGACATGCTTCATGCGCTCCGGGTTGCCCAGAGCACCTTTGTGCTCGATCAGCCGCAGGGGCTCGATACCCCGGTGGCGCAGGGCGGCACGAACTTTTCGGGCGGCCAGCGCCAGCGTTTGGCAATCGCCCGTGCGCTCATGAAGCATGCCGATCTATATATCTTCGATGACAGTTTTTCGGCCCTGGACTTTAAGACCGATGCCGCCCTGCGCCATGCGTTGCGGGACGAGACGTGCGATGCCGCGGTGCTCATCATCGCCCAGCGCATCTCGACTATTTTGCATGCCGATCAGATCGTGGTGCTCAAAGACGGCAAGATCGTGGGCCTAGGCACGCACGACGAGCTTATGGAAACCTGCGAGGTGTACCGTGCCATCGCGGAATCGCAGATGAAGGGAGGTGAGTAGCATGACCGAGGAGCTCAAGAAGCAGGGCGGCGTTGATGACGCCGCTGCCGCGGGACTGGTCGAGGAAACGGCTGCCGCGTCGACCGAGCTGGATGACGCCGCCAAGGCTGCGGCCGAGCGCGAGGCTCGCCGCCAAGCGCTCTACGAGGAAAACGAACGTGCCGAGGACGAGCGCGCCCGCGCCGAGGCGGAGCGTATGCGCGACGTGGACGACGAAGACGAGGACGAGACGCCTCGGGATACCTGGGCGACGGTGCGCCGCCTGTGGAGTGAGGCTGCCGGCGACCATTGGCGCTTCTATATCGTGTTCGCGAGCATTGTGTTCTATGCCATCTTTAACACTGCCGCGCCGGCATATAGCGCCCGCGTGATCGATGAGCTGTGGAGCCACATTCAGGTGGCGTTTGCCAACGACACCACCTTCAACATCACCTGGGAGAACTGCGGCAGGACCATCTTCATCTACTTTATGATTTGGACGGCTGCTGCCTCGTTCTATGCGCTCCAGAGCTTTTTGATGTCGAGCGTCGCTGAGCGCCTCAATCTGCGCCTGCGCAACCGCATCGCCCAAAAGCTCAATCGTCTGCCGCTCGCCTTTTTTGACGCACATCGTCCCGGTGAGGTCGTCAGCCGTGCGACCAACGACTTGGACAAGATGTCCGAGAGCATGCAGCGCGGCTTGCTGCAGCTGCTGGTATCGATCGGCACGGTTGTTGGTGCTGTGAGCGTGATGTTCGTGTTCAGCGTGCAGCTTACGCTCGTCTTTCTGTTCTTTACGGCACTGTCGCTGCTGGTGACCAAAGTGGTCTCGCGTCGCACACATGACGTGACGGGCGAGCGTCAGGAGTGGGTGTCCAAAATCACGAGCGCGGTCGAGGAAGGCTATTCGGGCCGTCTGGTGATCCGCGCGTTTAACCGCGAACGTCAGAGCTCCGCTGAGGTGCACGAGGCTTCGAAGGAACTGGCTCGTGTGAGCACCAAGGCCGACTTTATGATCAATGCTGTCGGCCCCGCAGTGCGCTTTATCGGCCGTTTGGCGCAGATCGTTATTGCGCTTGTGGGCTGCAGCATGCTGGTTGCCGGTCACATGACCGTCGGCGTGTTCCAGGCGTTCTTCCAGTTTATCTACGAGGCGTCCGAGCCCATGACGCAGTTGTCGTTTACCTTCAACTCGCTGCAGAGTGCGCTGGCGAGTGCAGAGCGCGTGTTCGACCTGCTCGATGAGCCCGAGATGGAGGCCGATCCGCTGCCGGACAAGGCCGCCAAGCTGCCGGGTCGCGTGGAGGGCCGCTTCTCCTTTGAGCATGTGCGCTTTGGTTATTCGCCCGACAAGCCGCTTATGCGCGACGTGTCGTTTACCGCCGAGCCGGGCCAGAAGATTGCCGTGGTGGGAACCACGGGCGCAGGCAAGACGACGCTCATCAACCTGCTCATGCGCTTCTACGAGATTGACGGCGGGCGTATTACGCTCGACGGCGTGGATACGAGCCGCATGGACCGCGGCGAGCTACGGCAGCAGTTTGGCATGGTGCTGCAGGACGCCTGGCTGTTCGACGGCACGATTGCCGAGAATATCGCCTACGGCTGCCCCGAGGCGACGCGCGACGAGATCGTGGCGGCTGCGCGCGCCGCGCAGGTCGACTTCTTTGTGCGCACCATGCCGCAGGGCTACGACACGCGCGTGGCCAACGATGCCGAGAGCATCAGCCAGGGCCAGCGTCAGCTGCTGACCATCGCTCGCGTGCTGCTCAACAACCCGGCGATTCTCATTCTGGACGAGGCGACCTCAAGCGTGGACACGCGTACCGAGCTTGCTATCGGCCGCGCCATGGACGCGCTCATGCGCGGGCGCACGAGCTTTGTGATCGCGCATCGCCTGTCGACGATCGTGGACGCCGACCTGATCTTGGTCATGGATCACGGCAACATTATCGAGCAGGGCACGCATAAGGAGCTGCTGGCTGCCGAGGGTGCCTACGCCGACCTCTATTTGAGCCAGTTCGCCTAATGTGACAAAGGGACAGTCCCACATGTCACATCAAAAAGAAAGGCGCGCCGGGGATGAATTCCCTGGCGCGCCTTCTTGCGTTGATGCCGATGTCGTTTTGTACCGCTTGCGTTCCTAGCGTTCGTCCACGAGCTTTGCGACGAGGGCTTTGAGCTCGGCCACCTCTCGCTCGAGTTCTTTGACGCGGCGGGCGTTCTCGGTGATGCCCTGGCGGTTGAGGGCACTCTGCTCGGCGGCGTCATCGGGCATGTACTCGCGATGCTGCTTGGCATCGAAGCTCTCCTCGAACACGCGGCAGCCGTTGCGCTTGATGATGCGTCCCGGCACGCCCACGACGGTGCAGTTGTCGGGCACGTCCTTAACGACGACCGAGTTGCCGCCGATCTTGACGTTGTTGCCGATGCGGATGTTGCCGAGCACCTTGGCGCCCGTGCCCACGGTGACGTTGTTGCCGAGCGTTGGGTGGCGTTTGCCGGTCTCGTTGCCGGTACCGCCGAGCGTGACGCCCTGGTAGAGCACGCAGTTGTCGCCCACGACGGTGGTCTCGCCGATGACGACGCCCATGGCGTGGTCGATAAAGAAATGCTTGCCGATCTGTGCGGCGGGATGAATCTCGACGCCGGTGATGTGGCGGGTGATTTGCGAGAGCACGCGGGCGAGCGAGCGATGACCGTGCTCCCAGAGCCAGTGCTCGGGCACGTGGTTCCACTTGGCGTGCAGGCCAGGATAGGAAAGGAAGATGACTAGACCGTTTTGCGCGGCGGGATCCTGCGCTTGGACGGTCTTGATGTCCTCGCGAATGGTATTGATAAAGCTCACCGGCCGCCCTCCCTTAGCGCCATGGCAATGCGATTCAATAAAGTATAGCGATTCGCTAGGGATTAGGAAGGATAATCTTGACGGTATTGCACGACAGGTGTCAGTTATGCAAACTTGCTGGTAATGGGGTCATGCTTTTGTGGGGTTGCGCACGAGGGGGCGCCGCAACCGTATACTGGTCAACTTGGACGTATCCGCGCCCACAACTGAGAGGTTTTACTTCATGGGTTTCATCAATTTTATTGCCGAGCTGCTTAAGGACCCGCGCACCGCGATCGCCAGCTGGATCGCCGCCGGCCCGCTTATGGCCTACGGCTGCGTGTTCCTGATCATCTTTATCGAGACGGGCGTGGTGTTCTTCCCGTTCCTTCCCGGTGATTCGCTGCTGTTCGCCTCGGGTTTCTTTGCCCACAACGGCGGCTTTAACATCGTGGCGCTTCTGGCCACCGCATGGGCCGCTGCCATTTTGGGCGATCAGTGCAACTTTATGATCGGTCACTTCTTTGGCCGCAAGATCATCGCTTCGGGCAAGGTCAAGGCCATGACGCCCGAGCGCATCAAAAAGTCCGAGGACTTCTTGGACAAGTGGGGTCACCTGGCCATCTTCCTGGGTCGCTTCTTCCCGTTTATCCGCACCTTTGTGCCCTTTATCGCCGGTATGGGCGGCATGCACTGGCGCAACTTTGTCGTCTTTAACGTGCTGGGCGGCATTACCTGGTCGACGGTCTTTACGCTGCTGGGCTACTTCTTTGGCGGCATTCCCTTTGTGCAGGAGCACTTTGAGCTGCTGATTATCGGCATCGTTGCCGTGTCGATCATCCCGACCGTGGTCGGTCTGGTCAAGGCTAAGCTGGGTAAATAGAACGCGTAGCTCGAGCCAGCGCGCAAACCGTGCAGTTGAGGCCCGTCGCCGTTTACGGTGGCGGGCCTCTTCAGCTTCGGTCAAATGAAATTACTTTAGTTAGTTAAAGAAAAACGTTTTATCCGACGCGCGTGCGGAGTACAATCTCGTGCATGCGAATCGACGTGCCATCGGTTTTGATGCTGTTCGCGTGTCCCGTCCGGCTCTACGCTCCGGGCGTGCGACGTTGCGACGCGGTCGGCCTCGGTCCTTGCGTGCGGGTTCGCGAGTTTGCAACTGTGTATGTAAGGAGCGACATATGACTGTCGAGAAGAAGGATATCGATTGGGGTAGCCTCGGCTTTGGCTACATGAAGACCGATTACAGCTACGAGGCTCATTGGAAGGATGGCGAGTGGGACGAGGGTGGCCTGACCACCGACCACACCCTGCATGTCTCCGAGTGCGGCGGCATCTTCCATTACTGCCAGGAGGTCTTTGAGGGCCTGAAGGCCTACACCGCCGAGGACGGCAGCATCGTCTGTTTCCGTCCCGACATGAACGCCGAGCGTATGTACAACTCTGCCCAGCGCCTCGAGATGCCCCCGTTCCCCAAGGACAAGTTCGTTGAGGCCGTCAAGCAGGTCGTCTCTGCCAACGCCGCCTGGGTTCCGCCCTTTGGTTCCGGCGCGACCCTGTACGTGCGTCCGTTTATGATCGGCTCCGGTGACGTGATCGGCGTGGCTCCCGCTCCTGAGTACACGTTCCGCATTCTCGTGACCCCGGTCGGTCCGTACTTTAAGGGCGGCCTTAAGCCCGTCAAGCTGCGCGTTTCCGAGTATGACCGCGCCGCACCGCACGGCACCGGCAACATCAAGGCCGGCCTGAACTACGCCATGTCCCTTAAGCCCACGATGGAGGCCCATCGCGAGGGCTATGCCGAGAACCTGTATCTCGACTCCGAGTCCCGCACCTATGTCGAGGAGACCGGTGGCGCCAACGTCCTGTTCGTGAAAGAGGATGGCACGCTCGTCGTTCCGCAGTCGCACACCGACTCCATCCTGCCCTCTATCACCCGTCGTTCGCTCGTTCAGGTTGCTCAGGACCTGGGCATGACCGTTGACCAGCGCCCCGTCGAGTGGGCCGAGGTCAAGGCCGGCACCTTTGTGGAGTGCGGCCTGTGCGGCACCGCTGCCGTCATCTCTCCGGTTGGCGAAATCGACAACAAGGTTTACGGCGCCGACGAGACCGTGACCTTCCCGGCTGGCTACACCGAGATCGGCCCCGTGATGAAGAAGCTCCGCGAGACTCTGACCGGCATCCAGTCCGGTGCTGTCGAGGATAAGCACAACTGGGTTTACACCGTCGCGTAAGCTGTCTTAGCTGTCCGGCCCGAGGGCGACCTTCCTTTCCGGCGCGTCCTCGGACATGAAAGAACCTCCGCTGCGCACTTCGTGCGGCGGAGGTTTTTTCGTCCCGCGGAGTGCGCCGGAAAGGAAGGCCGCGCTTTTGTTTTGGTTCGCGCCATGTGGGGGTGGTGGCGACGTGCATTTTTGCGAGTATTCTGCAATCGAAGGTCCCTGCATACCGACCTCGGGCAAAAAATCGGGAGTTCTCGATGTTTTCTACGAATGATGGGCGGGGTTATGGGCTTATAGCGTTTGATTTGCAGGGATATTCGTGGTCTTCGGCATGTATCGTGGCGCCCGAAGCTCTTGGTTATGTTGAATACTCCTAAAAATGCACGGCGCTTAGAGGGGGACCTTCGCGAAAAAAGAAACCGCCCCGTCGAAGTATGCATTCGACGGGGCGGTTTATGCATTTGGCCGATTAAGGATGCGCTGCCAAACTACTAGAACTTGACGGTCGGGGCCTGGCGGGCTGCTTCGGCGGCCTCGAAGCCCTGGCGCTCCTTAAACTGGAAGATGCCAGCAAAGATGACAGCCGGGAACGTCTGAATGGCGTTGTTGTAGCTGAGCACGCAGTCGTTGTAGCTCTGGCGTGCATAGCTAATCTTGTTCTCGGTGTCCTCGAGCGATGCCTGCAGCTGCGTAAAGTTGGTGTTTGCCTTAAGATCGGGATAGGCCTCGGCCACAGCGAAGAGCTGGCGCAGTGCGCCGGTCAGCACGTTGTCGGCTTCCATCTTGGCCTCGGGCGTGGTGGCCTTGACGGCGGTGTTACGCGCGCTGATCACGGCGGAGAGCGTCTCCTGCTCGTGCTTGGCGTAGCCCTTGACGGTTTCGACCAGGTTGGGGATCAGGTCGTTACGGCGCTGCAGCTGCGTATCGATGTTCTGCCAGGCGTTATCGATGCGGTTACGCTTGGTGACCATGTTGTTGTAGATGCCGGCGATGGCGCAGACAATCACAATGACAACAACGATGCCGATGATGACGGTAATCATGATGTCTCCGTTTCGAATGGCCGCGGCGGCATGCGCCAGCTGCCGTTGGTATAACGCTACTAGTATACCCGCAACGTTTTACCGTGCCGAACTTTCCGGTAAGCGTTGTGTTTTCGGCGGGGTTGGCACCGGGGCAAAGCGCGCGAGGTACAGGTGTAAGATATGCGACAGATTGACGAGTGTTGTCTTTGTCCTGAGGATGGCGATACCAGTGGACCTTCGCATCAAGAAAACCTACCGCGCCCTGTTCGATGCCTTTACCGAGCTTCTCGAGGAGCATCGGTTTGAGGACCTGACGGTCGCCATGCTGTGCGACCGCGCCATGATTCGCCGCACGACGTTCTACAAGCACTTTCGCGACAAGAACGATTACTTTGCCTTTTATATCGATGAGCTCATGTCGGGCTTGCCGCAAAAACAGCCCGATGAGGCCGGCGCGGTATCTGCCGAGGACGTGCGCGCGCTTCGGCACGCGATTTTGGACGATGCCATGGATTTGATTCTGGCGCACGAGCGGCTCATGGATAACATTTTGGCAAGCAGCATGTCGGGCATGTTGACCAACGTTATTTGCGACCGCATTGCCCGCTCCATCCGCGAGCGTGTGATGAACGTGCTTGCCGAGGATGCCCTGGCCCCCGTGTCACTCGAGACGACGTCTGAGTTTGTCGCCGGCGGTATTATTCGACTTTTCACGATATGGTGGGAATCGGGCCACGATCTTGAGCGCCGACCTGAGATAGCCGACGTGGTCGATGCGTTGTTTGAGCGGACCATGACACCGGTGCATCACTAGGAGTGGCGGAGAGAGGGGGATTCGAACCCCCGGAACGCTCTCGCGCTCAACGGTTTTCAAGACCGCCGCATTCAACCGCTCTGCCATCTCTCCGTGAGTCGTAATGATAGCATCGTTTTGAATTTGCAACAGGGAAGGCGAACGATGACGATCACCGAAATCGACGAGAAGTTCATGCGCGAGGCGTTGGCGGAGGCGCGCGCCGCCGCGACGGTGGGCGAGGTGCCCATCGGAGCCGTAGTGGTGCGCGACGGCGAGATCGTCGCGAGGGCGCATAATCGTCGCGAGCTCGACCAGGATCCTTCGGCTCATGCCGAGTTCGCGGCCCTGTGCGCTGCCTCTCGGTCGCTCGGTCGTTGGCGCCTTTCCGATTGCACGGTCTACGTGACGCTCGAGCCATGCTGCATGTGTGCGGGGCTTATGGTTAACGCGCGCGTGGGGCGCTGCGTGTATGGCGCGGCTGATGCCAAGGCGGGCGCGCTGGGATCCCTGTATGACCTCAATGCCGACTCGCGCCTGAATCATCGGTTCAATGTGACCGCCGGCGTACTGGCGGATGAATGCCGCGAGCTGCTGAGTAGCTATTTTGGCGGTCTGCGCGGAGCGGGCGGCGCTGATTGCGGTTGTGGGGCCGATCTTGAAGCACACGCCGCTCACGCCGCAGCGCTTGCAGGTGCCGGTGAGGATGCTGGCACGGCGGTTGACTTTGGTCCCGCATGCCGTCGGCCCCGCCGTGTGCTGCTGGCGATCGACTCCTTTAAGGGCAGCGTTTCGAGCGCGCAGGCGGAGGCAGCGGTTGCCGAGGGCATGCGCCATGTGTGGCCCGATGCCGAGCTGAACGCTTTGCCGCTGGCAGATGGCGGTGAGGGGACGCTCGATGCCGTTGCCGCGTGCGGCGGTGAGATTGTGACCTGCGAGGTTGCGGGACCCTTTGGCGATGGTGTGCCTGCCCGGATGTTAGTGGACGGCGAGCACGAGTCGGTTGTTATTGAGATGGCCGAAGCAGCAGGCATCGGGTACTCACCTTGCACGGAATCGGCGGCGCTGGCTGCTACAACCTATGGCGTGGGCGAGCTGATGCTCCGTGCAGTTCGTGTCGGGGTAAAGACTATCTATATTGGCTTGGGCGGCAGTGCCACCAACGACGGTGGCGCCGGCATGCTGCAGGCGCTGGGCGCGTGTGTGGTCGATGATCAGGGATGCGATGTCGCCCCCGGTCTTGCCGGCCTTGAGCAGGTGGCGAGCGTTGATTTGGCGCCAGCGCTGCAGGCTTTGGATGATGCTCGTATCGTTGTGCTTTCCGATGTCGAGAATCCGCTCGTGGGGCGTCGAGGCGCACTGGCGGTGTTTGGCGGGCAGAAGGGCCTGCCGGCGGATGATGTCGAGGCGCTGCGCAGATACGACGGCTGGATGGTCGGCTACGGTCGCCTGCTCGATGCGGCAATTTTCGAGGCGCGAGCCCAGGGGTTGTTGCGCACACCCGAGGGCGCACGGACATTTGGCTCGGTGCTCGGCGTGCCCGGCGCGGGCGCTGCCGGTGGCTTGGGAGCCGCGTTGCTGGCGCTCGGTGCGGAGCTGCGCTCGGGTGTAGAGACGGTGCTCGATCTCGTGGGGTTTGACGAGCGCGTGCGCGATGTCGACCTGGTCATAACAGGCGAGGGCAATATGGACGAGCAGTCCGCCGCCGGTAAGGCGCCGGTGGGTGTGGCTCGCCGCGCCAGGCGATATGGCAAGCCGGTGGTCGCCGTCGTGGGCGGCCGTGCTGACAACCTGAACGCGGTATATGAGCAAGGTATCGACTTGGTACTGCCGATCTGCCGCAAGCCCATGCCTCTCGACCAGGCGCTCAATCCTCAGGAAGCCACAACCAACCTCATCTTCGCCGGTGAGTCAGCCGCCCAAGCCTACGACCTCGCTCGCCTCTAAAACCCATCCCCTCGATAAGTTGCGGTGAAATACGGAGTGTTTTTGCCTTTAAGGTGCCAATTCAGTCCGTATTCCACCGCAACTTCGAGAATGGCCATTCGAGGTTGGCCGCCTTGTGCCTTGGGTCGGACCGTTTGCCACGAAATGCGACCATCTACTACGTTCAACCGGCCACCTTCGACCATCCCGGAATTTGCAAAAACAAAACCGCAGGTAGAAAGCTTGCCGATTTTCGAAAAGCCGGCTATGGTTGACCCCTGCGGCCTAAACGTAGTAGATGGGCTCTTTCTGTGGTGCGGCACCAAGCCGGTCATTTTGGGATCGGACTATTTTGACTACTCATTGGCTGCTCTGGCAATCGGGCTGCAAAAGTAGTCAAAAAAGCTCCGTCCCAAATTAGCTACCTTGCTCTGGCGGGCGGGAGCAGGTAAGATATACCTGTCTCTTATACACATCTGACGCTGCCGACGATATGCAGTGTG
>UQIH01000018.1 GCA_900541145.1 uncultured Collinsella sp. | reverse complement strand
CCCGCGACCCCAACCTTGGCAAGGTTGTGCTCTACCAACTGAGCCATGTCCGCTTACGAGGATTAATCTTACGTGATGCCCGCATCCTATGCAAGAACTTTTTTTAAAAAGTTTTGCAACGCCCTCGCGAACCTCGCGAAGACATCAGCCACCACGGAAGGCGCGGGCAAACGCAATCTCGCCGCAAGAGACCCCTACATCTCGCCGAGCATGATCCAGGCAGAGCTGTCCTGCGCGAGCCTGCCGTCTGCAAGCGGTGATGAGGTGAGCAGGACCCTGCCCGCCGGCAGCTCCACGGGTGCTGCACCGAAGTTCGTCACACACGTCCAGCCGTTATCGCGGCGATAGGCGATGACGCCGCCCTCAGCGCCCTCGGCACCATCCGCAAGACCGGTGCGCCCGTCAAGATCGAGCCACGCAAGATCGTTGGCGCACCCGCGCAGCTTGCGCCGCAGCCAGAGGGCGTCACGATAGAGCGCAAGCATCGATGTCGGGTCCGCTTCTTCCCTATCGGCAGCATAATCGGAAAACCATGCAGGCTGCGGCAGATGGGGCGCCGCATCGGCGTCTGCCGGCGAAAACCCAAACGATCCGCCATGCGCGGGATCGTCCGCCGCCACCCACGGCAGGGGCACACGACAGCCGTCGCGCCCCTTCTCACGCTTCGGTCCGTGCGTATTGGTCGCAGTAGGGTCTTCGAGTGCAGCCCACGGGATATCAGCCACCTCAAAAAGGCCGAGCTCCTCGCCCTGATACACGTATGCCGAGCCCGGAAGCGCCAGTTCAAGCAAAAGGGCCGCCCGCGCGCGGCGCTCGCCGAGTTCACGGTCCTCGTCATAAGACGACCCGTCACGTAAGAGCCAGTCGAGCGCAATCTGGTGGTAGCGCGTCGCCTTGATTTGCGGCAGGGCATAGCGTGTCGCCACGCGCGGCACGTCGTGGTTGGAGAGTACCCAAGTCGAGGCGGAATCGGATTCGACGGCTGCCTTCAAGCCCTTCTCGATTGCAGTGTGCATGTCATCATAGGTCCAAGCGGCCTTGGCAAACTCAAAGTTGAATGTCTGGCCAAGCTCGCTGGGACGCGCGTAGAGATACTGGCGCTCGGGCAGCACCCACGCCTCGGCAACGGCACTGCGCGGCGGATTATAGCGGTCGAACACGCGGCGCCACTCGCGATAGATCTCGTGGACCTCGTTGCGGTCCCACAGCGGATGGGTGCCGTCGTCAACCATGTCATCGCCCTCGGCGAGATGCCACCGGTCGAGGTCATCGCGGTCGAGATCCTTGGCGAGACCCTGCGCCACATCAATGCGAAAGCCATCGACGCCTCGATCGCTCCAAAACGCCAGGACGTCGCAAAAGAGCGCGTGAACCTCAGGGCATGACCAGTCAAAGTCCGGCTGCTCGGGCGTAAACATGTGCAGATACCACTGACCGTCCGCAACACGCGTCCATGCGGGGCCGCCAAAGTTGGCATTCCAATTGGTGGGAGGCAGCTCGCCATGCTCGCCGCGACCATCGCGGAAGATATAACGGGCGCGCTCGGGCGATCCGGGGCCGGCGGCAAGAGCGGCTTTGAACCAGGGGTGCTGGCTGGATGAATGGTTGGGCACGATGTCGACGATGACCTTGATGCCGCGCGCGTGAGCCGCAGCGATCATATCATCGAAGTCGTCAAGCGAGCCGAGACGTGGATCGACATCGCAGTAGTCCGCCACATCATAGCCACCATCGACAAGAGGCGATGGGTAAAACGGGCTCAGCCAGATGGCCTCGATACCCAGCCGCTCAAGATAGTCCATCTGCTGGGTAATGCCCGCGATATCGCCCAGACCCGAACCAGTCGAATCCTTAAACGAGCGCGGGTAGATCTGATAGATCGCGGCATCGGACATCCATGAACGCGAAGAAGACTTTTCTGTAACCATGGGGCGTGCCTCCCTTGCAACGAGGTTTTGTGAGATGCCCACGATGATACGCCCAAAGCTGACATTCGCAGCAAACAACGCCACAGCCACGACCCAAAACGCTCGCTCCCTCTCGGGTTCGAGCCCATGCGATGGATACAAAAAAGCCCGGCTACCGTAGTAGCCGGGCTATTGCGTTTGGAGCGGACAACGGGGCTCGAACCCGCGACCCCAACCTTGGCAAGGTTGTGCTCTACCAACTGAGCCATGTCCGCTTGCGGGTTATTAATTTACGCGAGTTGTCCAAAAGACGCAAGTACTTTTTTCAAAAAACTTGTCTGCCGCATGTTCTTAGTAGCTAAACGCGCTAAAGCGATTGGCTAGGCACACGATTCCAGCGCTCCGCTAAACAGCTTCACCATCTGCACGCGCGTGCCGGCGCCGTCCGTACGACGAGCAACCTCCACGTTATCGACGAGCATACGCATAAGCTTGATGCCACGGCCACGCTCCTCAGATGCGACCGGTTCGCTCGTTTCATCGATAGAATAGCCGACACCTCGATCAAGCACCTCAACCACAACGCGATCGCCATAGGCCTGAACCGTCAGGACGCACCCGATACCACCCGCATGGTCATAGGCATTACCCAGCGCCTCCCCCGACGCCAATGCGACATCGTAGCGCTCGTCACGGCGCAACGGAAGCGATTCAAGGAGTTCGGCGATGCGATGTCGGTAGTATGGAAGATTCTCGATACCCTGACGGACCTCGACGCTCTTACTCCAGCGAGGCAGCTCCCCCACCGGAATGGCGGGAATAGACTCCCGTGCCGGCCCCGCGACATGAAGGATATCGACAAGACGAGCAATCTCCAAAAAGCGAACAACTTCACCTGATGCATTGACGAGCGAAAGCAGGCCTTCTCGCCTCATGAGCTCACGAGCGCGCGTAAGCAGGAATGCCAAGCCCGTCGAATCGATAAAGCTAACAGTCTGACAGTTGATGACGACACGACGCACGCCGCGGCCAATCAAAGCATCCAGCCGCCGACGCAGCGCAGGCACCGTGGCGATGTCGATATCGCCTGGTGGCGTCAAAACCGCTATGTCATTCCACTCATTCATACGACCATGGTTCCCCAAAAAAGCCCACTCGATGCATTCGTTTCCCCAACCGTACGGATTCAGCCCGCCCAGCGTCGTCTATGAACGACCCCGTAAAAACTCAAGGGACACCAATGCAATGTCATCGTCCAGCGCCGATTCGGTAAATCGGTCAAGCTCGCCCAAGACCTTGCCGCAGATTCCCGATACGCCCTCACCCGAGACAGAGAGCAGAAGGTCACGAAGGCGCTGCTCGCCAAAGAACGCTCCGGTGCGGTCGCGGGCCTCAATCGTTCCATCCGTATACATGAAGAGCATGTCGCCAGGAGCGAACGTAAACACTCCCGTCTCGTACACCATGCTCTCAAAGGCACCGATTACGCCCGATTGGCATCCAAGCAGCTCGACCTCTCCCCCACGGGCCTCGCCGCCACCCAGCGGCATCGACTCTGGCCTGATGACCATGGTCGGAGGATGGCCCGCCGAACAATACGTTGCGCGTCCGGCTTTAAGGTCAATCTTGGCGATAAAGGCCGTCACGAACGTCTCGACCCTCGAGAAGCCCATGAGCATGCTGTTAAGGGAGCGTGCCATGCGGGCCGGTCCAGCGCCCTCCCAGGCATATGCCGTCAGGGCCGTCTTGACGAGCGCGGACATCGATGCAGCCTCAATGCCTTTGCCAGACACATCGCCCAAAATCATGACGGCGCAGTCGTCGGGAAGACGGATGAGCGTATAGAAATCGCCGCCGACCAACGCCGAGTTCGTGGCCGACAGGTACACCGAATCGGTTGCGATACCCGGAACATCCCCCAGGGAATTTCTCATGCCGATCTGAAGGGTCTGAGCGATATGGCGCTCCTCGCGCTTTTGAGATTCGCCTTCGTAGATCAGTTCAAAGTCATGCGCCAAGTGCACCAAGTAGTCATATTCAAGATCATCAATCGGCTCTTGGCTACCATCACGAAGCAGCAGCGCGCGCGTCGTCGGGCTCTTCGCAACAGAAGCAGGAACAATCGCGTCGTTACTGTGCTTGCCATCACCCTCAGAGCGCGGGCGCCCCGCCTCGATGCCGGAGTCGACGTAGAGACCTTGACAAGGCAGACCATGCGCCCTAAGCCAGCCTCCCATAGGCATCGATTCGTCAACGCGAGTTATACGGACGTGCTTAAGGTCCTCGGCACTCGTACCGCCCAAAACAGATACCTCAAAGCCATCAGGGCCAGCCCCCAGACGTGCCGCTGGCGCCGTCGTGGAAAAGAAAAGCTTCTCGGGATCGTCCGGCAAAGCAACGCGACTGCCGCCTTCAAAATCTATGACGTAGGAATCCAGACTGGCGTCATACTCAACAGGGCAAAAATGGCAGTTAAGCATATTGCAGATCTCGGACGATACCGCCTGGGTAGCCGCGGCGGAATCGTCTAGAAAGGTAAACAACTCATCACGCAAGACATTGAGCGAGCGGCCAAGCTCGGCCGTGCGACGGGAGCGAAGGCTCGATGCCATGCCGACCAGCTGGATAGACAGGTAATCGCAAATGACCTCGAGCACATTAACGTCATAGGCGAGCGGTGCCTGAGGGCGTTTCCAACCAACTTCCAGCACGCCAAGAATCTGCGTACCGTAAAAAACGGGAAGACAGATCTCGCTGCGGTACGGAGGCATATCCTGCATGCGCAACAGGTGCTTAGAACGATTGTCCAAGTCCATAAACATACCGGAGGCGGCCTTATCACCCTCAAGGTCCTGTTGAATCGACAAGCGACAGGCACGCGACTCACGAAGAACATACGTCGGAATGCCAGCACCATACGGCAAAAACTCAGGCAGGTAGCTGTCGTACAGCTCCTTGGAAACACCGCGAAGTTTAAAACCGCCGCTCTCAGAAAAATAGATAGCGGCACCCGAAGCATCGAGCGTTCCTACAAGCTGGTTCAAAACGGTATCAAGTAGGCTGGGTAACTCATCGGAGCCCACAGTGCTCATAATGACCGAGAGCGTGCCAGAGAGGCGCTTGTTAGCCACTCTAAGCTCCGAAAGCGCACGCTTGAGCTGGCGGTCGTGCGAATACTGTTCTTCGATGCTATGGAGCGCCACCAGGACACGTGGCGCGCGGCGCCCAAAGATGCGTGGAGGCGTTACGGAGCCCGCACGAACCAAGACGGGGATAAAGGAGCCGTCACTCAGCTTGAGCATCAGTTCGTTCTCGGAGCCATCAGTTTCAAATGGCAGACGATGTTCCGTCGCACGTTCAAAAGCGGACGAGTACAGGACGTCTTTAACATCTCCACCGATGACGTCGGCGCGTTCCTCGCACAGCAAACCAAGTAAGCGATTATTCACATGCAGAATGGTTCCGTCGAGCTCGCAGATGATGACAGCATCGCTCGTGATCTCGACTAGTTGGGCAACGTCTGCCCACTCGTTGCGTTCAAGCGTTTCCATCGTGGACCCCACCGTCTATCGGTAACAAAAAAGCCTCCGAAGAGGCTTCTCAAATGCGATGGTGTCGGAGGCGGGACTTGAACCCGCATGACCAAAAAGCGGTCACTAGCACCTCAAGCTAGCGCGTCTGCCAATTCCGCCACTCCGACATGCTATGTTGTTGATTCGCAGTTCGTTTTGTTAGACCCGCGCGTTCAACGAGGAAGATAATAACCTATGATTCGAGAACTGTGCAAGCACTTTTTTCAAAAAAGTTTACGAATTTGTAAATGCGCAGGTAGATCTATATGTCCGGGTCGGAATGGGGGTAACTTCCCAACGCGTCCTCGGGCATGCGGTACATTTTGATTCGCGCTTCGCGCTACAAAATGTACCGCCCCCTGCGGAATGCGTTGGGAAGTTACCCCCATTCCGACCCTACGTCCACGTGCTCCGGACACAGTTCTCAAACATGTTCTGGGGGCTGATGCAAATTTTGTGGCTCGGCTTTGCCGAGCCCTTATATGGGGAGGCCGGAGCTCAAGCTCCGGCCTCACTCAATTTCTCATCAGATTAAGTGAGCGATCAAGGAATCGCACTCCCCCTGCCGAGTTACCGCAGGGCCCGCCCTGAAGTTATTTTTCAGAACACTCCGCAGGACGCAAGAAACCCCCGCCGCACGAAGTGCGCAGCGGGGGTTTCTTGCATGTCCGAGGACGTTCTGAAAAGTAACTTCAGGGCGGGCCCGAACGATAACAACCGACTACAGGTCGATGTGCGATTCCTTGATCGGGAACGGCTCCGCGAAGTGGCAGGCGCAGCAGTGACCCGGTGCGACTTCCTTAAACTCGGGAAGCTTCTCAGAGCAGATACTCTGCGCGATCGGGCAGCGCGTGTGGAAACGGCAGCCGGTCGGCGGATCCAGCGGCGACGGCGGATCGCCAGCGAGGATGATGCGCTTGCGCGTCTTCTGGATATCAGGATCGGGCACCGGCACAGCAGACAGCAGCGACTGCGTGTACGGATGGTGAGGCTCGCTGTAAAGCGTCTTCCAGTCCGAAACCTCGACCATCTTGCCCAGATACATAACGGCAACGCGATCGGAAATGTGCTGCACGACGGACAGGTCATGAGCGATAAACAGATACGCGGTACCGAACTTGTCCTGGAGTTCCTTGAGCAGGTTCAGAACCTGGGCCTGAATGGACACATCCAAAGCGGAAACCGGCTCGTCGCAGATGATCAGCTTGGGCTTCAAAGCGAACGCGCGGGCGATGCCGACACGCTGACGCTGACCGCCGGAGAACTCATGAGGATAACGGTTGATGTGCTCGGGGTTCAGTCCGACAACGTCGAGAAGCTCGCGGACGCGCTCAATGCGCTCCTCCTTGGTGCCCACGCCGTGAATGGTCATGGGCTCGGAGACGATCTCACCGATGGTCATACGAGGGTTGAGCGAAGCATAAGGATCTTGGAAGATAAACTGCATCTCGCGACGCATGTCCTTGATCTCATGCTTGCTCATCTCGGCAACGTCTTTGCCCTGGAAGAACACCTTACCGGCGGTCGGCTTGGTCAGGCGCATGATAGTACGGCCCGTGGTGGACTTACCGCAACCAGACTCGCCAACCAGACCGAAGGTCTCGCCAGGATAAATCTCAAAAGAGATGTCATTTACAGCAGAGACGACACGCTTGGAGAAGCGCTTGGCGAACATGCCGGACTCAGCGGGGAACTCCTTAGAGAGGTGCTCGACCTTCAGCAGCGGAGTACGCTCGTTGGTATCTGCCATTACGCCTCGCCTCCCTTCTTGGAATCCTTGCGCGTACGGGACGTCACAGGAGCGTTCTTGAGGAACTCGGGGTCGCCAGCGTAGTGGCACGCAGAATAGTGACCAGACTCGGTAACAAAACGCTCGGGGCGCTGCTTGCGGCACTTATCCGTCGCATAGGGGCAGCGAGGAGAGAACACGCAGCCCTCGGGCAGGTTCATGAGCGAAGGCGGGTTGCCATGAATCGGCGTAAGCGGCTTCTTCTCATCGATGGCCTGCTCCGGGATGGAGCGGATAAGGCCCCAGGTGTAGGGGTGGCGGCTCTCGTAGAAGATTTCCTCAGCAGTACCGAACTCGACGGGACGGCCGGCGTACATAACCATGATCTTGTCGGCCATATCAGCGACAACGCCCAGGTCATGGGTGATCATGATGATGGCGTTGCCGTTCTTCTCCTGCATTTCCTGCATAAGCTCAATAATCTGAGCCTGAATGGTAACGTCCAGGGCAGTCGTGGGCTCGTCGGCAATCAAAATATCGGGATCGCAGGCAAGAGCCATGGCAATCATGACGCGCTGACGCATACCGCCAGAGAACTGGTGCGGATACTCATTGACGCGCTTCTCGGGCTCGGGAATACCAACGAGGTCCAAAAGCTCGGTGGCACGCTTGAGCGCCTCCTGCTTGGAGTAGCCGCGGTGCAGACGAAGACCCTCGCCCACCTGCTTGCCGATCTTATAGACCGGGTTCAAGGAGGTCATAGGATCCTGGAAGATCATCGCGATGTCGTTACCGCGAATGTGCTGCATCTCTTCCTCGGTCATCTCGAGGATAGAACGACCGCGATAGCGAACGTCGCCGCCCTCGATCTTTCCCGGAGGCATCGAGATAAGACCCATGATGGTCATGGCGGTCACGGACTTACCGGAGCCGGACTCACCGACGACGCCCAGGGTCTCGCCGCGATCGAGCGTGTAGGAGACACCGTCGACAGCGCGAACAACGCCATCCTCGGTGTGGAAATACATCTTAAGGTCATCGACCTCGAGCAGATGCTGGCCCTCGGGAACCGGCTGGTCCTTCAGGTCCACATAGTTCTTGTTCTTCTTCATCCTTATGCGTCCTTCATCTTGACGTCGAGGGCGTCGCGCAGACCGTCACCCAGCAGGGTGAAGGCGAGCACCGTCGAGAGAATTGCCAGACCGGGCATGATCATCATCCAGGGAGCAGTCAGAAGATACTGCTGACCGTCTTGAATCATGGAGCCCCACGAAGGCGTAGGCGGAATAACGCCCATGCCGAGGAAGGACAGAGCTGACTCGGTCAGGATGGCGCCACCAATGTTCATGGTCGCGTAGACCACGATGGAGGCGACGGAGTTCGGGAAGATGTGACGCACGACGATACGAGCATCAGATGCACCCATCGCGCGCGCAGCGTCAACATAATCGTTTTCCTTGACCGTCAAGATTGCAGAGC
This sequence comes from uncultured Collinsella sp., assembly GCA_900541145.1. Taxonomy (GTDB): domain Bacteria; phylum Actinomycetota; class Coriobacteriia; order Coriobacteriales; family Coriobacteriaceae; genus Collinsella. The sequence continues at coordinate 38,980 of UQIH01000018.1, read as the reverse complement.
GGAAGACGCGCGCAATCGAAGGCCAGCCGAGAATGCCGATGGCGAAAAAGACGTTCTGAAGACCACGGCCGATAACGGCGATCATGGCGACAACGAAAAGCACGTACGGGAACGCCAGGAAAATATCCGCACAGCGCATGATGATCGTATCCCAGATGCCGCCGTAGAAACCGGCCAGAGCACCCATGACCAGACCAATCACCGTGGAGATCGCAGTGGCCATAATACCGACGGAAAGCGAAACACGTGCACCGTAGATAACGCGAACGAGAATGTCACGACCAAGGGCGTCGGTGCCAAACGGGTGCTCTGCACACGGAGCCATCAGCGACGTCTGGGCCATGGTGGTCGAGTCGGAAGCCGTCGGCGAACCGAGCCAGGGCTTAGCCCACAGATCTGCGGTCAGGGCAACCACAACGACGATGATGATCCAGCAGACACCGATAACGGCGAGCTTGTTCTTACGAAGACGCTTAAAAGCGTCGCCCCACAGCGTGCGGGACTTGGCGGGAGCAGATGCGGCCTTGGTGGCGGTAGCCTGCTCCTGAGACTGAGAATCAGTTTCCTGCATGAGACGTACCTCCCTTAGGCCTTATCCGACGGACCGCCAAGGCGGATGCGCGGGTCGAGGAATGCATAGCTAATGTCGACGAGCAGGTTGATCACCATGACGACGACGACGATGAGCGTAACGCCGCCCATAACGATGGGCCAGTCACGCATGCTAATGGCGCGATAGACCTCATAGCCGATACCGGGCCAGTTAAAGACCGTCTCGGTCAGGATGGCGCCCGAAAGCATGCCGCCAAAGTCGACACCAATATAGGTAACGACGGGGATGAGTGCATTCTTAAGCGCATGCTTGATGATGATCGCGCGATTGGAGAGACCCTTGGCTTTTGCCGTACGAATGTAATCCTGGTTCATGACGTCAAGCAGCTGCGAGCGCATAATGCGGGCAGCATAAGCGGTCGAAACCGAAGCCAGCGTAATGGTCGGAAGCACATAGTGCATCCAATCCTGATACTGAGAGCTGGCACCGCCGGCACCCGAGATCGGCATGGAGAATGCACCGCCCGTGGCGTCCTTGAGAATGACGCCAAAGAACAGTTGCAGCAACATACCGAGCCAGAAGGCCGGGACGGCAACGAGGATCGACGTGGTGAGCGTTACCAAAATATCCCAGAAGGAATAACGCTTTACCGCCGAAATGATACCCGCACCGATACCCATGATTGCCTCGAGCACGATGGCGCACGCGGCAAGTTTGACCGTATACGGATACTTCTGGGCAAAGATTTCCGTAACCGGCAGCTTGCGCTGATACGAATTGCCCAGATCACCATGAAGCAGGCCGTTCATGTAATACAAGTAACGGTCCACGAGCGACGTTTGAACGGGGTCGCCGTTCTCGTCAAGGATCGCGTTGCCGTCCTCGTCCGACTGGACCAGGTGATAGCGGACGCGAAGCTGAAGCTCCACCTCGGGGGACAGAGCCTTGTCTCCACCGATCAGCTTGATCGGATCTCCCGGCACGATATTCTGGAGGGCGAACAAAATCAGCGTAACGCCCAAAAACACCGGGATGAACTGAAGCACACGTTTAACGATGTACTTACCCATACCACTCCCCTATCTAGGGATTAACCTAAATGGGATGCCGATCGCCAGACCGGCATCCCAAAATTACCATCAGCCAGTTTACCCCAGGTTAGGGAGAACTGTATGTTTCCCATGAGGTCTACGTAAATACTTGACCCTCACGGAAGCTGCAAACTCTTAGGCGAGCTCAGCGGTACCCAGATCGGCGTGCTTCTGCGGATCGACATAGAGGTGCTTGATGCGATCGGAGCCGGCGATGGTGTGCGTGTAGAACATCACCGGGATGACCGGGCAGTCGGCAGCGACCATTGCATCGGCCTCCTGCATCTTAGCGACGCGCTCTTCGTCGTCAACCGTGGTACGGGCCTCATCGACCTTGGCGTCGAACTCGGGGTTGTTGTAACCAGAGCGGTTGTCGCCACCGAGGGAGTCGGAGTGGAACAGCGGATACAGGAAGTTGTCCATGATCGGGTAGTCAGCAATCCAACCCAGACGACCGAACTGATAGTTAAAGTTCTGATACTGCTCGAGCAGGGCAGACCACTCGGGGGTATCGGAGACAGCGGTAACGCCAACCTTGGCGAGGTCGCCGATGATGGACTCCATGATCTCCTTGTGGCCACCGTCCTGGTTGTAGGACAGAGTCACGTTAATGCCACGATCGCCGTTAGCGCCAGCGGGAGCAACCTTGTCGAGGTACTCGTTAGCCTTGTCGACGTCGTAGGCGCAGAACTCCCATGCGCCCTCCTTGTAGCCATCGATGCCCGGAGGAACAATGCCGTCGGCAGGGGTACGGGTACCCTTGAAGATGGTCTTGCAGATGGCCTCACGGTTGATGGCCAGGGAGATACCCCTGCGCAGGTCGGCGTTGTTGAACGGCTCGGCCGTGTTGTTGCAGGTCAGGTAGTAGGTGGAAGGCTCGGCGCCGAGCAGCATGCGCTCGCCGTCACCCATGGTGTAGCCGTCCTTGGACACACCGCGATCCTTCTTGGCAGCGTCGATCTGAGCAACGGGAACGTCGCAGACATCGAGGTTACCGGCCTGGAACTCCTTGTAAGCGGTCTCCATGTCCTTGATGACCTGGAAGTGGATGCCATCGATCTTGGCCTTGTCGCCATAGTAATCGTCGAACTTCTTGAGGTTGATCTCCTGACCATCCTCCCACTTGCCGTCCATCATGAACGGGCCGTTACCGACCGGTGCAAGGTAGAAGCTCTTGACATCGGACTCGGCGCACTCGGGAACCGGGGCCAGAGCCGGGTGAGAGGCAACGAAGGGGAAGTCGGCGTAAGCGGAAGACAGCTTGACGACGAGGGTCTCATCGTCGGGGCAAGTAACACCGCTGAGCTCGGTAGCGTTACCGGCAAGCAGGTCGTCATAGCCCTCGACCATGGAAAGGTGATAGGAGACCTCGGAAGGGCCGTACTCGGTAGCGATGGCCGACTTGGTGTTGACCAGACGCTCCCAACCGAGCTTGAAGGACTTGGAGGTAACGTCGTCACCGTTGTGGAACTTGGCCTTCTTGATCTTGAAGGTAAACTCGGTGGCGTCGTCGTTGGCCTCAAAGGACTCGCAAGCCAGCGGAACGATCTCGCCCTTCTCGGCGTCATAAGAGGTCAGAGCGTCAAAGAGCTGGTACTCGACCTGAGTGCCCTGGTCCTCCTGGACATTGTAGGGGTCGATGCAGACCGGGTTGTTGATGTAGAAGTTCAGCGTCGAACCGGACTCAGAACCGGAAGCGTCGCCGCCCTTCTTGCCGCATGCGGCAAGAAAAGCCATGGAGCTCGCAGCGAGGGTGCCGCCAACAAAGGCGCGACGACCCATAACGGGCTGGTGGAACATAGAATCAGCCATGCCATCCTCCTTATGAGATAGGACAAAGAAATGTTCAGTCGGACATATGTCGAGACAATCCGATCCGAACCATCAAAACGCCGCCCGCTGCTATGGCTGGTTATGCACAACGGACCAACGTTTCGCAATACAGTAGCGCATTTTATGCACGATTTGGGGCTAATTCCGGTTAACGGTCGAGAATTTCTTTAGTTGGGCGAAGTATGTGGGGATATTTTGACTCTGTTACAAATATGTAAACAAAAAGGGTCCCGCACCTGCGAGACCCATTGCAAACGTATATACGCCGATGCTTAGTAGCCGACGATGCCCTGCGGGAAGAAGAACATGCACAGGACAACGCACACGGCAAAAACAACGCCCATAATTACCGTCAGGCGATCGAGGTTCTGCTCCATGACGCCCGTGGCAGAGCTGGAGTTATACAGCGAGCTAGCGATCATATCCGAAACGCCGGTGCCCTTACCGGAATGCATCAGGACGAGAATCGTCAGCGCCACGGCAGAGACAGCCCAAACGACAAACAGAAGAATCTGGAACGGACCCATAGATAAGCTCCTTAATAGAACAGTTCAAACTCCAGTACTGTACCACAATCCCCCGCTCTCCCCTACCTGCCACTCAAGGACGGGGTGGAAATGGCAGAAATACCAAAAAGGGGGTTGTCCGGTTGTGGACAACCCCCTTACTAGAAAACGGTATCTGTTTTCTATTAGGCCTCGGTGGCGAGCACGCGGCCCGTCATCTCGGCGGAAGGCTCAATACCAGCCATGGTGAGCATGGTCGGAGCGATATCGGAAAGACGGCCGTCCTCGATACCGGTGAGCTGTGCCTTCTCATCAACGATGATGAACGGCACGCGGTTGGTGGTGTGAGCCGTAAACGGATGCTTGGAACCGTCGGAAGCAACGTCAAACATGTGATCGGCGTTGCCGTGGTCGGCGGTAATCAATGCAAAGCCGCCCTTGGCGAGAATCGCCGGGACAACCTTGGACAGGGCATCGTCAACAGCCTCGACAGCCTTAACGGCAGCGTCGAAGACACCGGTGTGACCAACCATGTCGCAGTTCGCGAAGTTCACGATGTAGAAATCAGCGCGATCCTCGTTGATGGCGGCGACGAGCTTCTCGGTAACCTCGGGAGCGCTCATCTCGGGCTGCAGATCGTAGGTAGCAACCTTGGGGGAAGCGACGAGCACGCGCTCCTCGCCCTCCTTGGGCTCCTCGATGCCACCGTTGAGGAAGAACGTCACGTGGGCGTACTTCTCGGTCTCGGCAGTGTGCAGCTGCTTCAGGCCATTAGCGGCGATAACGTCGGCCAGGACGTTCTCGGGGAACGTCTTGGGGAAGGCGACCTCGACGTCAAACGTCGGATCGTACTCGGTCATCGTCACAAAGTGCGAAAGCTTGATCTGCTCGCGCTCAAAGCCGTCGAACTCCTTGTCCGTGAACACGCGGGTCATCTGACGAGCGCGGTCGGGACGGAAGTTGAAGAAGATGGCCGCGTCGCCCTCGTGGATGCCCTCGTTGTGGGCAGCGAAGGGCTCGACGAACTCGTCGCCGCGCGGATCCTTCTCGTAGTAGGCCTTGATACCGGCAACAGGGTCGACATCGGCATCGGACGCGTTGACCATGACGTCGTAGGCACGCTGGATGCGCTCCCAACGGTTGTCTCGGTCCATGGCCCAATAGCGGCCCGAGACGGTGGCGACGCGAGCGTCGCAACCGGTCTCCTCGGAGATCTTAGCCAGGATGGCGCAGAACTCACTCATATAGCCAGCGCCGGACTGCGGGTCAACGTCGCGGCCATCCATAAAGGCGTGGACGCGAACGGTCTTGACACCGTGCTCGGCAGCCATCTTGACCAGAGCCTCGACGTGGTTCATGTGAGAATGAACACCGCCAGGGCTCATAAGGCCCATGAGGTGGAGAGTCTTGCCGTCAGCCTTGACGTCGTCCATAGCCTTGACGAAGACCTCGTTCTTGGCGATGGAGCCGTCCTTGATGGCATTGTTGATGCGCGAAAGCTCCTGGAACACGATGCGGCCGGCACCGATGTTGAGGTGGCCTACCTCGGAGTTGCCCATCTGGCCGTCGGGAAGGCCCACGTCCTCGCCCGAAGCACCGAGCGTGGTGTGAGGATACTTCTCGTATAGGCTATCAAGGAAGGGCGTCTTGGCAGCGGCGACGGCGTTCTCACCATCGGCCGGAGCAAGGCCGCAGCCATCCATGATAATCAGGAGTGCAGGAAGATGACGCTGTGCCATATGTCCTACTCGCCTGCCTTGACGACCATAGAGGCGAAGTCGGCAGCCTTGAGCGAAGCGCCGCCCACGAGGGCGCCGTCAACGTCGGGCTTGGCGACGAGCTCGGAAATGTTGCCGGGCTTAGCGGAACCACCGTACAGGACGCGGATGCCGTTAGCGAGCTTCTCGCCGAACATCTCCTTGAGGGTCTCACGGATAGCGCCGCAGACCTCCTGAGCGTCCTCGGCGGTAGCGGTCTTGCCGGTGCCGATGGCCCAGATGGGCTCGTAGGCGACGACGACCTGCTTGGGGCAGGTGATCTCAAGACCAGCAAGGCCAGCCTTGACCTGGTTCACGACGTGCTCGACATAGGTGCCGGCCTCGCGGACCTCGAGGGACTCGCCGCAGCAGAAGACGGGAACAAGACCGGCGGCAACGAGGGCCTTGGCCTTCTTGTTCTGATCCTCGTCGGTCTCGTGGAAGTAATCACGACGCTCGGAGTGACCGATGATGCAGTAGGTGCAGCCAGCGGACTTGAGCATGTCGCAAGAGGACTCACCGGTGAAGGCACCCTTGGCCTCCCAGTACACGTTCTGTGCACCGAGGGCGATGGGGGCAGCCTGAATGCGGTCATGAACCGTGGTGATGTCGATGGTCGGAGGGCAGACGAGAACCTCGACGCCAGCCGGAACCTCGGGCAGAGCCTGAGCCAGCTCGTCGGCGAGCTTGGCGGCCTCGGCGACGTCGTTGTTCATCTTCCAGTTGCCAGCGATAAGAAGGGTGCGATTAGGCATCGAGAAGCGCCTCCACTCCGGGCAGGGCCTTACCCTCGACGAGCTCCATGGAAGCGCCACCGCCGGTGGAGATCCAGCTCATCTTGTCGGCCAGGTTGAACTTGTTGACAGCTGCGACAGAGTCGCCACCGCCGATGATCGAGGTGCAGTCGGCCTCGGCGACAGCCTCGGCGATAGCCTGGGTGCCGTGAGCGAAGTTGTCGAACTCGAAGACGCCCATGGGGCCGTTCCAGAACACGGTCTTGGCGCCCTTGACGGCCTCGGCGTAAAGCTCCTCGGTCTTGGGGCCGATGTCCATGCCCTCACGATCGTCGGGAATAGCGTCGGAAGCGACAACCTCGGGAACAGCGTCCTCGCCAAAGTGATCGGCAACGCGGTTGTCGATGGGGAGCAGGATCTTGACGCCCTTCTCCTCGGCCTTCTTGAGCATCTCGCCAGCGCGCTCGACCCAGTCCTCTTCCTTGAGGGACTGACCGACGGTCAGGCCCTGAGCCAGGAAGAAGGTGTAGGCCATGCCGCCACCGATGATCAGGGTGTCAGCGGAGTCGATGAGGTGATCGAGAACGCCGATCTTGGAGGAAACCTTGGAACCGCCGACGATAGCGACGAAGGGGCGCTCGGGCTCGGCGAAGATGCCGGTCAGCGTGTCGACCTCCTTCTCAAGCAGGAAGCCAGCGACGGCAGGCAGGTAAGCGGCGGGTCCCACGACGGAACCCTGGGCACGGTGGGCGGTGCCGAAGGCATCGAGAACAAAGACGTCACCATAGGAAGCGAGCTTCTTGGCGATCTCGGGATCGTTCTTCTTCTCACGCTTATCGAAGCGGACGTTCTCGAGGACGAGAACCTTGCCCGGCTCGACGGCAGCGACAGCCTCGGCAGCCTTCTCGCCGTAAGTGTCGGCGACAAAGGCAACGTCGAGACCAGAGAGCTCGGCGAGCTTCTTGGCGACGGGCTCGAGGGACAGCTCGGGCTGGAAGCCGGTGCCATCGGGACGGCCGAGGTGGCTCATGAGGATGACGCGAGCGTTGTGCTCAACGAGATAGTTGATGGTGGGCAGGGCAGCCTTGATACGGGTGGTGTCGCCAACGACGCCATCCTTGATAGGCACGTTGAAGTCAACGCGGACGAGAACGCGCTTGCCGTCGACATCGATGTCGCGGACGGTCTTCTTGGTAAAGGCCATGTTTGCTTCTACCTTTCGTACGTGTCTGCCTCCCATTACGGCAGACGATTTCCTATAAAAAGGGCGCGACCCTAGGGTGTAAGCCCTATGAGGCCGCGCCCTTCTTTAGACGCTCAACGAGCTATTCGCTAAAAGCTAAATTAAGCAACGAACTTCTCGAAGTACTTGATGGTGCGGACCATCTGAGAGGTGTAGGAGTTCTCGTTGTCGTACCAAGAGGTAACCTGAACGAGGGTCTGGCCGTTGCCGAGGTCAGAGCACATGGTCTGAGTGGCGTCGAAGATGGAGCCGTGGGTCTCGCCGATGATGTCGGTGGAGACGATGTCGTCCTCGTTGTAACCGAAGGTCTCGGAGATGGTGGCAGCGTAGGCCTTCATAGCGGCGTTGACCTCGTCGACGGTGACCTTCTTGTCAACGACAGCGTAGAGGTTGGTGATGGAGCCGGTCGGCGTCGGGACGCGCTGGGCGGCACCGATGAGCTTACCGTTGAGCTCGGGAAGAACCAGGCCGATAGCCTTGGCAGCACCGGTGGTGTTGGGGACGATGTTGACGGCGCAGGCACGGCTACGACGCTTGTTGCCCTTGCGCTGCGGGCCGTCGAGCGGCATCTGGTCGCCAGTCCAGGCGTGAATGGTGGTCATGATGCCGGACACGATGGGAGCGAAGTCGTTCAGACCCTTGGCCATCGGGGCGAGGCAGTTGGTGGTGCAGGAAGCAGCGGAGATGATGTTGTCCTCAGCGGTCAGCGTCTCATGGTTGACGTTGTACACGATGGTGGGCAGATCGCTGCCAGCCGGAGCGGAGATGACGACCTTCTTGGCGCCAGCGTTGATGTGGGCCTGAGCCTTAGCCTTGCTGGTGTAGAAGCCGGTGCACTCGAGAACGACGTCGACGTCGAGGTCGCCCCAAGGCAGGTTGTTGGCGTCGGCCTCCTTGTAGATCTTGATCTCCTTGCCGTCAACGGTGATGGAATCCTCGCCAGCAACGACCTCGTGATCGCGAGCATAGTTGCCCTGCGTGGAGTCGTACTTCAGCAGGTAAGCGAGCATATCGGGAGAGGTGAGGTCGTTGATAGCGACGATCTCGGAGCCCTCATGACCGAACATCTGACGGAAAGCCAGACGACCGATGCGACCGAAGCCGTTAATAGCAACCTTTACTGCCATTGTGTCTCCTTTCGTAAGGCCCCCGCGAGCTACAGCGCCCGCCGTTGAGGCCCACAAACTAACCACTCGCCTAATATACCTTTTTTTTGACTTGAATTTCACGAGAATGCTCGAAATTGAAAATCAAATTTACGTTAAAACGTTTTAAAGAGTAAAACAGCAGTTCAATCCCTATATAAGCAGTTTCGCTCAACTACTTGTTTGCTTCAATGAGCTTTTCAAGCCTCAAAACGCGATGATAGAGGGCCGACTTCGACAAGGGAGGGTCAGCCATCTCCCCCAAATCGCGCAGCGACAGATCGGGATAGCGCTCGCGCAGGTCGCAAAAGACCGCCAAGGCGTCCGGAAGCGTGTCGCGCAAACCCCGCTGTTCGAGCTCGTCGATCAACGCAAGCTGATGCTGGGCGGCACCCGCACTTCTGGTCTGATTGGCCAGCTCGGCATTCACGCGACGGTTTACGTCGTTCTTAACCAATTTTACCGCGCGCGCTTCCTCGATCTCGGCAACGCTGCGCTTGGCGCCGACCAGCTTTAGGAGCTGTTCGATCTCCTCGGCGCTCTTAATGTAGACAGCAAAGGATCCGCGCCGCGCGTTAACGCGCGCATGGACCCCAATCTGCTCCAATAGATCGCAAAGTCCCCGGGCATACTGCTCGCCCTGCACCGCGATCTCCAAATGAAAGTCGCCGCGGGGATCGGCCACGAAACCGCCGGCGATGAGCGCGCCGCGGATGTAGGCCAGCCTGCAGCAGGGACGGGCAACGATGTGCCGGGGAACACCGGCGACGAGTCCTCCCCTGCGGTCTAGAATGCCCAGCAGCACCAGAGCCTTGTCCAGGTCGGGTTGATCGGGCAGGGTAATGAGATAGTTACGGACCTTATGCAAGACCGATTTACGAACAGTAAATTCCGTTTTGAGCTTAAGGATGCGATGCGTCAGTGTGATCATCGTGCGTGCGACGGCGCCCGTCTCGGTCGCGACCGTCAAACGATACCGCCCGGAGCCGGCCAGCGAAAGTGTACCGCTCACACGCGTCAGCGCGGCAAGCGTCGACAAATCGCAGTATTCACATTCGGGTTCGCAGCGCGCGAGCTCGTCACGCACCTCGGCGGTAAACGACATGCAGGCCTATGCTTTCGTGTTGGCGCGCGACAGGTCGCGATGGGAAATGCTCACGTGATATTGGGCGCCTTCCAAATAACGTGCCGTGGCCTCGGCAATGGCGACGCTGCGGTGTTGGCCGCCCGTGCAGCCGATGGCAATAGAAAGTTGTGGCTTGCCCTCCGCGATATAGCCGGGCATGACCGTATCGAGCAGCTGCGTCCAGGCCTTCCAGAACTCCTGGGTCTTGGGATGGTCCAGAACAAAGTCGGAGACTTTCTTATCGAGACCGGTCATGGTGCGCATCTCGGGATCGTAGAACGGATTGGGCAGGAAGCGAACGTCGATCATAATGTCCGCCTCGACGGGCATGCCGTGCTTAAAGCCAAACGAGAACACGTGGACGTCCATGAGCTGCTGGTCGGACAACTCGGAGAACGCCATGCGCAATTTGTTGCGCAGAGCAGAGGTGCGCAAGCGGCTCGTGTCGATAATCATATCGGCTCGGTCGCGCACGCCCTGAAGCTGAAGGCGCTCGCGCTGAATGGCATCGGCCGTAGTCTCCCCCGGCTTGGCAATGGGATGACGGCGGCGATTTTCGCTGTAGCGACGAATCAGCACCTCGTCAGAAGCCTCCAGGAACACGATGTCGCAGCTCATCTCGCGCTCTTCGAGCGCGGCGACCGCATCGAGCAACTCGTCAAACAGTCCCTGGCTACGCAAATCGCAGGTGACGGCGAGATGCCTGCCCACGCCCGTATTGATGCCGACGAGCTCGGCAAGCTGGGCGATGAGACGCGGAGGCAGGTTATCGATGCAAAAATAGCCCATGTCCTCGAACACGTGCATGGCCTGTGTGCGGCCCGATCCGGACATTCCGGTGATGATGACGATATCGGGGATGCGCTCCGAGCGCTCCGCCGCATCCATGGCATCTCCCTTTTGCATGTGCTGCCTCCCGAAAACAAGCGCGGGACCCAGCAACCCGGATCCCGCGCGGTCAATTGCCTAAATTGAGTATACCGCCCCGAGCGGATACGAGGCCTGTCTTACGCCTCAAGCGCAGCCTTGAACCAACTCGTAATACTCGTGGGGTGCGTGATGGCGGTGCCGACGACAACGGCCCAGGCGCCAGCATCGATCGCAGCGCGAGCCTCCTCGGGCGTATGCACGCGACCCTCGCAAATGATGGGAAGGCCGGGGAATTCCTCAGTCGCCTGGCGCAGGAGCGGCAGATCGGGACCGTCGGCCATGGTGCAATCGATAGCGGCAACACCATGAGACAGCGTGGTGGACACCAGGTCGAAGCCCATGTCAACAGCACGACGAATATCCTCGATGGTGGCACAATCCGCCATCAGGAGCACACCCTCCTCGTGCAGCGGGCGGAAAGTATCCTCGACCGTCTTGCCATCGGGGCGCGGACGATCGGTGGCGTCGATCGCCACGATATCGGCACCGGCAGCAACGCAGGCGCGAGCGTGACGCAGCGTCGGCGTGATGTAAACGCCCTCGTGCCCATCTTTCCACAGGCCGATGACGGGAACCTCACAGCGACCCTTAATGGCGGCAATGTCGGCAAGACCCTGGCAGCGAATGGCGGCGGCGCCGCCGAGCTCACAAGCTCGAGACATTTGAGCCATGGTCTCGGGCGTACGAAGCGGCTCGCCCATATACGCCTGAACGCTCACAACGAGCTTGCCCTTCAGGGATTGAATCAAAGGATCGACGGTCATAAGGCTGTAACCTTTCTCAGAACAGCCTCCCGAGGCGTGTTGTCTCGGGAGGCTCCTACAGCAGATACGTTTACTTCAACGAGGCAAGAAGATGCTCAGCGGCACCGATGAGCGGGGCATCGCCCTCCAGAGAGCCGATGAGGATCGGCGTGTCCTGAAGCGGATCGAGCGCCTGGCTGGCATAGCCCTCGTGCACCGAATCCTTCCACGTCTGTGAACGCCAATCGGGACCTTGGTGAATCACGCCGCCCGAAAGCACGATGACCTCAGGGTCCAGGATGTTAGCGAGCGAGCCCAAGCTGGCACCCAGCGCAAAGCCGGCGTCATGGATGACCTCGGTCGCCTTTGCGTCGCCCGCACGGCACAGGTCGTTCACATCGCGACCGACCGAAGGACGGCTGGGGTCGACGCGACCAAAGCGCTCATCGTACATTCGACCAATGGAAGTGCCCGAAGCAACCGATTCAAGATGGCCGGAACGCCCGCAGGCACAGGGAATGCCAGCGGCAGCCGAGCACTCGATGTGACCCATATGGCCGGCAGCACCATGGAAGCCCTGCATCACGCGGCCGTTCTCGACATATGCGCCGCCGATGCCCGTACCGATGCCAAGACACAAGACGGAGAACTTGCCCTTGCCGACGCCCCAGTGGGCCTCACCCAGAGCATGAGCCTGCACGTCGCCTACGACGGCAACGGGAAGACCGAGGTCCTCGCGCAGGCGCGGCCCCAACTGAACGCCGGACCAGCCGGGCATGATCTCGTTGGCATACGCGATGGCGCCCGTCTTGGGATCGACGACGCCGGCGGCACCGATGCCGACGCCAAGGACCTCGACATCGGGATTCGCCTCGAGAGCAGCCTTGATGGACGCCTCGATACGCTGGAAGACGGCCTCGCCGCCCTCTTGGGCCTCAGTAGGAACCTCGGCCTCAAAAACGGGATGGGGCACACTACCGTCAGCCGGGTACTCCATGATGGCAGTCGCGATCTTAGTTCCGCCGATATCGACAGAGCAGACGTACTTGTTCTCCATGTCGCTCTCCTTAGGAGATAAAAAACAACTACAGGAAATGAAGGCTGCGTTATCGCCGCAGCTTGGTAAAGGTTTCCCGGGTGCCCGAGGTTGGGGTGAAAGCGGTCGGGCGTTGACCTAATGGGTCACGCTCGACCGCTTGAGCCCCAAGATCGGGTGCCCGGGGAAGCTTTACAGGAGACCGTTGTCCTGGAGGACCTTCTTAATCGCCTCGACGTTCTCGCCGGTCATGGCCTTCACCGGGCGCGGCATGGTCGGGCTGTCGAAGATACCCATGAGGTTCATAGCGGTCTTGAAGGCGCCGACGCCACCGGCATAGCCCTGGACGCCCGAGGTGACATCCCAGATGTGCGAAATCTCATTGAGGCGATCCTGCTCGGCCTTGACGGTAGCCCAGTCACCAGCCTGAGCGGCCTTCCACTGACGCACGTAGCCCTCGGGCTCAACGTTGGCGAGACCCGGGACGGAACCGTCGGCGCCACCGAGGTAGGCGCCGTCGACAACAACCTCGTGGCCGGTGAGAATGCTCATCGGATGGCCGTTCTTCTCGTTCTCCTGAACGAGGTAGCGGAACGAGATGTCATCACCCGAGGAATCCTTGACGCCGGCCAGAACGCCCTCGGCGCCGAGCTTGGCAAGGAGCTTCCAGGGGAGCTTGGTGTGAACGCAGACGGGAATGTCATAGGCAAAGATGGGCAGGTCGAGCTCCTCGTGCAGGATGCGGAAGTGCTCCTCGACCTCGGTCATGCCCTGCAGGGCATAGAACGGGCAGGTGGCGACGAGGGCATCGGCGCCCAGCTCCTGGGCGACCTTGCCGTGCTCGATCATGCGCTCGGTCTCGGTATCGATGATGCCGACCAGAACGGGAACGCGGTGGTCGACGATACGAACGGCCTCGGCGATAATCTGGCGACGGCGCTCGTCGGTGGAGAAGACGACCTCGCCCGATGATCCCAAGAAGAACAGGCCATCGACGCCGGCATCGATCATGCGGTTGATGCTGCGCTCAAAGGAGGCAACGTCGAGCTGGTGATCTTCGGTATCGGGAACAACGACGGGAGGGATAACGCCGGTGAATTTCTGAGTTGCCACAAGAATCTCCTTAGCTGTCTGGCGGGCGGCCCTATGCCACCCACTCTTGTTGGCAGTGTCCAGGCCGTCTAGGCCAAAGAACACGAGTAGAACGTTTGGTTAAAAAAGTCGACGACTTCATTTTCGAACGCATTGATGCGCTCGTGAGCGTATTTTGCATAGATGATATGCCTCCGGTCACACTCAAGACCGTTGAATACGGCAAACTGATCCTTGGGATCGCTCACGGTATCCATAAGCGATGTGCCCATGAGCACCGATCCGCGCACCCGAGACGACAACGCCTCAAGGCCGCCAGGAAGCGGATTGGCAACCGCCGTGCAGGCGAGGCCCCGCTCGTCCAGAGCAGAAACCGCCAGCGCGACTCCGCCGCCAAGACCCTCGCCCCATGCAAAGATGCGGTCGGGGTCCATGCCATCAAGATTGCGCGCGACCTTCGCCAACGCGCAGCCCCAACGGACGCGCCTGACAAATGCGGGCGAAGAAATCCCCCGCTGCAGGTCGTCCGCACCAGCAACATCGTCATCCAGCGCGAGAACGGCATACCCCATGGCGGCAAATCTCGTCATGTGATGCCAGCCGCGCACAGGCCGATCGATGTCGTGGAACATCAGGCACAGCGGCACGCGCTCAGATACTCGGGCACGACCGACAGGCTCGATCAAACGAGCGTGAATCGCATCGTCACCGAGCTCAAAGGAGACCTCCGAGTAACGGGCGCAGGGGTTAACAAAGTCAATCGCTGTTATGGCCAGGCCTTGAATCTCAAGATTCGAAGCGCATGTCTCTAAATCAGAAACATCTGCTTGGACATCACCGCGCCAGCCCCGATATTCTGCGAGCCTTGACGAAACCGTTCCAGGAATTCCCACGAGTCCGGGGACAATCAGCTCGTCAACATTGCTCTCGCACTTAGACATGAGCCTCCCCTCCCTTGCAGAAAAACGGAATGATCAGATCGTCAAAATCCTGAATCTCCTCGTGGCCAAAGCCTTCAAAGAACTCATGACGCTTTTCGCAGGTCAGGTTGTTATAGACCGCAAACTGCGTCGCTGGCGGACAGACGATATCGGCTGTGCCGGTGCCAAACAGCACGGGGCATTTGACCATAGGGGCAAAGTTCTTGGAATCGAAGTACGCCAGCTTGGCATAGGCTTCGTCAATACGAGTCGAGTCCTCGTCAAACCAGCGAGACCAATAGCGCAGGCCCTCGTAGGCAATGTCGTCGGCATCCAAATCCCAGACCAGGCGGAAATCTGACAGGAAGGGATAGAGGATGGCGGCGCGATTGATAAGCTCGCTGTTAAGCGCACAGGTAGCAATGCCCAGACCGCCGCCCTGCGACGCGCCGTTCACAAATACGCGGGAAAGATCGATGCCCTCGAGCTCGCGAACGATGCGGCACAGGATGCGAATATCTTGGTGCAAGCGGACATAGTAGAGGTTGGCCGGGTCGCCGTCGATACCGGCGACGATATGCCCAGCAACCGTCGTGCCTTCAAATCCACCAATATCCTCGGAGGGGCCACCCTGGCCAGGACAATCGAGAGCGATGAGTGCCATGCCCATGCCCGCAAACGACGCCTGCTCAAACCAGCTGCGGCTTGCACCCGGATAGCCGTGGAACTGTAGCACCAGCGGCACGGGCTCGTCCGAAACCGGCTTGAGATACTTGGCATGCAGGCGTGCACCACACATGCCGGTATACCAGAGGTCGAAAAACCGACAGGTCGCGGAATCCGCAACCGAAGCCGCCTCAATCGCATAGTCGAGCTCGACGGCGTCGGCCTCGGCCATGCGGTCCTTCCAAAAGAGATCGAAATCCGATGGACGGGGCATAGCGCCTCGATATTCACCAAATTGCTGTTGTAGCTCCTGAGCACTTGGCATGGCTCGTGAACCCAGCCTTTCGAAATCGCAACGGAGGTGCGCCCGGTAAGTGAACCGGGGGCACGGGAGGGAAAGCGAGGCTACTCGCCGAGCTTGGGATGCAGCAGCGACGGCGCAGCGCCGAGCAGCATCTTGGTGTAGGGGTCCTGGGGGTGCTGGAAGACCTGCTTGGCCTCGCCCTGCTCGACGATCTTGCCGCCATTCATAACGATGATGTCGTCAGAGATATAGCGGACCGTCTGGATATCATGGCTGATGAACACCATGGCCAGGCCGAGCTCCTTCTTAAGGTCGGTCAACAGGTTGAGAATCTGCGCGCGGACCGAAACGTCCAGAGCCGAGGTGGGCTCGTCGGCGATGATGGCATCGGGGTTCAGCGACAGGGCACGGGCAATTGCGACGCGCTGACGCTGGCCGCCCGAAAGCTGGCCGGGAAGAACCTCGGCGGCGGAGCTGGGCAGACCGGTGAGCTCCAAAAGCTCCTTGACGCGCTTCTCCTGCTCGGCCTCGGTACCCAGGTTGTGGACGCGCATGGGGTCGAGCAGCTGCTCGCGAACGACCATGCGGGGGTTGAGCGCCGTGGCCGGGTTCTGGAACACGACCGAGATGACGCGACCCATGTGGCGACGGTCCTCGGCGGTACGTTTGGTAACGTCCTTGCCCTTAAAGTAGACCTTGCCGCTCGTGGGGGCCTGCAGGCCGCACATGACGTTAGCGGTGGTGGACTTACCGCAACCGGACTCGCCGACGATGCCAATCGTCTGACCGGGCATGAGCTTAATCGTTACACCCTGGACGGCGTGAACCAGGTTGGGGTGCAGAATCGAGCCGGTACGGGTCCTAAAGGTGACGTGGACGTCATCAAGGAAGATGATCGGCTCGACGCCGTTGACTGCGGTCTCGCTCATCTACATCACCTCCGCGTGAGGGGTCAAACCATTTGCCTTGAGCACCTCGTCGGGGAGCTCGGAATAGAAGTGCTCGGTGCCGGGCACGCGCTTGAAGACCGGACGGGTGTCCAGGCCAATACGCGGATGGCTCGAGCGGGGCGCGAAGCGATCGCCCTTGGGGAAATCGCGCGGACTCGGAACGGCGCCGGGCACCTGGTGCAGGCGGCCCGAACCGCTCTCGATGGACAGAACGGAACCCAGAAGACCGCGGGTGTACTCGTGGATCGGGTTAGTGAGCAGCTCCTTGGTGGGCGCCTGCTCGATAACCTGGCCAGCGTACATAACCGTGATGTTGTGGGCGACCTCGGCGACCAGCGCCAGGTCGTGCGAAACGAAGATCATGGCAAAGCCGAGCTTGGCCTGAAGATCGTTGAGCAGCTTGATGACCTGCTTCTGAACGGTAACGTCCAGAGCGGTCGTGGGCTCGTCGCAGATGACCAGCTTGGGGTCGCGGGTAAGGGCCATAGCGATCAGGACACGCTGACGCTGGCCGCCGGAGAGCTCATGCGGATAGCTCTCGAGCGTGCGCTTGGGATCGAGGCCGACGAGCTCCAGGAGCTCCTCGGCGCTGCGGGTTCCGCCGCGCTTGGTGAGCTGCTTCATCTGGGCAGAGATGAGCATGGAGGGGTTGAGTGAGGACAGGGCGTCCTGATAGACCATAGCGATATCGGTACCGCGCAGGCCGAACCACTCCTTCTTGCTCATCTTGAGCAGGTCACGGCCCTCCCAGAGGACCTCGCCGGAAAGATGCTCGTCATCGTCGGTCAGGCCCATGATGGCCAGCGTGGTGATGGACTTACCGCAACCGGACTCGCCCACCAGGCCCATGGTCTGACCAGGACGAACGTCAAAGTTGACATGGTCGACGACGTTGATATCGCCGTGATGCTCAAACTGGATGCAGAAGTCACGGACCGAGAGAATCGGCTCAACGGACTCGTCGGGCACGTGGCGATCGTCACGCTTGAGCTCGACATCGCGCAGGGCGCCAAGGCGAGCGGCGAGGGACTGGGCCTGCTCCTTGTAGGCGCGAACGGGGTCGGAGACCAGCAGATCGGCCTCGCGACGCTTGGAGGAATCGGTAGGATCCAGGGCGGCGGAGGGAGCAGCGGCCATGGCGTCGGTAATGCCCTCGGAGAGGATGTTGAGCGCCAGGCAGGTGATCATGATGGCCAGGCCCGGGAACAGCGCCTGCCACCAACGGCCGGCGAGCACGCCGCCGCGGGCGTCGGCGAGGATGTTGCCCCAGGTAGCGGTGGGCTCCTGGATACCAGCGCCGATGAAGGTCAGCGAGGCCTCGAAGATGATGGCGTCGGCGACCAGGGTAACGGTGAAGACCATAATCGGGGCGATGCAGTTACGCAGAACATGCTTGATCAAAATCCACGGAGCCTTGGCGCCGGAAACGATGACCGCGCGGACATAGTCCTCGCCATACTCGGACACGATGTTGGCACGCACGATACGGGCAATCTGCGGAGTGTACATAAAGCCGATGGCGAAGATGATCGACGGCACGGAGTTGCCCAGGATGGAGACGAAGACGGCCGCGAGGGCGATGCCCGGGATGGACATGATGATGTCCAAGATACGCATGATCGTCTCGGAGACGGGCTTGCGCGAAACCGCTGCAAGGGCGCCCACGACCGAGCCGCAGACCAGAGCCATGGCAGTGGCGCCAAAGCCGATAATCAGCGAGTAACGACCACCGTAGAGCATACGCGACAGAATGTCGCGACCCTTATCGTCGGTACCGAAGATAAATCCGTTGCCGGGAGCCTGGCGAGCCGTAAAGATCTCGACCGGGCTATAGGGGGCAAGAAGGGGCGCCAGAATCGCAGTCAGGGCGACCAGCACCAGCACGACGGCGGCAATCTTAGAAGACAGCGTCATCTTCTTCCAGCCACCGAGCTTGAGCCCCTTGGAGGCAGCCTTCTCGAGCTGCTCGGTTTGCTTCTCTCGAATCTTTACCATAATCTACACCGTCCTGATGCGCGGGTTGATGAGCAGGTAGAGCATGTCAACCACGATGTTGATGATGATGAAGGCAAGAGCAACGACGATGACGACGCCCTGAACCAGGTTCGCCTCGTTGCCCTGAACGCCCTGCAGAATCGCGGTGCCCATGCCGGGGAGGTTGAAGATAACCTCGATGACGACGGCGCCGCCCATGAGGTAACCGATCTTAAGACCGAGGGTGGTGACCGGGGTGATCAGCGCATTGCGAAGAACGTTGATGCCGACGACGACCTTCTCGGGAACGCCGGCGCCGCGAGCCATACGGACATAATCCTTGTCGAGCTCCTCGACCATGGCGGTACGCACAATACGAGTCATCTGGCCCGTCAGCGGAAATGCCAAGGCGATAGCGGGCATGATCATACGTCCCAGATAGCCAACCGGATTCGTGGTGAAGTGAGGCAGAGCACCCGATGCCGGGAGCACCTTAAGGTAGGAAGAGAACAGCAGGATCAACAGAACGGCAAGCCAGAACGACGGGGTTGCCAAGCCGGCGATGGAAAAGACGCGGATCACTTGGTCCGGCCATTTGTCGCGATACAGTGCCGCGATGACGCCGAGCAAAAACGAAACGACCGCACCGATAGCAAGACCGATAAAGGTCAGCTGCATCGTGACGGGCAGGGCCGTGGAGATGCGCTTGGCAACGGAGTTGCGAGCAGCACCATAGGTGCCCATGTCGCCATGGATCAGATCGCCCATATAGCGCACGTAGCGCACGGGCCAGGGGTCGTCCAGACCATACTTCTCATGGTACTCGGCAACCGCCTCGGGCGAGGCACCGTCACCCAACGCCGTGTAGGCGGGGTCGGTCTTGGAGAACGACATAAGGAAGAACACCAGGACGGTGACGCCCAATGCCATGATCGGCAGCGCCACAAGACGCCTTCCAATCAAACGTAGCAAGTTGTTCACGTTCTCTCCCCTTTCTTTTGTCGGTAGGACCAACTGGTATATGAGTACGGATACTCATTACAAGACCCGAGCGACATCGTTGCCGCCCGGGTCTTTGTTTCAACTATGAGGATACGGTCACAACGACCGACATCCTGCATACAGACTCAAGCGAGTCTTACGCCTTGACGGTCGCAACGCCCCTGAAGGACATGCTCGTCGTGCCGATGCCCTTGAAGCCATCGAGGGCCTCGCCGTTGGGCGCAGTGGACGGATCGTCCCAGGAAGCGGAGACGGTCTTGACGTGGACAACGGGGTACAGAACGGCGTTGTCGGCAATGATGTCGAAGCACTCGTTCCACTTCTTCTGCTGCTCGTCGCCCTCGGCGGCAAGAGCCTCGTCCATGAGACCGTGGAGTTTCTGCCACTCAGCGGACTCCTTCCACGGGCAACGGGTCTGCATCCAGACGTTGTCACCGTACCACCAGTTGAGCAGCAGGTCGGGGTCGGCGCCGAAGCAGGAAGGATCGCCAGGGGCAAGGAGGATATCGTAGGCCTCGCCGCCGTCGATGGCAGCGTAGGTAGCCGGCGAGGTATCGGTCTGGATGGTCACATCGAAGCCGAGAGCGTCGAGGTCGTTCTTGACCTGGGCGGCCATGCCCTTAATCTGCTCGTTGTCGGTGGTGCGCAGGGTGATGGCACCCGGGGTGATGCCAGACTCCTCGATGAGCTTCTTAGCCTTCTTGGCGTCGGTCTTGTACACCGTGGAAGCCTCATGATAGTTGGTGAAGCTCTTGGGCAGGTAGCAGCTGGCAGCGGTGGCAAGGCCGGCGAAGGTGTTGCTGACCATCTTCTCGGTGTCGAGCGCATACATGACAGCCTGACGGACCTTGACGTTGTTCCAAGGCTCCTTGGCGACGTTGAACATGATGAAGCGGGTGCCGAAACCCTGAACGTTATCGATCTTGCAGCCGGCGCTCTCGAGCTGGTCGACGGCGTCAGCGGTAACGAGCTCCATAACGAGCGTGGAGCCCTCCTGCTGAGCGGTAACGCGAGCGGTGGGGTCGGTCAGGATACTGTACTGGATCTTCTTATCCTCGGCAGCATACTCACCGTTGTACTCGGGGTTGGGAACCAGGGTGATCTCGGTATCGGAAATAGAGTCGTACATCCAGGGGCCGGAGCCGATCGGCTGCTTGGCGCGATCCTCCTCGGTCTGGGTGGCCGGGGTAACGCGGACGATGGCCAGACGATCCTTGAGCAGGGAGAAGTTGGGGACCTTGGTCTTGACCGTCACGGTGCTGGCGTCCTTGGCCTCGATGGACTCGAAGGGCTGGAAGAACGGAGCGTAGGTAGCGGAAGCGGCGCAAGCGGTGTAGGAGGCAACGACATCGTCAGCGGTGACCTCGGTGCCATCGGAGAACTTGGCGCCCTTGCGGATGGTGACCTCGAAAGTGGTGTCGTCCACAGACTTGGGATCGTCGGTGGCGAGCTCGTTGAAGGTGCTGTAGTCGTGGTAATCGATGCCGTAGAGGCCCTCGACGACGTGCCAGTTAGCACCCAGGCCCACAGCGGAGCCGGTGCTGGCGGGATCGAAGCTGGACGGAGCGTAAGCGGAACCAGCGGTGATCACGCCGCCGCCACGGTTGGCGGAATCGGTGGAACCGGAAGCGGAACCCTCGTCGCTAGAGCTGCCACCGCAGCCGGTGAGACCAAGCCCTGCGACAGCAGCGACGCTGCCGGTGAGGCCGAGGAACGAACGCCTGGACATACCCTTGTTGATGATGGCCATGTCTTCTCCTATCAATAGAGAATCTTACTCGGGAGCACCTAGACGTGCCCCCGCGCAACTTGCGGACGATATATACCTTACCTACCGACGAACCCAACTGAGGTGCCGCGCTCGGCGACCGATACATACATACGCTTGAACGGTATTTACTACCGTTCACCGAATTCGTTGACAAACGATTCGCCAGACAGTATGTATCGGCGAGGTGAGATATCAGTCTTCGTCAACCCGCAGGATAGCAGGGTTTTCGCTTGGGTTAGTCAAACGTTTTAGCGTTAATAAAACCCGAAACCAGCAGGCAATCATGGCGTAATAAATGGTTGAAAATCGCGCAATCATGTATATCAGTTGTTTAGGCTCGTGTTTAGCTATCGGAATGGCCAGCTGCCACCTCGGCGCGCTCGGCATTCCATGCAACGAGCGCCTCGTGGACCGCCTTGGCAACATCGGCAGGTATGCCGCGAACTTCCGCGATCTCTTGCTCGCTCGCCGCGCGCAAACGCTTCATCGAGCCAAAATGGCGCATAAGGGCACGTTTTCTGGTGGGTCCCACGCCTGGAACGTCATCGAGTACCGAAACCGTCATGGCTTTATCGCGCAATTCGCGATGGAACGTGATGGCAAAACGGTGCGATTCATCGCGCACCTGTTTGATTAGATAGAGCGACGCGGACCCGGTCGGAAGCACGACTGGAGTCTCGTCCCAAGGCACGAAAACCTCCTCATCGGCCTTTGCCAAGCCACAAACTGGTATATCGAGCCCAAGAGCCTCAAGTTGCTTGATCGCAGCGGTCAATTGCGGCTTACCGCCATCGACAACGAGCAAATCGGGGCGCGATCCAAAGCGCTCGTCGGCCATGCGCTCGGGAGCATAGCGTCGTCCCAAAACCTCGGACATCGACACGAAGTCGTTTGCCTCGTCCAATTCGGCCTGAATTTTAAAACGACGGTACTGGCTCTTGTCGGCGCGTCCGTTGGTAAACACCACCATCGAGGCGACGGTAAAGGTTCCGTGCAGCGTCGAGATATCGAAGCACTCGATACGCATCGGCGGCGCTGGCAGCGCCAGCGCGCTTTCGAGCTCCAGGAGCGCCTGATTGGTGCGGTCGTCAGCGTACCCCGTTCGCATCATATAGCGCATGAGGGCATGGCGCGCATTTTTGGATGCCATATCGAGCAGACGGTGCTTTTCGCCACGCTGCGGCCTATGGAGATGGCAGGAACGCTCGCGCTTGCCCGCAAGCCATTCCCCCAGCGCCTCCGCATCCTCAAGCTCGACGGAAAGGTTGACCTCAGCTGGAATATCAGCCGTCTCGTCGTAATAGCGCTTAAGAAAGCCCGACTGGAGCTCTTCCTCGTCAACATCAAGACCCTTGTCGAGAATGAACTCGCAGGTGCGAACTGTTCGGCCCTCGCGAACGACGAAGACGCAAGCGGCGGAGATGGTCTCCTCGCGATAGAACCCGATGACATCGATATCGACACTGGAGGGAAAAACGACTTGCTGACGATCGTCCAGACCCCTGATGACCTCCAAACGACGTTTGACGCGTGCCGCGCGCTCAAAGTCGAGCGCCTCGGCGGCATCCGTCATCTCGGAGGTCAGCTCATCGACGACATCCTTGCGATGGCCCGACAAAAAGCGCTCGACACGCTTGACGTTCTTGGCATAGTCCGTAGGAGAAATCGCGCCGACACACGCACCCGGGCCGCGCCCGACATGGTAGTCAAAGCAGGGACGCCCGTTTTGCGCGCAAATCATATTGACGATGTCTTCCTCGCCCCTGTGGGACTCGACGATACGACGACAACGACGCCACTCCGCACAGGATGCGGAGCAGATGGGGATAACCTTGCGCAGCGTATCTATCGTCTCACGTGCCGCACGGCTATCGGTATAGGGACCAAAATAACGCGTTCCCGGCTTATGACGCTCGCGCGTATATTTGATAGCGGGATACAGGTCGCCCTTTGTAATGGCGATAAAGGGGTAGCTCTTGTCATCCTTGAGGTCGACGTTAAAGTACGGATGGTACTGGCCGATCAGGTTGCGCTCGAGTACAAGCGCCTCATGCTCGGTTTCGACAACGATGTAGTCAAAGCTCGCCACCAGCTGCATCATCAGCGGGATCTTTTGACGCTCATCCTGCAGTGTCACGTATTGACGCATGCGGGCGCGCAGGTTTTTCGCCTTGCCCACGTAGATGACATCGCCCTTGGCATCCTTCCAAAGGTAGCATCCGGGCTGTGTGGGAACGCGCGAAACCTGCTCGGCAAGCGTTGGTATGTTGTCGTGACCGGCCACGCGCACCTACTTGCGACGAAGCAGCGCCGAGACCTCGGGCATCTTAAGGACGACGGCAAGGCCAAAGGTAACAACAAGCGAGGCGACACCCGCAACGCAAACGTAGCCAAGAGTAATCAGAATCGAGCCGCCAAGTGCCCCGACAAAGTGTTCAAGCGCCCACATGACGCCGGCGCCTGCGGCAGCACCTAGGCCACCGAGCAAAAGGCCAAAGAAACCGCCATGTAGGATAGATTTGACCTGAAGGCCACGCAGGCGACGACGCAGCCACCACAGCGAACAGCCGACCAAGATCACGTAGTCGACGACATACGAAAGCGCGATTGCCGGCATACCGAAGCCCAGCACAACGCCAAACAGCAGAACCGAGCCGGCCTGGCCGATGGCAGAATACAGGCAATAGCGGCTATAGGGCTTCATGTCGAGCAAGGCAGAGAAGCTCTTCTGCATCAACACGACCACGCCGTAGAGCGGCAGCGAGAGCGCCAGGTAGACAAGGTACTCGGACACCAGCGCCACGCCGGATTCATCGAACTTGCCAGCACAGTAGATCATATTGAGCGGACGTGCGAAGACAATCAGGTACAGTGCGAACGGAATCAGGAAGAACAGCATCTGGGCGACGCCACGCGAAATGCCCGTGCGAACGCTGTCGTAATCCTTCTCCTGTGCGTCATGAGAGAGCTCGGTATAGAGCGCCGTCGAAAGCGAGGCGGCAATCAGCGCGTAGGGCAGCGTGTACCACAGGCGCGCATAGGCGATGACGGAAGGACCCGTCTCGGGCTGGACCACCAGCGCGGCAGCGTTGGTGATAGAAGTCGAGACAAACATGCACACCGTGGCGAGCAGCGTCGGGATACCGAGCGCAATCGTCTGGCGCAGCGCGGGGTCCTTAAAGTCGATATGGATATGGGGATGCACGCCGTGCTTGCCAAGCGCGGGAATCTGACATGCCATCTGAACAAAGACACCGAGGGTCGTACCGGCCGCAATCAAGATGATGCCGGCACGTTCGCCAAACTGTGCGGACACGGGCGCAAAACCCATAAAGCTCGCAATGACGATCACATTGTTGAGGACCGGGGCAAACGTCGACCAGAAGTAGTCGCGGTGTGCGTTGAGAACGCCCGAGAACACCGAGCCCAAACCATAAAACAGAATCTGGATGGCAAAGAAACGGAACATGAACGCAGCGGTATCCATGCTGCCGCCGTCACCCGAAAGGAACGATTGCGTCCAGATAAAGCCCGGGGCGAACACGGTCCCCAGCAACGAAATGCCACCCAGCACCAAAAGCAGAATGCCGAGCAGGTTGCCCACGTACTCGTTCGAGGCCTCGCGACCCTGCTCACGCCTCACGGCCATGTACACGGGCAAAAACGCCGTCACGAGCATGCCGCCCATCACGAGTTCGTAGAGCATATTGGGCAGGTTGTTGGCGACCTGATAGGAGGACGAGAGTAGCGACATGCCGATAGCGGCCGCCATTGCCCACGTGCGGATAAAACCGGTGACGCGAGACACGATGGTCAGGATGGTCATAAGCCCGGCGGAACGACCAACCGTGGAGTAGTCCGACGAGCCCATGTCGTCAGTGTCATCTCGCGACGAAGAAGCTTCGGATGAGGGTGTCTGAGGCGCAGATTCTTTTGCAAAATGAGCTCCGCGCTTCAATTCTTCCTGCGGCATCGCTCAGTCCTCTCTCGTAATCGCGGCAACCGTCGCCCCGCAAAATGCAATTAAATCATCGGGTGCAAGCTCGAGCTGATAACCACGCTTGCCTCCCGAAATAAAAATGGTATCCCAAAGGACACATGTCTCATCAATGAGCGTCCGGTAGCGTTTTTTCATACCGACCGGGCTGCAGCCGCCGCGAACGTAGCCAGTCGCCGCAAGCAAATCCTTCACATGCATCATGGCCAAGGACTTCTCCCCCGCGGCACGCGCGGCGGACTTTAGATCGAGCTCGTCGGCAACAGGGATACAGCACACGACATAGTCGTTGGACGGTGTCACGCAGACCAAAGTCTTAAATCCTTGACCGGGCTCCTCGCCAAGCTGCTCCGAAATCGCGACACCCAGGCCCACCGACTCATCACCATCGTCTTCGTACGTATGTAGAACATAGGAAATGCCGGCGCTTTCCAGCTCGCGCATCGCATTGGTTTTTGGCGTCTTTACAGCCTTTGCCATGACATATCCTTTCCCTCGCATTCGGACGCAAGGATTAAGTATATGTCCAATTCGGCTGCATACGTCACTTCGGCACAGCAAGCGCCATCGAATCACAAGGAGTCGATGGCGCCCATAAACTGAATCGCCTATTTATTGAGCATCAAGTTGAGCCTGACGCTCCCGGTCACGCCTGAGCAACGGCGCCAAAAACTTGCCCGTATAACTCTGCGGACAGTCCGCAACCTGCTCCGGTGTGCCCGAAACCACGACGGTTCCGCCGCCGTTACCGCCCTCGGGACCCATATCGATCAGGCGGTCGGCAACCTTGATGACATCAAGGTTGTGCTCAATCACCAGCACCGTGTTGCCCGCATCGACCAAACGCTGCAGC
Source organism: uncultured Collinsella sp. (assembly GCA_900541145.1). Lineage (GTDB taxonomy): Bacteria > Actinomycetota > Coriobacteriia > Coriobacteriales > Coriobacteriaceae > Collinsella. The sequence continues at coordinate 12,754 of UQIH01000018.1, read as the reverse complement.
ACATCGAGCAGCTGGCGGACGTCCTCAAAATGAAGACCGGTCGTCGGCTCGTCCAAAATATAGAACGTCTTGCCCGTCTGGCGTCGATGAAGCTCCTTGGCGAGCTTCACACGCTGCGCCTCGCCGCCCGAGAGCGTCGTGGCGGGCTGGCCCAGGCTCACGTAGCCCAATCCTACATCGTACAGCGTTTGGAGCTTGCGCTTAATCTGCGGGATATTCCCAAAGAAGGCCAGCGCCTCGGTGACACTCATTTCGAGCACGTCCGAGATGGTCTTGCCACGGTAGGTGACCTCGAGTGTCTCGCGGTTGTAGCGTTTACCGCCGCAAACTTCGCAGGGAACGTAGATATCGGGAAGGAAGTGCATCTCGATCTTGATCTGCCCGTCGCCCTTGCACGCCTCACAGCGCCCGCCACTCACATTAAAGGAGAAACGACCCGGCGAGTAGCCGCGCGCCTTCGACTCCGGCGTACTCGCAAACAGTGCGCGAAGATCATCCCACAGGCCGATATAGGTAGCAGGGTTGGAACGCGGCGTACGGCCAATCGGCGACTGGTCGATATCGATAACCTTATCGATACACTCAATGCCCTCGATTTTCTTATACGGACCCACAGGGCGCGTCGAGCGGTGAATGGCATTCGTAAGGGCAGGCGCAATGGTGTCGGTAACCAGGGAGCTCTTGCCCGATCCCGACACGCCGGTAACAACCGTAAGCGTACCAAACTCGATCTTGGCAGTAACGTTTTTGAGGTTGTTGGCTCGAGCGCCCGTAATTTTAAGGCAGCCGCGACCGGGCTTGCGCCGTTCATCAGGCACCCGGATCATTCGTTTGCCGGCCAGATAAGCGCCCGTCATCGACTCAGGACACGCCATGATATCGGCAGGCGTTCCCGCCGCGACTACGTGTCCGCCGTTGACGCCGGCGCCGGGCCCCATGTCGATTACGTAATCGGCGGCACGAATTGTATCCTCGTCGTGTTCGACGACGATAACGGTATTGCCGATATCGCGCAGGCGCTCGAGCGTCTTGATCAGGCGCTCGTTGTCACGCTGATGAAGACCGATCGAGGGCTCGTCCAGAATATAGAGCACGCCCATGAGACCCGCGCCGATCTGCGTTGCCAGTCGAATACGCTGTGCCTCGCCACCGGAAAGCGTCGCCGAGGCACGATCGAGTGTCAGATAGTCGAGTCCAACATCGACCAGAAAACGCAGACGTTCCAGAATTTCCTTGACGATACGGCCGCCGATAAACTGTTGGCGCTCGGTGAGTTCCAAGCCCTCAAAAAACTCGAGCGATTCACGGCACGACAGGCAACAAACCTCGTAAATGGACTTACCGCCCACGGTGACGGCGAGCATCTCGGGACGCAGGCGAGCGCCGTGGCAGGTCGAGCACGGCTCCTCGCGAATGTACTTCTCCAGGCGCGCCTTGGTGTTCTCGTTCGTCGTCTCGGTATAGCGTTCGTACAGGATGTTGCGAACGCCCGAAAACTTGGTATCCCACTGGCTGCGACGTCCGTCGAGCTTTTGGTAGTCGACCGAGATCTTCGTATCGCCCAGGCCATCCAAGAATGCACGACGCACGCGAGGGGGCAAGTCCTCCCACGGCGTATCAGCGCTCACCTTAAAGTGTTTGCAGACCGCAGCAAAAATCTGCGGATAGTAGTTCGAATTGCCAAACAGGCTACCAAAGACTCCATCGGCAATGGACTTCGAGGGATCCTCAATCAGCGCCTCGGCATCAACGGTTTTCTTAAAGCCCAGGCCGTCGCACTCAGGACATGCGCCATAGGGAGCGTTAAACGAAAAATCACGCGGCTGAAGATCGTCAATGGAGTGTCCATGCTCCGGGCACGCCAAGGCCAACGAATACTCCAGAAGCTCGCCCTCGGTCCCCTCGGGAGCATCACGATCGGGCAGCATGTACACGTTTACATTGCCGTGAGCCAGCGCGGTCGCCTGCTCAACAGACTCGGCGATACGGCCCAGAGAATTCTCACGGATCACGATGCGATCGACCACGACCTCGATATCGTGCTTGAACTTCTTGTCCAGATCGATCGGATCGTCGAGCGAGCGCACTTCACCGTCGACACGCACGCGGCTAAAGCCCTCGGCGCGAAGGTCCTCAAACAGTTTGGTGTACTCGCCTTTTCGCCCGCGCACCACCGGTGCCAGCACAAACGCGCGGCGGCCCTCCCCCGCCGCCAAGACCTTGTCGGCAACCTGGTCGGTCGTCTGACGCTCAATGACGCGGCCGCATTCGGGACAGTGCGGGGTGCCCACACGGGCGAACAGCAGGCGCAGATAGTCATAAATCTCGGTTACGGTGCCAACCGTCGAGCGAGGGTTTTTAGACGTCGTCTTTTGGTCGATCGACACCGCCGGCGAAAGGCCGTCGATTGAATCCAAGTCGGGTTTGTCCATCTGGCCCAAGAACTGGCGCGCATAGCTCGAAAGGCTCTCGACGTATCGACGCTGGCCCTCGGCATAGATAGTGTCAAATGCCAGCGAACTCTTGCCCGAGCCAGAAAGACCGGTAATGACCACGAGTTGGTCACGCGGAATGGAAACATCGATATCACGGAGGTTGTGCTCACGAGCGCCGCGAATAACGATAGAAGAATCAGACATGGAAGCTCCTTGCCTCCTATTGCATCGAATCATACTGTCGATGAGTTTAGCGCACTCGACGCGCACAGATGTTCGTAATACAAGATTCGCAGACCTTTAGCTTTGCGTATCGGGTGCTTTGTTTCTCGAAATGCCGTGGAAAGGTTACAGTAATCTACTACTGAACTTAATTTGCTGTAACAGAGGAACGTCCATGACCGAAGATATCCCCCTTGAAATCACTTCGAGCGACATGGCCAATCTGCCCATATTCATCGCCGTCCTTATCGTGGCCACCGTCGTCGTGCGCGTGTATTTTTCAATCAAACACAATGAAAAGCCGCCCATTGCCCGCGTCTTTTGGTGCGCGACGCTCCTCATCCCGCTCGGCATGGTAGCTGCATGGATTACGAATCAATTGCTCGTAAATGAGGACAATTCCCTATGGGTCCTTTCTTATTCGGCGCTCGGTGCTACCGCCGTCATACTTCTTGTCGAGCCCTTGGTTTCGGGACTTATCGACCAAACCGATCTTGCGACGGGAACGGTTGCCTGTATTTGCCGTGACATCCTTGTCATCGCCGCTGTTTCAGCGCTCTCGTTCGTTTCGCTCGAAATTGCCTGTAACGAAACGTTCTATCGCATTCCCGCCAACTCATTCGGGTTTTCCGTCGGGCTGCTCGCGACGGTTCTGCTCTCCCTTTATTTGCTGGGACAGCGTCATGGAGGCGTCATGGCCCTCGTGCCCGTCGCCTGTTGCATCCTTGGCATTGCCGAGCACTTCGTCATAACGTTTAAAGGCGAAGCCATCCTGCCAAGCGATATCTTGGCCCTTGGCACCGCAATGGAAGTGAGCGAGGGATACGAGTTTACCTTTACCGCCGGAATCGTAACCTCTCTCGCCCTGCTGGAGATTTCCCTGGGGCTTCTTTCGCTTATCCGACCGCGAAAGCTCCGTACGCCCACCCATGTCTTCCCCGCAATCGCCGCTAACCTCTGCGCTTTTCTGCTAGTGACCGTTGTGGGGCTCTCAGGCTTTTCCAGCATCGACTTGGAGCAGGCGCTGGATTTTGGATTTGACCGTTGGCAGCCCATCACCACATATACGTCTCAGGGTTTTATCACTTCGTTCACCGAAATGGTCAACGAGTTGCCCATTGAGAAGCCCGAAGGCTATACGCCCGATGAGGCGCAGAGCATCGAGCAGGAGCTCGCCGCCGCCTACGACAGCACGTATGGCTCGAGCGAGCAGCGCGCGGCTGCCGTTGCCCAGTTCAATGAAATCAAGCCGACGATTGTTGCCGTCATGAACGAGAGTTTTAGCGACCTTTCGTGCTTTGAGCAGCTCCAGGCGGCCGGGTACACCGGCCCCGCATTCTACAACTCGCTTCCCGATACACTTGTTCGCGGCACCATGCTCGCTTCGGTCACCGGTGGCGGAACGGCAAACTCCGAATTCGAATTTTTGACCGGAGCGACAACGGCCTTTGTCGGATTAGGCAAGATCCCCTATCAGCTGTATCAGATGAATGGCGTCAACAGCCTGGCAAAGGACCTTAAAGAGCTTGGGTATACCGCTACCGCTATGCACCCGCAAAACCCCGTCAACTACCATCGAGATAAGATCTATCAGCAGCTGGGCTTTGGAGACTTTCTTTCAATCGGCGATTTCGAAGGTGCGCCCTGTTACCATGCCGGCGTATGCGACTACGCCACCTACGACAAGATACTCGACCTGCTTAGAACCGACGAAGCGCCGCAGTTCATCTTTGACGTCACGATGCAAAATCACGGCGGCTACGACTATGGCACCGTTCCCGCCGAAGAGCTGACAAACTATTGGGTCGAGGGAGCCAGCGAGGGCGCCAATAGCGCGCTCAACACCTATCTCACCTGCATCAACGCATCCGACCGGGACCTCGAGTACTTTATCAACGAGCTCCGCAATATCGGCAGACCGGTTGTTCTTGTCTTTTTTGGCGACCATCAGCCGAGCGCCGCAACGACTCTCAACGACGAGCTGTACCCTCAGGAAGATACGGCAAGCCACGCTTTCCGTGTCTATCAGTCAACCTATTTCGTCTGGGCTAACTATGAAATCGCCGGCAATACCGAGCTCAACGTCTACGACACCGTCGGGGCAAACGAGATTGCAGCCATTACCCTTAATAAGATCGGCGCCCCGCTCACCGACTATCAAAAGGCCCTGCTTGCAACAAGGTCAGATGTGCCCACCATCAATGTCGCCGGCTACCTTGGTGCCGACGGGCTGCGCTACAACTTGGAATCTGAAGACAGCCCATACACCTCGACGATCGACAAGCTGCAGCGCATGCAATACCTCGAGTTCGCCAGCAAAGTTCAGTAAGCCCGCCCATTCGCTTGGGCCCATCGTATTGCAAGCACGCTCGGCCCAAATGCATCGCAAATGACTCCCGCTCGCAAACGAGGGTACAATGACGCTCGTGTCACATCACGGGGCTCCGGCCCCAACATATACAAAGGAGTCATACATGGGTTGCGAGCACGCACAGGCCGCCGGCGGACAAACGTCGCCGTCGCAATTTGAGGAGAACACGCTGTCCGAGGTCAAACGCGTCATCGCCGTGCTTTCCGGCAAGGGCGGTGTCGGCAAGTCGTTTGTCACCGGTGCCATCGCCACCGAGCTTGCCCGTCACGGCCACAAGGTCGGCGTCCTCGATGCCGACATCACCGGTCCCTCTATCCCCAAGATGTTCGGCATGAGCGGACGCCACGTCCATGCCCTTGGCAACCTCATGCTGCCCGAAATCTCCGAGCACGGCGTCAAGGTCATGAGCTCCAACCTTCTGCTCCAAAACGAGACCGACCCCGTCCTTTGGCGCGGTCCGGTCATCGCAGGCGCCATTAGGCAGTTCTGGAGCGAGACCTCGTGGGGCCCCATCGACTACCTGCTGGTCGACATGCCTCCGGGAACAGGCGACGTCGCGCTCACCGTCTTCCAGTCGCTGCCCGTCGACGGCATCGTCATCGTCACGAGCCCGCAGGACCTGGTCTCGATGATCGTCGCCAAGGCGGTCAACATGGCCGAGAAGATGAACGTCCCCATTCTGGGCATCGTCGAGAACATGAGCTATATCGAGTGCCCCGACTGCGGCAAGAAGATCGAGGTCTTTGGCAAAAGCAAGCTCCCCGAGGTCGCAGAGCGCTATAACCTCGACATCTTGGGCACGCTTCCCATTAATCCGGCACTCGCCGAGGCCTGCGATAAGGGCGAGGTTGAGACCGCGCTGCCCGATGGCATGTTGCCCAAGGCAGTCTCTGCCGTCGAGGCTATTACCCCGCACGAGACCGACGAGGCCTAAGTGAACACGAGCGCCTTCTATGACGTCCTGGTAATCGGCGGCGGGGCTTCAGGCCTCGCCGCCGCCATTACGGCCGCACGTGCTGGCAAAAGCGTCTGCATCGTTGAGCGCGATGTCGCCTGCGGCCTAAAGCTCCTTGCGACCGGTAACGGCCGCTGCAACCTCTCCAACGAATCGATTGATCCTCAGCGGTATAACCACCCCGCATTCGTCGAATCTGTCATGGGCCCCCAACCCGAACAAGAGCTTATGGGTTTCTTCTCCTCGCTGGGCATCATGACAACCTCCGAGGAAGGCCGGCTGTACCCGCGCTCCCTTCGCGCCGAATCGGTGCGCGACGCGCTTCTCAACGTTTGCAACCGCCTAGGTATCACCTTAATCTGCGGAGCCAACGTTGCCTCGGCGCACAAAGTTTCCGAAGGCTGGGCACTCCAAATAGACCGTCCAGCGCGGGCGCTCAAGGCAAAAAAGCACGACGACCGAAAATCGGAGCTCCGCTCGCTTCGGAAAGCGCTCGCCGATGTCCCTCGCAAGAACGAGGCCCTGCAGGCACATGCCGTAATTATCGCCACGGGCGGCAACCCCACCGGTATCGCCGATACGTTTAGCCTCCCCCTCACTTCGCTGCGCCCCATCCTCTGCCCCGTATCGGCAACGGTCGTTGGCGATCGGGCAGCACTCAAGACGTTGGATGGTCTGCGCGTCCGCGCCCGCTTGACGCTCACCCGTAACCGTAGTGAGCTCTGGCACGAAGACGGTGAAGTACTGTTTCGAACCTTCGGCATCTCGGGCGTCGCTGTCTTCAACCTCTCCCGTCGTATCCAGCGCGGCGATACGATCCTGCTCGACGTTTTCCCCGACCTCTCTAAAGACGAGCTGCTCGATATGCTCAACCGGCGCGTTAAGCTGCTCGGCGGCTTTTCGCCCCGCGATCCCCGTTGGCTCGACGGCATGCTCGCCCCGCAACTCTCCCGCGTCGTCTGCACGGCGTTCGAGCAGTGCCATCCAGGCTCCAACGATATCATCCACCTGGTCTCGATCCTCAAGCACTTTAAGTTGCTCGTCGAGGGAACAGCCGAGGAGCGCTCGGCGCAGGTCACGCGTGGTGGCGTATCTGTCGAGAGCATCTCAACACCCAGTCTACGCGCGCGCAGCGTTGTCGACGCCCCGCTTTACGTCTGCGGCGAAGCGCTCGACATCGACGCCGATTGCGGAGGCTTTAACCTTGCGTGGGCCTGGCTCTCGGGCATTCGCGCTGCAAGCAGCCTGTAGCCGCGCAGTCTATAATCAAAAACGCATTCGGGCCGTCTGGGATACCGGACGGCCTCTTTCTTGCCTCTAAGGAGACCTCGATGATCGAAATCACCCAAGTCAACGCGTCGCTCGATGAAGCCGGCGATGAAAATACCTGCCTCATTGTTGGCAAGCGAGTCGCCAAGCGCGTCCTACGTTGCAAGGACTCCGAGATCAAGTCCATCGAGCTCCACCGCAAGTCAATCGACGCTCGCAAAAAACGAGACGTCCATTTTATCCTGAGCTTTCGTGTTGAGCTGACTAGTCCCCACCTCGAGCGAGAAGCGGTCGACAGCGTTGCCGAGCGTGACCGCTCGCGCGTACGCGCGATAGAAGACGATGAGCCTTCATTCCCCTCCCCCGTCTCCGACGCACCTCAAGAACGCCCTGTCGTTGTCGGCGCCGGATGCGCCGGCCTTTTCGCTGCGCTCACGCTCGCCAAAGCAGGTCTTAAGCCCTTGCTTATCGAGCGCGGCGACCCGGCATTTCGCCGCTCGCAGACGATCGACCTCTTTCTAAAGGAGCGCATCCTCGACCCCGAGAGCAATATTCAGTTTGGTCTGGGCGGCGCGGGGACCTTCTCGGACGGCAAGCTCAATACGGGAACAAAAAATCCCGCCCATCGCCTTATCCTCGAAACCTTCGTCGAGGCGGGTGCGCCCCGCGATATTCTGTGGGATGCCAAGCCGCACATTGGCTCCGACATCCTTCCCAAGGTTGTCACCGCTATATCCCAGCGCATCGAGCAGCTCGGAGGTGTCGTCCGTTATCGAACGAAGCTCGTCGACATTCGCATCGACGCGTCTGGCGCCATCACCGGTATTGATGTCCAATCGTCCCAAGACGCCGCTTACGAGCCAATCGAGACAAAGCACCTCATCCTCGCCTGCGGGCATTCTGCTCGCGATATTTTTGAGCTCCTTAAGGACCACAACGTGGCCCTCGCACAAAAGACCTTTGCCATGGGCGTTCGCATCGAGCATCCGCAACGCGACATCGACAGAGCCCAATATGGAGCCTCGGCGGGACATCCAGCGCTCGGGGCGGCCCCCTACAAACTTGTTGCCCATCTTCCCAACGGCCGCAGCGTGTTCTCGTTTTGCATGTGCCCCGGCGGACAGGTTGTTGCCGCCTCTTCAGAACCGTGCCATCTGTGCGTCAACGGGGCCAGTCTCAATGCCCGCGACGGACGCAACGCAAATGCCGCCCTGCTCGTTAACGTCACGCCTGAGGACCTTCCCAACGATGACCCGCTCGCCGGCATCGAGCTCCAGCGTGCCTGCGAGGCGGCCGCCTATCGCCTGGGCGGTTCCAACTGGAACGCACCGGCACAACTCGTCGGAGATTTCCTCGCAGGACGCGCCAGCAAGGCGCCCGGAAAGGTAAAGCCCACCTATCCGCTCGGTGTGACCTGGACGGCAATTGACGAAGCCCTACCGCAGCATATCGTCGAGTCGCTCCGCCTGGGACTTCCCCTACTCGGAAAAAAGCTACGAGGCTACGACCGTCCCGATGCCGTTCTTACCGGCGTGGAGACTCGTTCGAGCTCACCGGTCACTGTTACCCGAGACCGAACGTGCCATGCCGTGTCGACCCCGGGCCTCTACCCTTGTGGTGAGGGAGCTGGATATGCCGGCGGCATCATGAGCGCGGCCACCGACGGCATCCGTTGTGCTGAAGCCCTGATCGCAGACCTCTAACGCACAAATTCCAGCGCGCAAAAGACATAGGCCCCGAGCTCCACAGGGAACTCGGGGCCTGTTCGCTATTTCTTAAACCGTGCACCCTGGCGTTTTCTGCCCGATGCGAACGTGGAACCCTTGCGGGCCTGCGAGCGTAAGCGCTCGATCGTCTCGTCCTCAGACGCACCCTCGAGCATCACCCGAATCTGAACGACAGCATCGCGCAGGCGCGCCGCCTCCTCAAAGTCCATAGCGGCAGAAGCGTTACGCATATCCTCTTCCATGGTTTCGACGATCCGCACAAGCTCGTCATGCGGCAGTTCTTCCAACTGCTCCGCAAGTGTCTGCTCGGGCGCCACCGTTTCCGGCACACCGCCCTCGCCCGACTCATCGGGCGTATAGAATGCGCCATGGCCAAGAGAGTCGCCCTTCGAGCGTCCCTTGGAGCCCACAGTTTTTTCGGCCTCGGCAATAAAACTTGAGATGTCGTTGATGGCCTTGCGCACTGTCTTGGGCACAATGCCATGTTCTTCGTTGTATGCCATCTGAATCTCGCGACGGCGCTGCGTCTCCTCGATGGCCTCTTTCATCGAATCGGTCACAACGTCTGCATACATGATGACTTCACCATCGGCGTTACGGGCCGCACGGCCAATCGTCTGAATCAGCGAACGGCGGTTGCGCAAGAAACCTTCCTTATCGGCATCGAGAATTGCCACCAGTGAGACCTCGGGAAGATCCAGGCCCTCACGAAGCAGGTTGATGCCAACGAGAACATCGATCTTGCCCTCGCGCAGCGTTCGCAGGATCTCGACACGGTCCATTGTCGCCGTATCAGAGTGCATGTAATTGACCTTAATGCCCGCGTCGAGCAGATGGTCGGTCAGGTCCTCGGCCATGCGCTTGGTCAACGTGGTCACCAGCACGCGCTCCTTGCGGGCAACGCGCTCGCGAATCTCGTCCTCAAGATCGTCAATCTGGCCGCGTACTGGACGCACGTCAATCTTGGGGTCGAGCAGGCCGGTCGGACGAATAATCTGCTCCACGTCGTTCTGGCTCACCCGCAGCTCGTAGTCGCCCGGCGTGGCCGAAACATAGATAAACTGGGGTATCCTTGCCTCAAACTCATCGAAACGAAGCGGGCGGTTATCGAGCGCCGAGGGCAGGCGAAAACCGTGTTCCACCAGCGTCACCTTACGCGAGCGGTCACCTTCGTACATGCCGCGAATCTGCGGCACCGTCACATGGCTCTCATCGATGATGCAGAGCATATCCTTGGGAAAGTAATCGATTAGGGTAAACGGCGGCTCACCCGGTTTGCGACCGTCCAGATGACGCGAGTAGTTCTCGATGCCGTTGCAAAAGCCCATCGTCTCGAGCATCTCAAGATCATAATCGGTGCGCTGCTGCAGACGCTGCGCCTCGAGCAACTTGTCGGTCGCCTTGAGCTCCGCGACGCGCTTCTCGCACTCTTCGCTGATCGATTTCAGAGCCGCCTTGACCTTCGGCTTCTCGGTCACGTAGTGCGATGCCGGCCATACGGGGATGGCCTCGTACTCACGCAGCATTTCACCGGTGACCTCATCGATCTCGGCAATCAGCTCGACCTCGTCGCCAAAGAACTCAAACCGCAACGGATGCTCGGCATAAGGCGGATACACGTCGACAACATCGCCGCGCACGCGAAACGTGCCGCGTGCAAGGTCATAGTCATTGCGATCATATTGAATATCGATAAGTGCATGGATAAAGTCATCGCGCTCGAGCGGAACCTTCTTGTCGACGTTTGGAGCTAGGCCCGCATAGTCCTCTGGAGAGCCGATGCCATAGATACACGAGACCGATGCGACGACGATCACATCGCGTCGAGAGAGCAGTGACGCGGTCGCCTGATGTCGCAGCATCTCGACCTCTTCGTTAATCGAGGAGTCTTTCTCGATATATGTATCGCTTTGCGGCACATACGCCTCGGGCTGATAGTAGTCGTAGTACGAGACGAAGTAGACCACAGCGTTGTTGGGAAAGAACTCTTTGAGCTCGCTCGCAAGCTGAGCGGCGAGCGTTTTATTCGGAGCCATGACCAGCGTCGGCTTTCCCAGGGCCTCAATAGTCTTTGCCATCGTGAAGGTCTTGCCCGAACCAGTCACGCCCAGCAAAACCTGATAGCGGTCTCCGTCCCTCACACCCTGCACAAGCGACTCAATGGCTTTAGGCTGGGAACCGGCAGGCTCATAGGGAGACACGACCTTAAACGGCACGTCAGAGCCTTCAACGCCAAAGCGCTTAAGTTCACCACCAACGCGTTCTACTTCAAATTCCGCCATGGATACTCCTAACTCATATATCTGCAGTATACGCAGGCGGCAGGCATAGTCCTATACGAACCGATCGGGATAGAGGGTCTTGTAGCGAACCCAGGCATTATTGACACGAATCAGATACGCCTGCGTCTCGGGAAAGGTGATTGCATTATGAAGCAACGTACTCTGCTGCGCCCATCCGTCGACATTGCCCATGCCGGCGTTATAGGCGGCAATGGCACTGTCAGTCGACCCGTTAAAATACGCTAGAAGATACGAGAGATACGCACAGCCAAACTCGATATTCGTAGCCGGATCGTTAAGGTTGTCGGCCGAATACTCGCCACCGTCGACAAGGCCCTTGGCGATCATATCCTGGGCAGTCTCGGGCATCAGCTGCATCAATCCCTGAGCACCCTGATTCGACTCGGCCTCGGGATCCCAATTCGATTCAGACTTAATGACAGCGCACACCAGATACGGATCCAGATTATGCGAAATACTGGATTGCTTTACATACGCCTCGTAGTCAATCGGATACAGCGGCTTAAAGAAAGCGGCAGGAGCATACGAGTAAACGAATGAGATAAGGCCGAAGGCAAAAACGGCAGCCAGCGGTATAAGGCGATACCACGTAAGGAAACGTGTCTTAGGCATCGGCCTCCTCCTTATCCACTACATCCCCGAACCCATGGCGCGAAAGCCATGCGTCCAGTTGTTCAAAGAGCGAGTTATCGTCTGCCGCATTGTCAATCACAGTTGTAGCGAGATTGCACAGCGCAGACTCTTCGGGCTGGCAAGCAGAACGGGCATCGAAATCAGATGGCTCCATGCCACGTTGAATAGCGCGCTCGCGACGAACTGACAAAGGGGCGCTGATGACCAAAATTTCATCAGCCAAGCCAAATGCATCCTCAAAACCAGTCGGAGCAGAAACCTCGACTACCGCAAAGGGATAACGGGGAGACGAAACCGTACAACAAACCGGATCGAGAATCCTAAGCGAAAGCTGTTCAATGAGAACGGGATGCACAATGCCATTGAGCCGTGCGACCGAATCAGGAGAAGCAAAAGCTCGAGAAGCGAGGATGCTGCGGCGAATGCCGCCTTCCTCATCCAAAATGTCCCAACCGAATTCATCCGCGAGTGCATTGACGATATCAGAGTCCGGCACATACAGCGATTTTGCAAGCTCATCCAGATCGATTAGCATAGCGCCACGAGATTCGAAATAGCGGCAGGCAGTCGACTTACCCGAAGCAATATTGCCCAAGACAAATACGGTAAACATCAAGCCCTCCCTAACGCCAATGCGAGTAATTATCGCTCAAATACACTAGAAGGACTCAAAATACAGCCAAACAGTAAGAGCGAATACGGGGGAGCTAAATCCCAAAGTACAACGTGTATATAACGTAAAAAAGGGGGGGCCGCGAGGCCTCCCCCTTCTCAGTTCAAGCGTACGGCTCGGTGCCGTCCACCGGTCAGCGGCGCCCTGGCCTCCCACGGGCTGACCC
>UQIH01000017.1 GCA_900541145.1 uncultured Collinsella sp. | reverse complement strand
CGCCGGCACCGACCTGTCGGCGGCCTGCCCGCGCCTGGCGGCGTGGCCGCGCTGCCGCGACGGCTGCGGCCGCTACCGCGCGGTGGGCTGCATGCGCTGCCCGCACGTCTTCTACGAGGCCCGCGCCGCGCAGCTGTGCGCGGACTCGGTGCTCGTCTCGTCCAGGCGCGGGATCGACGCCGACGAGCCCGCCGCGACGGCGAGGCTTGAGGCCATCAGGGACTGCCTGCGCCGGGGGCTGTCGCCCGAGCAGATGGCGGCGCGCAACGGCGGGCCGGTGGACCTGTCGCCCTCGACCATCTACCGCTGGGTCTCGGCGGGCTACGACGGCATGACTAACACAGGATGCGCGGGGACGAGAGAACGCTCGCCTACATGGCGAAGCGCAAGTCCGACGGCAAGACAAAGCGAGAGATCATGCGCTGCCTTAAGAGGTTCACAGCCAGGGAGGTTTACCCAACGTTGCGGCGCCCCATGAGGTTGAAGTACGCCCGGGGCTCGATACTGGCGGACATGCGAAAATCGCTCGGATTGACCCAAAAGCAGGTTGCCCGAGAGCTTAACGTGCCGAATGTAAGGCTCAGCGAAATAGAAAGAGAAGTATGCCCCCACGAGGAAATCAGACGCGAATACGACCGCTACTTGAATGCTAAAATGTCGTCCGATAAAGGACTTGACAGCCTATAGCAGCGTCATTCGGCACGCGATTCGTTAACCCTGGGGCTTAAAGCTGCCGAATGTCTACTTCTTTAGTGCTCCATTTACCTCCCCGTTCAATAATCTTCACTTGAAGCCTGACGGTGGCCCAATCATTGGATAACATATTCTTAAATGACAGTTAATCGTCAATCGAAGAGGTCAAAGCGGGGACGGAAAGTGTCGAAGACAAGCAGAAAGCCAATCTCAGCATATGTCGAGCGAAGACTCTGGGCGGAGTCTGCCGGCAAATGCATGAATCCAGATTGTCGGGCCGATCTATTCATCAGCAATGGAGACATTGCTGAACGAGCCCATATCGTCCCATATTGCAAAAGCGCAGAGAACACGTTCGACAACCTTATTCTCATCTGTCCAAACTGCCATACGAATTTCGACAAAAACTCCGCTTTCACGGCAGATGAAGTGAGGAAATGGAAGTCGATTCGTCACGCAGAAATTGATCGCGTTTTCGGAAAGACGTTCAGTTCCTTCGACGACCTGCGCAAAGAGGCCGCACCTCTGCTCGCCCGAAACAAGTCGATATATGAGAATTACTACATGAAGGACAAGCGAAGACTGTGGGATGTTTTTGAAAAGGAAATAATCGTCAACAACCGAAAACTTTGCACGCTGTTCGAATCGAACTTGTGCCTGTTCCAGAACCACAAGGACAATTCCTTCTCCAACCAGGCCGCTGTCCGCGATTTTATCGACCATGCTAAGGAGTTCGAAGCCACCAGAGATAATACGGAAAGACAAAGGTCTATTCTTTTCCCCGAGGTCATCAACTCCATCTTCGGAATCCAGCCCATAGAAGGTGACCTGCTCCCCTCTGCAGAATCCCTAGAGCTGCTAATCAAAAAGCTTGACGAACAGGGGCGATTTATAGATGTTTCTCTAGATGCAGAACATCCATTGTTGCAAATAATAGAAAACGGGAAAGAGGCGGTAGTTTATCTTGACGATACGCCGCGTATCCGACAGATGTACTATGACGCCCGCTGCTTCAGGCGTGCCGAGATGAGGCTAGACAGCTTGATTTTTGCCCTAAAGTACTTCCGCCTGTGCGGAAAGAAAGCAACTCGCAAGTCGAAGACAAACCTTAGAGAATATATAGCGAAAGGAAAATGCTTCTTATTCGTATACGAATACTGTCTGAGCTATGCAGAGTTGGCCCGTTTAGCACCGGCAGAACATACCGTTGTCGTCAACTTGCATAGATGGAACGGTAAGCAATGCATCTCCGAAGAAGCCCAGGTGTTTGCGGGGCAAATTAACGTGAAGCTCCTCGATATGGATAGCTTCTTCCCATTCGTTCGCAAACTATGAACTATTTGAGACTCATAGACATTCTCGACAGCAACCTAGAACTGTTCTCTCAGTTTGATCATGTCTATCTGTTCGGATCTGCGCTGAGTGGTTCAGAGCTCAGTGCAGACAGTGATATTGATTTGCTGCTACTGTACTCGAAATATTCCGATCAACTTGTCTCCGGATGCGAACAGATATCCCAAAAGTTAGGTAACGAGACCGGTAGAGTAGTCGACTTAACGGTCCTCGGCATCGATGAAGAGCGACATGTCGGATTCTTGGATAGAATCTCGCCTCATTATAGAAAGATAAAATGACCATTTGGTAGAACACCTGGCATAGCCTGTCGTACAGAATGCTTTCTGCGTGGATTCCGGCAGAAGAAAAGAAGGCGTCAACGGTCGCGCCTGCATGTTCGGCACACGGCGTATCGCACTCTGGCGGGACCCCGGCTCTGGGCGCCAATCCCGCATCGACAAGATGAGGTACCCTGAATTCATAATGAAGCTTGCGAACTGTCAGTGGTAGCGTGAAACTGAACAAGTGTTCAGTTTCACGCTACCACTGACACCCGGCGGCCCAAGAGCCTTCGCCCCGCTCGTAGGCCTGGTACCACCCCGTCGGGGATGACCCCTTATCGGGCGAGACGGCGAGCTCGCTGTCGAGGGACAGCCCGAAGCGATCATCCGATGCCGCACAGCAACAGGTCTCCGAGGAGCTCGAATGGACACCTGCCAGCGAGTCCAGCAAGCGGGCAAGAGTTTACGTGGCTGCAGCATACTACAACGTCGTAGGGGCTCAGAGCACCGCCACTACGGCTTTTGGGCAGAATGCGCCTGAGCTGCTCGTGGTTGCGCTCACATGCCGACTACTGGTTGGATCTCATCGCGTCGCAGCAGAACACGCGGCAGCGCCGAGCTCCGCTTTCGAGACACCAGCGCTCCAGGCCCTTCCAATCATCGAACTCGACTCCTCAATCGACTAGCAGGATGCCGAAGATAGCCTCGAAGGCAGCAACAGAGCCTATGAGACTCTCTATATGGTCGAGGCAGGCAACGATGGCTGCCGGAGCTGGCATGACGCTTGCGCAAATAGATTTGGAACGCCCGGGCCACGATGTGTGCGCTCAGGATGTCGTAGGTGTTGCGCTCGTAGCCCTCAACGGAGTCACATTGGACCACGCGCGACCTGTCGGCAAGCGAGAGCGCCTCGAATTCGGCGTAGGTACGGCCAGTGCGGTCAACCCCGTCGCGCCCAGCACCTTCGACATCCCTGCGCTTACGCTTCCTCATACGGTCCTTTCGCGGGAGAAGCAGGTAAGGCGCGCCTGTCCCTCTCCTGATAGGAGCAGGCACTGCGCACGCACACAGGAAGCTCGTCAGCATGTGTGGCCCATATGGTCTCGTAACTCTGCCCCCGCCTAAACAAAGGGACCACAATCGCGACCATGGCGGCGAGCTCGTCAGCGGTGAGACATAACCCTTCACGGGCCGCGGACAGGCGGGTGCGATAGGCAGCGTCGTAGCGACACTTGGGGTAACCGCACCCACTCCTGTTCCGACAGCCGAGATGACAGGCGTAGGGCCATACCTCTGTGACGGGACAAACTGCGATAGAGCGTACGCGCGCGCAGCGTCTCGAAGGAGTGGCCACGCCCCATCATGTTAGTCTCGTTGATGAGGCGGTTCGCGCATTCCGTGTAACCGTTCGAGATGCGGCTCGGACAATCCCGGTAGTTAAATATGAACTCGCGGTGGTTCTCCACGGCCTTCGCAAGCCCCCGGAAGGGATCGTAGGCCTTGTCATCGGGGATGGATGCCTTCCACGCATCGAATGCATCCTCGGCATCCTCCCGCGAGAGCGGGTGCTCGTCGTAGATGTCGAAGAAGTCCTCTTTGAGGTCGTATGCGGTCATGAGACTCGAGCAGCCCGCCTCCGATCGAAGCTGGCACAATGCCGATGCCTCGTAGGGGCCGAGGTCCCGGGCGCGCTTCCTCAAGGCGTAAGCCAGCGACCGCGGCGGCCACTACCGGTGGCAGGGCCGGATCGGCTATGCGCCGCCCAGGACCTCGCGCGCTCGATGTCGAGAAAGGGGTGCTCACCCGACAATTCAAGGACGGAGGGCTTCGGCAGGCTGAAGGTGGAGCTCTTCTACGGAAGGGGCTGGGACGATGTTGGCATGGGGGAATTCATGAAGATGCTGTACGCCTATCTGGTCTGGTATCGCGACAAGCGCTGCAAGAGCGACCTGGGCTATATGAGCCCGATGCAGTACCGAAGAAGCCTAGGTCTTGTAGCGTAGGAACACGGTCCAGGATTTCCACCGCGCTCCCAATTGACCGATTTCCCATGAACGGTAACAGGAGGCAGAGGCCGACGCGCTGACCTACCTGGACTTCCCCTACGAGCGCCACGTGAGGCTGCGCACCGACAACGTTCAGTAGCGCGTCAACCTTGAGCCATAGCACAGGTCCTTCAGAGGTTCACGAGCTCCCCCGCGATGCGGCAGATCCTCGGCTGCCCCTCAAAGAGAACGCAGAAGATACGGTCGAGGTCGACCGCGTCGACCAAACCGTAGTGACAGTCCGCATGCAGCGTACAGGCCCTTTCGCGCGGGTCGCCATCCGAGCCCTCGTCCGGTTTATGATGGCGCACCTCGACCCAGAGGCCCTCCGACACGTCGTCGAACTTGAAATCGAGCTCTACCTGAACGCTTTCACCGAATACGTCGCCCAGAGCGAACTCCGGCACCTTCGTCACAAGCCCGTCCATCCACTCAATCTCGATCATCGCGCGCACGTCGCAACCTCCTCCGGTAGGAGGCCGGCACCTTAAGCCGGCCATTATCCATACGGACAGAATGCGACAGCAGGGTGAAGCTCATTCGCACATCAGGGCGACGACCCCTCGCCTACCCCATGCATCGGAACCCCATGTTTCCGCAATCTGATCCGTCGGGCGATTCCCTGCTGGGACAACACGAAACTGGTCATCCTACGCATTAGACCAAGCGAAACCCGTTTTATCCCGAGAAGCCCTCCCCTAGATACCCATTAGCGATAAGGAACGCCGACAGGGACTCCACAGCGTCTTCGTCGCAAATCCGACAACGCCCCTCCCTATCGCACATGGAATCCAAGCCAGCTTCGGGGTCGCCGCAGAACTCATCCAGAGGGGTTATCCGAACGATCGACGACGGGGCACCCCGCCGCCGGCAGGCAGGGAGGCGATAACCTCGCGGGCACCCCGCACGCAGACCCCGAGCGCCTGGTAAACCAGATTATTGAATACGGACTCCTTCAAACCGCCGCCCTGCAAAAACCCATCCCATCGTCCGGCTGGAGTCGACACAGATCGAGCTCCTTCAAAGTCGCGGTGAACTCGACAACATATGGGCGCGCGGCGTCCTTCCATCTCCAAACCGCCTCGTTCCCATGCCCGACGACCTCTTCCAGAGCCCATATGGCCTCGGGATACCGCGAAAGCGTGGAGTACTCCCGGATGCACGACTTGTGGATGAAGGAGTTCACGAGGGAGTCTTCCGCCAGAATGTACAGAAGTCCATCTATCGGCTCCGAGGACTCCCGTCCGAGGAAGGCATCATCGACCAGGTCCAGGCTGAGCCTTCTCCCGTCGACAGACACGGTTCGGCTCGCCTTGTCGAAATGAACCCCGCAGCCCTCGAAAAGACGCGTAAGCGCACTAGGACGCGAGAGCACGTCCCCGATTCCGAGAATCCCGCTCTCGCGAATGGACGCGCAGCCATCCGTGTTGGCCGTGACGTGCCTGAGGTGCAGCAGCAGGTCGTCGGGGGCGAGGGACTCCCCCAGCCTCTCCCGGACATCGGCGTACGTCCCAACCTCGTCGCTGCGAAAACGCAGCTGCATATCTCCGAACTCGCACCCATCGATGCGCAGGGCGTCGAACAAGAACCTCTTCACCCCGTCAATGGTAAAGATGCCGAAATCGATCACGCTTATCCCTCAGTCCGATCGCAATCATTTGTTCTGCTAAATGGTGAATCTTCTCCCCAAAGGTTATAGTCTCAGCGAGCTGATCGTTGAGCTTCTTGATCTGCTTGTTCAACTTTACGCGTTGCGAGATATCAACTTGTGCCACGGCTTCCTCTAGGTGAGCGAGCTGCGTGCGGTACCGTTCTTGCTGTTCATGGACATAATTAGTGCGTACGCGGACCAGCAGGTCTGGCTGGTAGCGATGCATGTAAATAAGGCACTTGAAGCCGTTTTTCTTACCGAAATCAAGCATCCAGTAGATGGGGCGCTTCTGGTAGGTTGAGCAGTGATCCTTGTAGAAATCTTTGAGGAAGTAGTTGCGAATAATCTCACGCGGCGTGCACTTACCGTCCAGGGCATCAGACACAAAACGGAGATTCTCTTCCAGAGCATCCTCAGCACACACGTCGCGCACGAAGTCCACGAAGCGGCCGATCGCGTCGAAAATGTTGGTGTAAGGGTGACGCCCCAGCGGCCACTTAACGAAGAGCGGCCCTCGTCCTAGAATCTGAAATCACCACAACAACAGGTTCTAGGAAAGGACGAGGACCGCTATGGAAATCTTATCAGACCCGACTCCGGACATGCTCGCCATGCCCCGTTTCGACGACGGCGCCATCGACATGCAGGAGCTGCTCAGGCGCCTCGCCGAGCAGGTCGTGAACGCGGTGATGGACGCCGAGGCCGACCAGCTGTGCGGGGGCGGCATCAGAGCGGGCGAGCCAAATAAATACTAATTTCCAGAAACGCTCAAGCGTTCCCTCACGATGGGATCGAAGTCCCTCAGACGCTCGGATTTGATGACGATGCCGAGATTCAACATGTCCTGAACGCTCACGTGGGCAATCGTGGATACGGTGATGTCTCCGAGAAGAGTTCTGATGGGCACAGCCCGAAGGATGCCAAGTAGATAGAGCCTCTTGCCCATGACCACAGCATCGTTCTCCAAATAAGTACCCTCGTTGTAGAGAAAGACCGGGGAACCGCTCGATCCCGGGTAGCACGCCATGTCAACCAGGAACTCTTTCTGCCCCTGATAGTCGTACCTATAGGGCGTCGCCGTGATACCCCGACGGACGATCGGCAGGTTGTTGGCCTCATCCCAAATGCCGTTGGGGTATCCGACCATGGTCACCTCGTCCATACAGCCCATGTCTTGAATCTGCTTATCCGTCGGCAGAAGCTCCAAGCTGAGCGGTATGGTAAGCAGATGCTTCCCCGCCCGGATAAAACCATTCAGTGCGGGACCGATGGGTAAGACGCACAGGTCAACACTTTCGTCAGGGTGTGCGATCCAGTCGCTCTCGGAGCCCCGCATGGTAAGTTGCTCGTTTATATTGAGCAGGTTTCCGTTCTCGTCAGATCTCGAAAAGATGACGCGATACTCGTACGCGCCCTCGACCACGTGCCTGTTGGTCACGATTGCCGGCACATAGGTCTTTCCGTCGTCGCAGAACTTGAAAAAGAAACCCGTTCCAACTGAGCAACCTCCCGAGGCCAACGAAGCTTCGATGCGAATCGTCGTGTGCAGAAGCTGCTCAGATAGCTGCATGGGTTTCCTTTCATTTGGACAAATAGTATATCGATTGCACCCTGAGATGCCCTTCCGTAATCAATCAGTATTGCCGCTTTGGGCACGTCCTCGCGCGGGGGGGGGACGCGAGCCAAGTCGAAAAAGGCAGTTAACCGGCGGCTATTCATGCCTTGATTTAGAACCGCTCGAGAATCTCCGCGGCATTCTCTCGCAGATAGATATCTAGGTCCGGCACGGCAAACTGCACGTAGCCCCTCTGTGGAGCCTGAATAACCTCTCTTTGTAGCAGCTTAGCCCTAATAGAGCTGACCTCATTGGTCTTTTTACCCATACGTTTAGCAATCTCAGATGATTTGGACTGCTGCTTATCCTCGCACATGGCCAAAAGATATTTAATATCGTTGAGTCCAAGTCCAGAAATCGCGGGCTCGTGAACAACATCGTGAAAACGAGCCTCTGCCAGCGCAATGCCTTCGATAACATCGCGCTCGCTCACGTTGGCACTTTTGACACGATGCAAGTTGGCGCGCTGCCAAATGGAGTAACCGACCAGTTGCACCAAATAGGCATAGCCCTTCGTGGCCTTAGCGGCTCTCGACAGCAGATCGTCCTCTATGGTCAAACCAGTCGCTATAAAGCTATCGCCCATAGAGAGCGCTACCTCCACCTGGTTGATAGGCGCCAGATCTTCGGGGAGGGCACGACGCAAGAATGTAAGTGCCTTGCCGTTAATAAGATCCATAACACCAGCGGGCAATCCGGCAAATGCGAGAGCAATATCGACTTTCTCCCCTATTAGAAGCTGCACAGCAGAAGCAATAGCGCGCATATCGTCAATCGGGGCATCCTGCACCTCATCTATTGCAATAAACAGGCCCTTGGAAGACTTTGCGGCCGAGCCAAGCAACTTTCTAAGACTCGACTCTTTTGGCACAACGTCGAATTTAGCGGAAACAAAGCCGGCATTTACGCCGACTGAAGCATTGGTCGCAAGGGAGGATTCTGCAATCTGATCCTTCAGGTCCAGCAATAGGTTGGGACCAGCAGAAACAATAGCCGTCTTCCAGCCAAGCTCTCGTGCACGATCTCTAAGATCACAGAGCAAAACAGTTTTTCCGGAACCCCTTGGCCCGGCAACGCGCATGAGCCTCGCAGGTGCACCAATTCCCGAATTCAAACTCTCGGTAAACTCAAGGGCAATATCATCACGACCAATTATGCGCGGAGGCTCAGCGCCGGCAGTGGGACGAAACGGGTTATGGAATATTGTGGCGCTCACTTGTTTGCCTCTCAAGGAAATCGATTATCGGTCAATCTTAGCTTTATTAGTTTATCGCAACTATATCGGATTATATCGAGTTGTATAAGCCTGTACAAACTTATCGTAGAAGTATCGAGCTATCGTAATGTAAACTAACAAATAGCCTAAACGCTGCCTTCTTCCCAACTCATGGCGAAGTCAAGCTGAGGGCCTTCTAACAACCATTGTCTAAAGCGAGAAGTACTCACTCTCGGAAGACAAGTTAGGCCCCAACCATGGATCACCCGTCAAGAAAAACTCCGGCCAGCGCTGCGTGAACAGCGCTTGCTCGCGCTTCCAGCGGCGCAGTTTTTCCTCGTTGGCCTCTTCCCTGCCGCGCGAGGTGAACTCATAGTGATACAGCTCGGCGTAGGGCGTATAGATGGTGCGGTAGCCCGCCTCCCATACGCGCAGGCAAAAGTCTGCGTCGTTAAAGCCAACGGCGAATTCCTCGTTGTAGCCGCCGACGCGCTCAAATACGCCGCGTCGCACCATCTGGCAGGCACCCGTTACGGCGCTAAAGTTGCCCGGGCGCACGGCACGGGCAAGATGGCCCTCGCGCTTTGCCGAGAAGTCCTGGTTGGCGTGGGCAAGTGCACCACGCACGCCAACCAAAATGCCGGCATGCTGCACCAGATGATCGGCAAAGTAGAGTTTGGCGCCCACCACGCCCGCATCGGGACGCTGCAGATATCCCATCATCTCTTCTATAAAGTTGGGACTTATGACCTCGGTATCGTTATTAAGCAGCAACAGATAATCGCCCTTAGCGCGCTCAACGCCAAAGTTAATGATCTGGGAGTAATTGAACTCGCCCGGCCAGAACACAACGCGCGCGATACCCTTGCCTTTGGATGCTGCAGCCACGCGCTCTGGCAGGGTTTCGTAATACGCAAACGTCTCCGGGTCTTCGCTGTTGTTCTCCACCAAGACGATCTCGTAGTTGGCATACGTGGCTTTCTGGGCGATCGACATCACACAGGCATCGAGCGTCTCAACGTGGTCCTTAGTGGGGATCACAATGCTCACCAGCGGCGCAGGCTCCGGCAGCGCATAGCGCATGCGGTAGACAAACGGCGTCTCGGTCTCCTCGACCGTTCCGCAAATACCCAGCGCGTTAAAGTGGCGCCGAAGCGCAAGGCGCCCGGCCTCGATGGCATACGGCTTGCTATCGGCAGACCCATCGGCGGTCGACCCCGGATGAACGCGCCAGTGATACAGCACGTGCGCAACATGCTTAAACCGCGCGCCCGCCGCAAGGCAGCGAAGCGTCAGGTCGTAATCCTGGGCGCCCGCAACGTCTTCTGGGGACGTGCCAATACGATCGATTAGCGCCTTCTCCACCATCAGGAAATGCGTCACGCAGTTATGACTATAGAGCAGGTCGACGTTGAGTACGGTCTTAAAGACCGGCTGGCCCCACTCCCCAGTTTTCTGGAACATGTCCTCATCGCAGAACAGGACCTGGGGACGCTCGCCCTCGGCCGCCTTATTCAGTGCGGAAACATACTGGAATAACGCGTCCGGTTCCAGAATGTCGTCATGGTCCAAGAACGCGACGTAGTCGCCCATCGCTTGCTCAATACCTGCGTTGGTGTTGACCACAATGCCGCCGTTGCCGGGCAGCCCAATGCGACGAACGCGCTCGTCGTTGGCACTTGCCGCAAGATTGGCCACCGCATCCCATTCGGGCGAGGCGTCCATGAACAGCAATTCCCAGTTGTCATAGCTCTGGGCTATCACCGAGTCCAGCAGCTCGCGCAGGTAAACCCGATCAGTCTTGTAACACGGCACCACAATGCTCACGAGCGGCCTATAGGCAAAGGCCGCCGAAGCGACACGCTGGCACGCCAAATCGCCCGGCTTTGCGCGATGTTGCTCAAACCAACGTCGATAAGCTGCGTCATCAGCGCGTGCATCCTTCATGCGGTTCCAGCTGTCGTCGACCATGCCGTTGTACAGGCGACCATCCATGGCGCAAAACCCGCTCTGGATCTGCTCTGTGGAATCGCTCACAATCGCGACAAAATCTCGTATATCTTGAGGCATCTCAACGCTCAGATACGTTTTATTGACACGGCATCCATTCTGCTGCGGCACATCGACCTGCGATTCAAACACATGCACGGTAGCATCGATGGCATTCATATGCGTATCGAAGATCTGAAGCTCAGGCACGCACTGGGAGTCTCCCGCCCAGGTAACCTCATAGCGCCACACCGCGCCGGCGTCTGCCGGCAAATAGCGAATGGCATCGATCTCGTAGCGACCGCAGTGTTCACCACGCTGCGCATCGCGGATAAGTGCGCACAGCGCAGGCTTTGCTTTGTAGTTAATCTTGGATTCCAGCTTGGCCACGCGGCTATCGAGGCGAATGGAGCCCAACCTTTGGCCACCGGATGCAAAAACGACATTCATCGACGAGCCATCCAAAAACGGAAGCACCAAGACGGCGAGCTCGCGCTCGTAATCGGAAACGGAAGGGCAAAGCGCCAGCACGCGGCCGTGATCGACCGGGAGCACCAGCGACGGCACACAAGAGCCGCTCGTCGTCGCATGGGCAAACGCTTGAGAACCCTCCCGCTCAATAAGCGCGGCGACATCCTGACCGGCAAAACGAAGCAGCACAAAAAGACGGCCCTGGCTGCGGCAAAGTGCCAAACGCTTGATACTCATCTACACTTCTCGCTTTCCCAGGGCGTTCGCTGCCATGCGTTTGCAGGCGCCCAAGCGCCCAAACCTCAAGACGTCGTAATCGAACATGAGCTTTTTGCACTCACGGGCATTGGGGGTCTTGCTGGTAAGCGCTGCACGCACCATAGCAGCAACAGAAGGAGCGCATTGTGCGAGCGCAGCATCGCTGCCCACGGCAGAACCGGAAAGGGCCGCGGCGACGGCAGCAAACACCCTGCCACAGTCCGTCCCCAACAACCTGAGCGCATCGTACAGCACCAGATCGCATAGGAAGTAATCCAGGTCATCGGCATGCTGGACATCGAGACCGTCGCGCTGCCAGTCAGCCAGCACCGCGGAGTAAATCTTCACGTGCTCCAGCAGACGTGTCTCGTCGTCGTAGCGCATGGTGTCCATGAGCGAACCCTTGCGCGCCACGCGGTAGTCATACAGCTTGTTTGAGATAAGCGCAGTCTTGCGCGAACGACCGTACACGGCAAAATCAAAGACCTGATCCTCGCCATACTTAACGGTTTCATCGAACACGATCCCGTTGCCCAGCAAAAAAGCGCGCTTGCAAGCGGTGCGCCATGCAAAGGGGCGAGACGCTTCCTTAAACAGCAGGTCGGAGCTATAGCCCACAAACGACACATCGCGCGGGCTCAGCACATAGTTAAGCCACGGATACCCCGCCTCCAACGGATACGGGTTTGCGCCAAAGGTCAAAACGTCGCAATCCTCACGCTCAAAGGCATCAACGATTACGCGGCACGCATCAGACGTAAACCGGTCGTCGGAATCCAAAAACGCAACGACAGGCGCCGTGGACGCAGCGATGCCCGCATTGCGCGCGCTCGACAGACCACCGTTGGGCTTATCGACCAGCGTAAAGCGCGCATCCTTTTCGCAATAGGCAGCGGCGATGTCGCGCGAACCATCCGGCGAGCCATCGTTAACCAGCACACCTTCCCAATCGGACATATCCTGTGCAAGTAGGGAGTCCAGGCACCATGCCAGGCACTCCTCCACCTTGTAGATGGGAACGACGACGGAAATCTTAGGGGTAGCCATGGTCACGCGCTCCTACTGTGCCGCCGGCACGTCGTCCGGATGCGGGTTATCGCCGTAGGCGCGCTGATACGTCAGCACGCGCCAAACCAGCGGCAGGCCGCCGAACTTAAAGTAGTGTTTAAACGTATTGAGCTTGCCAGGCTTTTTAAAGCCAAAGCGCGAATCGATATAGGCACGGGGCGATTTGACCATCAAACGCAGGTCGGTCTCGCCGCGCGGGTCGAAGAGTGACAGGTCAAAGCGACCGGCATCCCAATCGGCCTTGAGCTCGGGGGAAGCCTTGTCCCAAAACTGCCCACGCAGCTCATCGACCAGGCGCTCGTCATTCCAGCGGTACGTATCGACCTTCATGCGCATTAAAATGCCCTGGAGCCGAGCCTTAAGCTCGGGACGCTCGTCCAAAAAACGTTGCATCTCGGCATATTCGTCGCACACGCAAAACACCTTGTTGGGCGAATTAACAGAGCTCTTCTCGTTATCCTGGCGATAGCACAAAATGGGATCCGCAATAAACGCGGCACGCTCGGCGCACGCCCAAACCTTAAAGTTAAAGCCTGCGTCCTGATACGAGGCGCCCGGCGTGGGGAGAAACCGGATCTGGTTGGCGTTGAGAAACTCGCGCCGATAGATGGCAGACCAAATGGAAGGCTTGCGGTAGAAGATACCCGGGCGATCGACGGGGCGATACGCCGCACCCGTCATATGCTCGTCGATAATCCCAAACAGCTCTCGGCGCTCGCTGGGCGTGGACCAATACAAGTAAAAGTCGCCCTTAACGACATCGGCATGCTCGGCGTCGGCCTTGGCAACCAGCTTTTGAAGCGAATCCTCGAACATAAAGTCATCGGATTCCAAAATGCCTACGTACTCGCCACGCGCCATCTCCAGGCCGCGGTTCATCGAATCGCCGTAGCCGCTGTTAGCCTTGTCGATCATCTTGACGCGCGCATCGCGCTCCATGTACTCGCGGATGATATCCGGCGAGCTATCGGTAGAGCCGTCATTGATGCAGATGATCTCAATGTCCTCGAGCGTCTGCGCAATAGCAGAATCGAGACACTCGCGCAGGTAGCGCTCAACATTGCAGATGGGAACAAGCAGCGAAACTTTAGGGGTATCAGAGTTCTGCAAGAGAACCTCCTGTTGAATAGCGTGTAACAGGGTTATTTTAGCAGCGAAGCAACGGACAACGGCAGCGCCTAGAATTAGATAAAGCGCTCCAGGCAGGCCTTGAGACCACGAGTCGAAAGATAGAACAACGTGGCGTCTGCCATCGAAACGCCCGAGGTCGCCGCAACGAGCTTATGGGCGACACGGCGAACGGCGCCCTTAGCAGGCATATCCGCCCACTCCGTTCCCATAAACGTCGTGAAAGCCCTGTTGACGCGAGCCGCCACGCGATGGAAGTCATCGGCATCCAAGCGCGCCAGGTCGAACACAATTAGGTCCAAAAACCAAGTTATCAGCTCGCCGGGGCACAGGTCCAAAAGACCGTAGGCCGCCCAGTCCTCCAAGACCTCCTCGAGCATCCTCATGTGGGCGTCAAGCTTTTTGGCGCGCGCCTCGGCACTGTTGAACTCGTGCGTCGCCGATTCACTCTCCATCACGTAGTGGTAGAACTTATCCGGCATGACGATGGTCTTGCGGGCAAGCGCATAAGCCGCAAATTGGAAGACGACGTCCTCGCCCAAAGCCAAACCGGGGGCGAAGCGAATGCCTTCGCGATTGAGCAGCTCGCACGAAAAAGCCGCACGGCAGGCATAGGGCTGCGCATTCGAATGGAACAGCAGTTGGGGATCACGGGCGCCGAAGGTACCAGCTTTGGGGCTCATGAGTTGCTGGACGCGCTTGGGGGCAGCATCGGCAGGTTCACAGACGCCGCCAAAAACGGCGGCCTCGGCATCTGCAGACTCCATGGAATGCAGCACGTGCTCGACCGTCCGGGCATCGATGTAATCGTCGGCGTCCACAAAAAAGACGGTCTCGCCCTCGGCGACATCGATACCGGCATTTCGAGCACACGAGACGCCCGCGTTTTCCTGGTCAATCACCAGTACGCGATCGTCGGCCTGCGCGATCTGGCGCAACACGTTCAACGAATCATCAGTCGAACCGTCGTTGACGCAGACAACCTGAATCGAGCGCTCGGACTGGGCCAACAGCGAATCGAGGCATCGCTGAATGGAGCGCGCAGAGTTGTAAACGGGGACGACAATGGTAGCTTTAGGACACGAGGCCTCTCCCATGCCGACCTACCCCCTCAGCGATTCGATGAGGAAGGCAGCAACCACGCCTGGGCCTCCAACCGAGGCGTAATACTTAGCACGCCCCAAGGCACCATCCGTCGCAAAACTCGGGTGCTCGTCAACCCAGCCCTCAGGATCTTTGAGGATGGCAGCGAGATTTGCGCGCTTCCACGGCTTGAGGTCGTCAAGCGAAAAGTCCCCGGCGTCCAAGGCCGCCTGAAATTCCTTGGCCATCTGCACCAGGAACTCCTTATAGAACTTAGGCGCCAGGCGCACGTAGTTCCACATGTACGAATCGTACTTAATGAGCTGATTGAACTTGAGCATGCGCGCGACATCGACGCTTGCGTGGTCGCGGGCATAATCCTCTCGAATCCAACGCTCAATCTCGGCATACTCGGTATTGACGCAAAAGACCTTAGCCGAAGAATTGACCGAGGAATTCTCGTTGTCCTGGCGATAAGACAACACGACATCATGCAGGTAAACAGCCTTTTCGGCGCACGCGATCACCTTAAAGGCGAATGACGTGTCCTGAAAGGATGCCCCCGGAGTCGGCAGGAACGTAATGCCGTTGCGCTCAAGGAAATCGCGACGGTACACGGCCGACCAAATCGACGGCTTTTGCTTAAAGAACTGCGTCGTATCGCTCGGGTGCACTGGCTTGCCGCAATCCTGAGGTCTAAACATCTCGTGCAGCGAGCGGCGCTCCTCGGGCTTAGACCAGTAAAAATCAAAGTTCGCCTTCGCAAAGTCGGCATTATTGCTATCGGCGGCCGAGACAAGCTTTTCGAGTGCGTCGGGCGCCATAAAGTCATCGGACTCCAAGATGCCAACGTACTTGCCACGCGCCATCTCCAGGCCGTGGTTCATCGAGTCGCCGTAGCCGCTGTTGGCCTTGTCGATCATCTTGACGCGCCCATCGCGCTCCATATACTCGCGGATAATCGCCGGCGAGTTGTCGGTCGACCCGTCGTTAATGCAGATGATCTCAATATCCTTGAGCGTCTGCACCAGGGCGGAATCGAGGCACTCGCGCAGGTAGCGCTGAACATTGTAAATGGGAATAAGCAGCGACAGAACAGGGCTGCCAGAGGCGTTAGTAGACAAATGTGCTCCTTAGGAAATACCTGTCGTTTCATGGTATCAAAGGGTCAGCGCGCCAGCGGGCGTTTATATAATCTATGGAGCCTCTTGCGGGCAAAGCAGCCCCACGTCATGCGGCGGGCCCGTGGCAGGTTCCTGCGTTTTATTCAAAGCTTGCCGCCAAAGCGCACCGAGCCTTTACAATAAGACAGTCCCAAGGACGTATTCGATAGCTTCCGCGCAGCGATCGCCAGCCGCGCGTGAAAGGATATATTGCCCCATGCCTTCAACCCTTCCCGCCCCCATCGACAAGCTCGCCATCGTCGTCGTTACGTACAAGCGCCAGGAACTCCTGGCCAACTTGTTCGACTCCATGACCGAGCTCACGGCAACGCCCTGGCGCATCGTGATTGTCGATAACGAGAATTCGCGCGAGACCGAGGCCATGTGCGCCGCATTCAACGAGCGCCTGGCCAACCTGTGGGGCATCGACACCGAGCAGCCTGACGCGCAGGGCGGCACCGACCGTGTCATCTACGCCCCGCAGCTCGAAAACGGCGGCGGTGCGGGCGGCTTCTCCGCCGGCACTAAATGCGCCTACGACCTGGGCGCTCAATGGTTCTGGGTGATGGACGACGACGTGCTCGTCATCCCCGAAGGCATCGAGCGTCTTGCCAAGTGGACCGACCGCTACGACGTCATCCAGGGTTCGCGCCTGGACTTTGACGGCGGCGCCTTCTTTTGGCAATACCAACTCATCCTTTCGCTCGGCATTCCCAACCCTGTCGCCAAGTGGGACCTGGGACCCGAGGGCTACCGCGCCATGAACCAGCTATGCTTTGAGGGCGGCATGTTCTCGCGCCGCGTGGTCGACAAGATCGGCCTGCCCGATGCGCGATTCTTCATCTACGGCGACGATGCCTGCTATGGTTACGTGGCCAGCCAGCACTTCCCCGCCGCTGTTGTGGCCGACGTGGTGCTCAAGCGCGCCCGCGCCGTCTCTAACTGGGATATCGCCGGCAAGCGCCAGCTCAACTCTACGAGCGACACCAACCGCTACTACATCATGCGCAACCGAGGCTTCCTCGCTCGCTATATGCAGATCTACGGTGACTACCACCCCATGCTGTTCCGCCTGGGCAATGCCGCGACCTTCTGCAAGGAATTCATTCGCCTGGCTGCGGTCGATAAGTGCTATAAGACCGGTATTCCGGCGCTGCGCCGTGGCATGAAAGACGCCCACAAGATCATCAAGGATCCCAACTGGAAGCCCATGCCACCCATGAAGGACACCGAGTAACGGAAGCCGGAAACACCTCAGCGCTTAAAGCCGCTGGTACACCGTAGCCACATGCTGTCCATCAAACCCAAACCCCCAGCGCATGCGGCCAACGCCGGGTCGCGGCACACGGATTTCGTCGATGCCGTTGCGCTCTATGTCGAGCAGCGCCTGCACGGCCAGCAATTCCAGGCCCAGCGCATCCACACCGGGGTCATACATCATGTTGATCGTTATCAGCGGACGTTCATCGAGCATACCGATCGTATCGGCTATGTCGAACGCGGCGCCCGTAGGAAAAACCTGGATGTCCCAGCGATCCGCGCCACACTTTCGCCTCGAAGCAGGATTGGCATAGCCCGGCAATCCAAAGCAGAGTCCTTGCAAGAGTAGGTGATATGGCAGCGGTGTATCTGGGTCGGTCGCACCGATTCCCGCATCTCCCAAGATGCGGCTTAGCGCCCGCCTCACGGTATCCTCGTTCCCATGGCACAGCCCGTCGCGAAACGCATCGACGTCTCGAATGTCTTCTGCAGCGCACTCAAACCACTCAATAATCACTAGACGCAAGGCCTGGCGAAGCTCGTTATTGGGCAATCGCAAAGCACTGAAGCGATCGCCATGCTCTGGCTCCTCAGTCATATCCGTCGTGAGAAAACCGGACAGATACAGCGCTGTCCACATGCCATCGTCAGGCGAGACATCTGGCTCTGCAGTGCCCAAACAAAGCGGGGCCTCAGCGCACCCATGGGCCTCGAGCAAATCAAACAAGACCGAAAGGCGGTCGAGATTCCACCCGGCAACTACCCTACTCAGGCAATCGGCATATCCATACAGATCGGCACGCACAGGCGCCGTGCAGCCTCGGCCCAGAAAACCGATCACACGCTCTGGACTCGAGCAATAGGCCCTGCCAAACCGATACCCCTCGAGCCATTCACGCGCATCATTCAGATATTCCTCGCGCCCAGCATGATTCAAAAGAGCCTCGACCTCGGCATCCGAAAAACCGAACCAACGGTCACACCACGCCGACAGCGGCGTCGTCAGACAATACGAGCAGCCGCGCGAAGAAAGCGCCGCTTCGGCAGGACCGGGACACTCCCCCATCAGACACGTCAGCCGCAACGAATCGCGCGCAGTGGCAATGGCGTCAAACAGCGCACGGTCAAGTAGTTCTGCCGGATCGGCGTCGGAAGCGTCCCTCGCGCTCGCACGGCGAGACCACGCCGCATCGTACCCATCAACGAGCAATACAACCTGCTCATCGCAGGCAATCTCCAGCAGCTCTATGAGCACACCGAGCACCGAGTCAACCTCGTCCGCGCTCGCCACGCCACGCGCGACACGTTCGATGTGACGCACCTTATCTCGAGCTAAATCCGGAGCCTCCAAGAGCGCCAACAAGCGAGCGCACTCGCCCGAAAGGGCATCGCGCACGACGCCGGCAACAGCGGGGCCACGCCTCCCAGCGCCAGAAAAGTCCAGCGATATCACCGGATAGCAAGCATACTCATCCCGATAGCGCCCGCCGTTCGCATCCCAAATCTGAGCATCGGCAAACAAACGCTGACCAGAGCGACCGACCGCTGGACGCTCCAGAAAAGCCCTGAGCATCGACAAGTTCATGCTCTTGCCAAAACCCTCGGGTCGACAGCACACCACAACGGACGCGTCGCAGTCCAACACATCGGCAATAAACATGGTCTTGTCAACCAGCATGCAACGACCAATGGCATCGGCAAAATCATGCACACCGACCGGCAAAACCGCATCATCGACATGGTTGACAAGCCGTACGCCAAAAGTATCGTCACTGTTGCAATACTCCTGTTCAGACACCGTAACTACTCCCTAAAACGCAGCACGAAGCCCATTGTAGCGAGCAGTTCAAGTGCAACGCTGGATCCGTGCAAAGGCATCGGGCAACGGTAGGAACAAAGGCCTTGAGGGGGCATAACAAATCGTTGTGCAACAAAATGGGGCCCGATGCAACTGCACCGGCCCCCATTGCGAATCTTTAGTTGTCGGGCAACCGAAAGGGACTACTCCTCGGAGTCGTTCTGCCCAGCAGCCTTCTTTTGCTGATCGAGCTTATGCTTGCCACTCACAATAGACGTGGCACCCAGCGTGGCCAAGCTTGCACTGGCAAGGCTCGCCATAACGATAAGGTCGCCCGTCTTGGGCATGTTGCCGCCAGATGACTTGGTTGTGGTGGTCGTGGTGGTTGTAGTGGTAACCGTTTTGGAGTCATTTTGCTCCTGGACTTGGTTGTCAGCACCGCTCTTGTCGTCGTCTTCGGACTGTTTCTTTTCGCCCTCGGTCTTGCTCTCGTCCTTCTTCTGAGCGGATTTGTCGTCCTTCGCCTCAGAGCTAGAACCCTTATCGGATTTGGTCTTCTCGGAAGCCTTGTCCTTGGAGTCGCCCTTTGCGGCCTCGGTCTTTTCCGTGGAAACCTGATCAGAGTTGTCCTTGTTCTGGGTCGAGCCGTTATTGACACCAGCCATCAGCGAAGAGCCCAGCGTAGAACCAAGCTGCACGGAGAAAGAAGGCTTCTTGTCCGGCGAAGCAACGGGAGCGTCCGGCGCCTTATTCGAGTCGTCCTTGGAAGCATCGGAATCAGAAGCGGCGCCAGTGTTAGAGTCATTGCTAGAACCAGTATCGGCGGAAGAATCGCTCGAGCCAGTGGAAGAGTCAGAGGAACCAGCGTCGGTCGAACCAGAGGCGGCGCTGCCCGTATTGCCGGCAGAGCTTGAAGACGAATCGCCCGCAGCAGAGCCGTTCGAATCGGAGCCGTTCGAGGTGGAACCGTCGTTGATAGCGCCACCAGCAGAGCCATTACCGTCAGCATCGGTCGAGGGCGCATCCATCCTGTCATCGTTGGCATCGTCACTCGAGCCGTCATTCGAATCAGGCGTCGGCGAGGGCGCCGGCGTAGGCTCGGGCTGCACGGGCGTCGCAGCGGCAGCGGCCTCGTCCTCGGCGATATAAACCAAGCAGTCCTTCAGCTCGTTGCGGTAGCGGTTCTTCCAACCCTCATGATACTGGGGCTGACTTGAAAACTTGGTGGCGACATTGTTGACCACGCTATTGGAGAGCGCCGTCGCAAACTCGCGGTCGGACATATCGTTGGAAAGATTCGCCCAGCGGAAAAAGTCCCTGCAGCCACCAGTACCGCACATGTTGGTAATGCTCCACACCATGCCCTTGACGCAATCGGCGCGGCCCGAAATATCAATACCCAGGCCGCTCTTGAGCCACGCCTCGGTCACCGCATAGTACGAGTTGTACGCATACGCATCCTGCAGAGCCGAAAACTCAGCAGGGTCGATATTATAAGCGCCCTGGAAGGCCTCCTGCGCAATACGGCCCAGCTCGGTGAGCTGGCCGTTCTCGTACATGGCATTGCTCGTGTTGGAAATCTCGCTGCCGCGATCAATCGCAGCTTTAAGCATGCCGTACTTAGCAGAATCGTAGTTGTAGACCTGCTTCATAAACGGAATGAGCGACCAACGACGGTCGAACTGGTAATAGCCCAGCGCGTTGTAGCCGTCACCATACGAAAAGCCCTGGTTATAGTTGCCGTGGCTCTCGTATTTGGTGAAGTACTTCATCTCGGCGGTCACGTTGACAAACGAAACGCCCTGAACCGACCTCAGCACGCCCGAGAAGGATTGCTGGGTGTAAAGGCCCTTATCGATATCGGTGGCATCCGAGGCTACGCCCGGCGTGGGCTCCTCGGCAGCGGCGGGTGCCGGCGCGGAAACGGCGCCAAACGAAAGCGCCAGCGTCAGGCCCGCGACAATCGCGGAATGCTTGGGCTGCATAAGATCCTCCCTGCATTGGTGTAGTTAAAGTTCAGTTTGCAAAGATAAAAATAAGTATTGCAGCTCGCCCGTTGTTACACAACAACCCCTCGGTAAACGGCAACAACCCTCCGCGAAATCTTAAGGAATTAGACAAACTGGTCATCGGGCGCCAACAGAAGCTCGCCGTAACGTTTCGTCAGCCCGTCTCTCAACTGACAGAAAGCGGGAATATAGACGTTCAAGATGCGCTGAATCAAATCTTGAGCGAGCTTGTTGTCGTAGATATGGACGTTCGTATTGCGGTCTCTGAGCATATCCAGCCAGGCTGCCTCATCAATAAAGTCGTAGAATCGGTAGGACTCCTTCAAGATGGCACGAGGAGACCCCGACGCGGCAAGCGTGGCGCCCTCATACTCGAGCAGACGCTTAAGGAGCTTCCAGCTCAGTTCAAATTGAAGATTGAACTTATTAATCAATCCACTCTGAACAAAATCATTGTTGAGATCCTGATTGGGCGCATCCTCAAGATTCGCCAAGGCGCTGGCAAAGTTCTCATATTTTTTCATACAGAATCACACCATCCCTGGCAATTTCATCGAGCAATTGCTGCGATAAGGGCTCATCGAGATTGACGACATCTACATCTAAAAGAGTATCAAGACGCTCCTCGATCAAATATGACAACCGGCCGAAATCCCGGCAACCTGCTACGGCGATGTCAATATCGCTCTTAGGCAAGTTGTCACCTCGAGCGCGGGAGCCAAACAGCACAACCTTCTCGGCGTCACATTCCCGAGCAAAAACTTCAATTTGCTTATACACCTTGTCGAGAGATGCCATTTGCAGCCCTACAGCTTAATGTCGAAGTTGATTTCGGGGACGGCGGCCAAGTCGGCCAACGTCACGCCGTCGACATAGTTCTCGATGACCTCGTCAAGGCCACGCCAGAACTTGACGGTGGAACACAAGTCACTGCGGGCGCAGCTGTTGTCGATGCCATCGCACGCCACCGGAGCCGTGCTGCCCTCAACGGCACGCAAGATGTCGCCGGCACGCACCTCGGCCGGGTCCTTGGCCATCATGTAGCCGCCGCCCTTGCCACGCACGCTCTTAAGCAGGTCCGCCTTCATAAGCGGACGTACCAGCTGCTCCAAATACTTTTGCGAGATATGCTCGCGGTCGGCAACCTCGCGCAAGGCAATCTTGCCCTCGGCGTCGCCCAGCGCCGCGATATAGATCATCAGTCGGAGGGCATAGCGGCCCTTGGAAGAAATGAGCATACCTACCCTCCCATCGCATCTGGGACAACATAACCAGGTTTGTTTGTCCCAAATTTAAAGTAAGTGGGACAAACACAACAGGTTATTTTGTCCCAGAATTTGAAAAGTCGAGTGGATTAGTCGGGTTTTCCCTTGACTAACGCCGAACCCATAGTAACTTTATTCCGAGAAGATTCCTAGGGTTTAGTACACCTATGAGTACACCATATACAGAGAGGGACAGCATGAGCGCAAATCCGCTGCTTTCCATCGAAGGTCTGACCGCCTCCGTGGACGAGAAGACCATCCTCCACAACGTCAACCTCAACGTCGCCGCCGGCGAGACCCACGTGTTGATGGGTCCCAACGGCGCCGGCAAGTCCACCCTCGGCCACCTGGTCATGGGCGACCCCGTTTACACGGTCAACGACGGCCGCATCGTCTTTGACGGCCAGGACATCACCGAGCTCACCACCGACAAGCGCTCGCGCGCCGGCCTGTTCCTGAGCTTCCAGGCCCCGGTCGAGATTCCGGGCGTGCCGCTGTCGAGCTTTTTGCGCGCCAGCATCGCCGGCCGCCCCGGCCTGGAGATGAAGGGCAAGGAGTTCCGCCGTCGCGTCAAGGAACTCGCGGCCGAGCTCAACATGGATACCGCCTACCTCAACCGTGAGCTGGGCGTGGGCTTCTCGGGCGGCGAGAAGAAGAAGGTCGAGATGCTCCAGCTCCTGTTGCTGCAGCCCAAGCTCGCCATCCTCGACGAGACCGACTCCGGCCTGGACGTCGACGCCCTGTCCACCGTCAGCCACGGCATGGACGCGTATCGCAAGAGCTGCGACGGCTCCATGCTCATCATCACGCACAACACGCGCATTTTGGAGCACCTGGATGTCGACCGCGTCCACGTTATGGTCAAGGGCCACATCGTGCGCGAGGACGACGCCTCGCTCATCCCCTGGATCGACAAGAACGGCTTTGAGACCTTCGAGCGCGAGGCCGCCGAGCAGCGCGCCCAGGCCGAGTCTGCCGCTGCCGAGCAGCAGGCGTAAAGGGGCGACGCAATGACCAAGAACCGCACCGAGGTCGCGGACATCGACCGCAGCCTCTACGACTTCACCTATGGCGAGGAGGGATTCGAGCGCCTCGACGCCGGCATCACGCCCGACATCGTGCGCGAGATCAGCGCCAAAAAGGACGAGCCGCAGTGGATGCTCGACCTGCGCCTCAAGTCCCTCGAGATCTTCAATCGTTTTCCCGACCCGACGTGGGGCCCCTCCATCGAGGGCCTGGACATGGACAACATCGTCACCTACGTCAAGCCCAACACCGACCAAAAGCACGACTGGGAGTCGGTGCCCGACGACATCAAGAACACCTTTGAGCGCTTGGGCATCCCCGAGGCCGAGCGCAGCTACCTGGCGGGCGTCGGCGCGCAGTACGACTCCGAGCTGGTCTACCACAACATGCAGGACACGGCGTCCAAGATGGGCATCGTCTACTCCGGTATTGAGGAAGCCCTGCACGATCCGCAGTGGGAGCCGCTCATCCACGAGAAATTCATGACGCTCATCCCGCCCACCGACCACAAGTTTGCGGCCCTGCACGGCGCCGTGTGGTCGGGCGGCTCGTTTGTCTACGTTCCCAAGGGCACCAAGTTGGACTTCCCGCTGCAGAGCTACTTCCGCCTTAACGCCAAGGGCGCCGGCCAGTTTGAGCACACGCTCATCATCGTCGAGGACGATGCCGACCTGCACTTTATCGAGGGTTGCTCCGCGCCCAAGTACAACGTGGCCAACCTCCACGCCGGCGCTGTGGAGCTCTTTGTGGGCAAGCGTGCGCACCTGCGCTACTCGACCATCGAGAACTGGTCCAAGAACATGTACAACCTCAACACCAAGCGTGCGCGCGTGGACGAGGACGGCGACATCGAGTGGATCAGTGGCTCCTTCGGCAGCCACGTGGGCTACCTCTACCCCATGAGCGTGCTCAACGGCCGCCGCGCCCGCTCGAGCTTTACCGGCATCACCTTTGCCGGTGCCGGCCAGAACCTCGACACCGGCTGCAAGGTCGTACTTAACGCGCCCGAGACCTCGGCAACCGTCGAGACCAAGGGCATCTCCAAGAGCGGCGGCATCCAGACCTTCCGCAGCTCTATCGTGGCCACGCCCAAGGCCGAGGGCTCCAAGGCAACCGTGAGCTGCCAGTCACTGATGCTCGACGACCAAAGCCGCTCCGACACCATCCCCGCCATGGACATCCGCGCCAAGAACGTCGACGTCGGCCACGAGGCCACCATCGGCCGCATCGGCGACGATAAGGTGTTCTACCTGATGAGCCGCGGTATCTCGGAGGAAGAGGCCCGTACCATGATCGTCAACGGCTTTGCCAACCCGGTCTCCAAGGAGCTACCGCTGGAGTACGCCGTCGAGATGAACAACCTGATCAAGCTCGAGATGGAAGGAGCGATCGGATAATGAAACAGACCACGAACACCGCTGCTACCACCCTTGAACAGGTCAATGCGATGCCGGCTGCCACTTGGGGTTGGCTCAAGATGAACCAGACCAAGCTCGAGCTCTCTGACGAGCTTGCCGCCGCTCCCGCCGAGACCGTTAAGGTTGAGGGCTTGGACGAGCAGTTTGCTGGCGTGGCAGACGCGTTCGACGCCGCCATGGACGCCATGGCCGAGCGCTTCCCCGAGCGCCGCGCCTCCGCCCCTGGCGATGCCGCCGACCGCGCCCGCATCACGCCCGAGACCGAGCTCGACGTGCCCGCCACCTCCGTCTACCAGGCCGGTGCCATTAAGCTGGAGGAGGAGCTCTCCCCCGCTGAGGCCTTCGAGACTGGCATGGGCGAGGCTGCCTACACCTACCTGGCCGACCACGCCACCAAGCGCGTCGTCATCGATGTGCCCGCATACAAGCACGCCACGGTTACCGTGCGTGTGAGCGGTGTCGATTCCGCCGCGGCCATCGCCGCCATCGACGTCGTCGTCCGTCCCCAGTCGACGCTCGACCTGCAGATCGCCCTGGACTCCCCCGTTGCCGGCGAGGGCGTCGTGGGATCCGTGCTGCGCGTGTGCGCCCACGAGTACGCCACCGTCAACGTGGCCTGCACGCAGACGCTCGACGATAGCTGGATCGCACTCGACGACACCGGCCTGTTCCTGGACGAGGGCGCGCGCGTCAACGTGCAACACACCGTCCTGGGTGCCGGCGCCAGCGCCACCGGCCTTGCCGGCGACCTGCTGGGCGATACCGCCAAGGTCACCATCGATACTGACTACCTTGGCGCCCGCGAGCAGGTGCGCGACTTTAACTACGAGCTGCGCCACCGCGGTCGCAAGACCGAGTGCGAGATCGACGCCAACGGCGTACTGACCGGCACGTCCAAGAAGGTCTACCGCGGCACCATCGACCTCGTGCACGGCTGCAAGGGTGCCGTCGGCACCGAGCGCGAAACCGTGCTGTTGGCCAACAAGGGCGTCGACAACAAGACCGTTCCCGTCATTCTCTGCGACGAGGACGACGTCGCCGGCAACCACGGCGCCACCATCGGCCACGTCCGCGACGAGCAGCTGTTCTACCTCGCCTGCCGCGGCCTTGACCAAAACGCCGCCGAGGACCTGTTCATCCGCGCCAAGCTGGAGGACGCCGCGCTTTCCGCCACCGACGAGCGCACCCGCGCAGCCGTCGTCCGCCTGGGCAACAACCTGATCGACAACTTTGAAGAGGAGCTCGCATGATCGACACCGAGCACGTTAAATGCGATACCTGCACTGCCCCCGAGCCCATGGAACTCGACGCCAGCGACGAGGCTTCGCGCGGCTGGCCCACCGTAGACATCGAGACCAACCCCTACAAGGCGCAGTTCCCGCTCTTCCAGCAGCACCCCGAGATCGCCTTCCTCGATAGCGCCGCCACCGCGCAGCGCCCTGCCTGTGTGCTCGACGCCGAGCGCGACTTCTATCAGCGCATGAACGCCAACCCCCTGCGTGGCCTGTACTCGCTGTCCGTCGAGGCAACCGACGCCATCACGAAGGTCCGCCAGCAGATCGCCGACCTCATCGGCGCCTCACAGGCCAACGAGGTCGTCTTCACCCGCAACACGAGCGAGTCGCTCAACCTGGTCGCCAAGAGCTTTGCGCCCACAGTGCTCGAACCGGGCGACGAGGTCGTCATCACCATCATGGAACACCACTCCAACCTGATTCCGTGGCAGCAGGTCTGCCGCGAGACCGGCGCCAAGCTCGTCTACCTCTACCCAACCAAGACCGGCCAGCTCACCACCGAGGAGGTTCTTGCCAAGGTGGGTCCCAAGACCAAGATCCTGGCCGTGGGACAGGTCTCCAACGTGTTGGGCGTCGAGAACCCAGTCAAGAACCTCGGCAAGCTCGTGCACAAGTACGGCGGCTACCTGGTCGTCGACGGTGCGCAGTCGCTGCCGCACATGCCGGTCGATGTGGCCGACCTGGGCGCCGACTTCTTTGCCTTTAGCGCGCACAAGGCTATGGGCCCTATGGGCATCGGCGTGCTGTGGGGCAAGATGGACCTGCTCAACGCCATGCCGCCCATGCTCACCGGCGGCGAAATGATCGACTCTGTCACCGAGCAGGACGCCGTCTGGGCGCCCGTCCCCGAGAAATTCGAGGCCGGCACGCAGGACGCCGCCGGCATCTTCGCCACGGGCGCCGCCCTTGATTACCTGGTCAACACGGTGGGTTACGAGAACATCCAAGCCCGCGAGCAGGCACTCGTCCACT
The DNA here is from genome assembly GCA_900541145.1 of uncultured Collinsella sp. Lineage (GTDB taxonomy): Bacteria > Actinomycetota > Coriobacteriia > Coriobacteriales > Coriobacteriaceae > Collinsella. The sequence continues at coordinate 21,125 of UQIH01000017.1, read as the reverse complement.
ACCTGATGGGCGAGCTCATGCAGCTCGACTTTGTCCAGATCATCGGCTCCATCTATTGGGACAACCACCACGGCGTTGTGAGCTTTAACGTCAAGGGCATCCACCCGCACGACGTCGCGAGCATCATGGACATGGACGGCGTCTGCATTCGCGCCGGTCACCACTGTGCACAGCCGCTGCTCACCTGGCTGGGCGTCGAGAACCTCGCCTGCTGCCGCGCCAGCGTGGCCTTCTACAACGACAAGGCCGACATCGACAAGTTCATCGCCGGCCTGCATCACGTTTGGAGCACGTTCAATGGGTAATCTGTACACCTCCACCACATTTATGGAGCACAACTCGCACCCCGACTATAAGTACGAGATGGATGCTCCCACGCACGAGCACGACGGCATCAACCCCAGCTGCGGCGACGAGCTCACGTTGCAGCTGCGCGTCGAGAACGGCGTGATCGAGGAGGCCTCCTTTACCGGCCACGGCTGCGCCATCAGCCAGGCCAGCGCCGACATCATGGCCGACCTCATCACCGGCGAGACCGTCGAGGAAGCTCACCGCTTGGCAGAGCTCTTCCTCGCCATGATCCGCGGCGAGCAGCTCTCCGAGGAAGACCTGGAAGACCTGGACGAAGCCGCCCAGCTCCAGGACATCTCGCACATGCCCGCCCGCGTCAAATGCGCCGAGCTCGCCTGGCGCACCCTCGACGGCATGCTCGAGGGGCAAAATAATCAGTAGAACTTGTCCCAAATCTTAAGATTTTTGTTGGCCGAATCGCTTGACAAGAGTGGTTCGGCCATTTTCTTTTCTGCCTTTATTTCGATCCCTCGACCTGCGCGTCCACCTGAGCATAAGCGCGCACGATACGAGAGACGGTACTTTTGCCAATCCCGGTATACCGCTCAATCTGGCGCACCGTAAAACCGGCATCGTGCAATCCAAAAATAACGGTATCGCGCTGCGCCGGCGGTGCGACTTTAACCCCACGAAGCGGAACCCCGAGCTCCTTCGCCATCTTGTCGGCAAAGGCGTGGCGTTCCCATTCCGTCTCTTTCATATCGCACAGCGCTGGCTCACTGCCGTCGGGCGTCGAAAGCGAATAGGCAATAAAGCCCTCGGCAGAACCAAAAAGCTCAAGCACGCAAGAAGGATCAGAAAATCCCCTCGCGACATCGGCCGCGTCACCGTCGTAAGAACGCAGATGTTCCGCAAAGCTGCTCCAGGGATAATGCTCGATTAGGCTAACGCCCACCTCCTGCGGATCGGCGTGTACGGAGCGAATAGCCTCCATCACCTGCCAATCGGTATCGAGCGAACGCCGGTCAAAACGGTTCTGGAACAGATGGCCTGTGCGCCCCGTGCGCTTATTGAACCGCCGCGCGTACGTCAAAAGCAGCCGGTGCATCGCCGCGCTCATCGCGTCCTCGTAATCTGCAAGCACCAGACGCACGTGATTGCCCATAAGGCACCAGGCGATAACCGTCACGCCCGCCTTGCGGCAGCGCTCGCGCATCAGCTCCAAAAACTCCCACCGGTCTTCATCGCCCTCAAAGATGAGCTGTTTGCCCACACCGCGGGCACAGACATGGTAAAAGCCGGTAACCGTTCTCCAAACGCGCTGCATGGCGCTCCCTTCGCCGGGATCTGCTTACCATCCAATACAGCACGATTGAAGCGTGCCATCAAAACATTCACGCAAAACAATACACTCGCGCGGCCAAAGGCAGTAATCAGGCGGCGAACGGCATCGTTGCAACAGGTCAACCCCCGCAATGCTTACAAGAGCTGACCAATAGCTTGCCCAAGACGGACCCCCTCTACGGAAGTTCACGACCACAGAACATAGAGTTAAACCGTTTCAATTAAAACTTCCGGACTTCTCGCTACGAAAACTGAGCCGTTCGCCGAATATTCCGTGCATTTCGCGGTATTATAGGGGCTGCATGTCATGTCCCTTTCGAAGGGTCGCCCGGCAATCGCCAGCCACGGCCCCCAGACGGGACGCCAACACGATAGAGAGGAGAGGCATGCAGTACTCACAGGAAGTGGAGAACATGTGCCCCGTTGCCAAGGGTGCATACCACGGCCCCGCACCCATCCCCGAGGAAGGCAAGTGGGTCCAGGCTAAGGAGATTTCCGACATCTCCGGTCTTACGCACGGTGTGGGTTGGTGCGCACCTCAGCAGGGCGCCTGCAAGCTCACGCTGAACGTCAAGGACGGCATCATCGAGGAGGCCCTCGTTGAGACCATCGGCTGCTCGGGCATGACCCACTCTGCCGCCATGGCTTCCGAGATCCTTCCCCGTAAGACCATCCTCGAGGCCCTCAACACCGACCTCGTCTGCGACGCCATCAACGTTGCTATGCGCGAGATCTTCCTGCAGATCGTTTACGGCCGCAGCCAGACCGCGTTCTCCGAGGGCGGCCTGCCCGTGGGCGCCTCCCTCGACGACCTCGGCAAGGGCCTTCGCTCTCAGGTCGGCACCATGTTCGGCACCAAGGCCAAGGGCGCTCGTTACCTCGAGCTCGCTCAGGGCTACGTCACCCGCATGGCTCTCAACGACAAGAACGAGATCATCGCATTCGAGTTCCTGAACCTCGGCAAGTTCACCGACGCCGTCAAGGCCGGCAAGACCCCCGAGGAGGCCATCGCTGGCGCTATGGGCCACTATGGTCAGTGGGAGAACGCTGCCAAGTACATCGACCCGCGCACCGACGAGGAGACTCACTCCGTCGCCAGCGTGTTCCCGGTTCACGAGTAGAAAGGGAGGGAAATAACTATGACTGTTACGTTCGAAGGTTATGAGCGCCGCGCTGACAAGATCAACAAGTGCCTCGCCGACAACGGCATCGCCTCCCTCGAGGAAGCTCTGCAGATCTGCACCGACAAGGGCTTCAACCCGCGTGAGATCGTCAACAACACCCAGTCCATCGCCTTCCAGAACGCCGAGTGGGCCTACACCCTCGGTTGCGCTCTCGCTGTCAAGCGTGGCGCCAAGTCCGCTTCTGAGGCTGCCGCCATCATCGGCGAGGGCATCCAGGCCTTCACCGTTCCCGGCTCCGTCGCCGAGGACCGCAAGGTCGGTCTGGGCCACGGCAACCTGGGCGCTATGCTGCTCTCCGACGACACCGAGTGCTTCGCCTTCCTGGCCGGTCACGAGTCCTTCGCTGCCGCTGAGGGTGCTATCGGCCTGGCTCTGAACGCCAACAAGGCTCGCAAGAAGCCGCTGCGCGTCATCCTCAACGGTCTGGGCAAGGACGCTGCTCAGATCATCGCCCGCATCAACGGCTTCACCTACGTGAAGACCCAGTTCGACTACTTCACGGGCGAGCTCAAGGTCGTCGAGACCATCCCCTACTCCGATGGTCCCCGCGCCGCCGTCAACTGCTACGGCGCCGACGACGTCCGCGAGGGCGTTGCCATCATGTGGCACGAGAACGTCGACATCTCGATCACCGGTAACTCCACCAACCCCACGCGCTTCCAGCACCCCGTCGCTGGCACCTACAAGAAGGAGCGCCTCGAGGCTGGCAAGAAGTACTTCTCCGTCGCTTCTGGTGGCGGCACTGGCCGTACCCTGCACCCGGACAACATGGGCGCCGGCCCTGCCTCTTACGGCATGACCGACACCATGGGCCGCATGCACTCCGACGCCCAGTTCGCCGGTTCTTCCTCCGTGCCTGCGCACGTCGACATGATGGGTCTCATCGGCATGGGCAACAACCCCATGGTCGGTGCCACCGTCGCCTGCGCTGTCGCCGTCGAGGAGGCCCTCAAGGCCTAATCGCGCCCGCGCGATGCTCATATAGTTGAGCTTTGGAGCCGCTACCCACCCGGGTAGCGGCTCTTTTTGTTTGCGCTGGCGCAGGGTAGCTAATGCCGATATATCAGCTGGGGCGAAATGCAAGATGTGATGAGATGGAGCGTCAGAGCGTCCATGACGCCCACCTGCCATATTTGCCCTTTACCGATTTGCCGGGTCTTTGCGGCCCCATTGCCGATCACCCGTGCGACAATGCGCCGAACGAGAAAGGAATCCGATGGAATCGACTGATGTACTGGTAATTGGATCTGGCATTGCGGGCCTTTGTGCCGCCATCGAAGCGGCACGCACGGGTGCAACCGTCACTGTGGCAAGCGCCGGCAAGACCATGAGTGGATCGAGCTTCTTCCCGGGTACCTGGGGCCTCGGCCTCATCGGTCCCGTCGACGAAGACGACGAGCAGGACCTCATCGACACCATCCAGACCGTCGGCGGCGATGTCGCCGACCCCGAACTCGTCCAAACGTTCGTCCACGGCATTCCCCAAGCGATTGACTGGCTCGAGCAAGACCTGGGCGTTGAGCTCCAGCGTCCGCAAAGCGCCAAGAGTGCTCAACAAAAGCAGTTTATCCCCTGCTTTGACCACAAGACGCGCATGTGGCGCGGCCTCACCCGCAAGCCCCTTGAGGACGCTCTGACGACCCGGATCGAGTCGCTCGGCATTCGCCTGCTCCCCCGCCATGAGCTTATCGACCTTGTTGAGGACACGAACGGCAGAATCACCGGAACCGTGCTCTACGACCTCACCGAAGATCGAATCGTGCCCTTTGCCGCCAAGGCCACGATCATCGCAGCCGGTGGCACAGGCGGCCTGTTCGAGCGCAGCCTTACGTCGGCTGATGTGCTCAGCTCCTCGCAGGCCATCGCACTCGCGCACGGCGCATCGCTTACTAATATAGAGTTCATGCAGATGATGCCCGGCTTCATCGAGCCCAAGCGCAACCTGGTCTTCAACGAGAAAACCTGGCGCTACGTGCATGTAGACCAGCCGGTAGATATTGCCGACGACAAGCTGGACGACCTGCTCGAGCAGCGCTCTGGATATGGTCCCTTTACGTCACGCTTGGCCTCCCGCGCTATCGATCTCGTCATCGATCAGGCAGGTGTCGAAGGCCTGGCACTCCACTACGACTTCCCCCGCGAGGATGTCCCAGAGTTTGTGCAGACCTTTGCCACCTGGCTGCAAGACGAGCACGGCATCGCCCCGACTGACGAGATGCGCGTTGCGATGTATGCCCACGCCGCTAACGGCGGCATCAAGATCGATAAGACCGCGCACACGGGCGTTGAGGGCCTCTACGCTTGCGGCGAGGCGACAGGCGGCATGCACGGCGCCGACCGCATTGGTGGCTTGTCAAGCGCCAACGGCATCGTATTCGGACGTATCGCGGGCACATCGGCAGCCCTCACAGCGCAGAAAGAGCCTGAGGCGGCCCTGAAGGCGGATATCACCCTCCCCCAGTACGGCATTGCCACAACAGATGCCGAACGCCTGACACACAGCCTTAGGCACACGATGAGCACCTTTTGCATGATCAACAGGACCGAAACAGGCCTATCCGAGGCCCTGCAACAGCTTGAAAGTCTGCAAGACAAGGCCATGGCGCTGAGCAAGCCGCATGCCGATGACAGCGAGATCGCAGCCCTCGCCCGCCTACAGTCGCAGATTCGACTAGCACAGGAAATGGTCAAAGCCATGCGTAAGCGAACCGAAAGTCTCGGATCGCACTATCGAGCGGATTAAACTGGACACCTATCTAAAGCAGAACACAACTAATCGATATCTATGGGCCCCGTGAGCTCGAAGTGGCTCGGGGCTCATTCGTGTCCGCACGGCAGCGTATCCTTATTCTAAATACAGAGCGGGCAAAGCCCGCATAAACAATAGACCAGCGAGGAGGAGATATGGACAGTAGAGATATCGAGAAGTGGCGTGTCGAACTTGATAGCTACGCCAATGTGGAAGACGGCGTTGAGTATTGGCTCGCACGCGATTTAATGGAACCCATGGGGTACACTCGATGGGAGAACTTCGCCGAAGTTGTTAAGAGGGCAAAAGTCTCATGCGAAACAAACAAAACTCCAGTTGATTCCTATTTTCGTGACACCACGAAAATGGTAACTGCCGGTGTCGCCGCTCGCGCGGTTAAAGACTACAAACTTACGCGCTATGCATGCTATTTAATCGCACAGAACGGAGATTCAAACAAGCCAGAGATCGCGCTCGCCCAGGCATACTTTGCCGTGCAGACGCGCCGCCAAGAGCTCATAGAGCAGCGCTTCGCAGAGATTCAGCGCCTGCAGGCGCGCCACTCGCTATCCGATTCAGAGAAACAGCTCTCGGGTATTGCGTTCAAACGCGGCGTGGACTCCAAAGGATTCGCGATCATCAAGTCGAAGGGCGATGAAGCGTTATTCGGCGGCAGAAGCACGGCGGAAATGAAGCAGCAGCTCGGCGTACCCAAGAGCGCGGCATTGGCGGACAGGTTAGCCGATGTCCTCATCAAAGCAAAGGACCTTACGAACTCGATGACGGCCTTCAACGCCGAGGAACACGACCTGTACGGCCTGGACCAGATCAAGCAAGAGCACGTCGAGAACAACACAAGCGTGCGTGGCAGCCTCATCGACCGCGGAATTGTCCCCGAGAACCTACCGCCTGCCGAGGATACAAAAAAGCTCGAGCGTCGTGTGAAGGCAGACGAGAAGAAACTCAAGGAGGGTACAGACGGTTTTACCGATCCCCAGGGTAGACTCGATCTGTGAAAGCAGCTGTGCCCCGACGGGTTCGACCCCATGAAAGGTCAACAAAAAAAGCGACCAGCCTGAGCCAGTCACTTTAACAATCTTTGGGTGGGCCGTCAGGGGGTCAGCCTGCTGCGCAGGTGGCCGCTGCGGCGCCAAGGCGCCTTGCGCGCTGCACTAGCAAACGCTTACGCGTTTTCTCAGCTCCGCGCCCTTTCGGGTTCGATCCCATGCGAGCTCAACAAAAAAAGACGGCCAACTTTCGTTGACCGTCTTAACATGCTTTGGTGGGCCGTCAGGGGGTCGAACCCTGGACCTTGGGATTAAGAGTCCCCTGCTCTACCAACTGAGCTAACGACCCGATATCAACACGAAGCAAGAACTGGGGTGGGTAAAGGGACTCGAACCCTCGACCTACGGGACCACAACCCGTCGCTCTAGCCAACTGAGCTACACCCACCGTGTCCTGTGCGCTTCGCGCTCGACTATTATTGCAAGGAACGCCACGCGATGCAAGCCCCAATTTTCAAGAATTTTGAAAAGAGTTTTTCGAGCGCGTTTCGAGCAATTCCCACCGGTTCCATAGGAGTAAACTTGCCCCACTGCAAATCCTCGAAAGGACCGGCATGAAAGAACTCTCCAACCGCACGGCAACATTTACCGATTCGGTCATCCGCCGCATGACACGCATCTCCAATAAGTACGATGCCGTCAACCTGTCGCAGGGCTTCCCCGACTTCGATCCTCCGGCGCAGCTGCTCAACAGCCTGAGCACCATCGCCGCCGACCCCAAGCCGCTCTACCACCAGTACTCCATTACCTGGGGCTCCCAGGCCATGCGCGAGGCGCTCGCCGCCAAACAGGAGCACTTTATGGGCATGCCGATCGACCCCAACCAGAATATCGTGGTCACCTGCGGCTCCACCGAGGCCATGATGGCCGCCATGATGACGGTTACGAACCCCGGAGACAAGGTCGTCATCTTCTCGCCGTTCTACGAGAACTACGGCGCTGACACCATTCTCTCGGGTGCCGAGCCCATCTATGTGCCGCTCAACCCGCCCACGTTCGACTTTGACCGCGAGACGCTCGAGGCAGCCTTCCGCGACAACGACCCCAAGGCCATCGTCCTGTGCAACCCTTCCAACCCTTGCGGCAAGGTCTTTACGCGCGAGGAGCTCACCTTCATCGCCGACCTCTGCAAAAAGTACGACGCCTACTGCATTACCGACGAGGTATACGAGCACATCGTCTACGCGCCCCACGAGCACGTCTATATGGCCACGCTGCCCAGCATGTTCGAGCGAACCATCAGCTGCAGCTCGCTGTCTAAGACGTACTCCATCACCGGTTGGCGCCTGGGCTACACCATCGCCCCGGCCCAGATCACCGAGCGTATCAAGAAGGTCCACGACTTTCTCACCGTGGGTGCCGCCGCTCCCCTGCAGGAAGCCGTCGTCACCGCCCTCAACTTCGACGACAGCTATTACGATGAGGTCCTTGACCTCTATACCGCCAAACGCGACCTGTTCTGCCAAGGGCTCGATAGTATCGGACTTAAGCACAACGTACCGCAGGGCGCCTACTACGTCATGATGGACATCTCTGAGTTTGGCTATGACAGCGACCTCGAATTCTGCGAGGACCTCGCATCCAAGGTGGGCGTGGGCGCCGTGCCCGGCTCGAGCTTCTTCCGCGAGCCCGTCAACCATCTGATTCGTTTCCATTTTGCCAAGCGGGACGAGACGCTTAACGCGGCACTGGAGAACCTCAAGTTGCTACGTGATAAAATCAAGCCGCGCGGGTAAGGACGGCCCGGCAACTAAAGCAACCAAAGAAGCCCCGCACCGCCCGCCACGTTGCGAGGCTTCTTTTTATAGCGCTTTCTTAAATGGTTTAGAGCCCTATACTTTAGTCACGGAGCAACTCGTCCCAGAGAGAGGAATACTATGGCAGAACAGCAGCTTATCGGAGCGCTCGAGGCCGGCGGCACCAAGATGGTCTGCGCCACGGGCTATGCAGACGGTACGGTCCTGGAGCGTGAGCAGATCGCGACCACGACCCCGCAGGAGACCGTTGAGGCCGTCAATGCATGGTTTGCCGACAAGGGCATCGCCGCACTGGGCATCGGCGCCTTTGGCCCCACCGCAGTCAACCCCGCTTCGCCCCAATACGGCAAGATCCTGGAGACGCCCAAAACGGCATGGCGCTACTTCGACCTGCTGGGCACCATCCAAAACGAGCTCAATATCCCCTGTGGCTACGACACCGACGTCAACGTCGCCTGCCTGGGCGAGGTCACCTTTGGTTGCGCCCAGGGCCTCACTGACGTTGTGTATCTGACCATCGGTACCGGTGTGGGCGCCGGCGTGCTCTCGGGCGGCCAGCTCGTGCACGGCATGATGCATCCCGAGGCCGGCCACATCCTGGTCACGCGCGACCCGCGCGACACCATTGGCGAGCACAGCGCCTGCCCCTTCCACGACAACTGCCTAGAGGGCCTCATCGCCGGCCCCGGCGTTAAAAAGCGCTGGGATGGCAAGAGCGCTGGAGACATGGCCGATGACCCGGAGGCCATGGACCTGCTCGCCGGCTATCTGGCACAGGCGCTCATGACCTACACGCTGTGCTACGCGCCGCAAAAGATCATCATCGGCGGCGGCGTGGCCGACCACACCCCCATCGTGCCGCTCGCGCGCAAGAAGTGCGCCGAGATGCTCAACGGCTATATCGTCACGCCCGAGGTCAACGACATCGATAACTACATCGTCAACAACAGCCTCGAGGGCAAGCAGGGCATTATGGGCTGCCTGGCCCTGGGCGCACAGGCGCTTCAGTAGCAGACGCACCCACAGGGCGTGGCGCGCCCGACAAATCCGACCTACGGAACGACGCCACCACGCCTCATATAAGTCCTCAAATAAAAAAGGCCGCCTAGGACCAAACATACGTCCTAGTCGGCCTTTTTGGCGCACATCAGCGACCGTAAGAGATATCGGAGCACAACGCCCGTTGCCGCTCCACAGCAGTCGATCATCACATCGGTGATCATGCCGGCGCGTCCCGGCACAAAGAGCTGAATCGTCTCGTCGATCGAGGGAATCAGCAGCAGGAACACCGCCGTGGGCAGCAGCACGTCAAAGGTGCGCCGGCCCTCAAAATCAAAGGCGTGCGTTGCCAAGATGCCGAGCACCATATACTCGGTAAAATGCGCGCACTTGCGAACAACAAAGTTGGTCACCCATTCATATGGAAGTCCCACGCCGTGCAGGAAACCGCGGATAGCTTCCATGACCGTTAGGCTCAGCGAGCCCGACCCCGAGCCGGGAACCAGCGAATTGCCCCAGATCAAGAGCGCCATCAGGCAGGTTACAACCGCCCATTTTCGATTGATCTTAACCATGCAGAAGTTATGCCTCCGCGCGGAGCGGCGCGAAGCTGGCGGTACCGCCCTCGATAACGCTCAGGTAGGCACGGCCCGTACGCTTGGCGGTAGAGGACTGCAGGCGCTCGATCTCTTCCTCGAGGATCTGATTGACGCGCTCGTGACGACGGTTTTCCATAATGCCGGCGGCAATAGCCTCGGCCCGCTCGATGCTCTCGCGCGAGATACGGGCAGTATCCTCGGGGAACACAGCGCTGTGACGGCCGACATAGGCGGGGGCAGCGGGCTGAGAGGCAGCGACGGGAGCGGGGGCTGCAACAGGAGCGGGCTCGTCAATCTCATCCAGAATCGCGGTGGCGGCGGCCCACATGTCCTCGTGGCCCGAGTAATCGGCCATGGGGACATCAACCTCGAGCGAGGCGTCCGGAAGGTCGCCGGTGTCGATGCGATCTTGGGCATCAATCGATGCGGTGATGGCCGCAGGCTCATCGAGGTCATCGAGATCGATGTCCGCGGCACCGGAGATGATAGGCATACTGGCAAGGTTTGCATTGTACGGCGCAGCCTCAGCCGCCTGCTGCTGGGCAGGAGCGCCCCAAAGCGAGCTCTCGGCGGCACGGCGGGCGGCAACGGCCTCCTCGTCCGCGGTCATGGCTTCATCAACGTACGAATTATCGGCAGAAGCGTTCGTGTCCGCCGAGGTAGCGCTGTAGGCGTTATTGGATGCCGCGTTGGCAACGAGTGCCACGAAAGCCGCAGTGCTGCCCGCAGGGGCGGCCTGGGAGCCCGATACGGCACGCGCCGCGGCGGCGATGTCGTCGCGATTGAAGGAGCCGGTCTGCCCGCCGTTGGTGAGCTCGTCGATGGCGACTTGATAGACGTCGCGCGAGTGTGCAGGGTCGCAGCTCACCGGCGAATCGTCGTCGAGCATACTGTCGATCATGGACCAAGCCTCGGCCTCGTCCATAGCATCTGCGGCTCGAGCGATGGTAGGGACACCATCATCGGCATGACGGCACTGGAACGCACCAGTCAGGCCGGAAAGGAATGCCGAGGTAGACTGCTCCGCCTGAGCCTGAGAAGCAGAAGCCGCAGCGTAAGGAGTCGCATCCTGCTGCTGAGCTGGAATCGAGGCGGTCTTGAACTCGCTTTGATGCTGATTGAGATTGGCGGCACCGCCCATGGCATCGGGCTGGAACAGACGCTCTTCACGCTGCGCACGATACTCGGAGATACCCAGCGAGGCGGCATAGATACCCACGCCCGCCACCGCGCCCACGGCGAAGGGAACCGCACCCGCCACGACCGTCTCGTTCACAGACGAAAACGGCAGCGTCGCGGCATACATAACCACGGGAGCGGCAAGGCCAATCCCGCACGAAAGTCCGGCAAGGACTGCTCGTTGTGTTGCATCAGAAGAAGCCATGAGCTCTCCCCATCTTCCAGCACCCAAATCGCATCATTCAGTTGGCTGCGCGAGAGAAGATGAAGCGGGGCTATGCCCCAAAGCAACGGTATATGGTTCGTTTCATCTGCGTTTTCCGTCGCGAAGCTTAAAAGCTATTATGCGAAACCGCCCTGTCGATTGCAAGCGACGATGTCGGATTGAAACGGGAAACCTGCTGCTTGCCAGTCTTATGGTCAAAAAAGCGCGGAGCGACGATATAGAAAAGGGCCGAGGCTCAAAGCCCCGACCCTTTATTGCATTGATGACTATCGCTGCGTGTGGATGACAACCTAGAAAGTCTGCTCGTAGTCGCTGTGCTTTTTGGCCGAACGCACCAGGAACTCCTGGTTGGTGTTGGTGCCCTTAAGACCCTTGATAAACGACGCGGCTGCGCGCTCGGTGTTGTTCATGCCGGCAAGAATGCGACGCAGGCCAAAGACAAACGGACGCATCTGCTCGTCGACCAACAGGTCCTCGTTACGCGTACCGGAGGCAACGGGGTCGATAGCCGGGAAGATGCGGCGATCGGCCAGGTCGCGGTCGAGCTTAAGCTCCATGTTGCCGGTGCCCTTGAACTCCTCAAAGATGACCTCGTCCATCTTGGAACCGGTGTCGATGAGGGCAGAGGCCAGGATAGTGAGCGAGCCACCGTTCTCGATATTACGGGCTGCGCCCAGGAAGCGCTTGGGCGGATACAGGGCCGCCGAATCGACGCCGCCCGAAAGGATGCGACCCGAGGCGGGCGCCGCCAAGTTGTAGGCGCGGGCAAGACGCGTGATGGAGTCGAGCACCACCACAACATCGCCGCCCAGCTCCACGATGCGTTTTGCGCGCTCGATGACGAGCTCTGCCACGCGAGTGTGGTTGTCGGCGGGCATATCGAAGGTCGACGCCACAACCTCACCCTTGATGGAACGCTGCATATCGGTGACCTCTTCGGGGCGCTCGTCGACGAGCAGGCAGATGAGGTGCACCTCGGGGTTGTTAATCGAGATAGACTGGCAGATCTTCTTGAGGATCGTGGTCTTGCCGGCCTTGGGCGGGGACACGATCAGGCCACGCTGACCCTTGCCGATCGGCGACACGATGTCGATGGCGCGACCGGTAATGGAGTCTTTGCCGTGCTCCATGCGCAGCGGCTCGTTGGGATAGACCGGGGTGAGGTCGCCGAACTTGGGACGGTTGCGAATCTGCTCGGGGTCTAGACCGTTGACGGTCGTGATTTTGGCGAGGCCGGCGCGCTTGTCGCCGCCGCGCGAAGGACGCAGCGAGCCCTCGATGACGTCGCCCGTGCGCAGGCGCGCGGAGCGGATGAGGTAGGCGGGCACGAAGGCGTCGTCGTTGGACTTCATGTAGCCATGGGCGTGGATGATGCCGGAGCTGTCCGGGCGAATCTGCAGAATGCCCTTGATGTCGCGGAAGCCCTCGGCCTTCGCGGCGGTGACGTAGATCTCTTCGACGAGTTCGGCCTTCTTCTTGCCGGTCGTCTCAATCTCGAACTCCTTGGCCTTCTCGCGCAGCTCGGCGACCTTCATGGCCGCGAGCTCCTCGCGCGAAAGCGTGGGCTCAGTCGGAGCGGCATTGCGCTCCTTATTGCGCTGCTTGCGGTCGCGCTGACGGTTGCGACGGTCGTTGTTGCGCTCGTTGCGTTCCTCGTTGCGCTTGTGCTGGCGACGGTTGGAACGAGTGCCGTCTTCGGCCTCGGCGGGCGCGGCAGCATCGGTTGCGGCGGCGTCGGCATTGACCGCAGCGGCTTCATTGGCCTCGGCGCCAGAATCGACCTGCGCTTCGACATCAGCCTGATGCTCGGACGCCTTGGCCTTAGCGGACTTCTTACGACCGCGCTTGGGCTTCTCGGACGCAGGCTGTTCGACGTCTTGGGGCTCGGCGGCATCAGTCGATGCATCGGCGGTCGTCTCGTCGGAATCCTCGGACGCACCCTTCTTGGCAGCCTTAGCCTTGGACGTGCGCTTAACAGCAGTGCGACGGCTGCGACCGGGGCGGACGTCGGCGGGCTCGGCATCGGCGGGAGCGGCCTCGGAAGTCGCAGCATCCTGAACGGGTGCATCGGCAGCGGTTGCAGACTCGGCGGTCGCCGCAGCATCCCGAGCAGCTGCAGCTGCGGCTGCGGCCTTCTCTGCCTCGACGAAGGCCTTGGGCTTGCGACCGCGACGGTGCGGGCGCAAAGCCGGATCGACAACGGGAACTTCGCTGGCCTCGACAGGCGCAGCGAGCTCAACAGGCGATGTGCCCTCCCCTGCCGCGGAACGGACCGAAGCCTCAGTGAGCTCGGGGGTTACCTGATCGACAACCTGCTCGGCCTTAGCAGCCGTGCGACGGCGTGTGCGCGGTACCGGCTTCTCGGTCGGCTGGTCGGCGACAGGGGTCTCGGTGGCGGCAGGCGTCTCGGGCACAGACGGAGCTGCAAGCTCGGTCAGAGCCGCGGCCTCGCGCTCGGCAGCACGACGGCGGGCGCGCACCACCTGAGCCTCGCTAATCTGCGCCAACGCACGTGCCTGCGCGACCTCATCGGAAATCGGCGCCGAGGAGTCAGCTGCAACGGTGCGCTTGACGCGCGTCATGCGCGTGGTACGGCGCTTGGGCTTGGTGACCTCCTCGCCGTCAGCAGCAGGCTTGGCCGTGCGGCGCGTACGCTTGGGCTTTGCCGGAGCAGCCTCCTCACCAGTTGCAGGCACGGCCTTCTCAGCCGTTGCAGGCGTAGGCGTCGAAGCAGCCTTAGGCGTCTCAGGAGCCGAGGCATGCGCGGGCGCCGCGACCTGGTCCGACGCAACCGGTGCAGCGGGAGCGGCTTGCGTCGTCGTTATTTCGTTTTCTTGCTGTTGATCAGACACAGTGTTTGCTCAACTTTCTTTTCAAGCCCTGTGATCACATGCTCCCTGCATAAACCTTCAGGGCGGCTAAACAGTCTAGTTCCGTTCAAAACGACGGACATCATTGATCTGTATCGAGATGATTGCATCATATACGCAGCGTTAGTGTAACACAACCGCCGCCACCTGCAACTTAGTCATTGGGAACGCTCTTAAACGACTAGTCAAAAGGGGCACTCTTTGGTTTAACACCCACAAATCTGACTGCCTCCGCCAAAACTATGGCGGTTTACTACGATGAATCGCTCAACCGCGACCACTCCGAAACTTGTTGAACTAAAACCGCAGGTAGATGCCCTGCACTTTTTTGCGAAAAGCTGGCGTGGTTGGAATTTCTCATATTCATCGTAGTAAACCGGCATAGTTTCGTATTTCCAGCAGTTCCAAATTCGTCAATACGTCGGCGTTTGCAAAAAGCCCGACCTCCGCATGGAGATCGGGCTTATAGGGCTCAGCAAAGCCGAACCTACACGGTTAAATGACCCGCAGCTTACATCTGCTCGGGAGCGGAAACGCCAACAAGGGTGAGCACCAGGGCGAGCGTCACGCGGACGGCGTCGCAAGCGGCCAGACGGGCACGCGAAAGCTCGGGGTCGACGGGACGGCCCTCGCTCGGCAGAACCTGGCAGGCAGCGTAGAAGCTGTGGAAGTCGCCGGCGAGTTCCTCAGCAAAGTGCGTCAGACGGAACGGGGCGCGGTCGCGAGCGCAGCTGGCGATGAGGTCGGTGAGCTCGTTGAGCTTGCGCGAAAGGGCGAGCTCGGTCGGGTCGGTCAGCAGCGAGTAATCGACGTTCTCACCGATGGCCTTGGCGGCGACGGCCTTCATGCCCATCTCGTCAGCCTGCTCGGGCGTAACGTCAGCGGCACGGCGCAGAATGGAGCACACGCGGGCGTGAGCGTACTGCACGTAGTACACCGGGTTGGAGTTGTCGCGCTTCTTGACGGCCTCAATATCGAAGTCGACCATCTGGTTGGAGCTCTTGGAGATGAGGGTGTAACGGGCAGCGTCGGAGCCGACCTCGTCGACGAGCTCCTGCAGGGTCACCATGGTGCCCTTACGCTTGGACATACGGACGGGCTTGCCGTTGCGCAGCAGGTTGACGAGCTGGCCCAGCAGAACCTCAAACTTGCCGGGGTAACCCAAGGCATCGCAGACGCAGCGGACGCGCTCGATGTAGCCGTGGTGGTCGGCGCCCCAGATGTCGATGACGTGGTCGACGCGCTGGAACTTATCCCAGTGATAGGCAACGTCGGAGGCGAAGTAGGTGTACTCGCCATCGGACTTGATCAGAACGCGGTCCTTGTCATCGCCCAGGTCGGTGGAGCGGAACCACAGGGCGCCGTCCTTGGTGTAGAGATAGCCCATCTTGTCGAGCTTCTCAAAAGCGCGGTCGACGGCGGAGGTGCCGGCGGTCTCACCCTCGGTGTCCTTCACGTACAGCGAACGCTCGGAGTACCAACGATCGAAGTCGCAATTGACGGCGTGGCAGAGGTCGCGCATGTTGTCGACCATCTTCACATAGCCGCGCTCGCGGAAGCTCTCCATGCGCTCCTGCGGATCGGCGTTGACCCACTTGTCGCCGTCGGTGCGCCAGAACTCGGCAGCCTCGTCGATGATGTAGTCGCCGCCGTAGGAGTCCTTGCCCAGAGTCTCGGCAAAGTTGTCCTGATACGGATGGGTCTCGGGGTGCTCGTCGTTCTCGTCGGCAACAAAGGCGTCGCGGTCGGCGATCAGCAGCTTGTGAGCCTCGTCGATATCCACGCCCTGCTTGGCGATGATGTCGGCAAGCTGCATATAGCGCGTGCTGATGGAGTTGCCGAAGGTGTTCATCTGAGAGCCGTGGTCGTTGATGTAAAACTCACGCTGGATGTCGTAACCGGCGTGGTCCATAACACGGCAGAGCGAGTCGCCCAGCGCGGCCCAGCGGCCGTGGCCGATGTGCATGGGGCCGACGGGGTTAGCGGAAACGAACTCGACCTGGGTCTTCAGGCCACCACCGACGTTGGACTTAGCGAAGTCCATACCCTTCTCGCGAGCCTCGCCAAAGATGGCATTCTTGACGGCAACGGAGAGGTAAAAGTTGATGAAGCCGGGGCCTGCGATCTCGACCTTCTCGATCGCGGGGTCCTCGGGCATATGGGCAACGATGGCCTCGGCGATCTTGCGCGGGGCGCAGTGGGCCAGCTTGGCGGACTTCAGGGCCATGGTAGAGGTCCACTCGCCATGAGAAGTGTCAGCCGGTCGCTCGATAGCGCAATCGTCAAGTTCAAATGCGGAAAGGTCGCCGGCCTCCTGGGCCGCAGCAAGCGCAGCGCGTACTAGCTCTTCAATCTTCTCGGGCATAGATCCTCCTTGTGTTAAAGCCCCCGAGCTCTTGGTCACTCGTAGGGCAAAAGCCAGAGTTTGTAGCACTCTATCACAAGCGGTAGCTACTATCGCAGGGTAAAGCTAATAGATATTGCATATGCACAAAAATGACTACAGCTTGTATGGAGTCACTCAAAGATGCCGGTCTGCCTGCAGATTATGCAGGCGTTGAAAATGCATAAAGGTGTGAATGAGCTGCGTCTGTTATCGAATACTCTTACCTATCAGAGTTGTGTGCTTTTCCTGCATAAAGTACGGGTTTGCGCACGTCAGCGTGTTATTCTAGACATACGTAAATTCGTATAAGTTGGAGGTAGCATGTTCTCAATCGGTCAACACGTCATTCATCCGGGCCAGGGAGTCTGCACCGTCGTCGGTTTTAGGGACGACACACCGCAGCCCATGCTGCTGCTCGAGACCAAGCAGGGACATGCGCAGACGATCCTCATGTACCCCGTGGCGCAGGCCGACCGTCTGCACGCCGCCATCTCTCAGCAAGATGCCGAGCACCTGCTGAGCCACTATGACGAGCTGGAGTGCGACACCTTTACCGAGCGCAACAGCTCGCTTGAGGAGACACACTTTAAGCAGCAGCTCAAGCTGGGCGCGCCCGAGACGGTCCGCGTGGCAAAGACCATGATGCACCGCATTCGCCAGGCCGAGGAAGCTGATAAAAAACCCAGCTCCTACTACATGCGCGTACTCAAGGAGGCCAAACGCCGCTCCATCGAGGAGTTCGCCGTGGCCCTTGGCGTCACCGAGGAGGCCGCCGAAGCCCGCCTAGCCCAAGCCGCCCTCAACTAACCCATCCGCGCCAAAAACCACCACAAAGGGAACAGGCACCTTTGTGGTGGTTTTCTTGTTCTAGTAGTATTCATTCTTATCGATACCCACGAGCACAAGGAGTCTCTTATGGCAGAGCCGCTTACCGCCGGAATCACCCGCGACCGCGCGTTCGAACTGCTCAATGAGCACAACAAGGACCCGTTCCATATCACCCATGGCGAGACGGTCGAGGGCACTATGCGCTACTTTGCGCGCGAGTTCGACCCCGAGAACGAGGAGTTTTGGGGCATCGTCGGTCTGCTGCACGACCTGGATTGGGAGGAGCATGAGGACGACCCCATTAACCACACCATCTATGCTGCCGAGATTCTTGAGGGCGAAGGTGCGTCTCCCGAGCTCATTCGCGCCATCCAGACGCACACGTCGGACTTCAACACCTCACTACCCAAGCCCGAGCTGCAGATGGAAAAGATCCTGTTTGCCTGCGATGAGCTCACCGGCCTGATCGGCGCTGCCGTCATCATGCGCCCGAGCAAGAGCGTTATGGACTTTACGACCAAGTCGCTCAAGAAGAAGTTCAAGGACAAACGCTTTGCCGCCGGCTGCTCGCGCGACGTGATTTCGCAGGGCGCCGAGATGTTGGGCTGGGAGCTCCCCGAGCTCTTTGACCGCACCATCGCGGCCATGCAGTCCTTCGCCCCCGACCGAGATACCTTCCAGGCCTAACCGTCAACGCCACCTAAAACCACCACAAAGGGGACAGGCACCTTTGTGGTGGTTTTTGTTTGCACGGGCGTTAGGGGCGGACCTGGCCGGTGCCGCGGAGCTTGTATTTGTAGGTGGTGAGGGCCTCGGCGGCAAAGGGGCCACGGGCGTGGAGTTTTTGGGTCGAGATGCCGATCTCGGCGCCCAGGCCAAACTCGCCGCCGTCGGTGAAGCGCGTGCTGGCGTTGGCGTACACGGCCGAGGCATCGACCGCATCGAGGAAGCGCTCGCAAGCATCCGTGTCCTCGGCAACGATGGCCTCGGAGTGCATCGTGCCGTAGCGGTTGATGTGTGCGATGGCCTCGTCCTCGCTCGCCACGAGCTTCACGCTCATCTCGAGCGCCAGATACTCGCGACCCCAGTCCTCCTCAGTCGCGGCAACGTAGTCATCACCCTCGGCAAGCCCGGCATCGGCGCATGCGGCGCAGGTTGCCTCGTCGCCGTGAATGAGCACGCCGTGGTCATGCAGCACGGTCACGACCGCGGGCAAAAACGAATCTGCCACGGCACGGTCGACCAGCAGCGACTCGGCGGCATTGCACACGCCTACGCGCTGGGTCTTGGCATTAACGATAATGTTGAGCGCCTTATCAAAGTCGGCGGATTCATGCACGTAGATGTGGCAGTTGCCCGTGCCCGTCTCGATCACCGGCACAAGCGACTCGCGCACGCAGCGCTGGATCAGGCCTGCACCTCCGCGCGGAATGAGCACGTCGACGATACCGCGGAGCTTCATGAGCTCGCCAGTGGCCTCGCGGTCGGTGGACTCAATCATCGACACGGCCTCGCGCGGGAAGCCCTTGGGCTCGAGCGCATCGGCCAGCAGCTCGGCGATCATGGCACACGAGTGATAGGCCAGCGAGCCGCCGCGCAGAATGCAGGCGTTGCCGGTACGGATGCAGATGCCTGCGGCGTCGGCCGTCACGTTGGGACGCGCCTCGTAGACCATAGCGACCAGGCCCAGCGGCACACTCACACGGGTCAGGTCCACGCCGCTTGCAAGCACGCGGTGGTCGAGCACGCGGCCCACGGGATCGGGCAGCTCGGCGAGCTTTTCCAGGCCGGCGGCCATGCCCTCGACGCGCTCGGGGGTCAGCAGCAGGCGATCGAGCAGTCCGGCCGAGGTACCCGCATCGCGCGCAGCAGACATATCGAGCTCGTTGGCGGCGACGATGGAGTCGACACCGTTGCGCAGTGCTGCGGCCATGGCGCGCACGGCCTCCTGGCGCTGCTCATCGCTCGCCGTGGCAAGCGAGGCCGACGCTGCCTTGGCGGCAACGGCAAGATCGTGGACATACGTGGCTATATCGACCGACATAGGCGGCCCTTTCTCCTAGAAGTTTGCAACCATGGTAGCCGATTTGCGCATGGCCTCGCCCGCGGCGGTAGAATTGGTCAACCCGAAACACCGCAACGAACGGAAGACTCACATGGCCCTCATCACTTCGTACCACGTCCCCGGCCTTTACGTCGAGGACCACAGCATCGACGTCCCCCTTGACTGGCGCGGCCTGGAGCCGATGCTCCTGGCCGTCGGCAGCACCATGCGCCGCGGCGCTATGCCGGCACCCATCGCCGGCGCGCCCGAGAGCATCAAGCTCTTCTACCGCGTGGTTTGCGCACCCGACCGCATCAACGACGATCTGCCGCTGCTCCTGTTTTTGCAGGGCGGCCCCGGCGGCGAGAGCCCGCGTCCGCTGTCGCCCACAAGCGACGGCTGGATCGAGGAGGCCGTCAAGCACTTCCGCGTGGTCCTTCCCGACCAGCGCGGCACCGGACGCAGTAGCTGCGTGGACGGACGCACGATCAAGGCACTGGGTGATCGCGCAACGGCCGCCGGCGCCGATACAGCACGCTCGCAGGCCGACTTCCTCAAGCGCCACCTCGCCAGCTCCATCGTGCGCGATTTTGAGTACCTGCGTCTGGTGGGCTTTGGCGGCAAGCCCTGGGTCACGCTCGGCCAGAGCTACGGCGGCTTTTTGACGTTGAGCTATCTGTCGCTCTTCCCCGAAGGCGTGGCGGCAAGCTTTACCTGCGGCGGCATTCCACACGTGCCAGCGAGCGCCAGCGAGGTCTACGCGCACACCTTCCCGCGCATGGCAGCTAAAACTCAGCAGTATTACGACCGCTACCCCGCCGACGTCGAACGCGTGGCGGCCCTGGCCGATACGCTCGAGGCCCAGAAGCCCGTGCTGCCCGACGGCTCGCCGATGACGGTCGAGCGTCTACAGCTCATGGGCAGCGACTTTGGCATGAAGCCGAGCTTTGAGCGCATGCATTGGATTATCGATCACGCTTTTGTTGACGGCGACGGCACGCTGACCTGCGGCTCCTCGGTATCCGATAGCTTTTTGATGCGCGCCTTCGAGCGCACCAACACGCGCACGAATCCGCTGTACTGGACGCTGCAGGAGTTCATATACGCCGACGGCGACACTATGCCCATTGGCTGGGCCGCGGCTGAAGAGAAGGCACACCGCGCCGAGTTCGACACGCTCGCACGCCCGCTCATGTTTACCGGCGAGGCCATGTTCCCGTGGATGTTCGAGCAGATGCCCGAGCTCAAGCCCTTCAAGCCCGCCATGGACCTGCTGATGGAAGACACAAGCTGGGACAAGATCTACGATCCGCAACGCCTGGCCTGCAACGAAGTACCAATCCAGGCTGCGGTGTACTTCGACGACATGTACGTCGATTCGGGCCTGCAGCTCGACACGCTAAGCCGCATTGCCAACTCACATGCCTGGGTGACGAACGAGTTTGAGCACGATGGCCTTCACGGCAGCATGGTGTTCAAGCACCTCTTCGACGAAGCCCTCAACCGCGGAGACCTGCGTCAGATCTTCTAGCAAGGAGCGTCCCCACCTGCCGGCACAGACGATATGAGCAGGACATAAAAACATTGAGAGCCCCTGCTGCA